>NZ_JBQSVB010000013.1:0-110011 GCF_052376015.1 Ewingella sp. AOP8-B2-18
GTTAATCTTTGAGTTGGTAGTTGCTAAGATTTAAATATTTATTAGTGATAGTTCTTTTCATATTTTCGGGATGATTTTATTTTCTCATTTTTATTTGCACAGTCCCTCATTCAAAGCATATTCGGTGGCGGTGCCGGGAGTCCATCCTGTAGGAATACCTTTACACTGGACATATCCCTTTTTTTCAAGATAATTAACATTTATTGAGTTAATCAAAAAGCCTAAAACAAGCGCAGTGATAAAGCTTATAAAAATAGACTTTGTCAGAAGAGCTAGGCTCGCATTTTTCATTGTTCTATTTTTGATAAAGAAATAAATGGCTGGTACGGAAACTAAAAAGAAGACTAATGATGCAAAAGGTATTACAAAATCAAACTTTGAAACTAAAATAACTTCTGAAGATGAGATTCTTTCTCTTATTCTTGATATCCCAAGCAATAGACAGCTAATCGCTATCCCGAAGAAGAGTATAAATAATAATAGTGCTTTGGGTCTTGTGATATTATTCATTAATAAATTCTCGGAAAAATTTCATTCACTGTGTCCCGTAAATATTTTTTTGTTTCACTTTCTATTACACGCATGCCTTTTTCTAGCATATTATCAACGTACATAGCACCTAAATCCAATATCCCTTGATGTATTTCCTTTGCTTTTTCTACAAATTCTTGCTGCGCCGATTCAATGTAACTTATCACTCTGTCCGTGGCCCCATATTTTTTATCAAGTTCATTTAACCCTATGGCAACTATAAAACCTGTTAAAACAACAACTACTAATGGTGCTGAAATAAATGGAACTAGAATAGCGGTACCGCTTCCTACACCCCAGCTAACAAAAGAAGCAATACCAATCTTAGCTATATCTGTGGCTAATGAACCGATAAAATGTGACAGTGAAGCCTCATCATTTAATATGAAATCCATAGTCCTGTAACTAGCTGAAAAATAGAACGTTAGTCTGGTCCCACTTATGATAGAGTTTTTCAAACCATATTTCCCAATGCCTATATCTACAATTTTTGGGTTTTTGGCCGCAAACACGGGGGCATTTAATATTTTCCTGATCCCAGGGTAGCCGCTAATTTTTATTAACTCCGTACCTTTATGGTTGATGTACCTAGTCGCTTTAATGCCAAAGCTTCCGAGTTTAGTAATGATCATCGATGTAGTGACTACATCCTTAATATTAGTTCCATAGTTTATAACAAATGCACCTGAGTCTGTTTGTGTTATTGAAACCCATCCAGCTTTAATCATGCCCCATGAGCTTAACACCTCTATGCACTCGTCTGGAGTTAAAAGCGCTATATCTTGGTTGCTGGATTTTAGAATATTTCTTAAATGTAGATCAGGCACGGTATGAGTATTAATCAATGCAGTCGCTGGGTAATCAGGTACATAGCTTGGGGACGGATTTTCTCCTGTGACGTAAGACGACAGGGCTGGTGCTTTTTGTTCCTCAGAAGCTGGTTTTTTCTTTGGTTCCTGACTACCTAAATCATACGTATCATCCACCATTGACGGAATAAACTCTGCTTCGCAAGGACAGCTGCTTTTGCTGTGCAGGGTGCCAGCAAAATTTCGGCCGTGGATCTTATCCCCGGGAATATGGCCGATAATATAGTAAGTGCCGGGGTGTTTGCCGCAGGTTACGCGATCTTCCTCGCGAGCCACGGCTCTGCCGAACAGTGTGTGGGTTGTATCACCTTCAATGATGATACCGCCACAGGTGGTTTCATCTTCCACCACCAAGTAATAACCTTTTGCCATAAATAATCCCTTATTAAGTGTTAACCACACAACACCGCAGCCCTTGCCGGGTCGAGCGCTATTAGCCCGCTGAGCAAGGTTTCCATATCGCTGTGCAGGCGAAGTTTGTCGCTGTCACTGCGCTGCGCCTTCATACGCAGTAACTTGAGGCGTCGGGCTTTGACCTCAAAAACCAATCCCGGCTCCCAGTGGTTTAGGGTGAGGGATGAGCCGCCGCTATCCAGATCCGCCAGCAGGTGGAGCGCCATGTCATTCTTGCCATATTGCTCAGCCACGCGGGCCATCACCAGTCGTAACAACCATTGATGACGCGGGGTAGTGACTCCCGGACGTGCTTGCAACCAGAGGATCGCGGTTTCAACGCCGTCACTGTCGGCCTGCGCCAGCGCTTCGCTTTCAAGCTGAAGAATATCGTCCTCGCCGGAGGTGACGGCAGCGGCGGGTTCATTGCCCCAGCCAGTGGACGATTCCAGCACCTGCTGATTAATCCAATCCTGAGTGACTTCATCCGCAAAGGGCGTGCCGTCGCTCCAGCACAGGCTTTCCAGCCCGGTGAGACGGGTCAGCAGCAGGCGTAAATCCTGTGTAATACAGCTGGCCCAGCTGTCGAAGGGCGCTCCGGCCTTACTGAGTGCCAGATGCAAATACCACTGCACGTCGAGCCAGAAGTGGTTAACGCCTTCGGCAAACATCGACTCTGCCTGTTCTAGCAGTTCTACCCAACTCTGTTGCAAGTAAAGACGCTTGAGCTGCGCGCGATACTCCGGGCGCGGCGGCAGTAAGCGAGTGCGCCCACTGGCGTCCAGCGGAGGAAGTTCATGAACCGTATCCCAACGCACGCTCTTGATCAGATGATGACCCGAGAGCCACCCCTGAGGCTGGTCGCGCAGGTATTTTGCCAGCGTCTTTGCTTGATCCAGCAAGTCGCGGCCGGACTGCACTGGTCGCAGTGAGGGGGACGCGTTGGTGGATTCTGCTGAAACACTAGCGGAACCGCTATTTTGCGGCACCACGGCATGCATCCCGCCAGACTGCACGAGTCGATTTTCTAACACGGCGTAGAGCGCGCCGAGCTGTGGACGACTCGCTTCAGGCCATGTGCTTACGCCTTGCCCGATAAGTGTCAGAGCCGCCACGATACGGGCAAAATCAGCTTTATCCACTTCGGGATAGAGTGAAAGGCTGTCCAGCATGCGCGAGCCTGCAAGCCATTCGAGCGCCGTTTTTCTGCTGGTGGCACGTTGCGGATGGAGCATTTCACCGTAATCGCCAAGGAGAGCCGCTAACAAGGAAAGACCATCGGCAAAGCCGGCTTCGCCATCGCGATGCAGACGCGCCCAGATGTAATAGGTGGCGACCCGCACATCCTTGCAATAGGCGGTAAGCAATTTCTCCGACAGCTCGCAGATAAGCGTGGTATTGGCCCCCGAGAGCTTATTCACCTCTTCGCGCATTTGCTGAAAGTCGTCGTCGTAGCCCGGATCTTCACCGGCAGGCTGATCCGCTGAGATCGGTTTTAACCAGTTATTCCAGAGTGCGGCCTGCTCAGTTGCCAATTGCAAGAGTGATGAAGACTCGGCGCTGCAAGCCTCTTGCAGCGTGATTAATGTGGTCATTACGGGTCCTGTTGAATTTTAAGCGAGAGGGGCGGAGATCACTCTTGGGCTATTGCATCGGCGTCAAATGGCTTTTCAGCCGCAGCTTGCGTCTCTGAGGTCAGGAAGATTTTTGTCGGCAGCGTGAAGTTGCGCAGCTGCAATAGGCCCAGCGGGCCTTTGCCGAGCTCGGTGCGCAATATCCACTGGAGCGGCTGTTTATCGGTGGTTGTGAAGGTGAGCTGATAGCGCCCCTCATCAAGCTTTTGCTGTTTTGCCTGTTCCAGCCAACGAATCAATCCCCAGGTTCCCTGATAATCGCCGTATAAACGGGCGCCAGCGTTAACATTCGTCCAGGTCAGCATGGTGCCCGGTTTATAGGTATCGCCCGGCCAGCGGAAGCTCTGCCAGCTTTCCATCTGATTGAAGTATTTGAGCTTTTGTCCGTCAATTGATAGGTTGGTTTCCACTACGTCTGGCACGGGGCGGGCGAGCAGCTCGAAGCGCATACCCTGACTGCCATCAGTAAACAGGATGTCCGAAATCTGGCTGAGTTGATTAATCGCCTCGAGAAACGCCGGATTAAAGCTCAATCCTTGACTGTTAACCCTGTCTGGCACCCAGCGAGTGCCTTCTTTATGCAGCACGCCACTCAGTTCGCGGGTCAGGAAGCTGTCGATACGGCCACTGTCTTTGCGAATAAATTCGGCCAACATCGGCAGTGACGCATCGCTCTTACTGATGGCGAACGGATAACGCCCGTCAAACGCTGATTTCCAGTTAGCGACAATGGCGTTTTTCCACTGATCGTTGAGGCTGGCGGAAGAGGGTTGCAGCACCGTTTCCCAAGCCTGAGTCAAAGGCTGAACAAACATCGACTGCCCAAAACCGCTCCACTCTTCCCCCAGACTCGCCGCGATTAGGCTGCCATACTCTTGGGTGTCGGTCAGATCGACGCTTTTGCCTTGGAATACCGTCTGCGCCAGTACCTGTGTCATCTCCTGTGGGTCAGAAGCATTGGCAACCTGCTGAAGTTTAAGGCGGACGCGAGTCACGCGAGTCAGCAGCGTTTGCAGGCTGAGCGAACTGTCGGAAGGCATCATATTCTGTGCACTGCCTTTGCCCATCAGGGCGAGCAGGGGACCAAAGGTTTCATCCAGCGGCCCGACCGGGCCGTGGGCCTGTTGGTCGATGGCTGGCTGCGCGTCTTTATTGATCAAGGCTTTCGCCGATTTCACCAGAGAGTCCGACAGGGCCTGATCTTTTTGCCCGGTCTGCCCCTGCCACGCCAGTGTGTTCATTAAGGCAATCAATGGCGACTGGCGCACATCGCTCATCAGGGTGAGCTGGTCAATAACATCAGATAAATTATGAGCGTCGTTCCAATGAAGACTGTTGAGGAAGTTCAACCAACTGCCTGCAAAATCAGTGAAATAGCGTTCTGTCAGGCGTTTTTTCAGGGCTTCAGGTGAGATTTCATCAGCAACTGACCGACGGTTGTCACTCAGCACCCAGTCAATCTCTTCACGGCGCGACGCCACGGCTTTATCTATTGCCTGCTGGATTTGCTCATCCCAGGCTTTGCGCGTGAACATACCCGGCACGCTTTCATCAGTGTGGAACAGGCGCTGGGCATCGGTATCGCCCGCCATATCAGTCAGCGTCATATCCGCATAGTTGCGGCGTACCGACAGCAGCATATTTTCGTATAGCGTGCTTTCGGCATTGCGCTGGCCGATTTCTCCCAGCAGTACCTGACGCGCCTGAGTGACCAGACTGCTATCGACGTTGATTTTCCAACTTGGCTGAGTCGGCAGGTTAGAAGCATAAAACTGCCATAAATCAGGCGCCAGGCTCTGCCACAGGCCGGAAGAGACGCCTGCACGGCGCGGCTCAGTGGATTTCATCACCTGCGCGTAAAACTGGCCTTCGGCTTTTTCCGGTCTCGCCATCATCAAATAGGCTTTTAACTGGTCATAGCCAGATTTTGCCAGCGCGGCGCGTTTCGGGCTGTTCGCCGGAAGGTTGGCCAACACGCTCAGTTTTTGCTGCAAACTGTCCGCAGCGGCATCGCCTATCAGGCGATTATTCGCCTGACGATACCAAGGGAGTAGGGCATCAAGCAGTGCCGCATTTTGGTCTAAGCCAAAACGCTGATACCAAGGTGCGCCGTGATGAACGCGCGTTTGTAAACGCCCGATATCATTGCGCAGGGCTTGCAGAGCAATCAGTTGCGCATCGGACACAGGGAGTGGCTTCGCCAGATTCTGCGCCAGTTCGCTGGCTGAGACCATTTGATGGCGATTAACTGCAAACGACATCAGGCTTCCTGCTGCCCAAAGCATAATCAGCGCCAGTAGGCTGTAACACAGGGTTTGCTCCCATGGCAGGCCAACGCGTTGTCCACGCGCCGCGCGACAATCCTCTAAAACCCCTTGCCAAGTTACGGGTGCAGACCAGGTTTTTTCATGGACGCCGGCAGAGGTGGCCGATGATACCGGCTGGCTGAACATTAAGCCGCGTAAAGGGATGCGTTTGCCATAGCTGGCGAGCCACGGGGTGAGTATTTTCCCCCAATGCGCGGCGGTGCTGCTCTCCAGTGATTGAGCAAGGCGCAGCAGGAAATCGTGCTGCTGATCGACAAAGACCTGTTGTAAACCCTGCTCGCGCAGCTGCGGTGTTAAGGACTTAAGTTGAGATTGAATCGACTCGGGTGACATTTTTGCAGGGAAAATGGCTCCTATCGATTGTTCCGTGCGCAAGTGACCCTCAGCTTTCCCTGCAATCACCTGCCAGAGATATACCGCAGGCTGATAGCGCAGCGTATCGCCGATTTTCTCCAGAGAGCGCAGGCCGTCATCGACCCACTGAGCGTTTCGGCTTTGCCCATCAGCCATCGCCCAGACGATGCCGTCGAAGGGCCGAGTGCGGCGCAGCTTTCGCCACTCAGTCAGACGCGAGTGATCGCCTTCTTCATGCAGGCTGCCACCAAAAATGAGCAACGTGCGCTGACCTTCAAGCCAGCCCTGACTTGCCAGAGTAGGTGCCAGCGCGGCAACCTGTTCGGCTTCACCCATTACCATCAGCAAACGAACTTTATTGCGCCAGAACAGGCCGTAGCGAAGGCGCAGATGGCGCTTCAGAAACACCATTTTGTTCAGAGATTTATCTTTCGCTACTTTTTCAGGCTTAGGAATATCATCCCCTTTGGCTTGTTGACGAATTTCATCAAAATGATTTTTACCCGAAAGCCGCGTACCGGCATAGGTTAACAACGCGCAACAGCTCAGAACGCCAGTTCCTACCATCAACCCTGTCAGCCAGCGATCTCGCTGCGGCGTGTCTGGCATTAACCCAACCTGTTCTGGGTGCTGCCAGACTAGCCAACAAAGTAGCGCGCCTGTAAGTAAAAATAGTAAGGCAATAATCCAGAACCAGACTTCTGGTTTTTTAATCGGTAAGGCAATGCGCTTCACGTTATGTTCTCCTTGTGAGAAGCATTGGGAGAGACGGCACAACTCCAGACACTTTCGCTGCCTTGTTCGCCGTTAAAAATAAAATGTGGGGCAGGGGAATAGCTCATCGCCTTGGCAGCAACGGCAATGGCTAGCCAAGGGGCTACAAGTGCCGTATTGCCAAGAAAACTGTCTATATGGTGCATGTCACTTTGTTGCCCAAGGCCGGTAAATGGCAGCGCAGTTTTGACTTTGAGGATCGCTCTGTAAGCATCGCTTTTAGCCGATATTCCTGTTAACCACAGGTGCTGCACTTTATCGATGCTCATAGGTACCCAGTCCGCAGCCTGCACAGCCCTGGCGCGTAACATTTCATCATTCGCTTCCGAAAGTTCTGGCCGATGAAGCAGAGCAAGGGGTAACAAATCCTTTTGTGTCAGCCGGTTGCCGAGTAACAGTCCGACCACGGCTTCTGCGCTGAACAGGGTTACATCAGGTGCGATATGCACTGCGACGACCAGCAGCAAATCTTCATCTTTGATATGATTATCCAGCCAGTTGTCGATTACCCTAAGCCCGCTCCCCCGAACAAAATGCGTAGGCTGAGGAAACGCTCTCTTTTTCCAGGCCTTCTGCCAGATCTCTTTCACCTGTGCATCAGGTATTGAAGAGGCGGATTCGAGTAAAACAGCAATAGGATGATCTGGCCGGATAAAGGCGAACGTATTCACGAAACTTTCCAAAAGTTCAGCAAAGGCAGCGGCAATGCGGTCATGAGGCTCATGATCTTCGGAAGTCGGCAATTTACTGTGGCGGACAGTACTTTCTTTTTTCCAGCTAGTTTGCGGTGTTAACATTGGCTGATTACGAAGCATAGCTTCGGTGCAGTCAGTAAATTCTGCATTGGCTATATGCGCCGTGCTGAAAGTCGCTGCCAGAATTTGCAACGCACGGCGCCCACGCCGTACTTCCTGCAAAATCACCTGTTCACGGCGTTTGTCCCAAGCGTTGGCCTGAATTTGCTGCATCATGTAAATAGCCATTCGAATTCCCATTAATACCAGCCAAGAAATGACGGGAATACCCATGGCAAACCACCAGAAAGTGTTCTCACTGACCAATTTCCCTAATAAGCGCATCAGTAATATTCCTGTCGCGACAAGGCATACCAACGCAGCTAACCAGCGCAATGGCTTGGGCGGAGTAGGACGTAAATAGGGGGCAGGTATATTATTTAGGTTTACTGGCATTTTGAGCTCAATGTAAAAAGGCATAAGAATTATGTTCAGGGAGGGAGTGTTATCATTAAAATTATTTGGTTGTGTGTTGGTCTTAAGGTTTAAATGATATTTAAATATAAATTTTTATTGTTTTTAAAGAATTTATTTTTTGATATTTAAATAATTTATTGCAATTTAAAAAGGATTGTCGCTAGAAAAATAATCCATCCGTTGAAGTGTGCTCTTTATTTCTGGGTTTCTCATGGGTTTTGTATTGCTATTGAAGTGGAAATAATCCATCGTTTTTAAACAATCCTTATAGGCATTGGTGATATGTTATAAGAATGCCATTTAATTTCGGCGCTCTACAAATAAGAGTATATAATTATGGGATTACTTATATGTTAGAAATGTTTGTTTATTTATGGTTTATATAATAATATGATGTATCATTTGTAATAGATTGCATTTTAACATTGTGATGTTCACTGATCATTATTTCCAAGTTTATCTACAGCATCCTGTAAAGTGCGATTTTCAAGAAGTGAACTTTCTTTACCAAAAAAACACGTGATATCTTCAAAGGACGATGAGAAACTTCCAAATTCAACGATTTTTTCCCATTTGCCATTCATTTTTTTCGTTAAAATAATATCTGATACGTTAATTGCACCATTAGTTTTGCTGATAAAATTACTATTTTTATCTTGGCTAGCACCACAAAAATAAGCTATAGAAGATGTTTTACATAGTCGTGTAACCAAAAGTTTTTGTTCTTTATCTTCTCTGATAACATTAAGTATATTTTTTCTTTCGTCATTTCCTTTATCCACAGATATACAGGAGTCATCTTCCATATCCACTTTTAATAAGAAATTACTTAGTTTCTCATTTATACGGCATTCTATTTTTTTTCTTAAAGTCGAAAATGAATTAAAATTTTCAACTTGTTTCCAAACTCCATTTTCGCTACGGTGCATGAGTATATCGTAGACTGGAATGAAATTGTTGGTATTTATGGGCTTTCCGGTGCTATCTAATCCAACGCCACAAAAATAGGCGTAGTCCCCAGAGTAATCTATTTTCTTTATCTCGAGTGTGGCATCTTTTAGTTCATTGTAATTATTACGCACTGCGTTAATTAATTGTTCTTTCAGAACATTTTTGTTTGCATCAGCCAGTGATATGTTTGCCACTATAAGAAGAGTGCAAGCGATAGATTTTATAGATGTTACTTTCATCATAATTCTCTCCCGTTGTTATCAGTATCGATATTTAGTGATGAATTCAGCTCTTCTGCGCTCGATTTATGAAGGGAACCACTTACCATTTCTAGTAATGCTTTTTTCTCATACTGGATAGGAATAAAGTAACCAACCAATCCGCGGAGACTTCTGTCGACAAAGTTTATAGCATCTGACTGATTGCCGCCTAATACAATAATATTTCCATTAACTTTTGAAGATAATGCATAAACAAAGCAAACATGCCCCCCACCTCGTCGTGTAAAAACAGCAATAGAGCCGTAAATTGGGACATCTATTTTTTTAAAACGTGCATAATCAGTCGAAAACGAAATCGCTTTGGCAGGAGCATTACTCTTCGGATATGGTGGTTCAGATTTAATTAAGCAATAATTAATAAAAGAGGCACACCAGGGGTTACTATCTCCAGCTAAAGAGGGAAGTCGTACTCCAACCTCTGCATGATAATTTATATCCATCGTAATCTCATCCTCAGGCTTACCTGCCCATTTTATTGCCTGCTCTATAGCAACTTTCATCCACGGTGCTTGCTCCTCATTTTGGCTAACATTCGCCTGCGGATAGCCTGCATCAGAACTTCCTGTTTTTGTCTGACGATGATTTGTAAGTGATAGAGTATTCGTTGACGATACCGCCTGAGGGAGAGCATTTCCGTCAGGAACTTTTAATTTCTGGCCAACAGAGAGAATATTTATATTTTTAATATTGTTTAAATCAGCAATTCTCTTCACTGTTGTATGGAGTTTACGTGCAATATTGCTTAATGTTTCCCCTTTTTTTACAAGATATATCGAAGTGGTTTTTTCACTTTGTTTATGAGCACCAGTTTTAGCGGTATAGATGCTACCATGCTTCAATAATAAAATATTTTTACTTATATTTCCTGTTGTTAATGAATGAATTTTCTCATAAATACCACTAGCATTTGTTGCAAGAATATCAACTCGTTCTCGATCTGATAAGTGTGCTATAAGTGGCAGCACTCCATATTTATTTGTACTCCATTCATAAGTGCATTGCCCAATGGCTATCTTAAATTTCTCATTAATAATAGGTTGAGTACCGTCAGAAACAATAATACTAGTTGTAGGTACTATATTTTCGCGCCGAGTATCTTGATTGTTATAATATCCTTCCATCTTTTTGATTGCTTCCATTAATCTCTCTAAAGAAGTTTCATCCAGATCTCTTACATGCCAATCTCCATTTAAATCTGATTCTCTAACAATAAATTTAGAGTATTTTTCAGGGTCGTTATTGTCTGTGGCTGGAGCGAATCTTTTAGCAACATTCTTAACCTCCATGTCTTTATATACACTTTTTAATAATAAATTTAAAGCTGTCCAACCGACCTCCTCACTGGGGAAAATCATAAACTTTCCGCTTTTAGTTTCACCTATGCCTATTTTAAAAGAATTACATACAGAAGTTTTAGACGGTCGGATGTTACCTGGGTTAAAGAATCGCCAGCAAATTGTACCCCCCGACCGCAGGTAACGCGTGCCATCTTCCGCGACATATTCCACAGTTAATGATTTTTTATCGTGCGTCGCGCTAACATATTTCACAAAATCCTCTCTTATCAATTGATTCTTTATTCCACTGGAGCATTCGATGCTTTTTCAACATCCAGCCCGACTGCTGTAAATTCAAATGGTGCACCGCCAGCGACACTTAACTCCCCACCAAGGAGAACATCTTTATTTTTCAATTTCTCCATTTTATCTTTGCTCACATTGTCTCCTTGGTACAGTTGAATTTCTTTATTCCAATTTTTGAATGTCTCATCATCTACGTCTTTAACGCACGACAAGGGAGAATCTAACTGCAATATCCATATTGAGTATGGCTTGTTTTCTTTTGAGTCATTGCTCTCTGCAAGCGGGTTGGGGAATTGCTTAGCTACTAGCTTTCCGAAAAGCTCAACATAATCGCCGCTCTTTAAACAAGCACTGTTTGCAGTGTGGGTAAATAATAAAAAAATAGCTAGAAATGAATTCTTCACTTTTAATTCCTTATATTTTTCATGGTATATGAAATTCTAATCTTCGCCCGCGATATTGCCTATAATTCTTGCGAGTAGCGCAGAGGGGAGCGTGTTATTATCATCATCAAGTTTATCTAGATAAGGGTCTTCAATGGGTTCGTCAAAGAAGGTTAAATCTATTAAATCTGTATAAGTTTGTTCTGCTTTAATTTCTATAGGTTCCACTTTCCACCGGTTATCACCAAGACTTAATCTTAGCTCATCAGGTTCATTCAACTTAATTCTCGGTGTTCTGCCATCTTCACCAATCGTCCCCTTTGCAACTAACTCTCCCATACTGTTGTGGATCATATAAGGTTGACCAATTGCATCTTCAGAAAGTGCAAACCGCAAGCTTTGTTCACCTGACTCAATAATGGGAAAAGCTGGTATTGCTGATATCAAGCTAGCTTTATCCAACCTCCCATAATGCCCAGCCTTAGTCAGATATTCACCCGCGGTGCCGGATTCGATCCGGTTCTCATCGAGTGTGATATAGCTGCCGCCAGCGTTCAGCGTGATCCTTTTCTTCGCCGTGATCTTAATTTCATCTTCGGTGCTGGTGATAGTGATTGCCTTACGGGCCAGTAATTCCATCAGGTCATTCTGTGCCTGAACGGTGATAGGGCCTTGATTAGCAATTAACTTCATCCCCAGTTTTCTGACAAAAATACTCAGAGTGTTGCCCACGCCGATAAAGAAGTTCTTGGCGACGCTGACGTCGGCATTTTTACCCGCTGTGGCAATTAGGTTGTCGCTGGCACTTATTTGCAGGTGCTCGCCGCTGCTCAGGGCAATACCTTTGGGGGCACTTAGCAAAAGAATGGATTGCTTTAATTCTTTAAGGTTTTGCTGCAAAAGATTGATTTGAGCCTGCAGGTCAGAAGGGCTGGCCGTTGAAGCCTGAGCATCAGAAGAGATTGAGTTCATCTGCTCGTGCGCAGTGTTCAGCAAATCCATCGCCGGTTGCATCTCCAGCACCTTCCCCTGGGCCTTGGGCTGCCCGTCGGCGCTGATGAAGATGCCTTTCTCGGCTCTTATCGCACCGAAGCTGTCGGTGCGCAGCTCAAAGCCTTCGCCGCGCGGCTGCTTGTCGGCGTCGACCAGATGGCCGAGGTTGAGCTGGCTCTTGCCACCGTACTCGGTGCTGAGCTTGATGTGCTCCTTGCCGCGCTCGTCGTCGAGGCGCAGCTTGTTATTGGACGGCGTGCGCAGCACGTTGCGGCGGTAGTTGCGAATGGTGACGTGGTCGCCGTGCGCCGAGTCGTGCAGGACGTGCGCGATATAGGGGCGGTCTGGATTGCCATTTTCAAAGGCGATGGCCACCTCGGTGCCCGCCAGCAGCGGCAGGTGCATGCCGTAGGTGTCACCGGCGTAAGGCCGCGCCTGGCGGACCCACAGGCTCTCGTAACCTTGCTCCCAGGCGTCGCGGTCGAACAGCATGTTGACGCGATACCGCCCGTCCTTGTCGATATGCCCGTAGGTGTCGTTGGTCGTGGTGCTGGTGACGCGGGCGGGCAGGGTGCCGGCCATCACCGGCTTGCTGACGGGCGTCGGGCGGAAGCAGTAATCTTCCGAATAAGGAATAGCTTCAAACGCCACTTCAAAACTTTTGTCCCGCGCGGCGCTGCTGCGGGTGTGGGTGACTATCACGCCTTTGGTGAACGGGGACGGAATAGTGTTGCCGATGACCTTTAGCTCCTGACCCGGCGTCAGGGCAGCGGCGTTGGCGACGCCGGAGAACCGCGCCTGCTGGTTAAGGTAGCGCTCGTGGCGCAGGCGGGCGTAGAACGCGCCGCTTTCCGGCTCGGGGTCACGGCCTTCGGAGCCCGCTGCCAGATAGTTGTCGGCGTAGTGATAAGCCTCGCCGTAGGTGGTGGTGTCGCCGCGGGTGACGTCCGCCGCCGAGGCCAGGTCGGCGTTGGCGGTGCGGTAGTTGTAATCCCCGGTGCTGACGGATTTTTCCACCACCTGATAGGCGCTGGCCAAGTCCCACGCCGACTCGACGCCGACGTCGTGCATGCCGGAGGGCGGCACGGCGTGCAGGGTCGGGCCGGTCGCGTAGTGGCGCTGGTCGTCATAAAACTCCACCACGTCGATGTTGAGCTTGGGGTCGGCGGTGAAGCGGAACCAAATACCCACCTCGGCCAGCAGGCGCGAGATAAAGGTCAGGTCGTCCTCGCCGTACTGCATCACCTGCTCGCGTCGCGGATACGCTTTTACCAGCGTGAAGACGAAGTCCTGCCCGCGCATGGCGTGGCGTTCGCGCAGGATTTTCTCCACGATGCCGGGCACGGAGATATCCTGATAAATGCGGTTCTGGTGGCTGCGCGACAGCAGGGCCAGCCTCGGCTGCAGGCAGAGGGCGTAGCGGCTCTCGTCGCGCGAGGCAGAGAGGCGTTTGAAGCCGGTGACCACGCCCTGAATAACCCGCTGCGGCTGCTGCACCGCCACGCCGAAGGCCTCCATCACGGGGGCCTGCAGGGTCAGCGAGGCGTCCTTCATCAGCAGGGTGGCCGGGTCAATGTTTTGGTCGCCGCTGGTGAACGTGATGTCATAGCTGAACGGCAGGCTCAGGCTCTCGTTGCCAACAAAGCCTTCCACGTCAATCGGCGCGTCGCAGTCGCGCACGGCGAGCTTATGGTGGCTGTGGTCGAAAAAGGGTGTCTTAGACGTGGTACTCATCTCTCTGCTCCTTCAAACTCCAACAAAATCCCTTCATCATCATCCCAGCCCAGCGTTAACGAGGTTGTGTGCTGTTGCTCGCTCATACGGCTGAGAAGTTGTTGACTCAGTACCGGCAGAATTTGCTGGTTGAGCAGGCTATCGATGTTGCGCGCGCCGGTGTCCGGCAGCAGACAGGCGGCGACTAGCTGGTCGTAAAGGCTCTCTTGGATGACGCATTTCAGGCTGTAATGTCGGTTGAGGCGTTTCGCGACCTGAGCCAGCTTCATCTCGACGATTTTTCTGAGCGCTTCTGCATCCAGCGGGCGATAAATCAGCGTTTGGAAGCGGGCCAGCAGGGCAGGCTGGAAATGATCGCGCAGGATAGGGCGCAGCAGTTCGTGCATCTCGCCATGCGTTGCCTGCGGCTGTTCATCCAGCAGTTGCATCAGGTGGTCACTGCCGAGGTTGGCGGTCATTAAGATCACGCTGTTGCGAAAATCAATCTCACGGCCTTCTCCGTCGCGCATAAAGCCACGATCAAACACCTGATAGAACAGGTTAATCACGTCGCGGTGGGCCTTTTCCACTTCGTCGAGCAGCACCACGCTGTACGGGCGTTTGCGCACGGCCTCGGTCAAAATGCCGCCCTGGCCGTAGCCCACGTAGCCCGGAGGTGAGCCCTTGAGCTGGGAAACCGTGTGGGCTTCTTGATACTCGGACATATTGATGGTGATCAGCGATTTTTCACCGCCAAACAGGGTGTCGGCCAGCGCCAGCGCGGTCTCGGTTTTCCCCACGCCGCTTGGGCCGACCAGCAGAAAGACACCGAGCGGGCCGTTTTCTGACGTCAGGCCGGTTTTAGCGGCGCGCAGGCGCTGCGCCATATCCACCAAGGCGGCATCTTGCCCCACCACCCGCGTGGCGAAATGTTTCTCCAGTTGCAGCAGGTCAGTCTGCTCATCTTTTAACAGGCTGCTCAGCGGCACGCCAGTCCAGTCGGCAATGACGGTGGCGACGGTGCGGGCATCGACGTCGAGAGAGAGCAGCGGAGCGTTGCCTTGAACCAAACTGAGCTCTTGCTGCAAGGCTGCCAGTTGGGCCACGTCGGCAATCTCCCGACGGGCTTCGACAATCAGCTGGGTCAGGCGCTGCTCTTCTTTATACTGCTGATCGAGTTTTTGCTGCTCGAAGGAAAGCTGTTCGCGGCGCTGTTCAATGTCGTGCAGGCGGGTCGACGCGGTATCCGGGATCAGCAACAGATCCTGCTCAATAGCCTGTTGTTCGACCGCCAGTGCCGCCAGTTCGGCATTGATCTCCATCAAAGCCTCCGGCAGCGTGTCGATGCTCATGCGAACACGGGCACCGGCGGTATCGAGCAGGTCAACGGCTTTGTCCGGCAGTTGGCGGCCAGTCAGGAAGCGGCGCGAAAGAGTGACGGCGGCGGTGATCGCGGCGTCAAGAATGTGCACGCCGTGGTGCTGGGCGTAACGGCCTTTAAGGCCGCGCAGCATCAGGCTGGCTTTGGCGTCATCCGGCTCGTCGACTTTGACCATCTGGAAGCGGCGCTCAAGCGCGGCGTCGCGCTCAAAATACTGTTTGTACTCAGACCAGGTGGTCGCCGCGATAGTGCGCAGTTCGCCGCGCGCCAAAGCCGGTTTAAGCAGGTTAGCGGCATCTGCGCCACCGGCCTGATTGCCTGCGCCGATGATGGTGTGAGCCTCATCGATAAACAGTAAAACGGGGGTTGGCGACTGCTGAACGGCTTCAATCACGTTTTTCAAACGCTGCTCAAACTCGCCTTTAACTCCGGCTCCGGCCTGAAGCAGCCCGAGATCTAAGGTGCGCAGGCTAACAGTTTTCAGGCTGTCCGGCACATTGCCTTCGCTGATGCGCAGCGCCAGACCTTCCACCAAGGCGGTTTTCCCCACGCCCGGCTCGCCCACTAGAATCGGGTTGTTTTTACGGCGGCGCGAGAGGATGTCGATCATCTGGCGGATCTCGGTATCACGGCCAAAGATCGGGTCAATCTGTCCAGCTTTGGCTTTAGCCGTCACGTCTAGCGTGAATTTATCCAGCGCGGCCTGTAGCGCTTCACTCAATGTCTGACCGGAAAGGGCGTCAGCGCCGGGTTGACGGGCTGGCTCATTCAGCGACGAAGTAGGCATATTGAGACTGGCCTGCTGCTGCAACTCAGGGCGCTCGTCGGACTGGACATTCAACAAGGGCTTGAGGCGAGATATATGGGCCGTGCTCAGGCTAAACAGCGGCCAGGCTCCGTCACAACGCAGCAAATGAGGGTGCATATTAAGGGCTTCGAGCAGGTGAATACTGCGAATGCGGTCATCGCCATCTTGCAGGGATGCATTCAGCCAGGCGCTCTGCATCAGCTCGGTCAGCGAGTCCGATAACACCGGGCGAGCATGCACCGAGCGTGGCAGGGTATCAAGGTGCGCCAGCAGGCTCTGCCACAGGCTGTCCATATCCCACTCATAGCGGCGGGCCAGCACGGTGATGTCGCCTTCGCCCAATTCCAGTAATTTTAGTAGCCAGTGTTCTAACGTTATCTCAGCGTGGGCGCGGGTCTGGCACAGCGTAGCGGCGGCCTCCAGTGCCTGAGCACAGTAAGGATTGAGGCGACGAAGGAGGGTGGCTGATTGATGTTCCATGCTGAAATTCCTTGTGTTTTGGGTACGCTACCGCCCATAGCCTTCCTTTGCAGGAACCCAGGCCCATTAGGTCGATGTTCGAATTGTTTGTTGTTTGCGAAACCGCTACTGACTCTCAATAAGCAGTTTTGAAAACGACAAAACAGCAGACGGCGAACCGCCTGCTTGGGGTTTACCCTAAATAATTCGTGTCGCGGGAAGGCGGCAAGTTCGCAAGTCCCCGGTAGAATAGATATCTATGTGACCGAGGCGAGTGAACGCAGCCAACGCACCAGCGACGCGAAGAATGACGGGTAACTAGGCGGTGGTACGCTCATTCCATGAATCGGAATGAATGATGTTGCCGTCTTTGTAAGTCCAAGTGATTTTTTCGTAACGCAGCTCAATCTCTTCGAGGTGGTTGTGTTTCTCGAAAGAGGCGTCTTTGATGTCGTGCATTTTCGGCGCGACTTTGACCAGCTTGACGTTCTCAAGCTTGGTGTTGAAATACTCCACTTCCTGACCTGCATCGTTGATGCGATACCATTTGAATTCGGCAGATTTCAGCGTCTGGCCGGTGGTCACCGCTTTGTAGAGATACGGGCTGGAGGAGTCGATTTCCTTGGTGAACAGGAACGGGGTATGAATGCGGGTCCCAGTCAGTTTGCCGGTGTTGTTGTCTGTCGGGATGTAAACGTTATGCTCCTGAGCCACGACTTCGATGCTGCCTTCGCGATCTTTCACATCAACGGCACCTTTAATGTCCGCGCCGCCGTCGTCTTTCAGCCATAAGTAAACGGGAATTGCCATGGTTAGTTCTCCTTGCTTGGTGTTGTAGCCACTTCAGATCCTGAAGTGGATTGAGATGCTGTTGCCTGACATGCATTCGCCTGCGGCACCAGACTAATTTCGACACGGCGATTGGCTGCTCGGCCTTCTGCTGTGTCATTTGTTGCAATCGGGCGTGTCGCACCGTAACCCTGAACGGCAAAGCAGGTTGGCGAGACATCGCTGGTTGAGAGCATCCAGTCGCGTAAGGCTTCGGCGCGTTTGAGTGATAGGATCTGGTTGGCGCGTGCGTCGCCGGTGATGTCGGTATGTCCTGCCACCACGATGAGCCAGCCGGGCTTGGCTTTGATGCCAATCAGCGCATTAACCAGCAGTTTCGTGCTGTTGGCTTTGAGCTGATATTTACCGGTATCAAACAGCGACAGGGCGTCGAGCCGCACGGTTTTCGGGGCAGTTTCCACGACCTTTGGCGGTGGCGGCGGAGGCAGATAGCTTTTGATGGCGGTTAGCAGAGGTAAGCGCAGACGCTCCCCTTGATACAGCCCTAACCCAAGGCGAAGCGGCTCGCCGTTACGGAACCAGTCATCAAGCTGGGCGGCATCGTCGCGCAGGACGGCCACGGCTTTGGCTTTCGGGGCGTAATTGTGCATATCAATGCTTTCGTAATGACGGATATCGAAAGCCACGCGATGCAGCAGTTGCCGGTTGTGCCATGCGCTACAGCACAGCGCCACGACCGCAGCCAAGACGAGTAGGGTGAAACCTTGGCGCAGCACGCGTTGACAGGCTGATTTGCCATAGCCCAGAGGAAGGGTGGAAAAGAGAAAATCTGGGAAAGGCAGGCGGCTTGGTTCAGCCTCGGGTGCGGGCTGCCAGCCAGATACTGTGTTCAGCGCTGTCAGTGAGGATAGCCAGCGCAACCACAGAGAAGCTGGCTCGAGGTCTGGCAAACTGGCGACTTGATGCAGAATCACCTGCTGGGGTTGTACGCAGATGACGTCATCATTGCGTTGTACAAAAGCAGGTAAGACTTTTTCTTTTAGCCATTCATCGTGCTTAAAGAACATCACGGCTTGTTTGAGACGAACGGCTCGTTCCTCATTATCTTGAGTAAATTGCCAATCGCTTAGGGTTTCCGGCATCGTGACGCTTGGCCAGACTGTCGCGGGCTGCGACTGCTGTTGTGACAGCCAAACTGGCGTTTCAACCAGACTGCTTGCCACCGTGCTGTAAACCACCAGCGGCACAGCGCAACGACTGTCTCGACGAAGTTGCACCAGCTGCCAGCGAAGCTCGAATAAATGGGTGGAAAGTGTTTGTTCATCCCCCTGCTGCTGTGGATTGACGGAGAACATGACGCTCAGTTGTCTGGCCCACTCAGGACGCTGTTCCAACAATTTCTGCGCGAATTGCCGAAGCGCTGTGATCTCATTGACGCGAAGCCAGCAGCCCTGCGCCGATTGATGAATAGTGTCGGCACCAAACAGCGCAGGCAGCGCATCGCCGCAAACCAGTACCACCGGCAAGCGATAGCTTTCCGGCGGCAGGCTGTCGAGGTTTATCACTTCCAATTCGAGCAGGGATTTACGTCCGGCCAGCCAGAGGCCAGTCAGGCATATCAACATGACCAGCGCAAAACTGACCCAGCGAACGGTCGGTGAAAAAGGCAGAAAGACCAGACATATTATTCCGGCTAAGATCCCCGCCCATAACCACAATCCTCGTTGCCAGATCTTACTCATCGCACTGACCCCGGTAACAAGGTCGAGAGTAGCCCTGACAGCCAGTGATCAAGACCTAACCACAGTAGCGCCACTAATAGCGCAGCTAAGCCAAGGCGTAGCGGCCAATAACGTAGCCATAACCCAATGCGATGACGCGACGGGGCGATCGCCAGCACGGGATTGGTTGGTGCAGAGTTAAAGGCGGGAACTCGAGCAGAGAGTTGGTCGACCAATTGCTGGCGCTCGACACCCTCCTGTGGGCCTAGACCCCCTTGAAAACCTAGCATCAGCACGCAATGAAAACAGATTAAAACGGCTGAATCCGGCGCCGGTTCTCGCAACACTTGCCTGACGCGCTCGTAAAGCTGGCTTCCTGCATCCAAAGTTTTGAAGAAATGCGCCTGCAGGGGAGAGTTACACCATACGAAATAGATATCATCATGGGTGCTGCGGCCTTTTACCGTCTCATCCAGCACCGCGCACTGGGCATACATGATGTGCTGGCAGTTTGGCTCACTGATATGGGCGGCCTTCAGCGCCTGCTGAACATGCTCGATATCATCTACGCAGCGCTGCCAAAAAGCGCGACCGTCACCTTCGCTGCAGGTCATTCCCTGACGCAGGCTGATGATTTGCAGCCAGGTATTAGCGAGCAGCGCATCGATATCAAGGGAGTGAGTTGATACTTTTAAGGATTGATTCATGCGCGTAACACCGCAAAGAGTTCAAGCTGGATCTCACCTAAAGTGCCCGGCACATAGAACACGCAGGCCCCGGCATCCATCATCTGTTTCGCCGCCGGATGGTTGAGATCAAGAGAGAAATATTGGTTTTCGAGGCGCAGTGGTATGGCGGCAGGGACGTGAGTCAGTGCTCGCAGCGGAATGCCGTTCAATGCCACGTTGACCACATTCCCGACATCATCAGGCGCGCCGACTTTGCACAGCTGTGGGAACTGCGTTTGTAACTGAGCCGACGAGAGCGTGGAGCGAACCGAGAGATAGAAATCCACCTCTTCGCGCAGCCGTGGGTCATGTAAATCAGCGCGCCACTGGTTAATCCGCGCATCGTGAACCAGTTCAACAGCCACCAGGCGCGAAGGCAGGCTTGCCTCGAGCAAGATATTCAGTAATGCGAAAAGCGGCGGGAAAACGGCAGTTAGGCGGTCGTGCTGGTAAACGGGAATAGCCGTGCTGTCATGCTCTAAAGAGAATGTCAGCAAGCTGCCAGCCAGCCTTGCCAGCTCCTGATATAAACGCTCCGGGTGAACTTGCGGGTAGCGCTGGAAATTCCCCAGCACGGGTTCAGCACTGTTAAGGGCGTTGAGCAGCCAGAACAGCGAAACATCGGCCACGGCGAAGTCGGCCATGCGGGCGTTGCTTTCGCGACGCATCCCCATCAGCCGCTGCAAGCGCGCACGAAGCTGCACCATCAATATTTCCAATTGCTCACTACACCAGTGGCTTGCTTGCAGGCTGAGCAACGGCGGAATAAAGCTCTTGTCCTGAGTCCAACGACCTTGCTGGTTACGGCGCAGAAGGGCGACAGGGCAAATCTGATAATTACCGTTCTCTTGGCTGCTCAGACGCAGTGAAAGCTCATGGGTCATCACGGCGATCTGTTTTTTATCGTCGCCAAACTGGTTCTGTACGTCTCGCCAGGCTTGGCGATATCGCACCGGGCGCTCCGCCCACTCGTCAGGTTGCAGACAGTTACCCCCATTGGCATAGGTTTGAGGTATCGCCAGCATGACGGTCGCTTCATTGGCCTGCGCTGGCAGGTTGGCGGCAAGCGTTAAGGTCGATGGCAGCAAATCAGCACTGCCGGTATCCACCAAAGTGCCATCCTGAAAGCGGACGTGTAAGCGTTCAGCTTTTAGGCGGCCTTGGGCCAGCGCGTCCTGCTCGAAACTGGCATGCAGCACTCCCCACGGATGCAAAACGCCCATTTGCGCAATGCATTCGTTAGTCCAGGCCTCCAGAGAGGCCTGTTGTTGAAATTGCTGTGGAGAAACCAGAATTCCGCGTGTCCATAGCGGACGTTCAATTTTCATCCTGCCTCCGGGCTTCAAGCTTTCGCTTTAGGCATCTGAGAAACCAACGACAAGTTGACGTCCATGCCTTCCACCTGGAAGTGCGGAACGGCGTAGAGTTTCACGCGGAAGAAGCCAGGGTTGTCCTCGATATCTTCGACGGTCACTTTTGCGTCGCGCAGGGGGTGAGAGGCCTGCAGGTCGTCGCCCGGATCGGTCATTTCAGTTACCAGCGAACGCACCCAAGTATTCAATTCCAGCTCTAACAAGCGGCGGTCTTTGGTGGTGCCGATATTCTCGCGCTGGATCAACTTCAGGTAATGCGCGATGCGAGACAGCAGGAAGATGTAAGGCAGGCGGGCGTTGATACGGCTGTTGGCAGTGGCGTCAGCGGTGTCATACAGAGCCGGCTTCTGCGTGGAGTTAGCCGAGAAGAAGCAGGAGTAGTCGCGATTTTTGTAATAAGAGAGCGGAATGAAGCCCAGATTGGCGAACTCAAACTCGCGGGTTTCAGGGATCATCACCTCTGACGGGATTTTCACCTGATTGCCGGTACCCAAGTCGTACAAGTGGATTGGCAAGTCGGTTACTGCACCACCGGCCTGCGGGCCACGGATCTGCACGCACCAGCCGTTCTTAATAAAGCTTTTCACCATATTGGCGGCAAAAGCAAAAGAGGCGTTGGTCCACAGGTATTTCTCGTGGTCGGGGCCTTTGACTTCTTCCACATAGTTGAAGCTGCGAACCGGCACGGTATCTGGGCCATAAGGCAGACGACCCAGTACGCGCGGCATGGTCAGGCCGATGTAGCGGGAGTCATCGGAGTCGCGGAAGGATTTCCACTTGATGTATTCGGCGCGATCAAAGTAGTTGCCAATGTCTTTGATTGCCGCGACCTCTTCCATAGAGTCTTTCAGGAAGAATTTCGGGCCGACGGAGCCTACAAATGGCATATGCGCCGAGGCTGATACTTTAGAAATGTTACGCAGCAGGGCCACGTCTTGCGCACTGGCGTCAAACTCATAGTTAGAGATGATAGAGCCAATCGGCTCGCCGCCCGGCGTGTCATATTCTTGAATATAGGTGTGGTGATACAGGCCGCTTTGAATGATTTCCGGGCAGTCTTCGAAGTCTTGGCGCAGGTCTTCTTTGGAGACATCAAGCAGTTCGATTTTGACATTTTGGCGGAAGTCGGTGCGATCAATCAGGAACTTCAGTCCACGCCAGCCGGACTCTACGCGCTGGAAGTCAGGATGGTGCATGACAACGTCCAACTGACGGCTGATCTGCTCGTCGAGCATCGCGATATGGCCGTCGAGCAGCGTTTTATCCAGACGCTCAACTTTCTGCCCGGATGCCTTTAGGCGTTGCAGGAACACTTGCACAGCGGCGGTCACGCGCTCGTCGGTGGTGACATCAGACATCGCCTGATTGTCCTGGAAGAGGTTGACGTCGCCCAACGAGGAGACTGGCGTCAGGTTGATTTTGTCAAACAGGGACGCGTAAACACTTCCTGCGTCGGAATGTTCCAGCACGGTTGTGCGGCTTTCATGAGTATTTTCTGTATTTGCAGACATAAGCATAATCTCAGGTTGGTCCGATTCAGGAAGGGTTAAGCGTCTTTAGGGGCCAGCGCGGCCAGCTCGTTGCGCAAGTCATTGCTCAAGGTTTCATCCTTAAGGATGGTTTCGAGCTCTTTGCGGAAAGTGGCGTTGTCTAGCAGATTAGATTTGAGGTCGCGCAATAAATTACGCATTGCCAGCATGGCGCGAAGTTGGGGGATTTGACGGGCAACTTGTTCAGGCTCGAAGTCTTTCATATCGCCAAACGAGAGCTTAACGCTTTCTTCGCTGCGATCGCCTGCCAGCGTGTTTTCCACTGTCAGGTTGAGCGAAGGGCCATATTCGGCCAGTACGCTATTGAAGTTGTTTTTGTTGATATTGATTTTTTCGCGTTCAGATAACGGACGATTCTCTTTCCCGTTACTGTAATCGCCCATTACCACCAGCTTTAATGGCAGTTCGACTTTCTTCTGCGCGCCGCCGGTATGGAGATCTAGCTTTATATTAACGCGAGCTTTAGGTATTTCATTTTGAAAGCTATTAGACATGGTTATTTTCCCTGCTTGTGATCGGGGTGTGATTTTTTTTGGCGACAAGCAGAAACGAAGAGCTTTGCTTCCTGCAAGGCCACTAACGGAGTTACGTCAAGATTCACTCATTACCTATGAGTTAAAAAATAGGGAATCTACTGGTTAATAATATTGAATACTTTGAATTAATCAATGCTTCCACATGCTAACTAATAGCATTTTGGTTGTTTTAATTAAATTCACAAGTAAATTTAAAAGGGTTGTTTTTCATTTATGTTATTGTTTTATAAGTTTTATTTTAGTAGGTGCTAGGGGGCGGTAAATTGATGCGTCTGAGAGGTTTTTATTTTTATTATTTAACATTTAGGAGGCGTTTCTAAGAGTTTTCTTTAAGATTTTTCTGTGGTGTAGGAATAATCTTTCAAGTCTGTAGGATTATTCTTTCGCATTTCAGCTTAAGACTTTTCGTATATAAAGTTTAATTCATCAGTTAATTGTGATTTTGCTGATAATAAAAACCAAAGAATTAATAGTCGAAAGTAAAAATAACGGCCGTAGAATGTCACGTAAGCCAATAATAGTTATAACCTGTTTTTGGGATAGCTGTCGGCAGAGGAGGTTAAGGATAGGGAGTCCGGCCTGATTGTTGGGGTATCAGGCCGGAATGTGGCGGGTAATTTTTACTGGGTGACGGGGATGGCTTCGATGACCAGGGTTTGTAACGGTTTTAAGGTCACGACAACAGGCTGGCGGTAATTGGCAGGCAGGCTGGTGTTGCTGCCATACACATTTTTAAGGGTGAATTGGTTGGCCTCGCCGCTGGGGATTTCAAAGCTTTTACTGAGGTCCAGATAGTAACTTTGTGCTTTATCCGACGGATTGCGCAGGCCCAAAATGGCTTTCTTTTTGCTCCATGATGCCCAGCCGTAGACCTCCAATGCAGTCGGATCGCCGCCAATCCAGTGGGTATCGACCAGCACGTCACTGTTATTGCGTGACCATTTTGCCGCCGCTGCCAGCGTGTCCCACTTATTGCTGTTTAACATTGACGGCGTGATGTACAGCTCTTGCAGCTGGGTCCCTGTCGCAAAATAGCTCCACACCTGATCGGCAAAGTCACCGTCGGTCTGCACTTTCTCCAGTCCAAAATAGGCGTGCTCCGCGCTGACAATCCCGTGATACATCAATGAGTTTATTGGGAACAGCGGGCCTTTGCGCACGATGGAGCGATAGGTTTCGGCATCGCGATAAGTCATCCACTGTTGAACCGGCGAGCCTTTGCCAAACACATTGATGTCATCCCCCTGACGCCAGATAGAGTCGGCGTAGAACAGCCATGACGGGCTGGCGTCGGTGCCGGTAGTCAGGTTGATAAATAGATCAGGATTGGCCTGGCGCATATTTTTAATCAACTCGATTGAGGCATCAAAGTCAGAGGCGAACTGACTGCCTGGTATATACGAGTTGGCGTTGCCCATGCCGTCTAGTTTGAAAGAGGTAATGTGCTCAATTTTAATGAGTTTGATGATTTGTTCATTAAAATTGCGAAAGTAATTGGGGCCAGAAAGGGCGAACTTGCCATCGACGGTTTCGAAACCATTTTCTTTGGCGTGCGAAACGCGGATGTCGCGCGGCTTGTTATAGCCCCCCCAGGGTGAGAGCCACAGCCCGACCGAAGTGTGCAGGTTATCGGCTTTCTCCTTCACCGCGCCAAACCCTTTGCTGAATGCCGGGCCAAACAGCCATTTCCCTGTGCGATCGTCCCAGCCGTCATCCAGTAAAAAACCATCCAGCTTCACGCCGCGCTTTTTAATCAGCTCGTCGGCGTAGGTGTCCATGCGATTCAGCACCTCTTGTTCGGTATAGGTGGTGAAGAAGCCGATATCCATCCAGCTGTTATAGTGCAGATAGGGTTGATAAGGGCGCGCCCGCACGGCGTTAATGAACTGGTTGAAGCTGCGGCGCAGCTGATTGCTTTCTTCAAAAGTCCCAAAGTAGGTGGTGAAGGTGACAGGGGTATCCGTGCCAATCGGCGTTTTCAGCTCAACGTTTAAATTGGTTGTGGTTTCATAGGCATAGGTATTAACGATAGGTTTTTCCGGCAGAATGAAAAAGCTGTCCGCAATGATCGGCGAGCTACTGATGGCGCCATTAACATAAGGAGCCTGAGCCTGCCCTTTGGTTGGGAAGAAGGTGATTTTCGCTACTTTCTGCGGCTGGCCTTTGGCCTGAATACTGTAGTCAATGCTGGCGTATTTGCCCTTCAGGCTATGCAACGCGACGCTGACGCTGAAGTCTTGGTGCTCATAATCAATGAGGATCGCGTCATCTTTTTTCTGCACGCTCTTAATTTTAAAATCGGCAGCGTGAATCACCTTTTCATCAGGTAATGTCAGGAAAAACAATTCAATAGGCGCTAGCTGGTGGCCCGAAAGCTTATCTTTTAACATCACGGCTGAGTGGGCGTCGTCAAAAGAGAAAGCCAAGTTATCGTTGTTTAACTGGTACTCGGAGGCGAGAGCGCCATTGCTGATCAGCAATAATAGGAGAGAACTTTTTATGAGGGTTTTCATAGGATGTCCTGATATCTCAGAGTAAAAAAGGGATGGGTGCTGAGATGGAAAAGGCTACCCGATAAGTGACAGGGTAACCTATATAAGAGATTTAATGTGACGCAACGGCTTCAGGGATGAGCTTATTCGCCGAGCCGCAGACCGTGACTTTGCTGCGCACCACGTCTTTCATGGCGTCCATGCCAACGCGCATGTAATAGCGCGGGTCGTTGCCTTCGGGGTTGTCGCCAAACCATTTTTTAACCGCCGCCGCAAAGGCAATTTTCAGCTCGGTGGCGACATTCACTTTGCAAACGCCCAACTCAATGGCGCGGCGCACATAGTCGTCAGGCACATCGCTCGCGCCATGCAAAACCAACGGAATGTCCACCGTTTCGCGAATTTCCCCCAAACGCTGGAAATCAATTTTTGGCCGCTTGGTGTATAAGCCGTGTGCCGTACCAATGGCGACGGCAAGGCTATCAATGCCGGTTAACTCGACAAATCGGCGGGCTTCCTGTGGGTCAGTGAGAAAAGCGCTCTCTTCGTCGACGTCCATGTCATCTTCAACGCCGCCTAGTCGGCCTAATTCAGCCTCAACGCTACAATCGTTGCGATGGCAAAAATCCACCACGCTTCTCACCAGACGGGCGTTCTCAGCAAACGGGAAGTGGCTGCCGTCAATCATCGCGCTGCGCACCCCGGCATTGACCTTGCGGGTAATATCTTCCAGTGACTCATGGTGGTCGAGATGCAGAGCCAGCGGCATGCCGTAGCTGGCAGAATAGGCTTCGCACAGGGCGTAGATCTCTTCAAAAGCGATATGTTTGAAGGTGCCCGGCGTACCGGCAAGGATCACCGGAGACTGCATTTCTTTGCAGACTTCGAGGATCGCCTGAATGGTTTCTGCGTTATGGATATTAAAAGCGGGAACGGCGTAACGCCGCGCCTGAGCGTCCTGTAAAAGATATTTGGTCGAAATAATGCTCATGTGGTGATCCTCTCAGCTTTTCCATGGATGAATAATGACGCCTTTCACCACGCGATTAACCGTGCCGCTGGCGGAAGGGGTGTCAGGGGTAATGCCCGCTTTGATTGATTCACCGAGAGCGAAAATTTGGGTGTACATCAGGAAACAGAAAGCCTGTTCGATATCGATAAAATCTCGGGAGGCGGGTAACAAGATGTGTGGCCCGGCAACGATTTCAGGGCTGCTGGTGGCCGAGATTGCCACCACGCGCATCGCCTGCTGGTCGCGGCGCAGCTCGTTGAGCAAGTCGAGATCGTATTGGCGGGTGTAGGGATGGCTCGACACAAACAGCACGACCAGGGTTTCATCATTGACCAAGGATTTTGGTCCGTGGCGAAAACCTGTCGGCGAGTCATAAAATGCCGCCAGTTTTCCCGCCGTCAGCTCCAACACTTTTAAGGCGGATTCTCGCGCCACGCCCTGCAAGCCGCCGCTGCCGAGATAAACAATGCGTTTGTATGGCAAGCCGCCAAATACCGGCTCGCTGAAGTCACCTTGAGAATCGATGATCTGTTCGCAGCGCGTCGCCACGTCCTGAAAACTCGGGCTGTTGATGATTTCAGGTACAAAAACTGCCAGACAGCTGGCCATCATGGTGCTGATGCTGCTGGTCATGGCGAACCCGCGATCGTGCGTTTCCGCAGGCATCAGCAGGGCTAGCGAGTTGTCACTGCTGACAGCATTTTGATACAGGCTGCCCGCTTCATTGCAGGTAATAACCAAATGGTGGCACTGGCCGACCAGCTGATTGGCTAAATCCACTGCCGCGACGCTCTCCGGACTGTTGCCCGAGCGGGCAAAAGAGACCAGCAGCGTCGGGCGATGGGAGGATAAATAATCAGCAGGGTTAGTCACGAGATCGGTGGTCGGCACGGCGACGAAATTTTTACCCGTCTGGTAGGCAAGCCAAGGAGCAATAATATCGCCGATAAACGCCGAGGTTCCCGCGCCGGTCAGGACGATACGCAGATCAGACTTTTGCAGCAGAGGGCTGAGAAAAGTCTCTATCTCGCGGCGTTGGCTTTCAATGTTTTTTAAGGATTGGATCCAGCATCCCGGTTGCTGGCGGATCTCTTTTTCGGTCCAGGTTGCCGTACCTGAAATACTGGCAAATTCGGTTTCGCTCATCACTTAGTCCTTAGTCGTACCTTTCAGTGAGCCAATACAAATTCATGCATGGCTATCTTTCGTTTCGTTTCATTTGGCTTGTTTTGTGGTTAAATGAAATCTATACAAAAGAAAGTGAAAGATCAACGAAAGAAAGGAAATAAAACTAAAACTGTGATCTAAAGATGGAATGAATTTAGTCAAATTATTGTTTTATATGAATAAGGCTATTTCTTGAGGAAGTAGACTTGCAACAGTCGAAAGGAAAAGAAAGGTCTGTGACCACGAGGGTCACAAACCAAAGTGTTGTGCAGTGAAAGGATTAGATCTCGACAGACTGACCATCAACCCATATTTTTTGCACCTTAAGCTGTGAGTCTAGCGCGATGATGTTGGCCATTTTCCCCTCTGAGAGTGAACCGTAACTCTGTTCAAGGCCGAGCATTTTGGCCGGATGCAGTGACGCCATATGAATGGCATCCGCCTCTGATATCGCGAGGTTATTGACCAGATTGCGCACCCCGGCATCCAGCGACAGGGTGCTTCCGGCAAGCCCGCCCGCAGCCGTGCGCACCATACCTTGCTGTAGGGTGACGGGTTGCCCGCAAATTGAATACTCGCCGTCGGGCATGCCAGCAGCGCGCATAGCGTCAGTGATCAGCACCACTCGAGGCGCCGCGCAGTCACAGCAAAGGGTCATCGCCGCGGGATGAACATGGTGACCATCGGCAATTAACTCCAGCCAGGCTCGCTTATCCGTTAACCCCGCGCCAACCATACCCGGATCACGGTGATGAAGCCCCGTCATGCCGTTAAAGCAGTGCACCAGCCCATCGGCTCCGGCGTCAAAGGCCCGGACTGTCTCTTCATAGCTTGCCGCGCTGTGGCCGAGCATTACTCGGATTCCCTGACTTTTAAGGTGCTGAATGACCGCGATCGCCTCGGGTTTTTCAGGTGCCAGAGCCACCACGCGCAGGGTGTTTTGCGACACATCAATCAGGCCATCTAGCTCGGCGATGCTCAATTCGCGGAATAGCTCTGGGGCATGCGCCCCCTTGTTCTGCGGCGTGAAGTAAGGCCCTTCCAGATAACTTCCCAGCACCGTCGCGCCTTTCCCACCCTGGTGATAGCGCAGGGCAATGCGTCGCAGTGCGCTCGTTATCTCATCAAGCTTCGCCGTGACGGTAGTCGGCAACCAGCCGCCGACGCCCTGACGCGCTTTAAACATCGCCAGCTGGTCCAACACCTCGGGAGCGTCATCCATGACGTCAACGCCATCGCCCCCGTGAACATGGATATCTATGTAGGCCGGACATAGCAGCTCGGCATCGCGCTTTGGAACACCTGCAGGGATTGGCTCAATGGCGATAATCTTGTTGCCGTTGAGCCGTAACTGGTGGTCTTGCAGCCAGCCTTGTTCAGTGAGCACTCGGTGCGCGCGCAATAGCGTGCTCATATCCCTTCCTCTATGGGTACGGCCTCACGATGACGGCCCAGCTCATCCACTAAGCTGGTTAGCCCCCGATGACCACATTCAAGGGCCAGAAGGCGGAATTCCTGACTGCTCAATCCCTCGCGCTCCAGTACCATTTCCAGCAGAAGCTGTAGATTCACGCCGGTGATCACTTCCCGCTCGGGTTTCTGCATGGCTAATGTCGATGCCACGCGAAAAGGCGTCCCGCCCAGTAAATCGGTCAGAAAAACCAGCCCCTCACTCTCATCTAGCAGGCTCAGCGCCTGTTCAAACTCGGAGGTCAGCAGGGCGGTTGACGAGCTTTCGGGGAAATCGATTGCCATGATTTGTGGCTGTTCGCCAAGAATTTGCTTCATGGCTTTCTCAAGCCCGGTGGCGAACCCGCCGTGACCCGTAAGAATAATGCTTAACATGTTGCGTCCTCTTGCTTACAGGAAGTGACCAAATTTGCCGACGATGCCCAACACCACGGTCAGCCCGATCAGGCGCAGCGGGCTCCAGCCACGGCGTACCAGCCAATACATCGTCAGGGTATATAGCAGGGGCAGAAACGCTGGCATTAGTTTGTCGATAACGTCGGTTTGCAGTTTAACTACCGCGTCACCGGCATTGATCTCCAGCGTGGTGGCTAAACGAACATAGGTTGCCACTAGCGCGCCAATTACCGTCATCCCAACGATAGAGGCGGCGCGGCCCACTTTTAGCGTGTTGGCCTTGATAACCGGAATGGCGGCAACTCCCATGCGATAGGCATAGTGAGCCAGCCCGAAACGCAGCCCGAGATGAACGACGTTAAACATCACCAAAAACACCACCGCACCGAGAATCGAGCCTTGCAGCGCCAGGCTGGCCCCAATCCCGCCGCAAATTGGCAGTAACGTGAGCCAGAACATGGCATCGCCAATGCCGCCCAGTGGCGCGCCAACAGCAATTTTAGTGCTCTGAATGCTGTTCACATCCTGCTTGGAACGCTCCATCGCCAGAATAATGCCGATGACAAATGTCACCAGAAAAGGGTGAGTGTTGAAGAACCCCATATGGCCTTTCATGGCTCGCGCCAGATCATTTTTATTGGTGTGGATCTTTTTCAAGGCGGGCAGCAGCCCATATAGCCAGCCTGAAGCTTGCATACGCTCATAGTTAAAGGAGGCTTGCAGCAGCATGGAGCGCCACGCCACGCGGTTAATATCTTTTTTAGTCAGCTCGGTGCCAATGGTCTGATCTTCATAGATATTGTCACTGCCAGACGTCACGGTTTTCTCACTGGTGCTGATCCCTGGCAAAACCTGAGTATTAGATACCATCTTCGAATTCCTCTTGTTTAGAGCTGGAAGGCTGCAGTGGGGCTGAGTCTTTGCGCATAAAATCGATGATTGCCATGGCGAGTGCGGCAGCAGCAATCGCCAGTACCGGCAGTTTTAGCCAAGCGGCAGCAACAAATCCAAGAATGAAATAGGGGATGTAGACGTTTTTCATCATGATTTTCAGCAGCACGGCAAAGCCGATGGCTGGCATAATGCCGCCCGCCACGCCAAGGCCGTCAATCAGGCGCGCCGGTAAGACATCAATGGCCGCTTTTGCGTGATCCGCGCCGAAGTAGATAGGCAGGAAGGCGCAGAGAAAATAGAAAGCCCCCAGTGCCAGTAACGCCAGATAGTTAACTCTTTCGATGCCTTTGGTGTCCGCGTTGGCCGCCATGCGGTCGCAGCGCGCCATCACGCCAGACATAATGGAGAACAAGAAGGTAATGCCCATTTGCACCGCCACGGCAAAGGGAACGGCCACGCCGACGGCCACTTCAGGCTTCACTCTGGCGGTGATAGCAAATGCGGTGCCGACAATTGTGCCGATAATCACATTCGGCGGCTGGGCACCGGCCAGCGGCGCAAGCCCCATCCATACCAATTCCAGCGTACCGCCGGTCAATATTCCCGCGTGAAGGTCACCCATAATCAGGCCGACCAGGGGGCCAAGGACTACCGGGCGATGCATATGCGTCAGGCCATTGAACATATCCAGTCCCGCGATAAAGGCCAGGATCCCTAACGCTAGTGCCTGTAATAAGCTAATTTCCATAGAAAATACCTCAAAGGAGTTTGTAGAGATCCTGTGCTGGCTCGGTAGGTACGCCCTGAACAAAACATTCCACGCCGGCTTTTTTCAGGCCATTAAAAGCGGCAATGTCCTGATCGTCGACCGAGACGGTTTTGGCAATCTGCTGCTTGCCTTCGGCATAGTGCATGTTGCCGACGTTGATGCGTGTTACTGGCACTTTGCCGTTGGCGAGGGTGAGAAAATCAGCCGGATTTTTGCAGACCAGCAAGATTTTTTGCCGATCGTTGGCGCGATGGATATTGTCGATAACCTTCTGCAGCGGCCAAAAACGTACGGCGATGCCCTCCGCCAACACCATCTCCATTAAATGCTGCTGAACTTCATCTTCGGCCACTTCATCATTGGCTACTAACACCAGATTCGCCCCGGCAAACCCGACCCACTGAACACCCACCTGGCCGTGGATCAGACGCTCATCAATACGACTTAAAACAATGTTTGGCATATTTTCTTCCTTATTATCATTGTGTTATTGGGATGACGAAGTGCTCATGCAGGCAGCATGGTACTGACGCAGTACATCCTGAATGTGGTCAATAATCAGTTCATGCGGTGTTGCTGCCAGTCTGCCTTCACGAACTCTGCTGTATTGAAGGGGTAGGTACTGGCTAATCAGCGGCAGTGGAATAGATTGATCCGCTAGATGCGTCACCAAACGGGAATAAGCTTCGTCAATGTCGTGATCCGGCCAGTAGTAGCGAACGCGGTCGGAATAGCTGTACCCGCGCGCCAGACGGCGCTCATCGTTATTGCCGTGGTAGTGCTGTTCCCAGTGCTGGGGGTGCTGTTGCATCACGCTTTCTAAGACATCTCTTAGCCCTGAACACTGGTGAGAAGGGCGAAGTTCATGCTCGATGGCGGCCAGCGAAAAAAGGGCTTCGCGCAATGCAAAAGTGAGCGCCGGGCCGACTTTCAAAATAGCGAAGTGATGTTGAACAAGCTGCCGTAGGGCGAGTGGTGTTTGATAATCGGTGGAGTGCGCTTCGAAGACCATGGTGTCAAATTCTTCGATAGTCTGACTTAGAGCAAGAGATTTTTCAGGTTGATAATCAATAATATGAGCATGATCGAATTCCACGCCGGGCTGCACGACCAGCCCAATAATCCGTGGCCAAATTTCGTTCAGCCCCTGTTGTTCAAAAGCATGGCGATGAGCTTGCAGCGTGGCTTTTGCTGCTTGTGGTGAGGTCACGGTGAGTGCCGACAGCGTTTCGTGCGCGCCCCCCGGAACCGGCACTTCTGTCCCAATGACATACACCAGATCAGAGGAACCCCATGTTTCCTTGCTGGTCTGCTCGGCAATTCGCGCAAGCCTTGCGGCACGCTCAGCCACGATCTCATCGGTTAATGGCACCGGGTCATCGGCACAGGACATGCTGCAATCCAGATGGATTTTTTTAAAACCCGCGGCAACATAATGGCGAATCAGCTCTTCAGCATGCGCCATAGCTTCTGCGGCAGGCGCCGTTTGCCAGCGATTTGGCCCCAAATGGTCGCCACCTAATATCAACTGTTGGCGTGGCAAGTGGTGCTCATCGGCCATTTGCTCAACGAAGTGACGAAAGTCTACCGGGGTCATGCCCGTGTAGCCGCCAAACTGATCCACTTGATTGGAGGTGGCTTCTATTAATAAGAGCGATTGTGTTTCCCTGGCGTGACGTATTGCCGCTTCAAGCACTAATGGGTGCGCGGAACAGACGGCAAAGATGCCGCATCCTTTATCCTGCTTATGGTCAGCCACAAACTCGGTTAAATGTTTCACTTTCCACTCCATAAGGGGTTAATGGTTATTTTTCTTTCAGTTCATTTCGCTGAATATTGCTCTAACGACCAATAAAAACAAAACGAAAGATAATGGAAATGCGATCTGTTTCGCAAAAGAAACGTAGTGAAAGGTTTTTTTATCCGTTGTTCCACCGATTTGGCGTCGTGCAAAGGCTTGCATTTCAGCAAAAGAAAGGCGTTAATAGGTAAAGCGAAATGAAACGAAAGGCCGCGAGAAAGGATTAATGATGAGCAATACCGATTCGGCAATGGAAAAACGGGTAACAGGGACCAGTGAAAGGCGTGAGCAGATTATTCAGCGTCTTCGTCAACAGGGTAGTGTTCAGGTTAATGATTTGTCGGCATTTTTTAATGTTTCCACGGTCACTATCCGCAACGATTTAGCCTTTCTGGAAAAGCAGGGCATCGCCGTGCGAGCCTACGGCGGTGCGCTGGTTTGCGACGCCAACACGCTGGGGATTGAGCCGACGGTGGAAGATAAAAGCTCCCTTAATACTTCTTTAAAGCGCAGCATTGCGCGGGTTGCCGCCAATCTTATTAAGCCGGGCCACCGCGTCATTCTTGACTCAGGCACCACCACCTATGAAATTGCGCGCCATATGCGTAATCATAAAGAGGTGATTGCCATGACCAATGGCATGAATGTGGCCAACGCGCTGGTGGAAGCCGAAGGGGTGGACGTGCTGATGACCGGCGGGCACCTACGCCGCCAGTCTCTCTCTTTCTATGGTGAACAGGCCGACCAGTCGCTGCAAAATTACCACTTCGATATCCTTTTTCTCGGCGTCGACGCCATAAGCCTCGAGCGCGGAGTCAGTACCCATAATGAAGACGAAGCGCGTTTGAATCGCCGGATGTGTGAAGTCGCGGAGCACATTATTGTGGTCACCGACTCCAGCAAATTTAACCGCTCCAGCCTGCACAAGATTATTGATACTCAACGTATTCATACGGTTATTACTGATAGCGGCATTCCAGAAGAGAGTTTGAACGGACTGCGAAAAGCCGGGGTAGAAGTGGTGGTGGTTGAGGGGTAGGTAGGGCGGAGAACTCTGTTACATGGTCGTTTTTATAGTCAGCTTATGCAGCCATAAGCTGACATCTACATAATTACTTCTTCTTATTCAGCAGCGACTTTAAATCTGCGAAGGGATTATAGGTCGCCGCTTCAACATCGTCCTGCGCGTCTTCGCCCGCGACGACGGTTGTGCCGTACTGGTCCGCCTCGGTGTATTTTGAGTGCTCATGGTCATGGCAGTACAAACACAACAACTCCCAGTTACTGCCATCCGCCGGGTTATTGGTGTGGTCGTGATCGATATGGTGAACCGTTAATTCGCGCAGGTTGGAATAAACAAACTCACGCGAGCAGCGCCCACAAACCCACGGATAGATTTTTAACGCTTTCTCGCGATAGCCGCTTTCCAACCGCGAGTAATTTTTGGGGATCAGTGCCATGGTGGTGTCCGTTACGAAGTGAGGGAGTTAGATTATTGCCTCAATATATCCTTTAATGGGGTGGAAGGTCATCTGTCATGCCTCCAAACAAAAACCCCACGCATCTGCATGGGGTTTCTTTAACACAACTTATAGTCTCTACAACCCGAATTTTGGCTTAGACGTTAAACAAGAAGTTCATTACGTCGCCATCTTTCACGATGTACTCTTTACCTTCTGAACGCATTTTGCCGGCTTCTTTCGCGCCTTGTTCACCTTTGTAGGTGATGAAGTCTTCGAAAGCGATGGTTTGGGCGCGGATAAAGCCTTTCTCGAAGTCGGTGTGGATTTTACCGGCTGCCTGTGGGGCAGTGGCGCCGACAGGGATGGTCCATGCGCGGACTTCTTTCACGCCTGCGGTGAAGTAAGTTTGCAGGTTCAGCAGCTCATAACCGGCGCGGATCACGCGGTTCAGGCCCGGCTCTTCCAGACCCAGCTCGGCCATGAACTCATCACGATCAGCGTCGTCCAGCTCGGCGATATCAGATTCAACCGCGGCGCAGACTGCCACTACGACAGAGCCTTCAGCAGCGGCGATTTTGCGAACGGTGTCGAGGTACGGGTTATTTTCAAAACCGTCTTCGTTAACGTTAGCGATATACATAGTTGGTTTTAGCGTCAAGAAGCTCAGGTAGCGGATCGCCGCTTTATCTTCGTCAGTCAGATCCAGCGCACGCAGCATGCCAGCTTCGGAAAGCTGTGGCAGGCATTTTTCCAGCGCAGCCAGTTCGGCTTTTGCGTCTTTATCGCCGCCTTTAGCACGTTTCTGCACGCGGTGGATCGCACGCTCACAGGTGTCGAGGTCGGACAGGGCCAGCTCGGTGTTGATGACATCAATGTCTTCCGCCGGGTCGACTTTGTTGTTCACGTGAATGATGTTGTCATTCTCGAAACAGCGCACAACGTGGCCGATAGCTTCGGTTTCACGGATGTTGGTCAGGAACTGGTTACCCAGGCCTTCACCTTTAGACGCGCCTTTCACCAGACCGGCGATATCAACGAATTCCATGGTAGTAGGCAGAATGCGCTGCGGTTTTACGATCTCAGCCAGTTGGTCAAGACGTGAATCAGGCATTGGCACCACGCCAGTGTTAGGCTCGATAGTGCAGAACGGGAAGTTCGCCGCCTCGATGCCCGCTTTAGTCAGCGCGTTGAACAATGTAGATTTACCGACGTTCGGCAGGCCCACGATACCGCATTTGAATCCCATGTTGTTATCACCTTAATATCTTAATTATCAAGCAATTAACTTTAATCGCACGATGTAATGACCGTTATGCCCGCCATTATACACAGAATGCCGATCTCCGGCATCCTTCGCACCGTCTCTGCGTTGGCGCCTTCACTTATCCCGGTCACTGACTTGTGTCAGCTCGCGGGATTCGTTCAGTTGGCGCCTTCACTTATCTCAGACTCTAACCTGTATTTGAGATTAAAAATCTTGCCAGTATTCCGATCATTTTAGATACTGATCACAATGTTTTAACCGACCGGAAACGCGCCAGATGTCTTTCTTGCCTACGCCACCTTGAGTTTTTCCCTTCCGTAAACGGTTTTCACCGTGCTTTTTGCCGCGCTTTGCCACTGTGTGAAGCCTTCTGCGGCACGCGTTTCTCCGTCTGCGAGAAATGGTTTCTATTGATAAAAAGTGAATAACATCATGTTTAACCTGAAAGATTTCAGGATTTCTGACGTCAAGAATGAAGTTCTGGCGGGATTTGTTGTCGCGGTTTCGATGATCCCCGAAGCCGTAGGTTTTTCGCTGGTGGCCGGTCTGTCACCCATTGTCGGCTTGCACACGGCTTTCATTATTGGCTTAGTCACGGCGCTATTTGGCGGCAAGCCGGGCATGGTCTCCGGCGCGGCGGGCTCGATTGTGGTGGTGTTGATGAGCCTCGCGGCACAGCACGGCATGGGCTACGTGCTGTGGGCGACGATATTTGCCGGGATAATTCAGATCCTGATCGGCGTTTTCCGTTTGGGGAAATTTATCCGTCTGGTGCCTCTTCCGGCTATTCACGGCTTTGTTAACGGTCTGGCGATCGTCATCATGCTGGCGCAACTGCACATGATTGCCGGGCAGGGGCCGCTGATGTACGGGCTGGTGCTGCTGGCGATTCTGGTGGTCGTGCTCTTCCCAAAACTGACCCGCGTTATTCCTTCTTCGCTGGCCGCCCTGATAGTGGTGGCGGCGGTGGCGATTGGCTTTAATCTGCATACGCTGCGAGTCGGAGATTTGGCGGATATCTCCGGCGCTTTGCCTCACTTCAGCCTGCCGGTTGCGCCGTTTAACCTTGAGATGCTGAAGGTGGTGCTGCCTTACGCGGTGGTGATCGCGCTGGTCGGCCTGATTGAATCCCTGCTGACCATGACCGTGCTGGACGAAATGGGGAATAAGAAGGGTAATGGCAATCGCGAAAGCATCGCGCAGGGCGCGGGAAACACCATTTGCGGGCTTTTTGGCTGCTTCGCCGGTTGCGCGATGATTGGGCAGTCAATTATCAACTTTACCTCGGGCGGGCGCGGGCGCATTTCAGGCGTAGTCGGGGCTATTTTGCTGATTTTATTTGTGATTAGCCTGTCGGGTTACATCGGTCTGTTGCCGGTAGCGGCGCTGGCAGGGATCATGTTGGTCGTGTGTTACAACACCTTTGAGTGGAGTTCGCTGCGCAGGCTGCGACGCATGCCAAAGGCCGACGCGCTGGTGATGGTGATTGTTACCTTAATCACTATTTTCACCGATCTGGCCGTGGCGGTGATCAGTGGAGTAATTATCTCCGCGCTGGTCTTCGCCTGGCAGCAGGCGCGTATCCGCATTCGTGAACATAAAACCAAGGGCGATCTGGCGATTTATAAGCTTGAAGGGCCACTGTTCTTTGGCTCCTCGGCCAGCTTTGGCGAGTTATTTGAGCCGATGAACGATCCGCAAAACGTAGTGTTGGACTTTGCCGCAACGCGAGTGATGGACTCCAGCGGCGTTGAGGCGATTGATAAACTGACCGCGCGCTATCTCGAGGCGGGCAAGTCGATTCGGCTGCGCCACCTCAGTGATGACTGCGTGAGCCTGCTGAAAAAGGCTGGTCCGTTCTGTAGCCACGAGCTGGATGACCCGCAGTATTACGTCGCGGAAGACAATCTGTGAAGGCAGTCAGGCAATCTGAATAAGAAAAGGCGCGAATTTCGCGCCTTTTTGCTTTTAATAGAGTTTTAACTGAGTTACGGCTGGGCTTTAAAACTGTGCAGACGCTGGATGGTTTTCTCTAAACCTTCTTTCATTAGCATCTCGGTACAGCGTAGCGACTCGTCGATGGCGTCATCAATCAGCTTCTGCTCGCTGGCCGGGGGCTTGCCGAGAACAAATCCCACCACCTTATTTTTATCGCCCGGATGACCAATACCAATGCGCAGGCGATAGAAATTAGGGTTGTTCCCCAGCTTGCTCTGAATATCTTTCAGGCCGTTGTGGCCGCCGTTGCCGCCGCCCAGTTTGATTTTCGCCAAGCCCGGCGGGATGTCTAACTCGTCGTGGGCTACCAAAATCTCATTCGGCTCGACGCGATAAAAATTCGCCATCGCCAGCACGGCCTTGCCGCTGAGATTCATAAAGGTCGTCGGCACTAAAAGACGAACATCCTGGCCCGCCAGCGACAAACGCGCGGTGTAGCCGTAGAACTTACTCTCTTCTTTAAGCTGCTGATTATGCTGGCGCGCCAACAGGTCCACATACCAGGCTCCGGCGTTGTGCCGCGTTTGGGCGTATTCGGCGCCAGGGTTGGCCAGACCCACAATTAATTTAATGCTGCTCACGTTGGTTTCGCTTCTTCATGAGGTGACGATCAGGGCGTTAGTTTACCCGCGTGAGGCAGTTGTGCCAAACCTGCGGAGGGGAATTTCAGGATAATGATTTTAAAGGTGAATAGTTGAGCAAGAAAACCATTCACCCTTCAAATGAAAGTGACAACAAAACGTAAAGATTTGTCATGCTATGTTCTCTGTCTGTGATCGTTGCCGCAAAGTAAAACCCACCCGACGACTACACTTTGAGCTAGGAAAACAGAAATAGACCTGTTCAATTGATGGATTACTGGAGGTGACATATGAAACGTAAAACCGCAACAGTATTAGGTAACGTGCTGATGGGGCTTGGTCTGGTCACTATGGTCGGCGGGGTTGGATACTCCATTCTGAATCAGATGCCGAGTCTGAATTTACCGCAATTTTTAGCCCATGGCGCAATAGCCAGCATCTTTATTGGTGCGATTTTATGGCTAGCAGGGGCGCGAATCGGTGGCCGTGAACGCGTTGCCGACCGTTATTTTTGGGTTCGTCATTATGATGCCCGCTGCCGCAAGAATCATCGTCATTCTTAACAGTAGGCGATTAACAACCTATAGCTTTGCAGATCGGCCAAAGAAAAACCCGTTATTGCGCGAACAATAACGGGTTTTTTTATGCTCGCTAATCAGCCCCTTCCGCAAGCAGAAGGGAACCAGATTAATGTTCGAACATCGCAGAGATAGACTCTTCGTTGCTGATGCGACGAATTGCTTCAGCCAGCATGCCTGACAGAGTCAGAGTACGAACTTTCTTCAGTGCGCGAATTTCTGGAGACAGCGGGATGGTGTCACAGACAATCACTTCATCAATCACGGAGTTTTTGATGTTCTCGACGGCATTGCCAGAGAAGATTGGGTGCGTGGCATAAGCGAAAACGCGCTTAGCACCGCGCTCTTTCAAGGCTTCAGCGGCTTTACACAGCGTGCCGCCGGTGTCGATCATGTCGTCAACCAGCACGCAGTCACGGCCAGCAACGTCACCGATGATGTGCATCACCTGAGAAACGTTAGCGCGTGGGCGGCGTTTGTCGATGATAGCCATGTCAGTGTCGTTGAGCAGTTTTGCCACGGCGCGAGCACGGACAACACCACCAATATCTGGGGAAACCACGATTGGGTTTTCCAGATTCTGTTGCAGCATGTCTTCCAGCAGAATCGGGCTACCGAACACGTTATCAACCGGTACGTCGAAGAAGCCCTGGATCTGTTCGGCGTGTAAATCTACGGTAAGAACGCGGTCAACACCGACGCTAGAAAGGAAGTCTGCAACCACTTTGGCGGTGATTGGCACACGGGCTGAACGCACCCGGCGATCTTGACGTGCATAACCAAAATAAGGGATGACCGCAGTGATACGGCCGGCGGAAGCGCGGCGTAAGGCATCAACCATCACGACCAGTTCCATCAGGTTATCGTTAGTAGGTGCGCAGGTGGACTGGATAATGAAAATATCTCCGCCACGTACATTTTCGTTGATTTGCACACTTACTTCACCGTCGCTAAAACGACTGACGGCGGCGTCACCAAGGCTGGTGTATAAACGGTTGGCAATACGTTGTGCTAGTTCCGGGGTGGCGTTACCAGCAAAAAGCTTCATATCAGGCACGAGAAGAACCTCAGGCTTGCGTCCAGGGAAGACATTGGCTTATGGCACCACCGGGCGGTGAGCGATGCCACAGCATTATGCTTACGAGAAAAAATACTTCGGTACATCTTTACAACCAATACTACGGAAATCTTGGCTCTGTTACAGAGTGAGAGGCTGGCAAAGAACAGACACGGGAAACGGGACCGTGACGCTCTACGCTTTGCCTGCTGCTCTCAGCCATTCTTCGCGGAAACGGTGCAGGGGAGAGACGTTGACGCCCTTAGCTACAAACCCGGTGACCGACGATGGAATCTGATTCAAAACCTGACGGGCTTCATGCTCGGTCGCAAATTCGGCGAAAACGCAAGCACCCGTGCCCGTCATACGTGACGGCGCGTATTCTAACAGCCAAGAAACAAGCTGTTCAACCTCGCAAAAACGTTTTATCGCAATCGGTTGGCAATCATTTGTCCACGCTGTGCTTAAAAGCACATTTATCGGCCGTTTTGGCGTGTCGCGGGTTAACTCAGGATCGCCAAAAATCATCGGGGTCGGGATATGCACGCCCGGGTGGGCCACTAAATACCATTTTTCCTCAGGCGCGACGGGTTGCAGTATCTCGCCAATGCCTTCGGCAAAGGCGGCATGGCCCATCACGAACACCGGAACATCTGCGCCTAAGGTGACGCCTAACGCGGCCAGTTGTTCATCTGACAGGCCGCACTCCCACAGGGCATTCAGTGCTACCAATACCGTCGCGGCATTAGAGGAACCCCCGCCCAGTCCGCCGCCCATCGGGATGCGTTTGATGAGCGAAATGTCCGCGCCAAGCGAGCAGTTTGCGTGACGTTGTAACAAACGCGCGGCGCGAACCACCAAATTATCTTCGTCCGCGACGCCCTCGACGGGGGTAGTGAGGACAATTCGCCCGTCGTTGCGCGGCACGAAAGAGAGGCTGTCGCCATAATCGACAAACTGAAACAGGGTTTGCAGTTCGTGATAACCGTTGGCGCGCTGGCCGGTGATATAAAGGAATAAATTGAGTTTAGCCGGAGAAGGCCACAATTGCGTCATCTCAGTTTAAGGTCCAGCTGTCCATTTTCAATTTGATGCGCTGGTCGCCTTCGGTCAGTTCCAGGCGATTCGGCAATGATGGGATCATATCGTCGCTGTAGCTCTGATACACCACGGTGCCTTGCTGGCCGTGTTGGCTGTAGTTAACTTTGGACAGGCGGTACTGGCTGTCGAGGGTGAAATCACTCTCATCGCCCGGCAGGCCCAGCATCCACAGACGCAGGTTAGCCAGCGGAATCGACATGCCGGTCAGCTTCTGAATCATCTCATCAGGATTGTTACTGGTGTACTTCTTGCCTTCATTATTGGTCAACTGGGCGACGCCGCTTTGGACTTTCAGCTCCATCTCGGTGCTGCCGAGTGGGTTGGTCAACAACAGGCGGTAGTTGTCACGCGTGTATTGCTGCCAGAAGAAGCGGGCATAAACTTTTTGTTTATCTGAGATATAGGCGAAGGAGCCACGCGTTTGATAGTGCTCTAATTGCTTGATTTGCGCCTCATGCTCACGCCACTGAGGGGAAGTCGGACTGGTCGCCGGACCCTTAGGAGCATTGATGGAACAGGCGGCAAGCACCAGGCTTGCAAGAGGAAGAAAACGAACTAAATGAGCTTTACGCATTGGCATAACAGATTAAATCCTTGGGTGCTGAGGCAAAATGCCTGGGCAAATTCGGCGATGGTCAGTTTAGCATACTGACGTCGAGCACGTTAGCCACTGAGAAAGGCCGCAATTGTTTCAAGAAAAAAGAGTAGCCCTTGATAGATCATGGCTATCATTGATATTGAAGTACGCAGTGAGGAGATCCAGTAAGCTCGAAGTCATCGAAATCGTCTGTTGCTTCAACAACTTTAACGGATAATGCTGCTTTGCTTTTATTGATCCGGCTCATCTTGTAGAATGCGCCACAGACGTAAACCCATACCAACATAAGTATTACTCGAAAAACGCTTCCTTATGACCCTGCTTGCATTAGGTATCAATCACAAAACCGCACCGGTTTCTTTGCGTGAACGGGTAACTTTTTCTCCCGAGACCATTGAACAGGCGCTCTCTAGTCTGCTCCAGCAACCCCTGGTGCAGGGCGGTGTCGTGTTGTCCACCTGTAACCGAACTGAGCTTTATCTCAGCGTGGAACAGCAGGAAAATCTTCAGGAACAGTTGGTTAAATGGTTATGTGATTATCACCATCTCAGTGCCGATGAAGTGCGTAAAAGCCTTTATTGGCATCAGGATAACGCCGCCGTCAGTCATCTTATGCGCGTGGCCAGCGGCCTTGATTCGCTGGTCGTCGGCGAGCCGCAAATTCTCGGTCAGGTGAAAAAAGCCTTCGCTGAGTCCCAACACGGGCAGGCGGTTTCGGGTGAACTTGAGCGCCTGTTCCAAAAATCCTTCTCCGTCGCCAAGCGCGTACGCACTGAAACCGATATCGGTGCCAGCGCGGTTTCCGTGGCTTTCGCAGCTTGTACTCTGGCCCGGCAGATTTTCGAATCCTTGTCTGACGTCAGCGTATTGCTGGTGGGCGCGGGGGAAACTATCGAGCTGGTGGCGCGCCATCTGCGTGAGCACAAAGTTCGCCACATGATGATTGCTAACCGTACCCGCGAACGGGCACAGGTGCTGGCAAGCGAAGTGGGCGCTGAAGTGATCACGCTGCAAGATATTGACGCGCGTCTGGCCGATGCCGACATTATTATCAGCTCCACCGCCAGCCCGCTGCCGATCATCGGTAAAGGCATGGTGGAACGCGCGCTGAAAGCTCGCCGCAACCAGCCGATGCTGATGGTAGATATCGCCGTGCCGCGTGATATCGAGCCTGAAGTGGGCAAACTCGCCAACGCCTACCTTTATAGCGTTGATGATCTGCACAGCATTATTCAAAACAATATGGCTCAACGTAAGGCCGCCGCCGTGCAGGCGGAATCTATCGTTGAGCAAGAAAGTTCTAATTTCATGGCGTGGCTGCGATCGCAGGGCGCGGTGGAAATTATTCGTGATTACCGTTCCCGTGCGGATCTCGTCCGTGCCGAAGCAGAAGCCAAAGCGCTGGCTGCCATTGCTCAGGGAGCAGATGTTTCTGCCGTTATTCACGAATTAGCACACAAACTGACTAACCGTCTTATTCACGCACCCACCCGTTCCCTGCAGCAGGCCGCCAGCGATGGCGATGTCGAGCGCTTGCAAATTTTACGCGACAGCCTCGGGCTGGATCAGCAATAGTTCCTATTTATTACAGGGTTAAACACCACGCATGAAGCCTTCTATTGTTGCCAAACTGGAAGTGTTACAAGAGCGCCATGAAGAAGTGCAGGCGATGCTCGGCGACGCAACTGTTATTGCCGACCAAGAAAAATTCCGCAATCTCTCCCGCGAATATGCTCAGTTGAGCGATGTCTCTGCCTGTTTTCTGACCTGGCGTCAGGCGCAGGAAGATTTGGCCGCGGCCGAAGAGATGCTCGATGACCCAGAGATGCGCGAAATGGCGCAGGATGAAATCAAAACCTGCAAAGCCACGCTGGAAGAGTTAGAGCAGAAGCTGCAACTGCTGCTGCTGCCAAAAGATCCCGATGACGAACGCAGCTGCTTCCTTGAAATTCGTGCCGGAACTGGCGGCGACGAGGCGGCAATTTTCGCCGGTGATCTGTTCCGCATGTACAGCCGTTACGCCGAAACTCGCCGCTGGCGCGTTGAAATCGTCAGCGCTAACGAAGGTGAGCACGGCGGCTTCAAAGAAGTGATCGCTAAGGTGTCAGGCGAGGGTGCCTACGGCCAGCTGAAGTTTGAGTCTGGCGGCCACCGCGTGCAGCGCGTGCCGGAAACCGAGTCGCAGGGGCGTATTCACACCTCGGCCTGTACCGTCGCCGTGATGCCAGAAATTCCAGAGGCCGAATTGCCAGAAATTAACGCCGGTGATTTGAAAATTGATACCTTCCGCTCCTCGGGCGCGGGTGGTCAGCACGTTAACACCACCGACTCGGCCATTCGTATCACCCACTTGCCAACTGGCATCGTGGTTGAGTGTCAGGATGAGCGTTCACAGCATAAGAACAAAGCCAAGGCGATGTCGGTGCTGGGCGCGCGTATTCGCGCGGCTGAAATGGCTAAACGCCACGCAGAAGAGGCGTCAACCCGCCGCAACCTGCTGGGCAGCGGCGACCGCTCCGATCGTAACCGCACCTATAACTTCCCGCAGGGCCGCGTGACCGACCACCGCATCAACCTGACGATTTACCGTCTGGATGAAGTGATGGAAGGCAAGCTGGACGCGCTGATCCAGCCGATTGTGCAGGAGTATCAGGCAGACCAGCTTGCTGCGTTGTCCGAGCAGGAATAATGGATTTTCAACATTGGTTGCATGACGCCACCCGTCGCCTGTCGGCGGGTGAAAGCCCCAAGCACGATGCAGAAATTCTGCTCGGGTTCGTCACCGGCCGGTCGCGTACTTTTATTATGGCCTTTGGCGAAACGCCGCTGACGGCCAGCGAACTTGAACAGTTAGAGGCTCTGCTGGCGCGACGTGAGCAGGGCGAGCCGGTGGCCTATCTGGTCGGCGAGCGTGAGTTTTGGTCTTTGCCTCTCTCTGTTTCACCCGCCACGCTCATCCCCCGCCCCGATACTGAATGTCTGGTTGAACAGGCATTGCTGCGTTTGCCGCCTTCGCCGCAAAAGGTGTTGGATTTGGGAACCGGCACCGGAGCCGTGGCCTTGGCGATTGCCAGCGAGCGCCCGGATTGCCAGCTCATCGGCGTTGATTTACAGCCCGAAGCCGTCAAGTTGGCCCAGCATAATGCGCAAAAGCTGGCGATCGCCAATGCCAGTTTCGTGCAAGGCAGCTGGTTTGCTCCCGTCGCGGGCCAGCAGTTTGCCGTTATCGTCAGTAACCCTCCTTATATTGATTCTGCCGACCCACACTTGGCCGAAGGCGACGTGCGCTTCGAACCTGCCAGTGCGCTGGTGGCGGACAACGCCGGACTTGCTGACTTACAGACTCTCATTGAGCAAGCACCGCAGCATTTATTAGCCGGCGGCTGGCTATTATTGGAGCACGGCTGGCAGCAGGCGAAAGACGTCCAACAGCTGTTTCGTCAGGCGGGCTACCACCAGGTCGCCACGGTGAAAGATTACGGCGGCAATGACCGCGTCAGTCTCGGGCAGTGGCAGGGAGCGTAATGGCTCTTGCTGCTTCATTGCCTGCCCGTAACCCTTAATACACAAGGAAGTAAAATGTCTGCTTTTATGGCTTTTAAATACCTGCATATTGCCACCGTCATAGTGAGTATTTTTCTGTTTGTATTGCGCTTTTTTTGGAAATCGACAGGTTCTGCTATGCTGCACCAGCGTTGGGTGAAAATTACGCCTCACGCGGTGGATACGCTTTTGCTGGTGAGCGGCATTGCGCTGCTGATCATTGCCCGACTTTATCCATTCAGCCCGCAGACTCCTTGGCTGACTGAAAAGCTTTTTGGCGTTATCATCTATATCGCATTGGGGTTTGTTGCACTCAGTAAACGGCCACGTCGGCAAACCACTCGGTGGATTGCGTTTATTCTGGCAATAGGATGCTTAGCCTTGATCGTTAAGCTCGCCTTGACACAAATACCGCTGCTATTGGGATAACTATGAGTACCATTGCTGATTTCGAATTTAACGCCGCGCCGCTCAGCGCCGGTGTCATTCTGGTCACTCAGGCCATCCGCTATGATTTCAACGCGGATGACGTCAGTCGCCAGTTACAGTCGCTGGTTGAGGAGGCTCGCCGGGCCATCCCGGAAGATCTCAATCAGGATCAGCAGCTTGAAGTGTTAATTGAGTTGTTTTATCGCACCTGGGGCTTTGGCGGCGCGGGGGGCATCTATCGCCTGTCAGACGCCATCTGGCTCGACAAAGTGCTGGCTTCGCGCCAGGGCACGCCAGTTTCGCTCGGGGTTATTTTCCTGCACATCGCCCACCAGTTGGACTTGCCGCTGATGCCGGTGATTTTCCCGACTCAGCTGATCATGCGCGCCGACTGGCTCGACGAAGAGATGTGGCTGATTAACCCGATTAACGGCGACACGCTGAGCGAACATATTCTGCATGTCTGGCTGAAGGGCAATCTGGGCGTCACCGCCGAGATTGAAGATGATGATTTGGAAGAGGCGGAAAATAACGTCATCGTCCGAAGAATGCTCGACACGCTAAAAGCCGCGCTGATGGAAGAGAAGCAGATGGAGATGGCCCTGCGCGCCAGCGAAACCCTGCTGGAGTTCGATCCAGATGATCCTTACGAAATTCGTGACCGCGGTTTGATCTACGCCCATTTGGATTGCAATCATGTCGCGCTCTCTGATTTAAATTACTTCGTCGAGCAGTGTCCTGAAGACCCGATTTCCGAAGTGATTAAAGTGCAAATCCACGCGATTGAGCACAAGCAAGTTACCTTGCACTGAGTTAGAATTAGCCGCAGAAAATTAAATAGGCATTTAAATACAGTGCATTACCTGTACAACTGCCCCTGATAGACAATCAATAAGGCCAAAGCATGAAACAAAAAGTGGTTAGCATTAAAGATATCAACGTCGCCAATGACCTGCCATTTGTACTGTTCGGCGGTATGAACGTGCTGGAATCCCGCGATATGGCGATGCGCGTCTGCGAACACTACGTGACCGTGACCCAGAAACTGGGCATCCCTTACGTGTTCAAAGCCTCTTTTGATAAAGCCAACCGCTCATCTATTCATTCTTACCGTGGCCCAGGTCTGGACGAAGGGATGAAGATTTTCCAAGACCTGAAGCAAGCCTTCGGCGTGAAAATCATCACCGACGTCCACGAAAGCTGGCAGGCACAGCCGGTTTCTGAAGTGGTTGACGTGATCCAACTGCCAGCCTTCTTGGCTCGCCAAACTGACCTGGTTGAAGCTATGGCGAAGACCGGCGCCGTGATTAACGTGAAAAAGCCACAGTTCGTCAGCCCAGGCCAGATGGGCAATATCGTTGAGAAGTTCAAAGAAGGCGGCAACGATCAGGTGATTCTGTGCGACCGCGGCAGTAACTTTGGTTATGACAACTTGGTGGTCGACATGCTGGGTATCAACGTGATGATCAACGCCACTGGCGGCCATCCGGTGATTTTCGACGTGACTCACGCCCTGCAAACTCGCGACCCGTTCGGCGCAGCCTCTGGCGGCCGTCGTGCTCAGGTAGCAGAACTGGCGCGTGCTGGCATGGCAGTCGGTCTGGCCGGTCTGTTCATTGAAGCTCATGAAGATCCGGCTAACGCCAAGTGTGACGGCCCGTCTGCGCTGCCATTGGCTAAACTGGAGCCGTTCCTGGTTCAGATGAAAGCCATTGATGATCTGGTGAAAAGCTTCCCGGCTCTGGATACCAGCAAGTAAGATTCTGTAGTACGGCGAGCTTATTGCCAGACACCAGACAAAAAAGGCGCCTCTGCAAACAGGGCGCCTTTTTGCTTTTCAGCCTTGATGCATTCTAAATATCTGGCTGGCTCGCGGCCTGAGCATCGGCCAGCGTGCTGTAGAAACTTAAACGCTGCTCGATAGGTTTGACGCCCGCCCGCGCCAGCGTTTTCAAAGGCTGGAAGGGAATATCGGTTATCACCAGCTCGACGTTCTCCGGCAACTCGTCAATGAAGTGTTGCAGGGCGCTCAGCCCGCCCGCGTCGAGGATCGCCACGCGGTCCCATACCAGAATAATGCGTTTGGCCTGCGAGGTGCGGGCTGAAAGCTCGCCAAATACCCGCTCGGCGGCGGCAAAGAACAGCGGGCCGTTGACTCGCCAGACGGCCTCATCGGCGGCGAAATCTCCGGCCACTTCGCTCAGGCGGGTCATCTTGGCGATGCGGCGCATAAACAGCAGCGATGCCAGCACAATCCCCGCTGTAATGGCGATCACCATGTCGAACAGCACGGTGAGGCTCATGCAGGTCAGCATCACCAGAATGTCGTCTTTGGGCGCGCGACGCAGCAGGTTGACCACTTTATGGGCTTCGCTCATGTTCCACGCCACCATTAGCAGCAGCGCCGCCATGGCCGCCAGCGGCAGCCATGAGAGCAGCGGAGCGAGCATCAGTAGCGCCAGAAGCACCAACAGCGAGTGAATGACGGCAGACACCGGAGAGGTCGCTCCGGCGCGCACGTTGGCGGCGGAGCGGGCAATCGCCGCCGTGGCGGTAATGCCGCCAAAAAACGGCGTCACGATGTTGCCAATCCCCTGACCGATCAGCTCATTGTTGGAATGATGCTTTTTGCCGGTCATGCCGTCGAGCACTACCGCGCACAGCAGGGATTCAATTGCCCCCAGCATCGCCATAGAAAACGCGGCGGGCAGAAGTGCCTGTACTAAGTCGAGGCTAAAACCTGAGCCGCCGCCGGTGGCTGCCCAAGGCAGGGTAAATTGCGGCAAAATTGCCGGAATGCCGCTGCCCTGCGAGCCGTCGGGAAGCAGGTAGTGGAAGCGCGAGCCGATGGTCGCCACTGAATGGCCGGTTTGCATAAATATCGCCATCACGGCGCAGCCCGCCAGCAGGGCCGGGAGATGGCCGGGCAACTTCAAGCCAAGCTTCGGCCAGAAAATCAGTACCGCCAGCGTCACGACGCCAATCGCGGCGTCGCCTATATCAAAGCTTGGTAAGGCCTGAACCAGCACCAGCAGCTTGCTGAGATAGTGTTCCGGCATGGCATCCACGCTCAAACCGAAAAAGTCCTTAATCTGCATGGTGGCGATGGTGATACCAATCCCTGAAGTAAATCCGAGCGTCACCGGCAGCGGAATATATTCTATCAGCCGCCCAAGGCGTAACACGCCCATTAGCACCAGCATCAGCCCGGACATTAATGTCGCCAGCAGCAGGCCGGATAAGCCATATTGTTGGGAAACCGGGTAGAGGATCACCACGAAGGCCGCCGTCGGCCCCGAGACGCTAAACCGCGAGCCGCCGCAGATGGCAATGATGATCCCGGCGACGGCGGCGGTATAAAGGCCGTTTTGCGGCGGTACGCCGCTGCCGATAGCCAGCGCCATAGCCAGCGGGATGGCGATGATGCCGACGGTGACCCCGGCAATAGCATCCTTGAGCAGACGCTGGGCAGTGTATTTCTCGTTAACGCAGGCGTCTTTTAAGGCGCTAAACAGGCGAAGAGGGCGATTGGCAGAAGTATGCATAACAGCGGGCGTCCATGGCGATGAGGATATTAAGGCGGGAAACAACCCCGTCATCGGCTAAGCAGTAAAGATACGCTCTTTTTCTGTAACAGTTATAGATGCAAATCAAGGACAAGACGGGTGACAAGCTGGATAGTATCCGCCGATTTTTGTGAGAAAAGTGCCGCTATCGACATAATTTCGGTACGGGGATATCAGCAAACTAAGAGTTCATCTATATTCAAGATAAGTCCTTATTTCTCTGGGTTTATTATTCAGGAAGCGTGATTCCCAATGCCCGATTTTACCTCCTTAGGGAAATTATATGCTGACGTTTGCGTCACTTACGCCACGCTATCCGTCGGCTATTTTATCCTCAGCCGCAGTGAGCCTTTCACTTCCTACGGCGACATCTGGAAACGCATCGCTTTTGGCCTGATGGCCGGCGTCGCGGCGCTATTTCTTTCTCAGGATCGGCTGATCCTCAACGATAATGTCTATTACAGCTTCGAAATGCTGCCGATGATTTTGGTGACCTTTTTTGGTGGCTGGCTCAGCGGGCTGTCGTGCTATCTCTTGCTGTTTGCGCTTAACGGCGGCTATTCGCTCAATAATCTGCTGATTGGCTGCATTATGCTCGGGCTGTTTTTATTTCGCGTATGGCGCAAGCGCCAGCATCGGGTGTTTTATATCACTTTGCTGCTGGTAGGGCTGGGACGAATTGCGTTGGTATCGAGCCTTTATGGTTCGGTGGTGCCGTGGGCGACGCTGGTGCTTTATCAACTGGTCACCGCGAGCTGCATGATCCTGTGCTATCACGCCCTGAATTTTAAAGAAATCTACATGAAAAAGGTGTTCGCCATTCGGGTGAAGGCCGCCACCGACCCTCTGACACAAATCAGCAACCGCGCCAGTCTGGATTATCGGCTCTCGGTTCAACAGAGCCGTCGCCAAAGCTGTGGGCTGATCATCATTGATATTGATAATTTTAAGCGGGTGAATGATACCCATGGTCATTTGATTGGCGACCGGGTGCTGAGTGAAGTCGGGCGCGTGCTGCGCAATGTCACCCGCAGCAAAGATTTTGCCGGACGCTACGGTGGCGAAGAGTTTTTGGTGATCACCGCCGCCTATCAGCCCGAGGCGGTACTGGCAATCGCCGAGCGGCTACGTCAGGAAATCGAGCTTAATCTGATGATGCTGGAAGATGGCAGTCCGCTGAAGGTCACCGCCTCGCTCGGCGTGTCGCTGTATCTGCCGGGGATGCAAATTCGCAAAGCCATAAAACTGGCGGATGAAGCCCTGTATAAAGCCAAGCATCAGGGGAAGAATCAGGTGGTCGCCAGCTCTATTTTGCAGTTGGCGCAATTGGGGGATAGGGAGGTTTGAAAAGCAAACGGCGGGTGATTACGCTATAGCCAAGGTGATCAGGGGTGCACTCGGGCCGTCCATGGCCCTCGCCCTGCGGGCAGCCTTCGGCTGTGCAAATTGGCTGTGCTGCCAGTTTGTCGAACCGAAGGGTTTTCACCGAGCCGCCCTCAGCTGAATAAATGAAAAAGGGCCCTGATTTTCATCAGGGCCCTTTTTCATTTATTTGGCGGTGAGAGAGGGGTTCGAACCCTCGATACGCGTTAGCGTATACACACTTTCCAGGCGTGCTCCTTCAGCCACTCAGACACCTCACCGTAGTCGTTACATCGCTGTGCGGTGCAACGGGGCGCTACTATAGGGAGAGCAGGTCAAAGGGTCAAGCATAATTTGCCGGATTAGGTTTGGATGGTTAAGACGTGGGCAATGTGGGCGGTGCAAAGGCAAAAGAGGGGGAGAGTACGCTAGATGATCGGTGCTCAGGGGTGCACTCGGGCCGTCCATGGCCCTCGCCCTGCGGGCAGCCTGCGGCTGTGCAAATTGGCTATCCTGCCAATTTGTCGAACATAGGGTTCTCACCGGGCCGCTCCCAACGAATAAAAGCAAAAGGGGCTTGGATTTTCATCCAAGCCCCTTTTGCTTTTATTTGGCGGTGAGAGAGGGGTTCGAACCCTCGATACGCGTTAGCGTATACACACTTTCCAGGCGTGCTCCTTCAGCCACTCAGACACCTCACCGTAAGTCATTCCACGCCGTAGCGCTGCTGACCGGCGCTAATGTAGGGAAAAGCACCCTCAGCGTCAACACTCTTTTGCAGTAAAGCGATCGTTTACTCAAAGTTAGAGCAATTTGCTGATTTACAGAGCAAAAGTACCCTTAAGCGGCCGCAAAAGCCCAATTATTAATCTTGCTTATGATACGCGCTGGGTCATTAGCTATGCTTCGTAGCAGAACAATTATCAGGCAAACGATTTTAACACCAAGTAAATAACAAAATTATGTTGGGAAAAAACGCGGTGACGGGAGTATAACAACGGCCCTATCGGGGTATTGCCATATAAAAACCAGCTGTATGAGGGTTCTGGCAGATCTAACTTCTATCAGTACATTCAGTACATTTTTTGTAAGACGGGGTCAAATTTGAGTCAGTTCGAACACGCGGCGTCGCCGCAGCAGCCGCACCGGTCGAAGATACCGGCAGGCTCAGGGGCTTTATTCTTCATCCAGACCTTTGCCACACTCGGCTTTGCCGTGCTGTATTCCACGCTGGTGCTGTACGCCACAAAACGCCTTGGCTTTAGCGAAGGCAATGCCAACGCCATCATGGGCGTGTTCGGCGCATTTAACTATGGTCTGCACATGTTTGGCGGCTACCTCGGCGGGCGCTACCTGAGTAACCGTAACCTGTTCGTGCTGGGCATGGTACTGCAAGTCTTCGGCTGTGGCCTGATCGCCATGGAAGGGGTAGAAGGGCTGTATTGGGGGCTGGCCATGTTCCTCACCGGCAGCGGGCTGAACGTTACCTGCCTGAACATGATGCTGACTCAGCGCTTTGCGCCAGAAGATGACCGCCGTGAATCCGCCTTCCTGTGGAACTACGCCGGGATGAACCTCGGCTTCTTCATCGGTTTCGCCGTGGCGGGTTACTACCAGCTGACTGAAAACTATAAGTCGCTGTTCCTGTTCGCCACCTTGGGCAACGTGCTGGCGATTATCGTCACGCTTTATTACTGGCGCATTCTGGCCGACATCAGCACGCCGCTGCGCGAAGCGAGCCGCAGCGTGTTTATGCGCCGCATGGTGATTGGCTTGGCCGTGCTGGTGGTGCTGGTGCCGATTATCCGCGTGTTGCTGACTCATGCCGAGTTCAGCAGCTACTTCGTGGTGGTGCTGGGCATTATCATCTTTGCCGCCATGGCCTTGCTGACTTTCCGTCATCGCGAACATGATGAACGCCGCCGCATGAAGGCTTACCTGATTCTGGCTCTCGGCTCGCTGGTGTTCTGGACGCTTTACCAACTGGCGCCTATGGGCCTGATGCTGTTCTCTGAGAACAATATCAACCTGAATGTGTATGGTTTCCAAGTCGCACCTCAGTGGATCCAAGACATCAATACCGTGGTGATTGTGGTCGGCGGCCCATTGATGGCGCTGTGGTTCAAAAAGCTGCGCCAGCGCGGCTGGAACCTCGACATTCCGCTGCAATTCTCCGCTTCTCTGTTCTGTATCGGTCTGGGGATGCTGGTTCTGCCGTGGGGAATTAGTCTGGCGGGCGGTGACGGCCTGGTGGCCTTTAAATGGATTGTGATTAGCTACGTTCTGCAAAGTATCGGCGAGCTGCTTATCTCGCCAATCGGCTACGCGATGATTGGAAAACTGGCTCCGGCGCGCTATCAGGGCGTGATGATGGGCTGCTGGATGATGGTGACCGGCGTGGCCTCGGTGCTGGCAAGTTACGTCTCTGGGCTGATGCCTGAAAACACCGGCAGCACGGCGGCGCTGACCAACCCGGGTTACAGCTCGGTGTTTAGCGTGCTGGGTTGGGGCTCTGTCGCCACCGGCGTGGTGCTCATCGTGCTGATCCCACTGCTACGCCGCCTGATCCAACGCGTTCCGGCGTAATTTGCAGTAGTTATTCATCAAATCAATTGATGCCAACAGGCTCCGAATATCGGGGCCTGTTCTTTTTTGTCTCTATGGGTTGCATCCTGATGATATTCGGGGAAATCTATCAGGGCTTAGGAGGCAACCATGATGAATATAATTTTTTACCACCCTACATTTGATTCGAAACAATGGATTGACGGAATAAGTAACAGACTGCCACAAGCTAAGGTTCGCGCCTGGCACCGTGGTGACGACCAACCCGCAGACTACGCCCTGGTCTGGCAACCCCCTCATGAAATGCTGGCTCCGCGCACCCAGCTAAAAGGCATTTTTGCCCTCGGTGCCGGTGTGGATGCCATACTGATGCAAGAGCAGCGTAATCCGGGCACACTGCCTGCGGGCGTGCCGCTTCTGCGTTTGGAAGATACCGGCATGTCGCTGCAAATGCAGGAGTACACGCTGGCCGCCGTGCTGCGCTATTTCCGCCGAATGGACGAATACCAGCTATTCCAGCAGCAGAAGCAGTGGCGTCCGCTGGCTCCCCATGAGCATCAGAACTTCACTATCGGTATTCTGGGCGCGGGGGTGTTGGGCCAAAGCGTGGCCGAGAAGCTGGTAGAGATGAACTTCCAAGTGCGCAGCTGGAGCCGCAGCCCGAAAAACATCGTCGGAGTGCAGAGCTTCGCGGGGGATGACCAGCTGGATGAATTCACCACCGGCTGCAAACTGTTGATCAACCTGCTGCCGAACACGCCACAGACCGTCGGCATCTTGAATAAAAACCTGTTTGCCACGTTACGCCCGCAGGCATATTTGATTAATATTGCTCGCGGAATGCATCTGGTAGAAGGTGATCTGCTGCGCGCCCTCGACGCCGGCCAAATTGCCGCCGCCACCCTCGACGTGTTTGTCGAGGAGCCGTTGCCGGGCATGCACCCATTTTGGTCACACCCGCGTGTTAGCATCACGCCTCACATCGCCGCCAACACCTTACCCGAACAGGCGATGGACAATATCGTGGCCAATATATTGGCGCTTGAGGAAGGGCGAACGCCGACCGGGCTGGTGGATTTGCAGCGCGGATACTGATGGCCGTCGCGCATCCGACTCAAACCGCCCGCTACCTGTTACACCATCATGGCGAACATCGCCGCCCTGATGGTTCATTGTGAGGAGTTTACATGCCGTATCCCGTTGATTTACACATGCATACCGTTGCCAGCACCCATGCTTACAGCACCCTGCATGACTATATTGATGAAGCCACAGAAAAGGGCATCAAGCTGTTTGCGATCACCGACCACGGCCCGGACATGGCCGATGCGCCGCACTACTGGCACTTTATGAATATGCATGTGTGGCCGCGACTGGTGAACGGCGTCGGCATTCTGCGCGGCATTGAATCCAACATTAAAAATATTGAGGGTGACATCGACTGCACCGGCCCGATGCTGACCGCCATTGACGTCATCATCGCCGGTTTCCACGAGCCGGTGATGCCGCCTTCTGACAAAGAGACTCACACGGCGGCGATGATTGCCGCCATGGCGGGTGGCGAAGTGCACATCATTAGCCATCCGGGCAATCCGCGCTATCCGGTGGACATCCCGGCGATTGCCGCCGCCGCCGCGAAATACAATGTGGCGCTGGAGCTGAATAACTCCTCCTTTACCCACTCGCGGGCAGGCAGCGAGCCAAACTGTCGCGCCATCGCGCAGGCGGTGAAAGAGGCGGGCGGCTGGCTGGCGCTGGGTTCAGACTCGCACATTGCCTACTCGCTGGGCGGCTTTGAACAGTGTGAGCGAATTCTGCGTGAGGTGGATTTCCCAGAAGATCGTATCCTTAATGTCAGCCCGCGCCGTTTCCTCGATTTTCTCGAAGCGCGAGGTCGTCAGCCCATTGCTGAATTAAAGGATCTGTGACATTGTCACGCCCTTTGCTCGCTTTCATTTTTTCCTTTGGCTTAACAGGTTGCCGCTATGAATGAATTTTCGATTGTTTGCCGCGTACTCGGCTCGTTGTTTAACCGCTCGCCGCAAGATCCGGTGCTGGCTCCGCTGTTTGGTTTGATTCAACAGGGCAAGCTGCAAGAGCACTGGCCGCTAGAGCAGGATGCCTTGCTGGCCCGTCTGCGTGAAAGCGCGGATCCACAGGCGCTGGCCGCCGAGTACGACCACCTTTTTGTCGGTGAAAACCGCGCGGTGTCGCCTTATCGCAGCGACTATGTTGATGGCGCGACCGAGCAGGACGTGCGTGCTTTCCTACAACAGCGCGGCATGCCTTTGGGCGAGAACCCGGCAGACAGCTTCGGCTCTATGCTGCTGGCCGCGTCTTGGCTGGAAGACCAGTCTGCCGAGGACGAAGTGGGTGCGCAGACCGCGCTGTTTGACGACTATCTGTTCCCATGGTGCGGCAAGTTCTTGGGCAAAGTCGAAGCCCACGCGACCAGCGGCTTCTACCGCACGCTGTCGGAAATAAGCCGTGAAGCGCTGCAAGCCATGCGCGACGAGCTGGAAGAGTTGGCAGCGTCCGACATCGAGAACGAAGACGACGACGAGCAGTGATCGGCCCATAGTGGGTTGAAGTCTACAAGCTAGAAACGCAAAAGCCCGGCGGGTGTTGCCACTCAGCCGGGCTTTTTTATGGCATTAAATCTGTTTAATCAGTGAAGGGAATGACCAACTCACCCGGTTTCACTTCAATGCCTTTCGCCAGCTTCTTGGCCATCGCTTCACCTTTGCTCTTATCGCCATTCAGCACATAGGCCGGCTTCTGGTCAAAGTAGGATTTCAGCGACTGGTTAAGGTAAGGCATCAGGCCTTTCATCACCGACTGCATCTTCTCTGGCTGGATGGTGTAATCCACCACTTCCATATCTTTCAGATAAATAGCGCCCTGGGCTTTATCAAAGCTCGGCTGGGCTTTTAGCGTCAGCGTCATGTCGGCTTTTTGCGGGCCGAATAGCGAGGTGACGTCCACGCTGGCGTTACCCGTCAGCGTCACTTTACCCGGCTCGGCGCGGCCGATTTGGCTATTAAGGTTGGTCAGAGTAATTTTTGCATCGACCAGCCCCGGCACGCCCAGCTGTTTCTGGAAATCATTGTGCTTCTGCAAATATTCATTCACTTGCTGCTCACTAAGCGTGTACTGCGTGAGCTGGTTACATCCGGCAAGCAGGCCGGCGAACAGCAGGGCAGCTGCCCCTAAAAATAGCTTTCTCATCTTATCCTCTGTGCGTAATACCGCGTGAACAGCCTAAAGCCATCGCAGCATGGGCTTTTTACATGGCGATGCCTATCAGACAACGCTGATTAGCCTAAGTGCTTGGCGCACAGATTAAAAGTCCAAATCGTGCAGTAGAAGAGGCAGGGGAAGAGCAGCCGGAAGAGGCTCCGGCTGCTAAGGCGATTAAATCGCCAGACTGGTAAACAGATTGACCTGAGTCTGTTTCGCCATATTGTCGCGATAGGCCTGCACGCGAGAAGGCAGCACCACGCCTTTGACAATCGACAGCGAACGCAGCAGCGGCCACAGGCTGAAGTCATCTTCTGAGAGTTCGCCATTCACCGCGTTAGGCTCCTGAATCAGCTCATCCAGCGCACGCAGGTCGTGGCTGATTTTCTTCACCAGCCCCTCAGAGTGCTGAAGGTGCTCTTTGAAGTCACCAATGGACGCCTGCTTTTTCTCGGTGAAATACTTCTTAGCTTCCGGGGTGGCAAACTCTTCCAGCGGGGCCTGCACAAAGCGCGGCAAAAGCAGCCTGGAGGTGTATTCAGACACCTGACGCAGCCAGGCGGCAATTTTCGGATTGGTCGCGCCGGTCAGCAGCGGCTTGCCGTCGCTCTTATCGATGAAGTGCACGATATCCATGCTTTCTGGCATAAAGCTGCCATCCTTTTTTTGCAGGATAGGGACAACTTTTTTACCCACCATTGAAATCGGGGTCTTTTCGTCATCATTAGCTAAAGCTTTGATTTCAATGGGTATGTTTTTAAGGCCGAAGATCATTCGAGCTTTAACACAGTAGGGACAATGTTCGTAGATGTAGAGTTTCATAGTGCGGTACTCCTTTAATCCGTGGCGGGCCTACAAGGGACTGCAAAAAGGCCAGCCGTGTGTGACGCCATTTAGGAGTATGGGTAAAGATTAGGGGGAGATCAAACCGCTCTCGGCCGAGAGCGGCGTTTAATCACAATCAGTTACCGCTAAGCATCGCAGGTTCAATGCGTCGCAGATTGAACTGCCAGTAGAGGCCGGTGAGGGTGATCAAGCCGACAATCGCCAGTAAGAACCACGGCAGCTGAGGCAGTTCCAGCGCGCGCCCGGTGTCGTACATCCAGCCGCCGCCGGTATAGCCAATCACGCCGCCGAGAGCCAAACCTAAACGGCTGAAACCCATGTAACTGCCGCGTGCGCGGGCGTCGGCCAGCGAGGCGCCCAGCGTTTCACGCGCCGGTTCGGCAATGATTGAGCCGATATAGAAAAAGCCAATCAGCATCAGCAGCGGGTTGATAGAGGTCACCATGCCCACGGGCAGCAGGCTGAAGGTCATGATCAGCAGGCCGAACATCAAGCGCTGCTCGAGGCGAAAACGCTTTTCGCTCCAGCGAGCAATCGGGTACAGCAGGGTCAGCGACAGCACGGCCTCAATGGCGTACATCCATTTCACCGCCGACGGGCTGCCCGCAATGTCATTCACGGCAATCGGCAGCATCAACATTACCTGCACGGTCAGCATGTAATAGCCGGTCAGGGTCAGCACGTAGGCCACAAAGCGGCGGTCGCGCAGCACGCGCATCATGCCTTCACGCATCGGCGTGCGCATGGTGGAGATTCGGTAGGCGGGCAGCAGCCAAGCGTTACATAGGGCCGCCAGCACAAACACCGCGGCCCCGGCCCAGCAGACGTAGTGGAAGTCATACTGCAACAGCCAACTGCCGATCAAGGCCCCAATAACGGCACCCGCGCTGTCTTGCATCATCAATAAAGAGTAAAAGCGACTACGCTCATGAGGACGGGTGAGTTTAATGACCAGCGCGGTGCGCGGTGGGTCAAACAAGGTGCCGCCGAGGCCGGATAAGATGCAGGAGCAGACCAAGATCCACGGCGCGTCGGCCATCGCCATGGTGGCGAAGCCGGAGGCGCGCAGCAGCATGCCGGTGACAATCATCGGTTTGGCACCAAAGCGGTCGGCAATCGCGCCGCCAAAGATGCCCAGACCCTGTTGGGTCAGTTGGCGCACGCCCAGTGCTAATCCGACGGCCATCGCGGCCCAGCCTAGCTGGTCTACAAAGCGAATCGAAATCAGGGGGAATACTAAAAAGAAGCCTAGAATAACCAGTGCATTATCTAATAATAGGAAGTATTTACCCAAGCTCCGAGCTTGCGAGACCAATGACATGCTTCACCTGAAAGGTTGTGGGCACCCGATCCGACAGGTGCTGCGAGGGGGAAAGAAGACCGTTCAATTCTGAACCTCAAACGGGCAATTGGATAGGGTGCTATAGATAATATTTTTTTATCGTCAAGCCGCGCTCAGACTGGCAGAATTGACGTTTAATCGGCGGATTATTCATCCGGCTTATGGTTTCCTATCAATACTTCTTATCGACCCATGCGGACTGTGGAGGGAAGGGATGTTTGGCTATAAATCTGCCACACCAAGAGTGCGGCTTACCACTGACCGAATGGTATTGCGTTTAGTGCACGAACGCGACGCGCACCGTATGGCTGATTACTATGTTGAGAACCGCGCGTTCCTTAAACCCTGGGAACCGGTGCGCGATGAAAGCCACTGTTATCCTTCCGGCTGGCAGGCGCGTCTTGGGCTGATAACTGAGATGCAAAAGCAGGGCAATGCCTATTACTTCATCCTGCTCGACCCGGACGAGAACCACGTGCAGGGCGTGGCGAACTTTAGCAACGTGCTGCGCGGCTCCTTCCACGCCTGTTTTCTCGGCTACTCGCTGGGTGAAAAATGGCAGGGCCAAGGGTTGATGTTTGAAGCACTGCAATCGCTAATTCGCTACATGCAGCGCCAGCAAAAGATGCATCGCATCATGGCTAATTACATGCCGCACAACCAGCGCAGCGGCGCGTTGCTGCATCGCCTCGGCTTTGAGCGCGAAGGTTATGCGAAAGATTATCTCTTGATCGACGGCAAGTGGCAGGATCACATCCTCACCGCTTTGACCTATCAGGATTGGACCGCGTCACGTTAAGGAAGCAGCATGAAACATGAATTAAGCGCCAAAGAGGCCCGCGTGGTGGGCTGTTTGCTGGAAAAACAGCTGACCACGCCAGAACAATATCCGATGTCGCTCAACGGCCTGACCACCGCCTGTAATCAGAAAACCAACCGCGAGCCGGTGATGGAACTGAGCGAAAGCGACGTGCAGCAAACGCTGGATTTACTGCTGCGTAAGCACATCATCCGCACCCTCAGCGGCAGCCGCACCATGAAGTACGAGCACCGCTTCTGTAACTCCGAGTTCGGCAATTTGAAGTTCTCGCCGCAGGAAGTGGCCGTGGTTACCACTCTGCTGCTGCGCGGCGCACAGACGCCGGGCGAGCTGCGCACTCGCACCAACCGCCTGCATGATTTCGCCGATGTTAGCGAAGTTGAGCAAACCCTGACTGACCTCAGCCAGCGCGAAGATGGCCCGTTCTGCGTGCGTCTGGCGCGCGAGCCGGGCAAACGCGAAAGCCGCTACATGCACCTGTTCAGCGGCGAAGTGAGCCACGTGGCATTGGCTAGTGAAGATGAGCCTTTTAGCGCCTCAGCCGCCGACAGTTCAGCACTGGAAGAACGCGTTGCCGCGCTGGAAAGCGAAGTGGCGGAGTTAAAACAGCGCCTTGAGCATTTACTCGAACGCTTGGCAGACTAGGAGTCGCGCGTGACAAAATTACGTATTGGCGTGGTGGGGTTAGGTGGCATAGCGCAGAAGGCCTATCTGCCCATTCTTAGCCATGCCGAACAATGGAACTTAGTGGGCGGCTTCTCGCCGAATCAGCAGAAAGCGCAGGCCGTTTGCGACAGCTATCGCATGACCTGTTTTTCGCGGCTGGATGAGCTGGCCGCGCAGAGTGACGCAGTGTTTGTTCACAGCAGCACGGCGAGCCACTTCGAGGTGGTCAGCCAACTGCTCAAGGCCGGGGTGCATGTCTACGTGGATAAGCCGCTGGCGGCCGAGTTAGATCAGGCCGAGCAGTTGATTGAACTGGCTGATAAAACCGGCAAAAGCCTAATGGTGGGGTTCAACCGCCGCTTTGCACCGCGCTACCGCCAGCTGCATCAGCAGTTACAGCAGCAGCCCGCGGCCTCGCTGCGTATGGACAAACACCGTTCCGACAGCGTAGGGCATAACCTGCGCTTCACACTGTTAGACGATTACCTGCACGTGGTAGACACCGCCCTGTGGCTTGCGGGTGGCGACGCCAAGTTGCTCAGCGGCCAGATCACAGCAAACGCCGAACAGCAGATGATTTACGTCGAGCACCATTTCAACTGTAACGGCAGCATCATCACTACCTCGATGCACCGCCGTGCGGGCAGTTCGCGTGAAACCGTGCAGGCGGTGACGGATGGCGCGGTCTATCAGCTGGCGGATATGAAACAGTGGCAGGAAGAGAAGCACGACCTGCTGACTCAACTGCCGGTTGCCGGTTGGCAGACCACGCTGGCCCAGCGCGGATTCGAAGGGGCGATTCACCATTTCATTGAAAGTATCAGCAATCACACCGCGCCGGACACCAGCGGCGAGCAGGGGATTTACGCCCAAAGGCTGATTGAGAAGATGTTAGAAAGTGACGTTGTCACCATCTGATGACTGACAGGTAATATTATATAACAACTGCCAGTAGCTATTGCGTTTCGGATGCGTAGACTATGGCGCACGTTAGAGCTCTGCCAGTTCTTACCTCCCACGCCTGCTGCCGCAGGCGTGGCTGTTTAGCCGCTGGCAAATAAGAAAATTGATATGAATCTACTGAAATCTTTGGCCGCCGTCAGTTCAATGACGATGTTTTCCCGTGTATTAGGTTTTGCTCGCGACGCCATTGTCGCGCGGGTGTTTGGCGCAGGAATGGTGACGGACGCCTTCTTTGTGGCTTTCAAACTGCCTAACTTGTTACGCCGTATCTTTGCCGAAGGCGCGTTTTCGCAGGCTTTTGTGCCGATCCTCGCCGAGTACAAAACGCAGCAGGGCGAAGAAGCCACTCGCACCTTTATTGCTTACGTTTCTGGCCTGCTGACGCTGGTGTTGGCCGTGGTCACCGTGCTGGGGATGATTGCCGCGCCTTGGGTTATCTACGTCACTGCGCCGGGCTTTGTTGATTCTCCAGACAAATTTGCCTTAACCAGCGCGCTGCTGCGTATCACTTTCCCCTATATTTTGCTTATCTCGCTGGCGTCACTGGTGGGGGCGATACTCAATACCTGGAACCGTTTTTCCATTCCGGCGTTTGCGCCAACCTTCCTTAACGTCAGCATGATTGGCTTTGCGCTGTTTGCCGCGCCTTACTTCCACCCACCGATTTTAGCGCTGGCATGGGCGGTGGTGGCCGGGGGCCTGCTGCAACTGGGTTACCAACTGCCGCACTTAAAGAAGATCGGCATGCTGGTATTACCGCGCCTGAACCTGAAAGATGCCGGTGTCTGGCGGGTGATGCGCCAAATGGGGCCAGCCATACTTGGGGTTTCCGTTAGCCAAATTTCGCTGATCATTAACACCATTTTTGCCTCATTTCTGGTGTCTGGCTCGGTGTCGTGGATGTATTACGCTGACCGCCTGATGGAGTTCCCGTCCGGCGTGCTGGGTGTGGCGCTGGGCACCATCTTGCTGCCATCGCTGGCGCGCAGCTTCTCCAGCGGCGACCATATGCAGTACAACCGCCTGATGGATTGGGGCCTGCGCCTGTGCTTCCTGCTGGCGCTGCCAAGCTCGGTGGCGCTGGGGATTCTGGCGAAGCCACTGACCGTAGCCCTGTTCCAATACGGCAAATTTACCGCCTTTGATGCCTCTATGACCCAACGCGCGCTGATAGCCTATTCCGTTGGCCTGATGGGGTTGATCGTGGTCAAGGTGCTGGCTCCGGGCTTCTATTCGCGTCAGGATATTAAGACGCCGGTGAAGATTGCCATTATCACGCTGGCGATGACTCAGGTAATGAACCTGGCCTTTATCGGGCCGCTGAAGCATGCCGGTCTGTCACTGTCGATTGGTCTGGCTGCCTGCCTTAACGCCGCGCTGCTCTACTGGCAACTGCGCAAACAGGATATCTTCCAGCCGCAGCCGGGCTGGCGCATCTTCCTGCTCAAACTGATTCTGGCGGTTGTGGCGATGTCCGCCGCGCTGCTCGGCATGCTGTACGTGATGCCCGCGTGGGACGTCGGCGGCATGGCTTATCGGCTGGCGCGCCTGATGGCGGTGGTCGTGGTCGGGGTGATCGCCTACTTCGGCGTGCTGGGGCTGTTAGGCTTCCGCGTCAAAGAGTTCGCTCGCCGTCTGGATTGATTTCCAGCCCGCCAATAACCAAGCAATAACAAAAAGGCCAGCATCAGATGCTGGCCTTTCTTATGGCGCGGAAAACGCGAGAATTACATGCGTTCTACGGTTTCAATACCCAAGGTATCCAGACCGGTTTTCAGCGTTCTTTGGGTCAGCAGGGCCAGTTTCAGGCGGCTTTGGCGGCTGGTTTCGTCAGCAGCGTTGAGAATTGGGCAGTGCTCGTAGAAGCTAGAGAACAGGCCAGCCACGTCATACAGGTAAGCACACATGGTGTGCGGTGTACCTTCGCGGGCCACGGTAGTCAGCACTTCTTCAAATTGCAGCAGGCGAGTGGCCAGCAGGGCTTCGCGCTCTTCGCTGATAACCATCGGCTGAGTCAGGCTGTTAACGTCAATATCCGCACGCTTGAAGATGGACGCCACGCGGGTGTAAGCATACTGCATGTAAGGCGCGGTGTTGCCTTCAAAGGCCAGCATGTTGTCCCAGTCGAAGATGTAGTCGGTGGTGCGGCTTTTCGACAGGTCAGCGTATTTGATCGCGCCGATACCGACGGCGTTAACCAGATTTTCCAGCTCTTCGCCGCCCAGCTCTGGGTTCTTTTCGGTGATCAGCTTGCGCGCGCGCTCAATGGCTTCGTCCAGCAATTCGGACAGCTTGATGGTGCCGCCAGCGCGGGTTTTGAACGGCTTACCGTCTTTGCCCAGCATCATGCCGAACATGTGGTGCTCTAGCGGCACAGACTCTGGCACATAACCGGCTTTACGCACGATGGTCCACGCCTGCATCAGATGCTGGTGCTGGCGGGAGTCGATGTAATAGAGCACGCGGTCTGCGCCAAGGGTTTCGTAGCGGTATTTCGCACAGGCGATATCCGTGGTGGTGTACAGGTAGCCGCCATCCTTTTTACGGATGATGACGCCCATAGGCTCACCTTCTTTGTTCTTATATTCGTCGAGATAAACCACGACCGCGCCTTCGCTATCCACTGCCAGACCTTTCTCTTGCAGGTCAGACACGATGCCCGGCAGCATGTCGTTGTACAGGCTTTCGCCCATGACGTCGTCGCGGGTCAGGGTGACATTCAGACGGTCATAGGTGATCTGGTTTTGTGCCATGGTGACATCAACCAGCTTGCGCCACATCTGGCGGCAATACTCATCGCCGCCTTGCAGCTTGACCACGTAGTTACGCGCGCGTACCGCGAACTCTTCGTCTTCGTCATAGTTCTTTTTCGCTGCGCGATAGAACTCTTCGAGGTCGGAAAGCTTCATCTCACCGGCGTTTTCGTTCTGCACTTTTTCCAGATAGGCAATCAGCATGCCGAACTGGGTGCCCCAGTCGCCGACGTGGTTGGCGCGGATCACTTTGTGGCCGAGGAATTCGTTGGTACGCGCCGCAGCGTCGCCAATGATGGTGGAACGCACGTGGCCGACGTGCATCTCTTTTGCCACGTTTGGCGCAGAGTAGTCGATAACAATGGTTTGCGGCTCAACCGGAGAGATACCCAGTTTGGCATGTTGCAACGCGTTGTCGGCATTCGTCGCCACAAAGGCGCGGTCGAGAAAAATATTGATAAAGCCCGGACCGGCAATCTCGACTTTAGAGGCAATTCCGCTCAGGTCTAACAGCTCAACCACTTTCTCTGCCAGTTGTCGTGGGGCCATGCCCAGCTTTTTCGCCACGGACATCACGCCATTCGCCTGATAGTCACCAAATTGCGCTTTGGCTGACTGACGGACTTGCGCTTCGCTATCAGCAGGCGCGCCTGCTGCAGTCAACGCCTGACTGACTTTATCTGAAAGGAGAGCCTGTATATTCACCGAGTTACCTTTTGAATCAATACCCTTCACCTTCGCAGATGAGTTTGGGTAGGAGTTTGATGGTTTGCTGTTCACCTAACGCAGATGAACCAAAAATGATGCGTGTTTATATCATATAAGCCCCGCGGCGTCAGTATTGGCGCACGTTTGCCGCACAGCAAACGCGCAGAATGCGGGACGTATCTGGCAACGGCATGAAACCCTGTGTAAATTAGCCGCCGACAGAGATTAATTTTAAGGAAATAGCTACCATGCTGAACATGAAAGATGTCGCCGACTTAGAGGATTTAGTCGCGGACATGCCGCGTTTTGTTACCGCGCTTAGCGCCTTTGCGGAGAAGTTACAGCTCGATTTGTCGGCTTATCATGCTGATCATATTTCATTGCGCTGCCACCAAAACACCACGGCGGAACGCTGGCGCAAAGGCTTCGAGCAGTGCGCGTCGTTGCTCAATGAGACGGAGATCAATGGCCGCCCAATCTGCTTATATTCCTTGAACCAGCCGCTGGAGGTCGGGCCGCTGCGCATCGATTTGGTTGAACTGCCTTATCCGGGCGAAAAGCGTTACCCGCACGAAGGTTGGGAGCATATTGAAATTGTGTTGAGCGGCGGCGAAGAGATTTTTTATGCCCGGGCTTTGGCAGAGCTGGCCGATGAAGCCCTGACCGCGCCGGGCATTAAATTAAAACAGAGTTCGCCAAAGGGGGAGCACGAGCGTTTACCTAACCCGACGCTTGCCATCACTGACGGCACGGTGACCATTAAGTTTCACCCGCACAGTTTGCGGGATATTGTTGCCAGCGAAAAAGAGTAAGTTCTAGCCGTTCAAGGTTGCCAGCGCCTGTTCCATTCTCACCAGCGCCTTTTCCAGCAAGGCGCGCTGGCAGCCCAGATTGATGCGTACAAACTTAGGCGCGCCGAAAGCCAGCCCTGAGGTAAAGCCCACTCCAGCATCCACAAAGAAGCGATACGGGTTATTCAGCGGCAGGGCGGAGGCATCAATCCAGCCAAGATAGGTGCCTTCAATCGGCAACATTTTCAGCCCCGGCATGGCGTTGATCCTTTGGGTAGCGAGCTGCTGATTGCCCCGCAGATAAGCCAACTGCTGCTCCAGCCAGTCGTCGCCATGCCTATAGGCGGCGGTGGCGGCGACATAGGCTAAAATATTGACGTGTGGCACGATGCCTTCGGCGGTTTTCTCAAACTTTTTACGCAGTCCGGCATTAGGGATAATTGCCATTGAGGCGCCAAGACCTGCCAGATTAAAAGTTTTCGACGGCGACATCAGCGTGATGCTGCGCTGCGCGGCATCGTCATTCAGCGACGCAAAAGGAATATGCTTAGCCTGCGGGTCAAGCAGCAGGTCGCAGTGGATCTCATCGCTGCACACCACCAAGTCATGCATTTGAGCAAAGGCCAGTTGCTGCATCAACTCATCGCGGCGGTAAACAGTGCCGCCGGGGTTGTAAGGGTTGCAGAGCATCAGCAGGCGTTCGCCGCCGTCCATTTTCAGCTCGGGAGAGTGAAAATCAGCCACCCAGCGTTGGTCAACTTCTCTGACCGGAATGCTTTTATATTGGCGATCTTCCGACTCTGCGGCCTGAATAAAGGGCGGGTAAATCGGTGACGGCAGCAGGCTGGTTTGATGTTGGCTAACCGTGGCGCGCACCGCGACATTCAGCCCGCAAACCAGGCCGGGCAGTGAAACAATCCATTCAGGTTTAATATTCCATTGGTAACGCTTATTGGCGCGCTCAATGAAAAGTTCGATCAATTCTGGCGGCGTAAAGCCGTAGCCGAAAACCCCTTCGGCGACGCGCTGTTGCAGTTCAGCCACCACTTCTGGTGGTGAAGCGAAGTCAGTATCAGCGACCCAAAGTGGAATGACGTCCTGATTTTTATATTTGTTCCACTTAACGCTATCGCTGTGACTACGGTCTACCCATTGATCAAAATTGAGTGTCATAGTTAGCCTTCCAAAGCAGGCAATTGGGCGGGAGTGCTCATGCTAAAGCCTACGCGACATGGCCCGCTACAGACAAGTGTTGTAGCATGATGCCGTAATCAGGAGAGATCACATGACTAAGTTAGAAGTGTGTTGTTATAGCGTGGACTGTGCGTTAACGGCAGAGCAAGCCGGCGCTGACCGGGTTGAGTTATGTGCCAGCCAGGCCGACGGTGGCGTCACGCCAAGTTACGGCACGTTAAAACTGGCCAGAGAGCAGGTCACTATCCCCGTACATCCCATTGTGCGTCCGCGGGGCGGCGACTTTTGCTACAGCCAGAGTGAATTTAGCATCCTAAAAAGCGACGTCGCCTGTATTCGCGATCTCGGCTTCCCCGGCGTCGTAGTGGGTATTCTGGATGAAGAAGGCCACATTGATATGCCAAAAATGTGGGAAGTGATGGCGCTGTGCGGCAACATGGCTGTGACCTTCCACCGCGCATTCGACATGTGTCTGAACCCGAAAGTGGCACTTGAGCAACTCACTCAATTGGGCGTTGCGCGCATTCTCACGTCGGGCCAGCAACAGAATGCCGAAGTCGGATTACCGATGCTTCGGGAACTCAACGAGCTAAGTCGTGGTCCTATTATTATGGCCGGTGCAGGTGTTCGTTTGACCAACTTGCAGAAGTTTGTCGACATCGGTTTGAGCGAGCTGCACAGCTCGGCCGGGCGTCAGGTTCCGTCGCAAATGCGCTACCGCAAGGCGGGCGTGACCATGAGTTCTGATACCGATTTTGACGAATTTAGTCGTTACTGCGTGGATGGCGATATCGTGGCGGCGATGAAAACGGCATTAGAATTTGGCGATGAGATGTCTCGCACGGCGTAACAGTCACAGATTGCCGGGCAAAGAGAAGGGCGAACTCTTTGCACCACAGATTTAACCGGGCCTTACGGCCCTTATTGCGTCGCCCTGCGCAAGTACCAAGCCCCGTCATTTTGGCGGGGCTTTTTTTATTCTGCGCGCGGCGAATTCGGCGTGGTCAATTTTCATTCATAAGAGAAATTTAACCATAACATCTTTAAGTGCGTTTTCTCTTAAGCCCTATCGCTATTTTTCGCGGCATTGGCTATCTTTATAGAACTGGATTTTTCACTTCGCGGAGATTGCAATAGGCATAGTCCTAATGCACAACAATATGCCGGATATGCAAATTTATTGCGAAAACTGTGGGTCTGATAGATTTACAGTGAGCAAAACCAAACCGATGGATTTGGCGGTAAAAGCGCTGATTTGTCGCGCCTGTGGGACACCCACTCGGGCTGACACTATCGTGGTGTACACCGAGCATACCTGGATAAGCCAAACTCCGATTAATGAAATGGATGAGGATTTCTCAAGGCGGTCGATGTAGCGCTGCGACAGGGTTTTTAACATGCAAAAAATGGCGGATAAGACCGCCATTTTTTATGCCTGCTCTTGGCCATTTTCGGCCTGTTTCACCCCCGCACTAGGGCTTGTTGGCGATCAGCAAGGCGCGCCTTGGAGCCGGATAGCCTTCAATGGTTTTGGTCGGATCCTTAGGATCAAGGAATTCAGCCAGGGACTCGCTGGTCATCCACGGCGTGCGGCGCTGCTCTTCCAGCGTGGTCACGCTGACATCGGCGATGCGCACATTCACAAATCCGCACTTAATCAACCAGCCTTTCAACGCCTCGGCGGAAGGGATGAAATAGATATTATTCATCTGGGCATAACGGTCGCCCGGCACCAGCACTTGCTGGCTGTCGCCTTCCACTACCAGCGTTTCAAGCACCAGTTCTCCGCCATTTACCAACTGATTTTTCAGCTGATATAAATGGTCCAGCGGCGAGCGGCGGTGATAGAGCACGCCCATCGAGAAGACAGTGTCGAAGGCATTCAGCTCTGGCAACTGCTCAATACCCAGCGGCAGAAGATGGGCGCGCTGGTCCCCGCCCAGCAGTTTACGCACGGCTTCGAACTGGCAGAGGAACAGCTGCATAGGGTCGATGCCCACCGCCAGATGAGCGCCCGCGCCAATCATGCGCCACATGTGATAGCCACTGCCACAGCCGACATCCAGAATAGTGCGACCGGCCAGCGAGGAGATGTGCGGCAAGACGCGATCCCACTTCCAGTCTGAACGCCATTCGGTGTCGATTTCCACGTCATACAGTGAAAACGGCCCTTTACGCCATGGCATCAGGTTGCGTAGCAGGTTTTCAATTCCTTCGCGCTGGCCCTGAGGCAGAGGTTCCAGCATATTGGCCGTCACGCTGTGCAGCAGGTCGAGTTTCTCTGGCTGCAACAGCGGCAGGCGATCCACCGCGTTGAACCACATCTTAAATTTGCCGTGCAACGACTCTTTTTGCCACGCGGTCAGCTGGGATGGCAGGGTGTTAAGCCAGGGGCTGAGCGGGCCTTTAGCGATGCGCTGATAGAAGTCACCAAACTCAATCATTCGGCGTCTCCCGCTTTCAGAGCAATCAGCGAGCCGAAGTTAAAGCACTGGAACCACACTTCGGAGTGCTCGAAACCGGCCTGCTTCAAACGGGCTTTGTGGGTTTCCACCGAGTCAGTGAGCATGACGTTTTCCAGCATGCTGCGCTTTTGGCTGATTTCCAGCTCGCTATAGCCATTGGCGCGCTTGAAATCGTGGTGCATGTTGAACAGCAATTCGCCGACGTCTTGATCTTCGAAACTGAATTTTTCGGACAGCACTAGGGCCGCGCCCGGACGCATCCCCTGATACACCTGATTTAACAGGCGCTGGCGATCGGCAGGCTCTAAGAATTGCAGGGTAAAGTTGAGCACCACCATGGAGGCGTTGCTCAGCTCGACGTCGAGAATGTCGGCTTCAATCACGCTGACCGGCGTCTCGGCCCGGAAGGCGTCGATGTGGCGGCGGCAGCGTTCAACCATGGCGGGGGAGTTGTCGACAGCAATAATTTCGCAGCCCGCGACTTTAATATTACGACGCATCGACAGCGTGGCGGCACCCAAGGAGCAGCCAAGGTCATAGACGCGAGAGTCAGGCTGCACGAAGCGTTCGGCCAGCATGCCAATCATCGAAATAATATTTGAATAACCCGGAACAGAGCGTTGGATCATGTCGGGGAAAACTTCTGCGACACGTTCATCAAATGTCCAATCGCCGAGTTTGTCTATCGGTGCCGAAAAAAGAGTATCTTGCTTAGCCATAGTACGAAGTCAGACCAAAGATTGAGGGAGCGTAATTTTGAGGGCAGATTTTAGCAGAGTACGCGTAGAGCAGATACCGATAAAATAGGCGTATTGCTCAGGCGGAGCGGGGAGGCAGAGGTTCCTCCCCGTAAATGCTGGCTACGGAAAACCGTTATGGCGAGAAACCACTACCAGCGAATATTGAGAAACTGCGACCAGGGTAGATAAAAGGTATTGACTCCTACCATGAGGAGTAAAGAAATATAGGTTGCGGCCATGCCGTTGCGACGCCAACCGAATTCCCGATTTTTTAACCCATAGTAATGACAAAGACGGCCCGCAATTAACATCAATCCACAAACGTGAACCATCCAGGCTTCGGCACCGTTCATCTCCATCATGACTAATAACAAGCAGCCAATCGGCAGATATTCAACGGCGTTGCCGTGTACCCGGATCGCGGTCTGGAGTTCATAGGAGCCGCCGTCGCCGGTGGAAATACGGTATTGCGTGCGTAAACGAACCACGTCGAATGACAATTTAAGCAGTAGCACTGCGGCGAGCACGACATATAACGCGCTGATCATTTTACAACCTCGATATTACAGAGTTGGCTTGGGGACTAAGGCAAATAATCCGCAGAAGCCACTGACAATTTTCGAGGCAATGATAACGAGGTAACATTTCAGTGTCTTGATGAATAACGCAAATCGCTAAAAAAAACGCATTAATAGAACAGCTCTCACGCCTCGCGATTTAGAACAAGGAGTCCTGCTCCGGCCAGTCTGGGGCGGGCGGCAGGTCAGGCAGTGTCAGGCGTAATTGCTGCCACAGCTTCTGCGCCTGCTGGGGGGCGTCGCTGCAATCTGGCGTATGAATAAACAGGTAGGGCTGATGCTGATTGGCCTGCCACTGTTTGAGCTTTTCCACCCATACCTTGAAGAAGTGCTGGTTGTCCTCCAGCACGTCGCCGCCGATAAAACGCACTATTGGCCGCTCGGCGGTAACCAGCGCATGCACCGGCAGCACGGGTTTCTTTCTTTGCGCCTCGCGCACGGCTTCGGTCAGCGGCTTGGCGTGATGCACCGGGCGGCTGTCTAAAATCACCCGGCTGATCCCCCGCTGATGCAAACCTTGGTTAAGGGCGCGCTCATCTTCCCCTTTGGCGAAGAAATCCAGATGGCGAACTTCCACTCCGTAATCAAAGCCTTTTGGTAAGGCATCCATAAACTGCCACAGCCGGTCGAGGTCACGCGGGGCGAAGGCGCTCGGCAGCTGTAACCATAACTGACCAATGCGCGAGCCGAGTGGCTCAATCACCTGATAAAACTCGGCAATATCCGCCTCGCAGTCGCGCAGCGCGGCCTTGTGGCTAATTAAGGAAGGGAACTTGAAGCAGAAGCGAAAATCTTCGGGGGTCATATCGCGCCAGCGCATTACGATTTCGGGTTTTGGCAGGGCATAAAAGGTGGTGTTGCCCTCGACACAATTGAAGTAGCGTGAGTAATCCGCTAAATCACGCAGACCGATTTTCCCCCACGCGCTGTGGTTCCACTGTGGCAATCCGATATACATTCGCTGGCCTTCCTTAATGAAAACGCCGCCCGGAGGCGGCGTAAAATTTCAATGCCAAACAGACTAACCTTACTGCGGCAGGGCGGCAAGTACCTCGGCGGTAGAACGAACGCGGGAGATGCGCGGGAAGATGTTCTTCACGCTAGACTGGTGGTTGTCATTGTCGTGCGCACTGCAAGCATCTTCGGCGATAACCAGCGAGAAGCCCTGTTCCCATGCGTTACGCGCGGTGGACTCCACGCCAATGTTAGTGGAGATCCCGGCCAGCACGATGGTAGTGATGCCGCGACGGCGCAGTTGCAATTCCAGATCCGTACCGTAGAAAGCACCCCATTGGCGTTTCACCACTTGAATGTCGCTGTCGGTCACTTCTAACTGCTCAGGGAATTCCCACCAAACTGCCGGCAGGCCGCCTTCTGGCGCAGGGGACGGGCGATCCACTTCTTGCTTCAGCGCTTCTGCAAAGGTGTCAGACCAACCGACGCGAACCATCACGACCGGCGCGCCCAGTTTGCGAAAGCGTTTTGCCAAATCGGCCGAATTATCCAGAACCTGCTGTGCACTGTGCGGGCCACCGGCAAACGGCAAAATGCCTTTCTGTAAGTCGATTAATAACAGCGCGGTTGTTTTTGGGTCGAGTTTCATCGGTAAGGCTCCCGAAATGTTAAGTGATGACAATATAGAGAGGGAAAACGTGAATAACGTTGTTGGCTACCTAAAAAGGATGGGGCGAGTTTATGCCAAGGCAGGGGCGAAAATGTGCATAATTTTGTTAAATTATGTGTGTTATAGGTTAACGATGGAATTGCGCGAGCTTGGGCGCGTCTTCGCTCTTATCCTCAAGTGGAAATTCCTTTATACTGACCGCCTTTTTTCGAGCTGTAATAAAACTAATTCCGCGCGCCGCAGCCTTTGCGAGCGGGCGACCAGAGTGAATAACCGTTTCCGTACCCTTTGCTGTAAGGCCGGGTAGTGGGATCAAAAGGATACCGTTATGCGTACTGTATATTGTGGGAAACTGAATGCGTCCAACGTGGGCCAGGAAGTAACGTTGTGTGGTTGGGTTAATCGTCGCCGTGATTTAGGCGGTTTAATCTTCATCGATATGCGCGACCGCGAAGGCATTGTTCAAGTTTTCTTCGACCCGGATCAAAGCGCGGCCTATGAGCTGGCTTCCGAACTGCGTAACGAATTCTGTGTACAAATCACCGGTACGGTGCGTGCTCGTCCTGAGAGCCAGTTCAACAAAGATATGGCAACGGGTGAAGTGGAAGTGTTCGCCAGCGGCCTGAATATCATCAACCGTTCAGAACCTCTGCCGCTGGACTCCAACCACAACAACACCGAAGAAGCGCGTCTGAAATACCGCTATCTGGACCTGCGTCGCCCGGAAATGGCTAACCGCCTGAAGACCCGCGCGAAAATCACCAGCCTGGTTCGCCGCTTCATGGACACCCATGACTTCCTCGACATCGAAACCCCGATGTTGACCAAAGCGACGCCAGAAGGCGCCCGCGACTATCTGGTACCGAGCCGCGTGCACAAAGGTAAGTTCTACGCGCTGCCACAGTCGCCACAGCTGTTCAAACAGCTGCTGATGATGTCTGGCTTCGATCGTTACTACCAGATTGTTAAATGCTTCCGTGACGAAGACCTGCGTGCTGACCGCCAGCCAGAATTCACCCAGATCGACGTCGAAACCTCTTTCATGACCGCCGAGCAAGTGCGTGAAGTGATGGAGAAACTGGCACGCGAGCTGTGGACTGAAGTGAAAGGCGTGGACTTGGGCGACTTCCCAATCATGACCTTCGCAGAAGCTATGCGCCGCTTCGGTTCCGACAAGCCAGACTTGCGTAACCCGATGGAGCTGGTGGACGTTGCTGACCTGCTCAAAGACATCGACTTCAAAGTGTTTGCAGACCCAGCCAATGACCCGAGAGGCCGCGTTGCTGCTCTGCGCGTTCCGGGCGGTGCTCAGCTGAGCCGTAAACAAATTGATGAATACGCCAAATTTATCGAGATTTATGGCGCGAAAGGCTTGGCTTACATCAAAGTCAACGAAATCGCCAAAGGTCTGGAAGGCATTCAAAGCCCGGTGGCTAAGTTCCTTAATGAAGAGTTGCTGCTGGCGCTTGTTGGCCGCACCGGCGCGCAAGATGGCGACATCATCTTCTTCGGCGCAGCCAGCGCGAAAATCGTCACCGACGCTATCGGCGCGCTGCGTCTGAAAGTGGGTCGCGACCTGAAGATCACCAAAGAAGACAGCTGGGCACCGCTGTGGGTCATCGACTTCCCAATGTTCGAAGACACCGACGAAGGCGGCCTGTCTGCCATGCACCACCCGTTCACTGCGCCAAAAGAGATGACCGCAGAAGAGCTGGGCGCTAACCCAACTTCCGCGATCGCCAATGCCTATGACATGGTGATCAACGGTTATGAAGTGGGCGGCGGTTCGGTGCGTATTCACCGCAGCGAAATGCAGCAGACCGTGTTCGGCATTCTGGGTATTAACGAGCACGAGCAGCGCGAGAAGTTTGGCTTCCTGCTCGACGCCCTGAAATACGGCACACCGCCGCACGCGGGTCTGGCGTTCGGCCTTGACCGTCTGGTGATGCTGCTGACCGGCACCGAAAACATTCGTGACGTGATCGCCTTCCCGAAAACCACCGCAGCGGCCTGCCTGATGACCGAAGCACCAAGCTTCGCTAATCCGGCTTCTCTGTTGGAACTGGGTATCGCCGTTGTCGCGAAGAAAGACACCTCGAAAGAAGTGAAGTCGGACACAGATTCAGAGAATAACTGATGAGCCATAAGCGTCCTGAGTCGATACTGTGCGTCATCTACGCCAGCAACACCGGCCGGGTGCTAATGCTTCAACGACGGGATGATGCGAATTTTTGGCAGTCGGTTACCGGCAGTCTTGAAGGCGAGGAGTCCCCGAAACAAACCGCGCAGCGTGAAGTTTTGGAAGAGGTGGGGATTGATATTGCGGGCGAGAGTCTGCATTTAGTTGACTGCCAGCGCTGCGTGGAGTTTGAGCTGTTTGCTCATTTGCGTTATCGCTATGCTCCCGGCGTGACCCGAAACAAAGAACATTGGTTCTGTCTGGCGTTACCCGCAGAGCGGGATGTGGTCATTACCGAGCATCTTGCTTACCAGTGGCTCGACAAATCCGCCGCGGCGGCCTTGACGGTGTCACCGAGTAACCAGCAGGCGATTGAAGAATTTGTAACTATTCAGTCTACGTAGACTATTTGGAGATATTTATGGCAGGTCACAGTAAGTGGGCCAACACTAAGCACCGCAAAGCGGCGCAAGATTCAAAACGCGGCAAAATCTTCACCAAAATTATTCGCGAGCTGGTAACAGCTGCGAAACTGGGCGGTGGCGATCCGGGTGCTAACCCTCGTCTGCGCGCGGCTATCGATAAAGCGCTGGCCAACAACATGACCCGTGACACCCTGAACCGCGCCGTGGCGCGTGGCGTGGGCGGCGATGACGACACCAACATGGAAACCATCATTTATGAAGGTTACGGTCCTGGTGGCTCGGCAATCATGGTGGAATGTTTGAGTGACAACCGCAACCGTACCGTGGCTGAAGTGCGTCATGCCTTCACCAAAACCGGCGGCAACCTGGGCACTGACGGCTCCGTGGCCTACCTGTTCTCCAAGAAAGGGGTGATCACTTTTGCTCCGGGTCTGGATGAAGATGCCGTGATGGAAGCTGCTTTGGAAGCGGGCGCCGAAGACATCGTTTCTTATGACGATGGCGCGATTGACGTCTTCACCGCGTGGGAAAATCTGGGCGAAGTGAAAGATGCGCTGGAAGCCGCAGGCTACAAAGCGGACTCCGCTGAAGTCTCCATGATCCCATCGACCAAAGCCGATATGGATGCAGAAACAGCCCCTAAATTGCTGCGTTTGATCGACATGCTGGAAGATTGTGATGATGTGCAGGAGGTTTACCACAACGGTGAAATCTCCGACGAGATTGCAGAAACTCTGTAATGCTCTTTGCCGCCGGTGGCTCGTTCACCGGCCGGCTATCCGCAGACCCTCTCTGCGGTCTATACTCCCCACTTATGCAAAACGACAACACAAGGCGTTGATTGGCTATGGCTATAATTCTGGGGATTGACCCCGGTTCACGCGTTACCGGCTATGGCATTATCCGCCAGACAGGGCGTCAACTCAGCTATCTCGGCAGCGGCTGTATTCGCACAGTAGTCGACGATATGCCGACCCGTTTAAAGCTAATTTATGCTGGCGTCAGCGAAATTATTACCCAATTTCATCCAGACTTTTTTGCCATCGAATCAGTATTTATGGCGAAAAACCCCGACTCGGCCCTCAAGCTGGGGCAGGCGCGGGGTGCGGCCATCGTGGCGGCGGTGAATCAGGATTTGCCGGTGTTTGAGTATGCCGCGCGGCAGGTGAAGCAGACGGTGGTCGGCACCGGCGCTGCTGAAAAGTCACAGGTGCAGCATATGGTACGTTCATTATTGAAACTGCCCGCTAACCCGCAGGCGGACGCCGCCGATGCCCTGGCGATTGCCATCACCCATTGCCACATGAGCCAAAACGCCATTCGCCTGAGCACGGATAAATTGCAAATGGCACGCGGGCGGATGCGTTAGTGAGCTGAATCGCATTAGGCTGGATATTCATCCAGCCTTTTCTATGATATAAACAGCGCAGCATTTTGAAAATTTGATCCATAAAGGAAGGTGAAAGTGATAGGTCGACTCAGAGGCGTTATTCTGGAAAAACAGCCGCCGCTCGTGCTGTTGGAAACTAACGGCGTGGGCTACGAAGTCCATATGCCAATGACCTGTTTTTACGAATTACCAGATCTGGGTAAAGAAGCTATCATTTTCACGCAGTTTATTGTGCGTGAAGACGCGCAGTTACTCTACGGATTCAACGAAAAGCAAGAACGCGCTCTGTTCCGTGAATTGATAAAAGTGAACGGCGTCGGGCCAAAACTGGCGTTAGCCATTCTTTCCGGCATGTCTGCGCAGCAGTTCGTCAGCGCGGTCGAGAAAGAAGAGATCACCGCACTGATTAAATTACCCGGCGTGGGTAAGAAGACCGCAGAGCGTCTGGTAGTTGAAATGAAGGACCGCTTTAAAGGATTAAACGGCGATCTCTTTAGTAATCATACGGATATCACGCTACCGGCATCGTCCTCACCGACGAAAGAGTCTGATGCCGAAGGCGAAGCCGTCTCAGCCCTGATCTCTCTTGGCTATAAGCCGCCAGAGGCCAGCCGCATGATCAGCAAAATCGCCAAACCGGGTCTGGATTGTGAAACGTTGATTAGAGACGCGTTGCGCGCGGCTCTGTGAGGTAATAGATGATAGAAGCTGACCGCCTGATTTCGCCTGATGTTATCAGCGAAGAAGAAGTCATCGATCGTGCGATACGCCCGAAGATGCTGTCCGAATACGTCGGTCAGCCTCACGTGCGTTCGCAAATGGAGATATTTATTCAGGCGGCCAAGCAGCGCGGTGATGCATTAGACCACTTGCTGATTTTTGGCCCGCCGGGATTGGGTAAAACCACGCTGGCCAACATCGTCGCCAACGAAATGGGCGTTAATCTGCGCACCACCTCGGGTCCGGTACTAGAGAAGGCGGGCGACTTAGCGGCCATGCTCACCAACCTCGAACCGCATGACGTGCTGTTCATTGATGAAATCCACCGCCTGTCTCCCGTGGTTGAAGAGATTCTTTACCCAGCCATGGAAGATTATCAGTTAGATATCATGATTGGTGAAGGGCCGGCGGCGCGCTCTATCAAGCTCGACCTGCCGCCGTTTACGCTGGTGGGCGCGACGACGCGCGCAGGCTCGCTAACCTCGCCGCTGCGCGACCGTTTTGGCATTGTTCAGCGTCTGGAGTTCTATCAGGTCGCCGACCTACAGCACATCGTCGGGCGCAGCGCCAGCTGTCTGGGCTTAGAGCTGTCGGAAGAGGGCGCGCACCAGATTGCTCGCCGCTCGCGCGGCACGCCGCGTATTGCCAACCGCCTGCTGCGACGGGTGCGTGACTTTGCTGAAGTGAAAGGCGATGGCACCATCGGTGGCGATATCGCCACCAGCGCGCTGGACATGCTGGACGTCGATGCCGAAGGTTTCGACTACATGGACCGCAAACTGCTGCTGGCAATTATTGACAAGTTTACCGGCGGCCCGGTCGGCCTGGATAACCTTGCCGCCGCCATCGGCGAAGAGCGCGAAACCATCGAAGATGTGATTGAACCCTTCCTTATTCAGCAAGGTTTTATTCAACGTACCCCGCGCGGCCGCATGGCGACCAATCACGCCTATAAGCACTTTGGCATGACGCGCGAAGAGTAGAACTGCGCTGTTTGCAAATGACAAAAAAGGACGCCTTGGCGTCCTTTTTTTATGCGTCGAGCTGTGTCAGGCGACCTGTTTTTTGCTCAGGCTGAGCATAAACATAATTGCCGCGCTCAGCACCACCGACGGGCCAGCCGGCGTATCGTAGAAAGCCGAGAAAGCCAGGCCGCCGGACACCGCCAGAATACCCACGGCGATGGCGACCAACGCCATTTGCTCCGGCGTCTTAGCGAAGCGGCGTGCCGTGGCGGCTGGAATGATCAGCAAAGAGGTGATGATCAGCGCGCCGACAAACTTCATCGCCAAACCAATAGTCAATGCAGTCACCAGCATCAGCACGATGCGCGAGCGCTGTAGGTTAACGCCGTCAACGTGCGCCAGCTCTGGGCTGATGGTCATCGACAACAGCGAGCGCCACTGCCAGCAGAGCACGGCAATCACCACTACCACGCCAACGCCAATCATCCAGATATCGCTCAGCGTGACGGACAGCAGATCCCCAAACAGGTACGCCATTAAATCGACCCGCACGTTGGACATCAGGCTAACCACCACCAGACCCAGCGACAGCGCGCTGTGCGCCATAATGCCTAACAGTGTATCGACAGCTAGATGCGGCTTTCGCTCAAGGATCACCAGCAGCAGGGCCAGCAACAGGGTAACGGCAATCACGGCGTAGAAGGGATTGACGTTCAGCAGCAGGCCAAAGGCCACGCCGAGCAGGGAAGCGTGCGCCAGCGTGTCGCCGAAATAGGACATGCGTCGCCACACCACAAAGGAGCCAAGCGGGCCCGCAGCCGCCGCCAGCAAAATCCCCGCCAGCCAGCCGGGGAGCAATAATTCAATCATGCGTCACGGCCTCCACTTTTACGCAAAATAACCTTTCCCTTTAAATCGTGACGGTGGTTGTGATGATGGCGGTAAATTGCCAACTGCTCGGCACCGCGATTGCCAAACATGGCGATAAACTCAGGGTGAGTGGACACCACTTCTGGGGAGCCAGAGCAGCAGATATGCTGGTTGAGACACAGCACTTCGTCAGTTTTCGCCATCACTAGATGCAGGTCGTGGGACACCATCAGCACCGCGCAGCCTAGCTCGCAGCGCAGATTGTCGATCAGGTTATAGAGCGCGAGCTGGCCGTTAACGTCGACACCCTGAGTGGGCTCATCCAGCACCAGCAGCTGCGGATTATTCATCAAAGCACGGGCCAGCAACACACGCTGGTTCTCACCGCCGGAGAGCTTTTGCATCGGCTGGTCGAGCAGGTGCGCGGCCTGAACGCGTTTCAGGGCAGGGAGGATGTCGCCGCGCTTCACGCCGGGTTTGAGGCGCATAAAGCGGCTAACCGTCAGCGGCATGGTGGCATCAAGATGCAATTTTTGCGGCACATAGCCGATACGCAGGCCCGGCTCGCGAGTCAGAGTCCCGCTGGTTGGCGGCACTAAGCCCAGCACGACTCGCACCAGGGTGGATTTCCCTGCGCCATTTGGGCCAAGCAGCGTAAGAATTTTACCGGGTTGTAATGTCAGAGAGATATCCGACAGCACGCGTCGATTCCCAAAGGCAACCGAGATTTTATTAAGTGTGGTTAGTGTGGGCATGTCAGTCTTGTCTTGCAGAACAAATCGAATGTTATAATATTGCATTTCCGTGAAAATAACCAGTTTTCACCTTTAAGATGAAGAGGTAATTCCAAATGACAGACCCAAAGAAGACCTTTAAACGGATTTTATTAGCGACAAGTTTGCTGAGTGCATGCGCGGTGACCAGCGCTCAGGCTGACGTCGTGGCTTCGGTCCGTCCATTGGGATTTATTGCCTCGGCGATTGCTGACGGCGTGACGTCGACCGAAGTGCTGCTGCCAGACGGGGCGTCACCACACGATTTCGCGCTTCGCCCCTCAGACCTGAAAAAAATACGCAGTGCCGATTTGGTGGTGTGGGTCGGTCCGGAAATGGAAGCCTACATGACCAAATCTGCCGCCCAACTGGGGCCAAATCGTCAAGTGGAAATTTCGGCATTGCCGACGGTAAAACCGTTATTACAGAAAGGCAATGAAGAGGAAGAAGAGCACGATCACGACCACGCGGACGGCGGCCATGATCATCATCATGGTGAGTACAACATGCACGTTTGGATGTCGCCAGAGATAGCAAAACAGACGGCGATCGCGATCCACGCCAAATTATTGGAACTTATGCCACAAAACAAGGACAAATTAGACGCAAACTTGCGTCAGTTTGAGGACGGCTTGACACAAGTTGACAAAAACCTTGGTAAGATGCTGCAGCCTGTGCAGGGTAAGGGATATTTCGTTTTTCATGATGCCTATGGCTATTTCGAAAAACACTTTGGCCTTTCGCCACTTGGCCACTTTACGGTCAACCCTGAAATCCAACCCGGCGCGCAGCGATTACATCTCATTCGAACTCAGTTGGTTGAGCAGAAAGCAGTCTGTGTTTTTGCTGAGCCACAATTCAGGCCGGCCGTAATCAATGCCGTTGCCCAAGGGACAACAGTGCGTATGGGCACATTGGATCCGTTGGGAAGCGGCATCGCATTGGGTAAGGACAGTTATGTGAACTTCCTGTCACATCTGACTAACCAGTACGTGAGCTGCCTGAAGTAAGATTAAAAGGACCGTATTAAAGTGCAGCTGATAGCCCGCTCTATCGCTCTGGCGTATAACAACCTTCCACGGCCCCACCGCGTCATGCTGGGGTCGCTTACCGTAGTTACTCTCGCAGTAGCCGTATGGAAACCGTTCGTTTACCACCCAGAACAGAACCCTATCGTCAAACATATCGAACTCGACAGCGAGCAAGTACGTTCGCTGCTCCCTGAAGCCAGTGAACCCATCGACCAGCCGCCGCCTGCGGAAGACATTCCACAAGACGATCTCGACGAAAAAGTTGAATCTGAAACGGGCGTGCACGAGTACGTGGTTTCCACCGGTGATACCCTAAGCAGCATCCTCAACCAGTACGGTATCGATATGTCCGATATCTCCGCGCTGGCGTCCACCAACAGCGATTTGCGTAATTTGAAAGTCGGTCAGCAGCTGTCATGGACAGTCAATGACGACGGTGAATTACAGCGCGTGGTGTGGGAGAAGTCGCGTCGTGAGACTTACACGTATGACCGTTCCGGCTCCGGCTTTAAAGCTAGCCTTGAGACGCTCAAAGGTGAGTGGCAAGACAGCGTGCTGAAAGGGCGTCTGGACGGCAGTTTTGTCGCCAGTGCCAAAGCCGCCGGGCTTTCCAGCGGTGAAATCAGTTCAGTCGTCAAAGCCTTGCAGTGGCAGTTAGACTTCAAAAAGCTGCGTAAAGGCGATGAGTTCGCGGTGCTGATGTCCCGCGAAGTGCTGGACGGCAAGAGCGAGCAGAGCCATCTGCAGGGCGTGCGTATGCGCAGCAGCGGCAAAGATTATTACGCCATTCGAGCCGAAGACGGTAAGTTCTACGATCGCAATGGTAGCGGCTTAGCCCGCGGTTTCTTACGATTCCCCACCATCAAGCAGTTCCGCGTCTCTTCTAACTTCAACCCGCGTCGTTTGAACCCGGTCACTGGCCGTATCGCGCCGCACCGTGGCGTCGATTTCGCGGTGCCCGTCGGTACGCCGGTATTGGCCGTGGGCGATGGCGAAGTCATGGTGGCGAAAAACGGCGGTGCGGCAGGTAACTACATTGCCATTCGTCACGGCCGCCAGTACATGACGCGCTACATGCACCTGCGCAAAATCCTGGTGAAGCCGGGTCAGAAGATTAAACGTGGTGACCGCATCGCGTTGTCCGGCAATACCGGGCGCTCTACCGGGCCGCACCTGCACTTTGAAATGTGGATTAACCAGCTGGCCGTCAATCCGTTGACCGCCAAGTTGCCGCGTTCAGAAGGGCTGACGGGTAAAGATCGCGCTGACTATCTGGCTACGGTCAAACAAGTTATTCCGCAGTTGAAGCTGAATTAATTCCGCAAATCAGTTTGTTTCAGCGTCACGCTGACGTTTCAGGCATGCTTTTAGGGCATGCCTGAAGCGCTTTTTGCGTCTTTCTGCTCCGACGAGGTGGTGAGTTTCTTTGCAAAATCATGCACTACACTTATCATTGTCCGAATTATTGTTTTAAGAGCTATGTATTCAGAGCCATCTATGCAGCCAGAGAAAAAATCGAACGTCGAATTTATTCCAGAATTTCAGAAAGCCTTTTACCATCCGCGCTACTGGGGGGTATGGCTTGGCGTCGGTGCTATGGCCGCAATGGCGTATGTTCCAGTCAAAGTCCGTGACCCGATTTTGGGCAGCCTGGGCCGACTGGCGGGCAAGCTCGCTAAAGGCGCGCGCCGCCGTGCTCGAATCAATTTGCTGTACTGCATGCCGGAAGTGCCTGAAGCCGAGCGCGAACACATCATTGATGAGATGTTTGCCGCCGCCCCGCAGTCGATGGTGATGATGGCCGAGCTGGCCTGTCGCGCGCCTGAGAAGGTGCTGAGCCGCGTTAAGTGGCACGGCAAGGAGATTGTCGACCAGATGCAGGCCGACGGCAAAAACGTCATTTTTCTGGTGCCGCACGGCTGGGCGGTGGATATCCCCGCGATGCTGATGGCCGCCACCGGGCAACCTATGGCCGCCATGTTCCATAATCAGAAGAACCCGCTGACAGATTACCTGTGGAACAGCGTGCGTCGTCGCTTTGGCGGCCGCATGCACGCGCGCAATGACGGCATCAAGCCGTTTATCAGCTCAGTGCGTCAGGGGTATTGGGGCTATTACTTGCCGGATCAGGACCATGGCGCGGAACACAGCGAGTTCGTGGATTTCTTCGCCACCTACAAGGCGACGCTGCCAGCGGTAGGGCGTCTGATGAAGGTTTGCCGCGCGTCCATCGTTCCATTGTTCCCGGTGTACAACGGCCACGAGCATCGTTTGGATATCTATATTCGCCCGCCAATGGACGATTTAGCCACCGCCGACGACACTCAGATTGCCCGTCGCATGAATGAAGAGGTTGAACTGCTGGTGGGGCCGAACCCCGAGCAGTACACCTGGATCCTCAAGCTGCTGAAAACCCGCAAGCCGGGCGAAGAAGAGCCGTACTCCCGCGACGAGCTGTTCCCTAAGTAAACTGCCGTGTTACATCCTTGAAGAAAATAAAAAGGCTGAGATCACCTCAGCCTTTTGCTTTCTGCCGTTTAACCTTAGTGACCCGGCTTTTTGCGCGAGGTTAAGAACAGGGTGATCAGCAAGGTTCCCGCCACGCCGCTCAGCAGAGTGAACTGGTTGAAACGAGCATTGCCGTCGGCGAAGTAGAGCAGCTTGGCGACCTCAATCCCCAGCGCAAACACTAAGATAGTGATCAGCCCCAGCGCCGCCGCCACCGTGCCTTTGCCTACGGCGCTTGAGAACAGCGTCAGGCGATATAAGCCTGCATTGACCAATCCTGAACCCATCGCGTACAAGCCCAAGCCGCCGATCACCCAGCCCCATGCGTGAGCAAAGAAGGTGGCGGCCACGGCGGTGATTGCCAGCCCAAGCACGATCGGCACGATGCCCAGCCAAATTGGCGTGGTGACTTTCACTTTGCCGCTGAGCTTAGTCAGCAGCAGATTGCCGATGATCAGACCGGCAAAAATCGGCACTTGCAGCCAGCCATATTGCAGCGGCGACATGCCCGCGTCCTGAATCAGAATCACCGGCGACTGCGCCACCCACGCCAGCAGTGGCAGGGTGATAAGCCCGATAGACAGTGAACCAAACACCACGCTTTTATTGCCCAGCACCTGTCCGTAATCGGCCAGCAGGCGGCGGAAGGAGAACGGCTGGCCGTCGCGCGGCGCGGTTTCCGGCATACTGCGCCATAAGCCCCACCATGCCAGCAGCGACACCAGCGCAAACAGCCCAAACATGGCTTTCCACGGCGCGTAGTGAATAAAGGCCGCGCCCGCCAAAGGCCCGAGCAGAGGCGCGATCAGCGTGACGTTGGCCATCAGCGCCATCAGCTTGATGCTCAAACTTTCGTTAAAGGCTTCCTGAATCGCGGCGTAGCCAACGGCGCCGATAAAGCACAGGCTCATACCTTGCAGGAAACGCATCAAAATAAATTGCTCAATGCTTTGCGTCAGTAAGGTGCCGAGGCAGGTGACGACAAAGAAAGCCACGCCGGTGAGTAATACCGGACGGCGCCCCAGTCTGTCAGACAGCGGCCCGAGCAGCCATTGCAGCATGATGCCGCCACACAGGTAGGCAGTGAGGGAGGCCGATACCCAGTCGGCGCTGGCGCTAAAGTCACTAATGACCTGTAGCATGCCAGGCTGGATCATGTCATGGGCGATATAAGTAGCGAATTCAAATAACACCACCGAGAGCGGAAACAGCCACTGCCGACGGCCAAGCCGTTCTGCGGGTTGAAACACGGACGACATATCAAACTCCATACCCAGTATGTCTGGGTAATATTTTCAAGGTTCCAGAAAACTGAAAAACGCGGCCTGCAAAGGCCGCGCTGAATAACTGCATAAAACGGTGAACGATCAGTTTTTATAGCGAGCAATCGGGTTGTCTAGGGTACCGGCGAATTTCAGGTTTTGCGCCGGGTCCGACAGGTTGATCATCTGCTGGTTATTCGCCAGTTGCAGGCGGTTGAGGCAAGAGTGGGTGAACTCCGCGCCAAACATGTCGTAGCGGGCAAACTTCTCCGCCAGCTCAGGATATTGCTGCTGATAGTCGTGCACGGTGTCGGCGACCACTTTCCAGAAGTCATCGGCAGACATCAGGTTTTGCTCTTCCAGAATGCGCGAGATAAAGCGGAACACTCCGGCGAACACGTCGGTGAAGATAGACAGGATCTTCAGCTGCTCAGGCACGTCCACGGCAAGGCGTTTGGCCTTCTCCGGCAGCTTGGCGTCCGGGTTCATCACCGCAATCTCTTCGGCAATATCCTTCATGTAGGCTTTGACCGGGATATTGTTTTCAAACAGCAGGATCAGGTTTTCGCCGTGCGGCATAAACACCAAATCATAGTGATAGAAGCAGTGCAGCAGCGGGCTGAGGTAAGCCGTGGTGTAGCGTTTGAGCCAGTCGGCGGCGTCCAATCCTGAAGATTTAATCATCTCAACAATCAGCGCATCGCCGTTGAAGTCAGTGTGCAGCAGCGACGCCATGGTCATCAGGCGCTGGTTTGGCTGCAACCAGGCCACCGGGTTTTGTCGCCACAGCGCGGCAAACATCTTCTTGTAAGCACTGTCGCCTTTAATCGCATTCTCGAAATAGTGGTTGTGATAACCGAGGGAGGCCACTTCTTGCAGAATGCTAAAACCGTTGGCTTGCAGATAGGCGTCGTTTTCCACCAATTCGGCCAGCCACTCGTTGATGCCCGGCGTGGTGGCCATGTAGTAAGGCGACAGCCCGCGCATAAAGCCCATGTTCAGGATAGAGAGCGCGGTTTTCACATAGCGATGGGTTGGCTGACTGGCGTTGAAGAAGGTGCGAATCGACTGCTGCGCCAGATAGTCATCTTCCCCTTCACCTAGATAAATCAGGTAATTACGCGCGATATCTGGCGCGAAGACGGTCAGCAGCTTGTTCTGCCACTGCCAGGGGTGAACCGGCATAAAGTAGTAATTTTTCGGGTCGAGGTTGCGCTCTGTCAGCTGCTGAGTGAAAGCCTGAATCTGCTTTTCACCCAACTCTTCGGCGATCAGCTTCTCGTAAGGCAGACCTTCAACGCTGGCGAAGTGCGCCTTGTCGTGATGCACCGCCACCCACACTAGCTTCAGCGGGCTGGCGGCTTCTGGCGCGTAACGCACGTAGTCGGCGGCGTCGAAGCCAATGCGGCCATTGTTGGCGATAAAGCTCGGGTGACCTTCGGTCATGCTTGTTTCCACGGTCTGGAAGTCAGCCTGACTCAGCGATTTGGCGGTGCTGTGGTTGTTTTCCAACTTCCACGCGCTGCCGTACAAGGTGCTGGAAATCTCTTCCATGTAGGTCGGCAGCATAGCCTGCGAAATACCGATTTGTTCGGCAAATTCGATGATGAACTGTAAGGCGTCCAATGGCTGCGGCGCGAGATTGTCGAGACGCTGGATACTGTCGAGATCAATCAGCCAGTCGTTCAGCGGCAGCAGGCGGGCGCGGAAACGGTACTCCACCTCGCTGGCCGGGGCGGCCAGCTGGTACTCGCTCCAGTGCTCGTCGCTCTTCAGCACTTTAGGTTCAATCAGCCGCTCGTGGGCTAACTCGGACAAGCATTTACGCAGCAGCAGGGCATTGGCCTTGGCCCAGTTGGCCGGATGAAGGTGCTTGCCGGTTTGCATGGCGGCAGGGTGTTTCGACATGTTTTGTTCCTTTTGGCGGGCCAGTAAATAGTCTTCACGCTCACAAAAAGCCAGCCACGCGGTTTTATGAGGCAGAGTGATTTGGCGCCGGTATTGGAAACCGGCGCGTTTATTCAGGCGATGGATCTTGTCATTGCGTACGTCCGGCTCCACCACCACGCGCAGCACATCCGGCAGGCTGAACAGGTACTCCATTACGGTGGAGAACACCTGCCAGCTGAAGTCCGGCAGCGGGCGGTCGGCTGGGGCCAGCAGAATGTGCATGCCGATATCACCGGGCTGGACGTCGTAATGCTCGTGCAGCGGGTCTTCCTGCACCGGATAGCACTCAATCAAAAACGCCGGTTTGCCATCGTGCTCGCCCATCAGCGCGGCGTGAGGGTTGCTGGCGGTCAGCTCGCGGTAAAACGTCTCCACGTCGTCGCGGTGGCTGTCGAGCATGCCCCAGAATTTGGCATAGGGCTTGGTCATCCAGCTATGCAGGGTGTCGGCGTCCTGCGGAAATTTCAGCGGTCGCAGCGTCAGGTTTCCGGCATCGCGCGAGCGGGAAAACAGCGGCTTGGGCAGCGTATCAAACATGGTCATGTCTCCTTGATTGGGGGTTATTCACCCAGTTCGCGGGCGCAAAATGTCTGGAACGCGATGGATTTTTCAATCGGATAAATATCGTCACCGAGCATGGCGCGGATGATGCTGCTGTTGCGGTAGCAGGCCATGCCTAAGTCTGGCGTCACGAAGCCGTGGGTGTGCAGCTCGGCGTTTTGCACAAAAATCTGGTTATTGGCGTCAATGCTGTAGTTGCGATTGACCGCAAAACGCCCGGCGTCGTCCCACTGAATGCGCGAGTGAATGCCTTCAATGCACTGCGGCGGCTGGTAGCCATAGCCGGTCGCTAAAATCACCGATTCGGTATTGTGGCGATACTCCTGCCGCTGCTCTTGTTGCAGGAAGGTCATGTCCAGCGTGCCATCAGGGTTGCGGCTCATGGCGGTTAATTCGGAATGGGTGTAGAGATTGACATTCAGCGGGCCGTCGAGCCGCTTGGTGTACATCAGGTCATAAATGTCATTGATTAGGCTGATGTTAATGCCTTTATATAACCCCTTTTGCTCGCGATTAAGCTGATCGCGCTTGCTCATCGGCAGCTGGTGGAAGTAGTCGATATACTCCGGCGAGGTCATCTCCAGCGTCAGTTTGCTGTACTCCAGCGGGTAGAAGCGCGGCGCGCGCGTCACCCACGTCAGCTGGTAGTCATGTTTTTCGATGTCGGAAAGCAGGTCATAGTAGATTTCCGCCGCGCTTTGACCACTGCCCACCACGGTGATGGATTTCGAGCTTTGCACCTGTTCTTTGTTCGGCAAATAGGCGCTGGAGTGGTGAATTTGCTGGCTCACGCCGCGCGAGCAGGGCGGCATCCAGGCCGACGGGCCGGTGCCCAGCACCAGTCGCTTAGCCTGATATACGGCTTTTTCGCTGCTCTGCGTGGACTGGGTGTGCACCAGATAGCACTGCTTGGCTTCGTCCCAGGTGACCATTTCCACGCGAGTAGCGAATTTCAAATTAGACAGTTCGCTGCACACCCACTGGCAGTACTGGTTGAACTCTTTGCGCATCATGAAGAAATTTTCACGGATGTAGAAAGAGTAGATTTTGCCTTTTTGCTTCAGGTAGTTGAGGAAGCTGAAGCGGCTGGTTGGGTCTGCCAGCGTCACCAAATCCGCCATAAACGGGGTTTGCAGCATGGCACTCTCCAGCATCATGCCGGTGTGCCAGTCAAAGCCCGGATTTTGGTCGATAAATAGCCCGTTGAGCTGCTCAATCGGGTCCGTCAGGCAGGCCAGTCCGAGGTTGAACGGGCCGATGCCCACGGCGATAAAATCATAGGTTTGAGTGCTGTTTTGCGTCATAGACATAGTGTGTTCCTTACTCGCCAGTTCCTTGATGAAAAGCTGAGCTAAGCGCTGCGCTGGTCAGCTCTTTGCCATAATGCACAACCAGACCAATCACGTCGGCAATGTCTGCGGCGGTGGTGGCTGGATTGAGCAGGGTAAATTTCAAATACTGGCGTTGATCCACTTTGGTACCGGCGATCACCGCATTGCCCGAGCGGAAAATGGCTTTGCGAATATCGGCATTCACCGCATCAAGCTGCTCGTCGCTCAGCGACTGGCGCGGCACAAAGCGGAACACCAGGGTGCTGAGTTCAGGCTTATGCAGCACCTCGATGTTCGGGTGATTGACCATCTGCTGGTGGCCTTCAACCGCCAGTGCCAGCAGGGTGTCGAAGGATTCGCCCAGCGCCTGCTGGCCCATGATGCGCAACGTCAGCCACATTTTCAGGGCGTCAAAGCGACGGGTGGTTTGAATGCTCTTGTTGACCAAGTTCGGCGTACCTTCCAGCTTGGCGCTCAGTGGATTGAGGTAGTCGGCATACCAGGCCACGTGCTCGAAATGCTTCTGGTCGTTGACGAAGAACGCGCTGCAACTCACTGGCTGGAAGAAGGATTTGTGGTAATCGACGGTGACGGAATCCGCTAACTCAATACCGTCAATGCGCTGGCGGTGCTGCGGCGATACCAGCAGGCCGCATCCGTAGGCGGCATCTACGTGCATCCAGATGTTTTCGCTGCGGCATACCTGCGAGATTTCGTGCAGCGGGTCGATGCTACCGAAGTCGGTGGTGCCGGCGGTGGCGACCACGGCGATAGGGATCAGCCCTTCGGCGTGGCAGCGTGCCATCTCTTGCTTCAAGGCGTCAGCGTCCATGCGGAAAGCGTCATCGCAGGCGACGGGCACTACGGCGTCATAGCCAAGGCCGAGCAGGGCGGCGGATTTTTGGATGCTGAAGTGGCTCACCTGTGAAGTGAAAATGCGCCAGCGGTTGGCGTCAGACGGCAGCCCCTGATATTTGATGCTGTGTTCAGGATGGGTGCGCTTACAGAAGGCGTCGCGGGCCAGCAGCATCGCCATCAGGTTAGACTGAGTGCCACCGCTGGTGAAAATGCCGTCCGACTGCGGGCCGAATTTGATCCGCGCCAGCGTCCAGTCAATCACCTTTTGCTCAATCAGCGTGCCGCCTGCGCTCTGGTCCCAGGTATCCACTGAGGAGTTGATGGCGCTGATAAACAGCTCGGCTAATTGGGCCGGCACTACCGTCGGGCAATTAAGGTGCGCGATATATTTTGGGTGGTGGAAATAGACCGCATGTTGCAGATATAAATCATCTAATTCTTCCAGCGCCAATCGAGTGCCGGGCAGGGGCTGAGTCAGGTCAATATGGCGGAACTGATCGGCTAATTCTGCTGGAGTAATGCCGGAAAAAGGTTTTTCCTTGTTATTAATATGGCCTTTGATTATTTCAAGGCCATTTTCAATGTGTTTTTGCCACTCATCTGTGGAGTGTTGATTGAAAATAAAACCCTGATTTTCATTTACCATTTCGTGGGTAAAAGAGAGTTCGGAATAATTTATTTGGCTCATGAAACATTCCTTTTGCTATCCGTTTGGGCTTGCAGCAGGCGTGGGGAAGCCGCCAGCCTTAGCCGGGATAGTTAAATTAAGTTTATTAGTCATCAGGCACGGGCAAGCGCCGCGCTAATGCGAGTTTAGTATAATGATATTTAGTTAAGGTAAATTATCAGTCTTTTGTCTTGTGTAAATTCCTGTGATTGGCATTTTTTAGGTCATTAACCGATGAAGAACATTATAAATGCAAATCATTATCATTCAATGACAATGATAAACATTCTCATCAAAGTAGCATCGTTAATGATATTTTGTGATCTGCATCACGTTTTTGTGGGGTTTTGGCCGTTCTGGGGCATATTCACATAGGATCTTTCTACATTTGTTATTCCAAATGACGCTTTTAGTCCGGGTTTTAAATAACAAATATGGAATATTATCCATTAATAACATTGTGTCTTTTGATTGTTGCTAGCTAATCCATTATTACAATGTGGAATTATAAAGCACAAAAATAGCGGGTAAATAAAGCGGAATATTAATCTTGAGGTGAATTTATTGTGCATAAAATGAATAGTGCGGAGGGAATAATATGAAAAAGCCGATTCCACAGAATCGGCTTTTTATTACTAGATTATTACTAAGGGGAGGTGACTCCCCTTATGGTTGGACGGGTTATTACTCTACTCGTAATACGCGGCTGGTATTTGTTGTGCCGACGGTACTCATGACATCACCCTGAGTGACGATCACTAAATCACCGGATAACAGATAACCCTTGTCGCGCAGCAGGGTAACGGCGTCGTGCGCGGCGGCCACGCCATCATTATTGCTGTCGAAGAACACCGGAGTAACACCACGGTAGATGGCGGTGAGGTTCAGGGTGTGCTCATGGCGCGACATGGCGAAGATTGGCAGGCCGGAGCTGATACGTGACATCATCAGCGCGGTGCGACCAGACTCGGTCATGGCGATAAGCGCCGTTACGCCTTTCAGGTGGTTAGCGGCATACATAGAAGACATGGCAATAGCTTCTTCAATGTTGTCGAACTCCACGTCGAGGCGGTGTTTAGAGACGTTAATGCTTGGGATCTTCTCCGCGCCCAGACACACGCGGGCCATGGCGGCTACTGTCTCAGACGGGTATTGACCCGCGGCGGTTTCCGCAGAGAGCATCACGGCGTCGGTGCCATCAAGCACGGCGTTAGCCACGTCCATGACTTCAGCACGGGTCGGCATTGGGTTGGTAATCATCGACTCCATCATCTGGGTTGCGGTGATCACGGCACGGTTCAGCTGGCGAGCGCGGCGGATCAGTTTCTTCTGAATCCCTACCAGCTCTGGGTCCCCGATTTCCACACCCAAATCGCCACGGGCAACCATCACCACGTCAGAGGCCAGAATGATGTCATCCATGGCGGCGTCAGTTGCCACGGCTTCGGCGCGTTCTACTTTAGAAACGATTTGCGCGTTGCAGCCTGCGTCACGGGCCAGGCGGCGAGCGTAGTTCAGGTCTTCGCCAGTGCGCGGGAAGGAGACGGCCAAATAGTCGACGCCAATTTTTGCGGCGGTGATGATATCGGCTTTGTCTTTTTCGGTCAGGGCTTCGGCTGACAGGCCACCGCCCAGCTTGTTGATGCCTTTATTGTTGGACAGCGGGCCGCCAACGGTGACTTCGGTAAAGACTTTCATGCCCTGAACTTCGAGCACTTTGAGCTGCACGCGGCCATCGTCGAGCAGCAGGATATCGCCGGGAACCACGTCGGCCGGTAAGCCTTTATAGTCGATGCCGACTTTCTCTTTATCGCCTTCGCCTTTGCTCATGTTGGCGTCGAGCAGGAATTTATCGCCGATGTTCAGGAAGACTTTGCCTTCCTTAAAGGTCGATACGCGGATTTTAGGGCCTTGCAGGTCACCGAGGATGGCAACGTGGCGCCCGAGGCGGGCGGCGATTTCGCGCACTTTGTTAGCGCGAATAATGTGGTCTTCAACGGTTCCGTGGGAGAAATTCATCCGAACTACGTTGGCGCCGGCGGCAATAATCTTTTCCAGATTATTATCACGGTCTGTAGCAGGGCCGAGGGTAGTAACAATTTTGGTTCTTCTGAGCCTTCTGGACATGTATTACTCCGTTGACTGGTGAACATTTGTCGTGCAAAAAACAGCGGTAACCTACTTCGGTGCGGTGTGTGATTTTAAGGCCATTGCGTTTCACCTGCGTTACTCGCCGCGTGTTTGGTTTTAGGCACTTCTGCGCACATTGATGGGTTCATCATTGAGGCTGAGGGTGCCAAACTCCCTAAAAAATGTCTAATTTGTGCGGTCCCAATGTTCAAAATGTGCCTTTTAAGGCGCTTCTATTTCATTCGGTCTACGCTTAGTCAAAAACGCTGGGGACGGGCATACCCTTATCAAAGCGCGATTCTTTCAACGCGTCTTTGACCCGCTTCAGGTTATCTCTAAATTTTGCCCCGCGACGCAGGGTAAATCCGGTGGCGAGTACGTCAATCAGGGTCAGTTGAGCCAGACGCGAAACCATCGGCATATATACGTCAGTGTCTTCAGGGACATCCAGCAGCAGCGCCAGCGTGGCTTCGTTAGCCAGCGGCGTGTTGTGCGAAGTGATGGCAATCACCGTGGCGTCGTTTTCCCGCGCCAGATGGGCCAGTTCTACCAGATTCTTAGTGCGCCCGGTGTGCGAAATCAACACCACCACGTCGCCTTCGGTGCAGTTCATGCAGCTCATACGCTGCATTACGATGTCGTCGAAATAGACCACCGGAATATTGAAGCGGAAGAACTTGTTCATCGCATCATGAGCCACGGCGGCAGAGGCTCCGAGGCCAAAGAAAGAGATCTTTTTCGCCTGAGTCAGCAGGTCAACCGCCCGGTTTACCGCGCCGATATCCAGCGAGTTTTTGACTTGGTCGAGGGTCGCCATGGCGGATTCGAAAATCTTGCCGGTATAGGCATCGGCGCCGTCGCTTTCATCGACGTTACGGTTCACATAAGGCGTGCCGTTAGCCAGACTTTGCGCCAAATGTAATTTAAAATCTGGAAAACCTTTGGTATCGAGGCGGCGACAGAAACGGTTTACAGTAGGTTCACTGACATCGGCCATGCGGGCCAGGGTCGCGATACTGCAATGGATGGCGGTTTGGGGTGAGGCGAGAATTGCTTCTGCGACTTTCCTCTCGGATTTGCTCAGAATGTCCAAATGGCTTTGGATTTTTTCTAATGTATTCATTAGGGTGCCACTCATAGGTTTCAACGATTTCTGTGAAAAGAGGAAATCATGTCGGTTTGGTGAAAATATACTACGAGCTAACTACGGTTGGCAGGAGCAAACTGGTGTAATTCAAGCTTTTATCACCAGAGTATGACCGAGATCTAAATTTCAATCTGGTAAATGGCTATCAGTTTTGTCATAAAATTACATATCTTCGCGTAATTTTTGAACGATTTTAACAACCATGACAAAATATGTGGTTTTAATTCATTTATTAAGGTCTTAGATCGAGGTTTACTGCTTACAACCGATCAGAGTACATTGTGGCTGAAATAAAATTACAATAGATACCCCGAATAAATCGGGTTGTGGGAATCGACCTGCAACATGAATTATGAGGGTGATTCCTGCACTAAGGAGAAGAACATGGCGGTAACCCAGACAGCCCAGGCGTGTGACCTGGTTATTTTCGGTGCTAAAGGCGATCTTGCGCGCCGTAAACTGTTGCCTTCCCTGTATCAATTAGAAAAGGCTGGCCACATCCATCCTGACACCAAAATCATCGGTGTAGGTCGCGCGGAGTGGGACAGAGCTGCATATGTAGAAGTTGTTAAAGAAGCTTTGACGACCTTTATGAAAGAAAAAATGGAGCCAGAGCTGTGGGAAAAACTCAGCGCTCGTTTCGAATTCTGTAACCTTGATGTCAACGACCTCAAGCACTTCAAAGTGTTGGGCAAAATGCTCGACCAGCAGAACCGCGCCACCATCAACTATTTCGCCATGCCGCCAAGCACCTTTGGTGCCATCTGCCGTGGTCTGGGTGAAGCCGGTCTGAACAAAGAGCCATCGCGCGTCGTGATGGAGAAGCCGCTCGGCACCTCTTTGGAATCCTCCCAGGTTATCAATGACCAAGTCGCAGAGTATTTCAACGAATCTCAGGTCTACCGTATTGACCACTATCTGGGTAAAGAAACCGTTCTGAACCTGTTGGCCCTGCGTTTTGCCAACAACCTGTTTGCCAGCAACTGGGATAACCGCACTATCGACCACGTGCAGATCACCGTGGCGGAAGAAGTGGGGATCGAAGGCCGCTGGGGATACTTCGACAAAGCCGGCCAGATGCGCGACATGATCCAGAACCACCTGTTGCAAATCCTGACCATGATTGCCATGTCGCCTCCGGCTGACCTGAGCACCGACCGTATCCGTGATGAGAAGGTGAAAGTGCTGCGCTCGCTGCGACGCATTGACCAGTCAAACGTGCGTGAAACCACCGTTCGCGGCCAGTACACCGCCGGTTTCGTGCAAGGCAAGAAGGTTCCGGGTTATCTGGAAGAAGAGGGCGCCAACAAGACCAGCGCCACTGAGACCTTCGTGTCTATTCGCGTGGATATTGATAACTGGCAGTGGGCTGGCGTACCTTTCTACCTGCGTACCGGTAAACGCCTGCCAACCAAATGTTCAGAAGTCGTGGTTTACTTCAAGAGCCCGGCACTGAACCTGTTCCGCGACTCTTACCAGCAGCTGCCTCAGAACAAACTGACCATTCGTCTGCAACCGGACGAAGGGATCGAGATCGAAGTGCTGAACAAAGTGCCGGGTCTGGAGCACAAACACCGTCTGCAAACCACCAAGCTGGACCTGAGTTTCTCCGAGACCTTTAACGAGCAGCACATTGCTGATGCTTACGAGCGTCTGCTGCTGGAAACCATGCGCGGTATTCAGGCGCTGTTCGTGCGTCGTGACGAAGTGGAAGAAGCCTGGAAATGGGTAGACTCCATCATGAACGCGTGGGCAGCCGAGAGCGAAGCACCGAAACCTTACCAGTCTGGTACTTGGGGCCCTGTGGCTTCTGTTGCGATGATCACCCGCGATGGTCGTTCATGGAACGAGTTCGAATAAAGGGAAACTGATGGCCAATTTTGTCGAATTTTCCGGCGCGCTGGCGCTGACCCAAAACTTCGCCGGAAAGATTGCGGATGCGCTGCGTGAAGGCATCAAAGCAAACGGCAAAGCCAGTCTGGTGGTATCAGGGGGCCGCACGCCGGTCGACCTGTTCACGCTGCTGGCACGTCAGGAGCTGGACTGGAGCAAGGTGGTGATCACCTTGGCTGATGAACGTTGGGTCAGCCCGGACAATAGCGCCAGCAATGAAAAAACGGTGCGTAACAACCTGCTGCAAGGCCCGGCGCTTGCCGCGACCTTTATTGGCCTGAAGAACGATGCCGCGTCGCCGTTTGAAGGGGCATCCGCCACCGAAGTGGCGTTGCAGCAATTGCCGCGACCTATCGACGTGGTGATCCTCGGCATGGGCGATGACGGCCACACGGCGTCACTGTTCCCCGGTGCGGCAAACCTTGGCGAAGCCTTGGATTTGGACTCGGGGCGCACCTGTCTGGGTATGACCCCGCTGACTGCGCCTCTGGACCGCATTACGCTGACCTTGCCGGTGCTGCTCGACAGTCGCAATATCTATTTGCATCTGAACGGCGAAGCCAAGCGCGATGTCTATGAGCGCGCTGAAAAGGGGACCGACGTGAATGAAATGCCGGTCCGCGCGGTGCTGAATCAACAGCAAACGCCGGTCAGCGTCTATTGGTCGGCTTAACAGCACTCACTAAAACCGTTGCCTATGCAGCGGTTTTTTATTTTGTTTTTTCAGATTTACTATCCCCAATCATTCGGCTGTAAAGTAGCTATGTGGTGTGGTCGGTAACCTGCAAACATGCAGGCCCTGTGGCAGGGGCGCGCCAACAATCACAACGATGCCTGCGGGCATGAACGGAGACAACGATGAAAAACTGGAAAACAAGCGCGGAACAGATCCTGACCACAGGTCCGGTGGTTCCGGTGATTGTGATTAACAAACTCGAACACGCGGTGCCGCTGGCGAAAGCTTTGGTTGCGGGCGGCGTGCGAGTGTTGGAAGTGACTCTGCGCACCGCTTGCGCGGTTGACGCTATTAAAGCTATCGCCAAAGAAGTGCCGGACGCGATTATCGGCGCGGGCACGGTGTTGAACCCTGAACAACTGGCCGAAGTAACCGCCGCTGGCGCGCAGTTCGCCATCAGCCCGGGCTTAACCGAGCCGCTGCTGAAAGCTGCCAATGCTGGCCCAATTCCGCTGATCCCAGGTATTAGCACGGTATCTGAACTGATGCTGGGTCTGGATGCCGGTCTGCGCGAGTTCAAGTTCTTCCCGGCGGAAGCCAACGGTGGGGTAAAAGCGCTGCAAGCCATCGCAGGGCCATTCCCGCAGGTGCGTTTCTGTCCGACCGGCGGCATTACGCCAAACAACTACCGTGACTACTTGGCGCTGAAAAGCGTGCTGTGCATCGGCGGTTCATGGCTGGTTCCGGCAGATGCGCTGGAGTCAGGGGATTACGCGCGGATCACCCAACTGGCCCAAGAAGCCGTAGCGGGTGCCAAGCAGTGATCTGCGGCTGTTTCGCAGCATAAAAAAGCCTCCCGCGGGAGGTTTTTTTGTCTTCATCATTTGGCGCTAAAAGCGAATTAACGCGCGGCGATGATTTTAATTTCAATCTTATATTTTGGGTTCATCAGGTTAGCTTGCACGGTGCAACGCACTGGCGCATTACCCGGAGAAACCCACTCATCCCAAGCTTCGTTCATCGCTTTAAAATCTTCTTTGTGCACCAAGAACAGGGTGGCATCGAGGATTTTGCTCTTATCAGAACCCGCTTCTTTTAACACGGCGTCAATGATAGCCAGTGTCTCAGCCGTCTGCGCTTTGGCGTCGGCGTCCAGATTTTCCGGCACGGCGGTGTAATACAGGGTGTCGTTATGGATCACGACGTCGGACATGCGCGGCTCGGGTCTGATACGTTCGATAGTCATTTAGGTGCTCCTGTTTGGCATCTTTTTTAATGTTGCTAATAGGGTATCACAAAGGCTTATTGCAATGGACCGGCACAAGTCGGTGGTAGAGAGGGGTAAGGATTGGCATAATCACTGCTGATCCGTACAGGTAGAGAGACAGCGTGATAGACGATTTTGCACCAGACGGCGCGTTAGCGCAGAAAATTGAAGGTTTTAAACCCCGTGAACCTCAGCGTCTCATGGCGCAGGCCGTCAGTACGGCTATCAAAAATAAGCAAGGTTTGGTGGTGGAAGCCGGTACAGGTACCGGTAAAACTTACGCTTATCTGGCCCCCGCGCTGCGTTCAGGCAAAAAAGTCATTATCTCCACTGGCTCGAAAGCCCTGCAGGACCAGCTCTATTCCCGCGACCTGCCAAAAGTCGCCACGGCGCTGAAATTCAAAGGCAAATTAGCTTTGCTGAAAGGGCGCTCCAACTACCTGTGCATTGAGCGTCTGGAGCAGCAATCGCTCTCCGGCGGCGAGCTTGCCAGCCAGTCGCTGAGCGATTTAGTGCATCTGCGTAACTGGTCGAGCATGACCGAAGAGGGTGACATCAGCACCTGCTCGGTGGTGGCCGAAGACAGCCATGTCTGGCCGCTGGTCACCAGTACCAATGACAACTGTTTGGGCAGCGACTGCCCGGCCTACAAAGACTGCTTCGTAGTGAAGGCGCGCCGCAAAGCCATGGATGCCGACGTGGTGGTGGTCAACCACCACCTGTTTATGGCCGACATGGTGGTGAAAGAGAGCGGCTTTGGCGAACTGATCCCCACCGCCGACGTGATGATTTTCGACGAAGCCCATCAGATCCCTGACATTGCCAGCCAATATTTTGGCCAGCAGGTGACCAGCCGCCAGCTGCTGGACATGGCGAAAGACATCACTATCGCCTATCGCACCGAGGTTCGCGACTCGGTTCAGTTGCAAAAGAGCGCCGATCGCCTGAGCCAAAGCACCATGGACTTCCGCCTAGCACTGGGCGAGCCGGGCTTTAGAGGCAATCTGCGTGACGTGCTCAATCAGCCCGCCATCCAGCGCGCGCTGCTGTTGCTTGATGACGCGCTGGAGCTTTGTTACGACGTGGTGAAGCTCTCCCTTGGCCGCTCGGCCTTGCTGGACGCGGCGTTCGAGCGCGCTACGCTGTATCGCAATCGCCTCAAGCGTCTGAAAGATGTCTCTATTCCCGGCTACAGCTACTGGTACGAATGCAACTCGCGCCACTTCGTGCTGGCCCTGACGCCGCTATCGGTGACTGACAAATTCAGCGAAATGATGACTGACAAACCGGGCGCGTGGATTTTCACCTCCGCGACGCTTTCGGTGAACGATCAGCTGCATCACTTTACCGAGCGCCTCGGCCTGAACGACGCCGAAACCCTGCTGCTCGCCAGCCCCTTTGACTACGCCAATCAAGCGCTGCTCTGCGTGCCACGCTTCCTGCCTTCGCCCAACGAGCGCGGCGGCTCGCGCCAGCTGGCGCGCATGCTGCGCCCGGTGATTGAAGCCAACAAGGGGCGCTGCTTCTTCCTCTGCACCTCGCACCAGATGATGCGCGAACTGGCCGAAGAGTTTCGTGCCAGCATGACACTGCCGGTTTTGGTGCAGGGTGAAACCAGTAAGGGCCAGCTGCTGGCGCAGTTTGTCGAGGCGGGTAACGCCTTGCTGGTGGCAACCAGCAGCTTCTGGGAAGGGGTAGACGTGCGCGGAGAGGCGCTGTCGTGCGTGATTATCGACAAACTGCCCTTTACCTCGCCGGATGACCCTCTGCTCAAGGCGCGCATTGAAGACTGCCGCCTGCGCGGTGGCGATCCGTTCAATGAAGTCCAGCTGCCGGACGCGGTGATCACCTTGAAGCAGGGCGTCGGGCGTTTGATCCGCGATACCGACGATCGCGGCGTGATGATTATCTGCGACAACCGGCTGGTGATGCGCCCTTACGGCGAGGTATTTTTAAACAGCCTGCCGCCGACGCCGCGCACCCGAGATTTAGACCGCGCAATCCGCTTCCTGCAAGAGTCTCAACAGCAGAAATAGCGCCGCGCTTGTGTTAATATTCGGCCGCGAAAAAGGCCCATAACTTTTCTTTCCCGCCTGAGGTTTGGCATGTCCACACGAATTTTAGCAATTGATACGGCGACTGAAGCCTGCTCGGTTGCGCTTTACAATAATGGCGAAACCCTCGCTCATTTCGAACTTTGCGCCCGTGAACATACGCAGCGCATTTTGCCGATGGTGCAGCAGATCCTGTCCGAAGCCGGCATGACGCTGAATCAGGTTGACGCGCTAGCCTTTGGCCGCGGCCCTGGCAGCTTTACCGGCGTGCGTATCGGCATTGGCGTGGCGCAAGGGCTGGCCTTCGGCGCTGAGCTGCCGCTGTTGCCCGTTTCCACGCTGATGACCATGGCGCAGGGCGCCTATCGCCTGACGCAAGCGACACGCGTCTTAGCGGCGATTGATGCGCGCATGGGTGAAGTTTATTGGGGTGAATACCTACGCGGTGAAAACGGCGAATGGCAGGGCGAGCAGTCCGAAGCCGTGCTGAAACCCGAGCAGCTGTTACCCCGCGCTCAGGCACTGACCGGGCGTTTTGCCACTGTTGGCACCGGTTGGCAGACCTACCCAGATTTGCTGGGTGAATCATCTGCCGTGGAATTATTTGATGGCAAAATGTGTCTGCCGCAGGCCGAAGATATGCTGCCTCTGGCGCTGAACATGTGGAAATCCGGCATTCGCGTCAGCGCGGAGCATGCCGAGCCGGTTTACTTGCGTAATGAAGTGACCTGGAAAAAGCTTCCGGGCCGTTAAGTTTTAGCAACTTGTGAACTAAATCGTGGTCAAAATTGTAGGTATGGTCCAGGAGTTCTCACAATGCGTAGGTGGTCGGCAGTGCAACAGTTTTCTGGTTTTAAATGTTCTGTTTTTCAGTCTAAACGCCTGGCACTCAGCGCCATCGGCTTAAGCGTTTTGTTGCTGTCCGGCTGTGTTACCGTGCCTGCGGATATTCGCGGTACCACGGATACACCGCAGATGAATCTGCAAGTGGTGCAGGGCGCGCCGCAGCTGTATGTCGGCCAAGAGTCGCGCTTCGGCGGTAAAGTGATCAGCGTGACCAATGAGCAGAACAAAACGCGGCTGGAAATCGCCACCGTGCCGCTGGATGACGCAGCAAGGCCGATTCTGGGCGCCGCGTCGCTGGGGCGAATTCACGCCTATGTGAACGGCTTTGTGGATCCGGTCGATCTGCGCGACCAGTTGGTCACCGTCGTCGGGCCAATAACCGGCGCGGAGAAGGGCACCATCGGCCAGACCTCTTACAACTTTGTCACCGTGGACGTTAACAGCTACAAACGCTGGCGCCTGTCTCAACAGGTGGTGATGCCGCCACAGCCGATTGGCCCGTGGGGCTACTACGGCCCGTATAACTCGCGCTGGGGCAGAGGCTTTGGTCCAGGCTGGGGACCGGGCTGGTATGACCCACAACCGGCTCGTGTAGAAACCTTCGTGACCGAATAACTAAGCAGTAGAGTAAGACTTTAAAGGCGACTCTGGTCGCCTTTTTCTTTTTTGGGCCATGGAAGCCCACAACAAATTAGTGACAAGCCTCTCAACCTCAACATTGTTTGAACCGCAACTGGTAAGCTGAGTTAAAATATTGTTACAGGCATGATAAAACTCGTCATATTGAGATGGCAGCAGCACATTATTGCAGGAGTGATACCTTGGAAAAGGTCTGGCTAAAACGTTACCCTTCTGATGTTCCTGAGAACATCGACCCGGATCGCTATAGCTCATTGGTCGAAATGTTCGAAAACGCTGCCCTGCGTTTCGCGGACAACCCGGCCTTTATCAATATGGGCGAGGTGATGACCTTCCGTAAGCTCGAAGAGCGCAGTCGCGCTTTTGCCGCCTACTTGCAAAATGAGTTAGGGCTGAAGAAGGGCGACCGCGTTGCGCTGATGATGCCTAACCTGTTGCAGTACCCGATTGCCCTGTTTGGCGTGCTTCGCGCCGGGCTGGTGGTGGTCAACGTTAACCCGCTTTACACCCCGCGTGAGTTAGAACACCAGCTGAATGACAGCGGCGCATGCGCGATTGTCATTGTTTCCAACTTTGCCCACACGTTGGAAAAGGTGGTCTACAAAACCCAGGTTAAACACGTAATTTTGACCCGCATGGGCGACCAGCTCTCCGCCGCCAAAGGCACGCTGGTTAACTTCGTGGTGAAATACGTCAAAAAGCTGGTGCCGAAATATCATCTGCCAAATGCCATCTCATTTCGCAGCGTCCTGCAACAGGGGCGGCGGATGCAATATATTAAGCCGGATGTTATCAACAGCGATTTGGCTTTCCTGCAATATACTGGCGGCACGACCGGCGTGGCCAAAGGCGCGATGCTGACCCACCGGAATATGCAGGCCAACCTCGAACAAGCTAAAGCCGCCTATTCTCCGCTGCTTAAACCCGGCCATGATTTAGTGGTTACCGCGCTGCCGCTCTACCATATATTTGCACTTACCGTGAACTGCCTGTTGTTTATTGAAATGGGCGGCCGCAGCCTGCTTATCACCAATCCAAGGGATATACCCGGAATGGTGAAAGAGCTGGCGAAATATCCATTCACCACCATCAGTGGTGTGAATACATTATTCAACGCGCTGCTCAATAATGAAGATTTCCGCGAACTGGATTTCTCCACGCTGCGACTGTCTGTGGGCGGCGGGATGTCGGTGCAGAAGTCAGTGGCGGATAAATGGGAAAAACTCACCGGCAAGCATCTGCTGGAGGGTTATGGCCTGACCGAGTGCGCACCGCTGGTGGCGGGCAACCCTTATGATTTGAAACATTATAGTGGCAGCATTGGTTTGCCGGTGCCATCGACAGAGGTGAAGCTTGTCGACGATAATGGCCAGGAAGTGCCTTTCGGCGAGCCGGGCGAGCTGTTAATTCGCGGGCCGCAGGTGATGCTGGGCTATTGGCAGCGCCCCTCAGCGACTGATGAAGTGTTAAAAGATGGCTGGCTCTCAACCGGCGATATCGTTACAGTGGACGAGCAGGGCTTTTTACGCATCATTGATCGTAAAAAAGACATGATTCTGGTCTCCGGTTTCAACGTCTATCCTAACGAGATTGAAGATATCGTTTCCCAGCATGAGAAAGTGCTCGAAGTGGCCGCTATCGGCGTGGAGAGCGAATCATCCGGGGAGATCGTCAAGATCTGCGTCGTGAAGAAAGATCCGTCGCTGACCAGCGAAGAGCTGCTGGCGCATTGTCGACGCATGCTGACGGGTTACAAAGTGCCGAAGATTGTTGAGTTCCGCGATGAACTGCCAAAGTCGAACGTTGGCAAAATTCTTCGTCGTGAGCTCCGTGATGAACATAAAAAACCTAAGCCAGACGCAAAGCAGAGCGCGGCCTAGCGAATTAGGTTCATCATACGCAGATTCCCACGACGCCGGCTAAGTCCGGCGTCGTTACGTTTTACGCAATAATATCCATCCTTCGATTGACAGTCAGAAGGCGGGTATATGATTAAGAGAATCAAAGTTTGAACTATCAGTTGATTACCACCAATGACGCGCTTGCGCAGGTTTGTTTGCAAGCTCAGGCTCATAGCCAGATTGCCCTTGATACCGAGTTCGTCAGAACCCGCACCTACTACCCGCAGTTAGGGCTGATCCAGCTGTTTGATGGTGAAACGCTGACCCTGATTGACCCACTGCCGATCACCGCGTGGCAGCCCTTTATTGACCTGCTGGTGAACCCAAACGTGGTGAAATTCCTCCATGCAGGCAGTGAAGATCTCGAAGTATTCCTCAACGCTTTTGGCGTGCTTCCCGTTCCGCTGATTGATACTCAGATCCTCGCGGCGTTCAGCGGTCGTCCGCTCTCTTGCGGCTTTGCACGTTTAGTGGCGGAAACCACGGGCGTTGAGCTGGATAAAAGCGAGTCGCGCACTGACTGGATTGCCCGCCCGCTGAGCGAAAAGCAGTGCGTATACGCGGCGGCCGACGTGTGGTATCTGCTACCACTGGCCGAGCAGTTGATGCGTGAAACGCAGGAAGCAGGTTGGATGGACGCCGCGCTGGACGAGTGCCTGTCGCTGTGTCGCCGCCGTGCTGAAGTGTTGCAGCCGGAGCAGGCTTATCTCGACATCACCAATGCTTTCCAGCTACGTCCGCGCCAACTGGCCTGTTTGCAGAAGCTGGCGTCATGGCGTTTAACACAGGCTCGCCAGCGCGACCTGGCGGTGAACTTCGTGGTGAGAGAAGAGAATCTGTGGCAGGTTGCGCGCTATCAGCCGACGTCACTGGGCGAGCTGGAAGCATTAGGCCTGAGCGGCCCGGAAATTCGCTACCACGGCCGTACGCTGTTGGCGCTGGTGGCCGAAGCCAATGCTATGGACGAGCAGGAGCTGCCTGCGCCATTGTCGAGCCTGATTGACCAACCGGGCTACCGCAAGGTGTTCAAAGATATCAAAGCGCTTATTCAAACCGTGAGCGAAGAGAGTGGCCTGAGCGTCGAGCTATTAGCCTCAAGACGCCAAATTAACCAGTTATTAAATTGGCACTGGCAGTTAAAAACCAAAGAAAGCGAGCCGGAAATTATAAGCGGTTGGCGCGGTGATTTGTTAAAAACGCGCTTGCTGGAAATCCTCAAAGATTATTAAAACCCAGCGGCTGATAAATAAACAGTCGTGCTTTGAGATAGCGTTTGAGATAAATCACAAATTAAAGAAGGGCAGACCGGTTCTGCTCTTTTTTTATTTATCGAGAAACGTATTTTTAGCGGAATGAAATAAGGGGGGATACTACACGAATTAGGGTCAGCAATTATTGCAGAATAGGGCAAGGTTAAGTGAGTAAGAATGGGACAACTCTCAATCGAATTTTATGGAATATTAACAGCGGACAAGAGTAACTTGTATAAATATACAGTTACCCCCTGACGAACAGGGGGCAGCTATTTTGAAGCAAACGCCTTCAAACAGAACATGTCCATCTCTGTCATTTAGGCGCTTCTTCCGAGTCCGGCAGCGTCACGTTAAGCTCAAGTACCGAGATATCGTCACCTTTCTGTTCAAACTGCACGTTGAGCATTTCAGGGTCAATCTGAATGTACTTACAGATGACCGCTAAAATATCACGCTTCAGATCTGGCAGATAGGCGGGTTCACTGTCCCCGCGGCGTCGCTCTGCTACGATGATCTGTAGCCGTTCCTTGGCTATATTGGCTGTCGGCTTTTTACGGGACAGAAAGAAATCTAACAAGGCCATGGTTTATCCCCCAAAAAGGCGTTTCAGGAAACTCTTCTTCTCTTCCTCAATAAAACGGAACGCACGTTCTTCACCAAGCAAACGGCTGACGGTGTCGTCGTACGCCTTACCTGCGTCAGATTCCTGATCCAAAATGACCGGCTCGCCTTGGTTAGACGCGCGCAGTACAGACTGATCTTCAGGAATAACGCCGACCAACGGAATGCGAAGGATTTCAAGCACATCCTCCATGCTCAGCATGTCACCACGGCTTACACGGCCTGGGTTGTAGCGAGTCAGAAGCAGGTGTTCTTTGATTGGATCTAAGCCTTTCTCAGCGCGGCGGGATTTTGAAGACAAAATACCTAAAATGCGATCGGAGTCACGTACAGAAGAGACTTCTGGGTTGGTGGTGATCACAGCTTCGTCAGCGAAATACAGTGCCATCAGAGCACCGGTTTCAATACCAGCGGGTGAATCACAGACCACGAAATCGAATTCCATGTCGTTAAGGTCGTTAAGAATTTTCTCTACGCCTTCACGAGTTAATGCGTCTTTGTCACGGGTTTGGGAAGCAGGAAGAATGAACAGGTTGTCAGTGCGTTTATCTTTGATAAGCGCTTGATTCAACGTGGCATCACCTTGGATCACGTTAACAAAATCATAAACAACGCGGCGCTCACAGCCCATGATCAGGTCAAGGTTACGCAAACCGATATCGAAGTCGATAACAACGGTTTTTTTACCTTTTTGAGCTAGACCGGTAGCAATGGCTGCGCTTGAAGTGGTCTTGCCAACGCCCCCTTTACCCGATGTAACAACTATAATGCGTGCCATGAAAGGATTCCTTGTCAAAAGGGCTTAGTTTAAAGGTTGTATGGTTAACACGTTATCTAACAGGCTGAGGCGGGCTGCCTGTCCATAATAGTCGGACGGGATTTGGTCACTCAACCAGTACTGCCCTGCGATAGAGACTAGCTCAGCCCCCAGGTGCGTGCAAAATATCTGACAGTTTGCATCACCTGCGGCACCGGCCAGCGCACGGCCGCGCATCATGCCATATATGTGGATGTTACCATCGGCAATAAGTTCCGCACCGGCGCTCACACTGCTGGTCACAATGAGATCGCTGTTACGGGCATAAATTTGTTGGCCAGACCGGATAGGGGTACTAATGATCCGAGTTTTCGCTGGCGCATTGTCTGGTACAACAGGAGCAGGCGGCTCGGCGGCTACGCGTTGGGCACGGCCTTCACTCAGCAGCGGCAAGCCGGTGCGAGAGATGGCGCGCTTTTGGCGCTCGTCTTTACAACCACTGATGCCCACAACGCGAAAACCAGCAGAAGCGACAGCCTGTTGAATGTCTTTCCAGTTCGCTTCGCCAGTCAGCGCAGCGACGTTGATAACAACAGGGGCATTTTTCAGAAAAGCAGGAGCTTGCTCCACTTTTTCTTGTAACGCCTGATAAATAACCTCAGGTTGTGAACTATGTAAATGAACAACCGATAAGGTAAAACTGCTGCCTTTTAGTTCTATTGGCGATTGTGACATCTATCCTGACTCAGTCTCAGCAACTTTAAATCCCCGGAATACCACTCGGGGGGCGATATTCCGATGTACGTTAAGCATGTTATAGTTACAGTTATATCTAGGCAAGCCACCGTTTCAATAAATTAGAGTTAAAAAAATGCTTTGTGCGATCTATAGAAGTACCAAACGTGACCAGACTTACCTGTATGTCGAAAAAAAAGACGATTTCTCTCGCGTTCCTGAAGAATTATTACAAGGTTTCGGCCAACCGCAGTTCTCAATGTCGATTAATCTGGGGCAAAGAGAAAAGTTAGCCACCGCCGATATTGAGAAAGTAAAACAATCACTCCTCGAGCAGGGCTATTATTTGCAAGTGCCACCGCCGATGGAAAGTTTATTGAATATGCATCTGCAAAACGGCGAAAAATAAAGCGAATACTGTCCTTCTGGGTAGGTTTTTGTAAATTCAGAGCTGTCGGGTTGCATTCATCTTCTGGCTCATTCAGGTTGTAAACAACGTGTAAGTGCTTTGATAAAAGGAACAGATTGATGAAATTGTCGGTACTGGCTGTGCTTATTACGAGCGTAACGCTGAGTGGTTGTGCTAAGGAAAGTGTTGCTACCCCCGCGTCTCCGGCGGCCCAAGCCCCTGCGGCTCAGGCTCCTGCCGCAGAGAAGCCTGCGAAAACCACGTTGGCCGAGCAGGGGCGTGACCCGGCTCAATTTCCAGGCTACGTTGAGCAACTGAAAACTCAGGCTCGCCAGCAGGGGATTAGTCAGGCGACTATCGACAGCGCCTTTGCCAATGTGCACTTTATCGATCGGGTAATTAACTCCGACCGTAACCAGCTCGAAAAGAAAATTACCCTCGACGATTACCTCAAGCGCGTTCTGCCTGAAGCCAAAATCGAGCAGGGGCGAATCAACTACCAGCAAAACCTGCCTGCGTTAACTCAGGCCAGCCAGCGTTACGGCGTGCAGCCGCAATACATCGTTGCGCTGTGGGCTATGGAAAGCAACTTCGGCAAGATTCAGGGTAAAGAGGATGTCTTCTCGGCCCTCGCCACCTTGGCATTTGAAGGCCGCCGCGAAGCCTTCTTTACTAAAGAGCTGATGTCGGCATTGAAAATCGTCGATTCCGGCCACGCAACCAGCGACATGATGAAAGGCTCGTGGGCGGGCGCCATGGGGCAGTCGCAATTTATGCCGTCCTCCTATCTAAACTACGGCGCTGATGGCGACGGCGACGGCAAAATCGATATTTGGAACAATACCGACGACGTCTTTGCTTCCACCGCTAACTACCTGTCTACCGAAGGCTGGAAAGCCAATCAGAGCTGGGGACAGGAAGTGAAACTGCCTGCCGGCTTTGATGCCAGCAAAACCGGCCTGAAGAACAATCAGATGCACCCGGCCAGTTATTGGCAGCAGCAGGGCGTGACGCAGGTAGATGGCAGCCCACTGGCTTCTAACGCCACCCGCGCATGGATTATCACCCCGGATGACCTTCAAGGCCGCGCCTTCCTGGTCTATGATAATTTCCGCACAATAATGCGCTGGAACCGTTCGACCTATTTCGCATTGAGCATCGGCATGATGGCAGACGCCGTCACGCAACAATCACAGGCTGCACCAGCTGAGCAAAACTCAGATCCGGCTGCGACCTCTCCGGCGCCGACGGGGCGTAATCCCTTTGGCGGCTGACTGACACTTTCAGGAGCTTCCCATGTATCAACACCGTGACTGGAATGGTGCATTACTTGATTTTCCGGTGAATAAAGTGGTGTGTGTTGGCAGTAACTACGCCGACCATATTAAAGAGATGGGCAGTCAGGTTGCGCCCGAGCCGGTGCTGTTTATCAAACCAGAAACCGCGCTCTGCGATATTCGCCAGCCGATTGCCATTCCGCAGAACTTAGGTTCGGTGCATCACGAAGTGGAATTGGCGGTGCTGATCGGCACGCCGCTCAAGCAAGCCAGCGAAGATCGCGTGGCGAACGCCATTGCCGGTTACGGCGTTGCGCTGGATTTAACCCTGCGTGACCTGCAAGCAGGCTTCAAGAAGGCAGGGCAGCCATGGGAAAAAGCCAAAGGCTTCGACGGCTCTTGCCCAATTAGCGGTTTTATTCCGGTCAGTGAGTTTGGGGACGCCCAGTCGGCTGATCTCCAGCTGATTGTGAATAATGAAGTGCGCCAGAGTGGCAACACGCAGGATATGTTGACTAAGATCCTGCCCCTGATTGCCTATATGAGTCGTTTCTTCACGCTGCGCGCGGGAGATATTATTCTCACCGGTACGCCACAGGGCGTCGGCCCGATGGCCGGCGGCGACACTATCCAAGTCGCGGTTAACGGCAAGTCGGTGACCACTCGCGTTATTTAGCGCTTTCTGATCTACCTCAAGACAGTGGGTCGCCCGGAGATATTTCGGGCGGCTTTACTTGCATCTCTGCACTAAAGTGTTTATATAAGCCCCCTCATTTTATACTTGAACCGGATGCCACCATGACTGAACCCAACTTTTGGCAGAAAAAAACGCTGCCTGAAATGACCGACGAAGAGTGGGAAGCGTTGTGCGACGGTTGCGGGCAATGCTGCCTGCACAAGCTGATTGACGAAGACACCGATGAAATCTATTTCACCAACGTGGCCTGCAACCAGTTAAACATTAAGTCCTGCCAATGCCGTAATTACGAGCGCCGCTTCACGCTGGAGGAGGATTGCATCAAACTCACCCGTGAAAATCTCACCACCTTCGACTGGTTGCCACCAACTTGCGCGTATCGCCTCATAGGTGAGGGTAAGCCGCTATTCCCATGGCACCCGCTGCTGCATAAGTCATCCAAATCCGCCATGCACACCGAGCGAATTTCCGTGCGCTACATCGCCGTACGCGAAGACGACGTCGAGGACTGGCAGGACCACATCTTAAATAAGCCTAGCTGGGCGAAGTAACTAATTGAAGTTATTGAAGAACTTCATCACTGTGATATAGCGCGGGGCATATACGGGGCATCACCCGTAAATCCTGCGTTTAAAATGTCCATCTGATTGCTGTTGTTCTAACTCATACATTTTCCGTAAACGCTGTACACCATCTGCGCTGAAGTGTGCCCCATTTGGTTTGCTACAAAATTGGGGTTCGCCCCGACGCTCAATGCCCAACATGCAAAAGTGTGCTTTGTTTCGTAAGCTTTGCGATGACGAATGCCAGCCTTTTTCAAGGCAAAGTTCCACGTTCCGCTAAACACGCCTGGAGAGTACCATTCTCCACCTTTTCCATTTCTTGCAGATAGGCGAGCGGAGAATACGAAGGTGCAATCATCTTTTCGAATTCTGCCAAATTCTCGAAGGTGAACATCTACCTTTATTTGCTTCCCCATCCTCGTTAAAGCCATTTGCTCCTTCAGCGGCTCGATAGCAGAGTTCGTCAACTTGATAGTTCTGTTGCCGCTCTCTGTTTTTGGTGGCGTGAAGTGATTAACAACGGCCATATTTCTGGTGATGGTTATAGTCCACTCCTTCAGGTCGATATCCTCCCAAGCCAGCGCGCAAATCTCCCCATGCCTCATCCCTGTATTCACCGCCAATCGCCAGATGTTCTTCACCTGAAGTGACGGTGCAACTTCTATAAGCCTCGCATACTCCTCCCTAGTTAATGGGTCTGGCTCTGATTTTGTAGTGGCACACTGAATTTAGCCACCTGAATAGAGGTGATATCATCACCTCATAGTCAAAACAGGTGAAATTATGACCGGACGTAACAGACGCAATTTTAGCCCCGAGTTTCGCCTCGAAGCTGCCCAGCTTGTACTCGATCAGCACTACACCGTTGCCGCCGCTGCCACTGCGATGAATGTCCGCAAATCCACGATGGACAAATGGGTTCGACAACTGAAAGAAGAGCGAGCGGGAAAATCCCCCAAAGCTTCACCCATGACACCAGAGCAGATTGAGATACGTGAGTTGAAGAAAAGACTTCAACGCGTTGAAATAGAAAGGGATATATTAAAAAAGGCTAACGTGCTCTTGATGTCAGACTCCCTGAACAATTCTCATTAGTTGAGAAACTCAGGGCGCGGTTTCCTGTTGCCGTTGTGTGCAACGTGCTTGGGGTTCATCGCAGCAGTTATAAATACTGGCGGCAGCCCAGGAAGCCTGACGCCTCGAGAGTGGCATTACTGAGCCTTGTGCGTGAAGTTTATCGCGAGAGTAACGGCTCAGCAGGAGCACGAAGCATTGCCGCGATGTTCACAACCAAAGGTATAAAACTGAGCCGCTGGCGGGCAACAAAGCTGATGAAAGCGCTCAATATTATCAGCTGTCAGCAACTTGGCCATCGTTATAAGAAGGCGTCTAAGGAACACATTGAGATCCCTAATTATCTGGATCGCCAGTTTGCTGTTACCGAGCCTAATCAGGCCTGGTGCGGTGATGTGACTTAT
>NZ_JBQSVB010000014.1:0-81255 GCF_052376015.1 Ewingella sp. AOP8-B2-18
CAAACGTGCGGGAGAAATACGGCTCAATCGGCTGGCCCTCCTTGGCCATCCCCTCCGCCCAGGCCAGCACCGTGTCGGCCGTGAAGGTGACAAAGTTGCTTTTCAGGTCGTCCGGGGTTTCCTGCCCCTGCTCGATGGCGATATCCACCAAATCCAGGGCGGCGTCAAAGTCGCCCACGTCAAAGAGCCAAATCACGCACCAGGCTAAAACCTGGTTGCGCTGTACCTCGCCGCTGGCCAGGTACTTTTCAACCGTTGGCATCCAGCGCGGCAAATACTGATCGCGCTTGATGGCCACCTTTTGGGCCAGCGTCAGCCCGTGCAACGCCTCAACATCCTTTTGTAAGGCGGCCGCCATAACGTGCATGCTTTCGGAGCCATCCAGCGCCCGATGCTGCTTAAGCTTGGCCTCTGCGGCAATCCGTGCCGTATGGCGTTGCGCGGGTGACATCATGGTTATTCCCCTACTTTTTCGGCTGGCTCTACTACGGTGCCAATCGTCACCGCGCTTTCATCGATTGCCGCGTACAAATCCAGGTACTCAACCGCGTAACCTTCGTTACGGAGATACTTGTTTTCGTACTGCTTGCGGTCTTCGACAAACTCCGCCTTACGCTGGCGGGTGTTGCGCTGGGTGTAGATGTGCAAGTTATCCAGCGTGGTGACAACCATGCGCTTACCCGGCATAAATGGCGGGATAATGGCGCGGCGGCCCGCAATGGTGTCTTGCAACATTTGCGCGGCGATTTTTTCCGTTGGGCGGTCAGCTGCCTGATACAAGCGGTACTGTTCCGCCGCCACCAGGTCAGCACCGACCAACACCACCAGGCGCGGGTCATTGCGGAACTGCTGCGGAATCTTGGCATTAATCAAATCTGACGCCATGGCGTCCAGTGACTTGTAATCACCCTGCTGATCCAGCGTGACCGCATCGGTCATGATTTGCTTGCCGTCTTCCCACTTACGCACGATTTCATGCCAACCGATGTTTACATCTTCGCCGTTCGGGTTTTTCACGTAATCGGTGTTGTCCGCCACTTCCTTACCGTTGAACCCGATACGCAACATATCCAGCGCAAAAGCCTGGGTAGTGAAAGCCTGTACGCGTTGGAAGAATTCATCTTCATTGCCAGCGTTCGCCCAGATAGACAGCAAATCCCAACGCAGCGCGGCGCAAGAGTCGGTTTCTACCAGCTTGTAATCGTTACCGGATACGCCGACTTTGCGACGGAAACGCCCTTCGGCGATACGGCCGGTATGCAGACCGGAAGAACCTACGCTGACAACTTGGCCAGACAACTGATCAACGTCAGCAACGGTGATCCAATTCAGGAATTCAGAGCTTTCCAGCAGCGCATCGCGCAGCTGGGTTTCTTTCGGGTCAGACAGGGAGAAATAATTTTTCACCTCGTCTGCCTCAAGACCGTTGGCTTTAGCCAGGCCCGCCGCGAATTGCTTTAAATAAGCCCGCGCCTTTGCATTTAAAATCATTGGTTATTTGTCCTTAATCGCCATCGGCGGTTAATAATTTCCCTGGTCAAATTCTTATAAGAATTTAAATTCCGTTTTCGTGCCTTTCGGATTTTTTTCAGGCAAGCGCGTTGACTGTTTGCTAAAGTTTTTAACGATAGCCGGAAGGTTATCGCGCAGACGGGCAAACTCTTCCGTATCAACAACCTCTTTCACGGTTTCAACGTCGCTTTGAATATCATCAACGGTTGAATCTGTTTCATCCGTTTTAGTTTCAAGAGCAGACACGCGAGTTTCCAAAGCGGCTAATGCTTCTGCTAACGCCTGTAATTTATCGTCAGCTGGCGGCGTCTCTTCCTGCGGCTGTTCGTCTTCAATGCTGAAAAGACTGCGCCATTTAGGCTTTTTATTTAATTTCCCTGCCATGTTTATTTCCTTGATTTCGTTAATTAGCATCGGAGAACTATTACCAATAAAGTAATTACTTTTCCGCTTATTAAATCGCATTCGCGTTGTGCTAACGCTTGCGGGTTCATCTGTTACGCCTAACCCTTCGAGATAATACCGCCCAGTTCCGCGAAAGTTGCCATCAGGGGTTAATTCCACTGAAGAAAACAAAAGCTTTCCATTTCGGTTGGCATTAATTAAATCAGTCGATGGACAAAGGCGGGCATACAGCTTCACTAACCCATCCTCATCCTCAGCGTAATCTACCTCCAGAACTTCCCCCGCATTACCGGCGTAGCGCTCATGCTCTGGCCACAGTAATGCAGGATATAAATTCGTGTCATAGGTTTCCGCTGCGTCTATTAACATTTCCCTGGTTAATTCACGTTTATCAACTGTTGCCCCTTCGGTCGCGATACAGATCCAATTAGTCATTAATTGAGAGCCAGACATATCGGAATCTATCTCCTTGTTTCCGTGGAATGCAGTATCGCTAATTATTTTCACTCCCGCAGCAAGATAAATTCGGATATAGCCATTAGACGAACCACAGCCGATATTAAGTTAACGAAATAAAGAGTTACCCACCGCATAATTGACCTCAGTAGACACCAGACGATGCCAGTAGACATTAAGGGACTAATAAAAGTGGCTTATTACTCAGAGGATTTAATCGGCGTTGCGCGTTCGCTTTATTTAAAACGTGCCACGCCAAAAGAGATCGCCAAAGATTTAAACTTGCCAAATGCGCGCATCATTTACTATTGGGCGACAAAATGGAACTGGGCTGATTTACTTAGCCATGAATCCACAGAAGAAGCGATTGAGCGCCGCTATCAACTCCTAGTTGGGCGTGATGCCAAAACCGAGCTAGAAATAAAGGAAATGGATACCCTTATTTCCCATGCCGTAAAGCTGCGGGCGCAATCGAACAAACACAAAGAGAAATTGGCCGCTTCAAAATCTGATAATCAGAGTGAGCACCACGAACAAAACGACAACGGCGAACCTAAAAAGAAACGCAAGAATAAGAAAAACGATATCTCTGGCCTAACGAGAGATGATTTTGACGCTTTTGCAGAGGAGCATTTATTCGGGTATCAGAAACATTTACGCCTAAATATTGCCAAGCAGATCCGCAACATCCTCAAAAGCCGCCAGATTGGGGCCACCTGGTATTTTGCGTTTGAAGCCTTTGAAGATGCCGTGTTAACCGGCAAGCCTCAGATTTTCTTGTCTGCATCTAAAGCCCAGGCCGAAGTTTTCCGCTCTTATATCGTGAATATCGCCGAGCAGTATTTCGGCGTAGCGCTGACCGGGAACCCGATCCGCTTAAGCAACGGCGCGGAGCTGCGTTTTCTGTCTACCAACAAAAACACCGCTCAATCCTATAGCGGGCATTTGTACTGCGACGAATATTTTTGGGTGCCGAACTTCGCCGCATTAAACGAGGTGGCCAGCGCAATGGCCACACACGACCACTGGCGCACAACGTACTTTTCAACACCGAGCGCCAAAACACACCAGGCTTACCCGTTCTGGACTGGGGAAGAATGGAAGCGCGGCGACAAAAACAGGACGGCCGTTCAGTTCCCTACCTTTGATGAAATGCGCGACGGCGGCCGCAGCTGTCCAGACGGGCAATGGCGTTACGTCATTACGTTAGAGGACGCCGTAGCGGGCGGCTTTAACCTGGCCAGCATCGAGAAGCTGCGCAACCGCTATAACCGCGACACGTTCAACATGCTTTACATGTGCGTGTTCGTGGACAGCCAGGACAGCGTTTTTAGCTTTAGCGAGCTGGAGCGCTGCGGCGTCGATGTTGAGGATTGGGACGATCACGACGAAACGGCAGAGCGGCCATTCGGTGGCCGTGAAGTGTGGGGAGGCTTCGACCCGGCCCGCTCCGGGGACACATCAACTTTCGTCATTGTGGCGCCGCCCATTCACGCCGTAGAAGTATTTCGCGTGCTGCGCGTTCTGCACTGGAAAGGCATGAATTTCAGCTATCAGGCAGCGCAGATCAAAAAGCTGTTTGGCCAATACAACATGAGTTACATCGGCGTGGACGTTACCGGCATCGGGCGCGGCGTGTTTGAACTGATTGAACATTTTGCGCTACGTGAAGCGGTGGCCATTCACTACGGCATGGAAACCAAAACGCGCCTGGTACTGAAAATGATTGATGTGATTGGAGCCAAACGCCTGCAATGGAACAAAGACAACAAGGAAATCCCTGCGTCGTTCCTAGCCATCCGGCGAACGGCGACGGCCAGCGGCAACGCCATGACATTTAAAGCAGACCGCAGCGCGGAGACTGGCCACGCCGATGCCTTTTGGGCTATCGCGCACGCCGTCATCAACGAGCCGATCAACTTTGAGCACAAACGTAAATCTAATTGGAAAGTAAGGAAACAGGCAGCATGAGCAAGCGCAAAAAACAACACCAGCCCGCAAAGGTGCAAGCCGCATCGCCAGGAAGCGAAGCCAGCAGTAAGAAAATGAGCATTATCACGCTGGGCAAACCTGAGCCGATTTTAACCACCGGCACGAACTATAAAGACATTTGGTATGACAATGAATTTGACCATTACACCCAGCCTATTGACCGCCTAGCTCTGGCGCAGTTGAGCAACTTAAACAGCCAGCACGGCGGCGTGATTTACGCCCGCCATAATATGGTTGCCGCCGACTATTTAGGGGGCGGCCTAACCCATGAGCAGCTGCGCGGCGGCGCGTTTGATTACCTTTCTTTTGGTGACCTGGCCATTCTCAAGCTGCGCAACTGGTACGATCAAGTCATTGGCCTTGTTCCGCTGCCTTCGCTTTATTTGCGGGTGCGTAAAACAGGGGAATTTGTGGTGCTCCAGGATGGTGAACCACTGGTATACGAACCGGAAGACGTAATTTTTTTAAAGCAGTATGACCCGCAGCAGCAGGTTTATGGCTTGCCGGATTATATCAGCGGCATCCACTCCGCTTTATTAAACAGCGAGGCAACCATTTTCCGCCGCCGCTATTACCATAACGGGGCGCATACGGGCGGCATTATTTACACTAATGACCCCAATATGAGCGACGAAGTGGAGGAAGAAATTTCCGACCAACTGGAAAGCTCAAAGGGGATCGGTAATTTCTCTACTATTTTTGTGAATATTCCGGGCGGCACCGAAAAGGCCATTCAGTTTATTCCGGTGGGGGATATTGGCGCGAATGATGAATTTAACAACGTGAAAAACATCAGCGCCCAGGACGTTCTTAACGCGCATCGCTTCCCGGCTGGCCTGGCGGGAATTATCCCGGTCAACACTGGTGGTCTTCCAGACCCTGAGAAGTCCCGCGCCACATACCGAAAAGATGAGGTTATCCCGCTACAACGCATGATTATGAATGCCGTAAATAGCGATCCAGATATCCCACAACATTTACATTTGAATTTCGCGTTTGAAGATGAAAGCGGTGATGATAAATGAGGCGCAAAAAGCTAAACTATCCGGGTTATTATTCCCCCGGAGCAATCAATATGCGCGTAATGAAAGTGATATGCCCTGAATGCGGCGCTAATTCTGTGATCAAGAAGACAGCCCGCAAGCATCGCGAAATATCGGATATCTATTGCGCCTGTTCTGATTATGAGTGCGGCCATACCTTTGTTATGAATATGACCTTTTCGCACACCATCAGCCCCAGCGCTAAATCCCAGGGCAGTTTATTGAAAGGATTGGTTAACTCGCTAAAAGGCGATGACAAACAAATGCTTTTGTCCTTACTGCAACAAGCCTGAACCATTGCCCCCGTCTTGGGGGTTTTGTTTATCGTACTCATCTAACCTTTTGAGCAAATCAGCAGACAATTCCGCCACCCAATCTACGGCCCGCTTTTCATCCCCAGCGGCACACTTTCCCACTGATACGAGTCTGGTGATCATTTCAATTCGTTCTAAAGCCAAAGTTTCAAAAAACAAATCACGCATAGGTTTCCCCTCCCTTAGTGCAAATGACTGTATGCATGTACAGTACTAGATTGTTAGCAATTATGAAAGTGAAATGAAGATGCATTTACAAGTTCATGTTTCCTTTAAATACCTAACACACTGAAAGCATTATTTAATTCAAACTCGGAAGCGCGAGTTTTACGCACTTCCTGTTCATCACAGGCAGAGCAAAGCCCTTCATTATCAAAAGAAGATGTTTCAGGCGTCATTAAGTCCCCGCAGGAACGGCAATAGCGCCGCCGCGGCCGCAATCTCACTTCCCCATTACGCAAAATCATCTCGGTTTCATCATCCAGGCGCACGATATTGCCCCTCAGCAGCGCTTTGGCCATCTGATCGCCATCCTGGTGTTGGATACCAATGCCCTTTTTCAACTCGGTGATCGTACTTTGAGTACAGTTATTGACAGAACTCCAAGGGGCGGCGGGGCCGCCAGAAACAGCAGCAGCCGCTTCGCTGGCTGCCAACTTAGGAACAATCGCCCACTTAACCAAGCGGGTTTCTACTTCGGAACCACTACCAACGAGCGGGGAATAAATTCCCTGTACGCGCTGCACGTCTTCGGCGTACTCGTTACCGCACTCGGTGATTTCATACATAAGACGCACCACCAGATCGCAACGCTTCACCAGCGCGCCACCCTGTGCCTGAGTATATGCAGCCCAATCCCCCACATCCGCACTGGCCAGCACGGCATCCATCAGAGTGTTTTCTAATGTCTTGTCACCCATGCGGCGCAGCTCACGCCACACCGTCACCGGGGCACCGCCAATTTGCTGAAATTGACGGATACGCCAACGGCTGGCCCAAGCTGAAACTGACTTGGCCATGTCCTTCAGGTTTTCGCCGGTTTCGTCGTCGGCCTCTCCATCCAGTGCAAAGCCGTCGATGTTTTTAGAAATGTATTTGGCGATGTAGCCCGTTGCGCTGCCCTTCTCCGGGTCGATTGGCTCAACGTGAAAACGCGCCTTAAGCGCGTATGCAGATTGCAGTTCCTCGGAGTCTTCACGGCGGGAGTAATAACAGAGAATGTCACGCACCTGCTCTACGTCTGACGGCGGCATAAATAAAAGCATATGCCAGTGCGGCGTCCCATCGTGGTGCGGCTCTACGACACGAAAACCAAACACGCTGATACCCGCACGCGAAAACGCAGCGCGGGCCTTAGCCCATACGCCGCAGAGGTATTTTTGTGTTTGGCGCGGGCTGGCGCCGTTCCACTGAGAGACAAACCCGCCCTTGCTATGCACGGCGTGATACTTAGACGGGGCAGTAATGGTGTAGAACTCCCCCGCCATGCCCATTTCTGTGGCTAGGTCTTCAAATCCGCGCATACGCACCATCAGTTCACACCGGCGCTTTGCCGGGTTGGCATTGCTGGCGTCCACCATTTCGGCAAGGGATAGGCGTTCGCCGGTTTCCTCGTTTTGCAAATCATAGGATTTGAAGAATTCGCGGTTACGTTTCTTTTGCTCAATCCATTCGCCCTTAGTCGAACGGCTAACATAGGCAGATGCCGCCTTTTGAACCTGACCAACGGCGATGGCCATGTGCTCACGCTGTAGATCACGGCTGCGTTTCAGCTTCCCGCGCCACCACTCCGGGGCCATCATGCGCAGCAAGCCCGATTCGGCATGGCGCGGCGTGAAGGAATACCCCGCAGTGAATTGCTGCCAGTATGGTGGGTTGATGCCAGCCTGTTTAGTGAGTTTTCCCAAGTGCGTAAACGTCGCCAAGGTGCGGCGCTTCATGTCTTTTTCGCTTGCGGCTTCATTTGGGAAAGCCAGATTAATAAAGTCTGCGAAGGATTCGCCCATAAAATTGGCGATGCTATGAGCGAGGTTGCGCAATTCGTCACGGCCAAAGGTTGGCAGTTTTTCGAGATCGGCAACAAACGGGAAAGGCGTAACACCGGCCGTCTGAAATGAGGTTGCATATTGAGCGCAGACTTTGCGCAGACGTGGCAATACGCTCTTACCCACCGTGGTGCGTAAAAACGTATTGGCACGGCGGCGGCCCGTTGGGCCAGCCTCCAACAACTTGGAATAACGGTCGCCAAAATAGCGCGCCAAGAAATCTGGCATTCCTGCCAGATACTCAGCACGCCAATCATGATCAAGGCTATTTTGGTGCCATAGCTGACGTTCTGTGAGGCTAATATCATCCGGGGCACCAGGGGCAAACTGCTCTTTTTGCCACTGACGCACCGCATGATGCTGCCCATTCTGATGAACCTTAGTCACCCTAAAGCCTCATCAAACGCCGCTATAAACTCCGTTGCCGCTTGAGGAACGATGGCGTTTCCGTAGGCGCGCAATCGTCCCACTCTATTGGTAATCCCATTAGCCAACGGGAATGTGCCGGGTTCAACTGGCCGCCACTTTCCATCTCGGCAAAGGAGCCAATCAGCATCTCTCCAGATGAAGTTATTCTTACTGCCTGATGGGGTTGCAGATGCTCCCGAAATCCCACTGAATTCACCACCACGGTTGTTAAACTTTCCTGCGACCCCTTCTTGCCGTTGCTTCGATTCTGATACCCCAGCCTCGCTTCGTGTGCCATCGTCGTTGGCCAGCCCGCCAAGCAAGCAAAATCCTGTAGGTTCGATTGCCGCCCCGCAGCTTTCCTTTCCATTACTTTTTGCCAATCCTGATAGGCGTTTTTCACATTGCTGGCGTTCGGTGTCGGCCAGCTTGCTAACTTGCTTGACCCCGCCAATGTTTGAAGCCCCCGCGCTGTCTCCGGCTGAGGACTCACATTGCAGGTTGGTGTTGGCCAGCACGCCATTTTCGCCAGCTGCGGAAGACTGCTCCCTGTCATGTTGTTCGTTATTCCCACTCCACCCCTCTTTCCGTCCGACGCTGCGGGAGTGTTCCAAAAGCTGGGCGCCAAACCAGACTCGATCTCTTTTGTGCGGGGCACCGACGCTGCAAGCTGGCAATACTGCCGCCCCGCAGGCGTAACCTTGGTTTTCCAGCTCTGTGAATAAATCATCGAGCCAGTGTTTTCCAATCGCTGCCGCAACTTGCTCTCCAAAGAGAGTTGCAGGTTGGTGCTCTTTGATAAGCTTGAGCCAAACAGGGGCAAGGTGCCTTTCATCAAGTTGGCCGAGCTGCTTTCCAGCTGCGCTGAATGGCTGGCATGGACAGCTTCCTGTCCAAACAGGCTTATCGTCTGGCCATCCAGCTTTGCGGAGGGCAAGTGACCAAACTCCGACACCAGCGAAGAAATGACACTGAGTGAATCCTTTGAGGTCTTCTGGGCTAACATCAACAATGCTCCTTTCATCAACAATTCCCGGCGCGATATGCCCGGCTTTAATTAGGTTTCGCAGCCATTGGGCAGCGTAGGGGTCAAATTCGTTGTAATAGGCGGCCACTAGATCACCTCCTCTTCACGGTCGGGCATCCCTTCAACCAAAGGCCCATCAGCGTTAGGCGCTGGCGGTAAATACTCCGGGTTGGCCGGCACCAGCTTGGCGATGATTTCAGGCGCGGATTTTATGCTGTCTGCCGCTGCGCCAATTGAGCGCGGGGCGGTAATGCTGGTTAGATTGAACTCACAGAAAAGAGCGCGGGATTTGGGGGTGTCGCTGTTTGAAATAACAACCGGATAACTTCTATCGGCCAAACGACGCAGAATGACCTTAAGGTGCAGATGTTCATCCATTCCGAAATGGCCGGAGTGGTATGAAGAAAAATCTGCACTTTGACTTGCTGGCAGGTACGGCGGATCGCAATACACAACATCACCAGGACGAACCATTGCCAGTGCTTCGGCGAAGGAACAGCAAACAAACGTTGCTTTTTTGGCTTTCTCGGCGAAAGCGCGGATCTCAGCCTCTGGAAAATACGGCGCTTTATACTTCCCAAAAGGCACGTTAAAGCCGCCAGTTTGGTTGTAACGGCACAGGCCGTTATAGCAGTGGCGATTTAAATATAAGAACAGCACGCCGCGCCAATACCAGTCAGCACAAACGTTAAAATCTGCGCGGAGGTTGTAGTATTTTTCCGCGCTGTTACCCACTTCAAAATAACGCTTCGCATCCTCAATAAACTGGTCAACGTCCAGCGCTATGGCTTTATAGAGATAAATCAGATCGGGATTAATATCTGCAATGAGATACTTGTCATAATCGGTGTTCATCATCACAGCGCAAGAACCGGCGAACGGCTCAACCAGGCGTTGGCCAGCGGGCAGGTGACGCTTCAGCGTTTCAATAATGCGAACCTTCGAACCGGCCCATTTCAGAACAGTTCTCATATTGCAGCCCCACGGCCAGCGCGGCCCAATTGCTCAGACCCCTGGCGCATAAGCTCCACAATCTCGGCGGCGCTCAATCCTTCATTGGCAACATGCGTGGCAAGGCGATCTAGGTGGCCGGAATATTTCACCGCTGCATCGGCCATTGCCTCAGCGCGTGCGCCTTTAATCAATGTGACGGTTTGGTCACAACCAGGGGCGGTGGCATCAAAACCACTCCAAAGGGCTGGCATTTGGTTGCGGTCACAACGTTTCATTTGCATGGCAAAACTCCAAATTTAGGCAGCAAGAAACCCCGGCCACCTAGGGGGAGCCGTGGGAATTCTTAGCTGTGGGTTACTTAGTGAATGTGAGTAAGTGCAGTTTTTTGACGGGCAACAGGCGAGACATTCAACGAATGCAGCCCATGCAAAGGTTTGGCAGCATCCCACCAACGCGTGATCAATACAGTGATAGAGCCTTGTCCAAGAGAGTTGGCCATGTAGTACGTTGCCCGGATGGAGGCAAGAGCCTCATTCTGTTCTTTGCTGCTTTCAGCCTCGCGATAAACGCGACACCAGAAAGCGCAATTGACCGCAAACAACTGGTGCGGGTTATCAAGGTGCATCGAATCGTTAAACATGTAAGGCGATAGCGCCACCATTCCGTCAACGTCTTGGCACTTTTCCAAGAACATAGAGGCATAACTAGGTGCAACGTTCCAGGCGATGAAGTCTTCCTTAAGCCCTGCTTTCTCAACCATAATCATTTTCATACTGTCCTCAGTGCATTGAATTATTAACGTCTTGTTCAGCTTCTCGCGGTGCCACTCTGCAAGCCCCCGCGCCTTTGAAATCTTCCGGGGTAAAGAAGCGCGTATCTTGCTGCAACTGCCTTACCTTTAAGACCGCCCCCCACAAGGAAACCTTTTCCCCTTCACTCAAATCAGGCCAATCACATTCGATATGGCGTTGCTTAAGTCCGGCGAGGAAGCAGAGATAACGCCGCCCCTCTTCATCTAAATTGTTCCAGTAGTGCTGTACTCGGCTATCACAGCCAGAAATCATCTTGCGGGCCTGTGCTATCCATTTAGGTGTTGGTGTTTCCACGCTAACCCCCTTAATCCCATCAGGCGAAACCACCATGGGCGACGCTTTGGTTTTACAGCTGGCTTATTGCGGCCACTTAGAAACTGCACTTTGCTGGCGGCGGGTTGCCAGCGCTGACCGTTTGGCAACTCTAACCAGCCATGGCCATGGCTTGGCAGCTGGAGAGTCGGCGACTGCTTAACTAAAAATCGTGTGAATACTTGCATCGGATCACCTCAGTTCAGACCAGGCATCACACCAAACGCACCTAATACATCCATTGCGCTGGTTAATGCTGGGGCGGTGTGGAAACGCGATTCAACTGACACAACGAGCAAAGACAGATCGCGGATTGCCTGATTGGCTCGGTCTAAAATGGCGTTTCTACGTGTCTGCGTCATAGGCGCAGCTGATAGGGCTTCACCGGCGATAGCGCCGATTGCGGCCGTTGCACTGAGTGCATGAGTGGGTAAGTTGTCAGGCTTTGCTTCGTTCACCGGAACGGCTGGCAAACAATTAAGTTGGGCCAACAAGCCATCAAGCAGCGTTGAATCATCGGTGTAATCCGTGATGGTGATCAGCTCCACAATGGTTAAACGATGTGGCTGCATTGGATTCAGCTTGTTCCGTAATACCTGCGCAGTGATGCCCACAACACCGGCAATCTCAGTCAGATTGTGCGCCAAGGAGAAACGGCGGCACGCAGTATCAAAGCAGGGATGTATGGAGGTCTGATAATCAAACATTGTTCTAGCCCCTTCACGAACACACAATGTGCACTACGTTCACGTTAAGTTATTAAATTATCCGTGATTCCAAGAAAGCCAATCCACGTACACGCGTTCACCTGGCTTTTCTTTTGGTTTAATTCTTATTTTACCGACACTTACATAATAGCGACCGCGTCTTAGGGGGATTCCGGCGCGTTCACAAAAAGTTTTCAGTGGTAGCCAGCGCGACTCACTGGCGTTTGTATTAGCCTGCTGCATAGTGCAAAATCCTTCTTTTCGTGTAGTGGTTGCGCACTACTGTTAACTATTGTCTTTTATTGCCCCTCTTTGATTAACCAAAGGAGAACATGGCGAATAGTATGTTCTCGTTTGTAGATTGTCAACGGTGCATGTTCTACAAAGGTGAATTCAATGAATTTGGAAACAGGTGCACGCCCTGCGATTGAGAGAATTTGCGAGGCTTACGGGTTCACTTCCCGTCTTCAGCTTGCAAATCATTTGGGGATTAGTAACGGCTCATTAGGCAACAGGATCATTAGGGATAATTTCCCTGCTGATATTGTTCTCCGCTGCGCTCTTGAAACTGGTGCATCTATCCAATGGCTTTCATTTGGCGAGGGGAATAGCTTCAACCATGTAGAAAGTGACACAGTCAGACTCCCCGCCTTAAAGCTAGAAGCTGGCCTAATGGTCAAAATTTCTTCAATAATTTTCGACAAGGTGATGATTCCACGCTCCCCTGAATCAGTGAATGTAGTCAAAGATGGTTCTGTGATGTACCTGGTTGATTCCAGCATCAAAGATGTTAAAGACGGGAAATGGCTTATTGAGTTTAACGGAACCCATAGCGTCAGGGATTTAACACAACTCCCAGGCGACAAAATTCGCATTGATGCGGGTAAATACCCAATTGATAGCGACAAGAAAGACGTCAATATTTTGGGTAAGGTTGTAGCTACATTCTTGGTTAATGAGTAATGACGGTAAGAAAATTAGACACATTAGAATGGCTTTGTGACCTCCGCCCTAACGGGGTTGAGGGGAAGCGCATACGTAAGAAATTCGCCACCAAAGGGGAAGCACTTGCGTATGAAAAACATATTCTTGGAGAGATGGCAGATAAGCCGTGGCTTGGAGAAAAGGAAGATAATCGCAGGCTATCTGAGCTTATCGAACTTTGGTACAACCTTTACGGCAGAACACTGAATTCTTCTAAGCGCCTAAAAGCTAAATTGGATGCTATCTGTATTGGCCTAAACGATCCAATCGCAACAAATCTTACGGTGTCTGATTTCAGCACTTACCGCGAACAGCGACTCAAGGGTGAATTAGCTGATATTAACGGCCGCAAAATGGCAGTTAAGCCGCGCACTGTTAATCTTGAGCAAAGCAACCTTTCAGCAGTTTTCGGAAAATTAAAAGAACTTGGCCACTGGAATCACCCCCATCCATTAGACGGCATCAACCGATTTAAGATTGATGAGCAAGAATTAGCGTTCCTTTACCCAATCGAAATTAGACGGTTGCTTGATATATGCTCAAAATCACGTAACCCTTATTTAGAAATTATCGTTAAAATTTGCCTATCTACCGGCGCCCGCTGGGGTGAAGCCGAGTCTCTAAAGGGAAGCCAGGTAACGCCCAACCGTATAACATTCATAAAAACCAAGGGCAGGAAAAACCGGACGATCCCAATCTCACAAGAACTTTATGACGAGATACCTAAAAAGCGGGGGCCATTATTTAGTCCATGTCGAAAATCATTTGAAGGCGCAGTCAAGAGGGCTGGGATTGAACTTCCTGAGGGGCAATGCTCCCACGTTCTACGCCATACTTTTGCAAGCCAATTTATGATGAGCGGCGGGAGCATTATTGTATTACGCGACATCCTCGGTCACGTCGATATCAAGCAAACGATGGTTTACGCACACTTTGCGCCAAGCCATTTAGAAGACGCGATTACCAAGAACCCACTGACATTACTTAACGCAGACCGTGATCCACAAAATGTCCACCCAGAGCAATAACCAGTGTTAAACACTGTCACCGACTGCTACCCCGCGCCCAGTGTTTACGTGTATCTCACTGTTTTAAAAGGGTGGCGGTTATAGTGTAGTAATTTCGGACGGGGGTTCAAATCCCCCCAGCTCCACCAAAATTCTCCATCGGTGATTACCAGAGTCATCCGATGAAGTCCTAAGAGCCCGCACGGCGCAAGCCCTGCGGGCTTTTTTGTGCCCTCAATTTGTCCCACGAAGTCCGAAGCCAACTAATTAAATCCGAACCTTTTAGGCCCATTGATAGGCCTAACGAAAAGCTCTATTGTTTTCGTTGGGCCTAAACGCATGGAGACTCCCCATGGCTAGAAAAACCAAGCCGTTAACCGATACGGAAATCAAAGCCGCCAAACCTAAAGATGCCGATTACCAGCTATATGATGGTGACGGGCTTACTCTGTTAATCAAATCCAGTGGTAGTCAGCTCTGGCAATTCCGTTACTATCAACCTCTGACAAAACAGCGAACCAAGCAAAGCTTCGGAGCCTACGCTGCTGTCTCACTTTCCGATGCAGATACACTCTCCCCCGGAAACTGGTCATTTTTGCGCGCTGAGCAATAAACTGGCAATCCAACACAAGGGGCCGCATCAGCCTCAAGCGGTGTCTCTATAAGTTTGCTTGGGTAACGTCACCAGACCCAACTCGCTGTGCCACGCTGCCAAGCGAGAAGGTTGCTGCAATGCTAGAGCCAAAGTCTGATGCACTTCATGATGAGGTTCGCTATGCACCAGATCTGCCTGCCATTGCTGTACGTAGGACTGAATATCGGCCACGCTATGCCGCACTTGTGCATTTTGGAGCCGTCGCTGTTCTCTACGCCTAAGTACATCCTGATGCTTGGCATATTCAGCTTTAAACTCCCGCGTCCACCGAGTGCTCAGGTTGAGCAGCTCGTCGAGTTTGGTTGATTTGGACTGATCTGCAGGGGTAACGGAAGAACACTTCACAGCCAAATCCGCCAGCACATACTCTAGGTGTATCGCGCCATTGCCTGGGCGCAAGTATGGGTGAAACCAATCGGCAAAGCTGCCGTTGGAATGAACTGGCTTTTTACCCTTGTTTGGAGCCTCGTTGCAGGTGCTGCAAATTAAACAGAGATTGTCTGCACAAACGCTCAGTAGCGGAAATTTGCTCTCGAGGACCCAATGATCAACCTGAGGAGTGTCACCTAGCGGGCCTCCGCATAGCACACAAACCTCGCGCGCATCAGGATCTGGATTAAGGCGATGGGTATTGCGGAAGGCGAGCACGTAGTCAGCGTAATTCACACCACCAGCAGCCGTGGGGGTACCATTGGGCAGGTAAGACAAGCCACTCTCCAATCCCTTTTTATAAAAGGATTCAAATAGCTTTTTGAATGCGACCCAGTCCGACTCGTTTGCAAACGGGCGATTGTTCGGCCACGGCATTGGTAAAGGTTGAAATTGGGTTGCAAGCGCAGCGACTGTCTGTATCCAGGTGCTCAAATCCGTCTTCTGTGCAGGAGGCATTGCAGCAACGGTTTGTGCACGGCTCAAAAGTGTTTGACCTGCTTCTATACGCTGAAGAAAGTCCCACAACCAATTTGCCTCAATACTGCTGGCCAACACTGGTGGCTGCAAGCCTTGCAGGTTAATGTGGGCATCTGTGGTATCTGGATCACATAACCAAAGCGCAAAACGCTGCATCAACTGCTGACAGGCAACAAGCGCTGGCGAACAGGCAACTCGATGGATAGGTTTAAGCATTGCCACCCCGCCATATATTCAGCAAAGTACGCAATTCACTGCGATAAAATCCCGATCCCATTCTGGCGATCAGGCTTTCCAGATCGGCGATTTCTGCTGGTGTGCCGTTGGCTTGCCGCAGCTTTTCTTCAATGAACTCCTGGGCGCGTTTGCCAATGCTATCGTCAGCACCAAACACCGTCATCATCAGCGAGCTGGGATCAGTGGCGAACGTCGGTTCGTCCACGTTGCGTACGGTGGAGCCATCCGCCGTTTTTTGTACCATCACGATCTCGTTGTTGAACACATCCGAGAGCACGATGGCGGAGTGAGTGGAAATCAACACATCGTTACTGGTCTTGCCAATCGCATCGTCGATGATGTCAACAATCTCACGCTTCCATTTGTCATTGAAATGGGTTTCGGGCTCATCGAGTAGTAGTAAGGCGTCCTGCTGGCCTTCCAGCAGGTGGAACAGCGCCATGCGACCCAACACCATTTGCTCACCGTCTGAAAGCTCCTCGTAGCGCAGTATGCCAATGTCAACCGAGTTGGAGTCGGTACCTTCGTCAGGTGCGGGTGTTCGGCGCAAGCGCAACAGCACATCATCAAACATGCCTGCCTGATTCAGCTCCAACAAACGGGTGAAAAGCTCAAAGCTGCTCACGTCCTTGGCGCCGCCGAGTAACGCCCAAAGCGCTTCGCCCTGGCTGGTGCAGGTTTGCAACTCATCGCGGGCGGGTGACAAAAACGAGATGCCTTGTGCGTTGAAGGGGCCTTTGAAATCGAACCACAGGATACGACGAGGTTCCGCAGGATGCGGCTCTGCGATAACTTCACTGGCACACAACCACCAATCATGGGCAGTTTCACACAGTTTCTGATCCCATTGAGTCGCTTGTAAACGCGAACGGAATGCGATAGAAACCAAGTGGTGCCACCCCCCCCGCTCCAGCAGCTTTTGCAAAGAATTTTTGTTATCAGCTCGCCCTGACTGGTCTTTTGTTTCAACCAAGGCCTGTGGCAAAGCCACAGCCAGCAGCGCACATTTCAGCAATGTGGCGTCAAGCAAAACCGGGCGGCGGAAGCTATCCATCTCGCCAAGGTTTGCATTCTGTGGCTGCCGTTGGGTATTCCCCCCCGACTGCTGCACTGCTTGAAAGGCATTTTCCTGAGCGACGGTCCAGCCTGCGGGGCGTTCGTCACTTTGGGCATTATCATTGCTATCAAGTATACCTTCTGCGCGCTGATTGCGATTCCACACAGAACGCCAAGGGCGCAAATCTCCGGTGGTGTAGGCCAGAACGGCGGAAGGTAAGGCAATGCTGTGTGGTGTCACCGAACCTGTGGGCCATTCACCTTTGTGCACAAGAGGTCGAAATTCCGAAGGAATATCGCTGGATTCGGCTGAAAAATGCGCAAGCATTTGCTCAAATTGATCCGCTGTCAGGTTGTCTGAGAAGGAAAATTTGTCGGCAATCCACAGACTCGCGGACTGACGATCTCCGAGCCAATCCACGATCAATGTTCGCGCGTTAGGTGCGCCGCGTCTCCCAAGTTCATATACCAATTGCACAGGGAAAAGGGTTCGCTGTCCATCTGCTAATGCCAAGAAAACCTCGGCGACAGCCCGCAGAAGGTTGGACTTACCACTGCCATTCACACCGACGACAAAACGAATGGCACACTCGCGCGCCAGCGGCGAGCCGCTGGCGAAACACACCTTGATGTCAGAGATGGGCGGGTAGTTTTGCAGACGTAAGTAACGAAGACGCATTAGACAGACTCCAAATCAACTTGCCGCGCCTCTACCTTAAGCGCGCTGGCGATGTCTTCTTTCAGCTCATCGAGCGAGGCGTAATGCTTGCCCAAGTCCACCAGGTGAGTGAAGTCTTGTCCGTCTTCATCTTCAACGGCGAAAACTTGGAACATTCCGCTTGCTCCAGCGTGTGCAGAGGTCTCGTAGTCCAGCTGGACTTCAAAATGGTAGTGCTGCTGGTCAACACCGGACGTCAACGTTTTACGCAGAGTCTGCACATCTGCCATACGTGTGAACTCTTCCGGGCGTAAGGGGCGGAAGGCTTTAAGGTAATCCAGCTCACCGCTTTCCAGGTCTTGCTTGGGCAAGGTAATTTTGGCAATCAAGCCCAGTGAAGCCAATTGGCTCAAGGAGCGGCGGATGCGATTGCCGTGCGACTGGCCAAAGGCTTGTAAACGTTCCGTCACCGTTGAGTCATCGAAAAATCGAGATAAGACCTCCGGGTCTTCTATCAACAAGGGTTGGCCACTATCCTGGCAATAATCTGTGAATGCCGCCAACACTTGGCGCTGAAACTCACTGAGCTCGCTGAGCAACCAATGGCGCTCGGTGTGGGTGGTGGAATCGGTTTGCACCGAGGAAGTAACGACTACATTGGTACTTAACGTGATCTTAGTGCCTCGTTCGCGAAGCACGGTATCGCGCACATGAGAGGCCTCAGCGATTTCATCGGCATGATTCCCTCTCCAATCTGTGGTCAACTCGCCAGACATTGCTGCAATGCTTAATACATCACGCATTTCGGCTGCTATGTTTTCCGATTTGGAAATGAGTCTGCGAAGCTCCCGAACTTGTAACCAGATATCACGGAAACGGGCCTGTTCTTCAATGGAAGGTATCGGCAGCTGAATCTTTGTCAAATTCTCGCCGTTCAGGTTACTCTGACCAGCGGTTGTACGGATAGCGTTTCGCATCGCTGCACGGCCATAAGCGCTGTTTAAAAATGCACTTAGATATTCCGGCAACAAACGCGTTATGTCTGTTCGCAAGCGAATCAAGTACGACGCATAGACCATATCATATTTGGCAACATCTGCGGTGATGGGAGCCGATCTTCCAACATAGTCAGGATTGCCGTTAGAGCGAACAATCAATACATCCGAGGACGTTAAGCTCAGACGCTTTAGCTCAGCTTGCGTCAGATTGACATACTTCAAGTCGCCGGTATCAACTTCACCTCCCATGACATTCGGGATTCGAAGAACTGCCACTCCTGAGTCAGCCGTTGCGTCAGCTGAAATCGACGTACCATATCGGGTTTCAACGAAACGTCCAAGTTGTAACCACTCCGACTTGTCACGAGCGAGCACCAAGCGGTCAAGAGCCGACTTGATCATCAAATCAAGGTGCCGACTTCGCGATTGATAATCGTACGCTGCCTCCGCCTGTTGCAGTACATCGACAATGCGCTGTTGTTCGGGAAGTGTGGGAAGTGGGATTTTTACTCGTGAGAGAAAATCAGCTGGAACCCGTTGCAAGCCTCCTGTACCCACAAACGCGGATGCAGCCCGCTCTCGAAAAGCCTCCTGCCGGATAAAGCTGAAAATGTATTCGGGAAGAACAAAATTGTTCGAACGCAATACATGGAATTCTGTGGAACCAAAACCAAGACCATTATTCAGGTTCCGAGCTATGGCAGCTTTTCCGTTTTCCATGCAAGGCGTGACTTTAGCGAAAAGCACATCATGTTCACGAAAACTTGTGTAGCCTTTTGCCACCTCTGCGAACATGCGAGTTTCTGCTTTGTCTATTACGCCGCGATATTCATCAACAGCGGACATCGGTACAAAAGTTACGGTTGTATCATCCTCTGGTCTCTGATCTGCAAGGAGTCGAGGATTCAGTTCGCAAACATCGATTAGCCGAGCTTGCACCCAAGTTTCTGGCAACTTCATTCCCTCCCCTCCACCATCGCCAGCAATTTGTCCAAGCCCTTGATAATCTCCTGCTCGGTAGTTTTAAGCGCGCCGATCAATTCGGCCACGCTCTTGTCGCTCTTGAGTTGAGTGAAGTCGAATGGCTTGTACTGGCCCGCGGAGAGGTTCCAGTCCCGTGCCTCAATACAATCCGAGTCTAGCAAGCCATCTTTCAGTACACCTTTTTCGGCATAGAGCCCATCGGCCAGCATCGCCTCTACATAAGAAGGCCGCACTAATCCATCTGCATCGTGTGAGCCTACTAGCTGGCCATCTGCACTTTGCCACTCATCGTTGCACGCCCAAGCCCGCACGGGGACTACCCAATGCTTGGAAGCTTTGAGCTCAGTAGCTTGATCAATAGCTAGGCTACGTAGGGTTACGTCGAAACCATCAAGTTTGGCCACTTCGCGAGCGATACCTTCCATTGCAGCGTTCAGGTCGGCCACCGGCTCATGGGTGCTGAACTGCACAGTGGGCACTTGCATGACCGCCTGCTGGTAATAGGTCAAGCCGGCATTTAGCGCATCCTTGACCATACCTTTCCACAACAGTAGCGCTGGCCCATCTTCCGCTTCAAAAAAGCGTTGCACATCGCGTGTGGCGCGGTTGAATTCTTGCTGCGGTACTTTGATAGCTTTTTGCCATTCCACCAGCGCCTTGTCGCTGTCCATTGGTTTAGCAGCAGTGACCTTATCTTTCCATTTGGTCCACACAGGCTGGGTGGGAGCTGCGAAGAACTGGATCACCAAATCGTAGAGTGTCCGGCTGGCTTCGTTGCGCACCTGGTTTTCTGCTTCTTTAGGGTCAGCAGGGAGCTCGGGAAACAACTCATGTATGCCCCAAACCTGACCGTCCCACATACTGGTGTCGGGCAAGGCCGAGAAAGCTTCACCTGCGGGTGTGAGTTTGTCGGCAGTATCACGCAGTAGGGCCTGGCGCCAGCGTTCGGTGTGAAAACTAGGTTGCAGCAAGGTCTTTTCATGGTCTTGCGCGCCACTGCGACCGTGCTCGATCCAGGCTTTGAACTTGATGAGCGCATCCCATAGGTCGTTTTGTTGGCCCGGGCGTGGATTGCGCTTGGCATCTTTTGAGTAGCCGTCTTCCTCCACCTCATAGAACCAAACGTGTTCGGTCAGTGGCGCAGCATTGCTGGGCAGGCTTTGCTTATTGTCGCGCCGAGTGACTTTTCTGAAGATCAGGATCGAGGTCTTGACGCCGGTGTAGGGTTGAAAAACGCCGCCGGGAAGGGAAATTACCCCTTCCACCATATGCTCGACCAGCAGTTCTCGGCGTATACGCACGTGGGCATCGGTATTGCCGAACAAAACACCCTCGGGGATGATCACCGCACAGCGCCCGCCAATATCGAGTAAGTCGAGCATCAACCACAGAAAGAGCAGTTCACTTTTGTTGGTGATTGATTCATCCTTTTTCTTACCGCCACCGCCCACGCGCGGGAATAGTACGGTGTCAGGCTCCAGATCGCCGCTGTCGACTGTTCCGGTAAAGGGTGGGTTTGCCAGCACGAATTGGTAGCTGCCGGGCTCAAGCAGTTCTTTAAGCCGGGCTTTTCCTTCGCGTTTGCTAAGGGAGTCGCCCTGCAGCAAGTGCGGGTCGATCACATCATGCAGCACCAGGTTCATCCAGCCGATGCGGGCCATGGTACGGTCGTTATCGAGGCCGACAAAATAGGCGCCGTTGTGGATGGCGGCATATTGCTCTGGTGTAGCGGCGGCGCCATCGGTGCGATGCGGGGTGCCGTCCCATTCCAACACGAGATTGTCTTGCGCGGAGAATTTACGCATTAAGTACTGCTGAGTGCTAAACAGAAAACCACCTGTGCCGGCGGCGGGATCTATGACGCTTTGACCTGGCTTAGGGTCGAGTAGCTCAACCATGAAACGGATCAAATGTCGCGGTGTACGGAACTGGCCGTTCTTACCTGCCGTGGCTACTTCGCTAAGCAGGTACTCAAAGGTGTCGCCCATGATGTCTTGGGCGGCTGAGCCTTCACCCGCTCTGGCGAAGAGTTGATCGATGGCATCAATCGCGTCGCTCAGCACCTTGCCTTTGTTGGGGTCTAGCTGGAAGTAGGCATCAGCCATGCGGTTATTGAGGCTGGATAGCTCTGTACCGTCGGCGCTGGCGCTGCTGAAGTGTTTATCGAGCTCCCTTAACCACGGGAAAACCACGTCAATCAAATGGCCTGGATTGGTCTTTTCTTGACGGATGTAACTCCACTTACAGGATTCGTAACCTACATAAATGGAGGAAAAGCCTCGTTGTTGGCGCTTGAGATCGATGTCTTCCAAGCGTTTAAGGAAAAGCAGATAGGTGATTTGCTCAACTGCCACCAAGGGGTTGGTGAGGCCAGCTGCCCAAAAGCGGTTCCAAAGTTCGTCAACTTTTTTCTTGATATGAGGTGCAAGCATTCAGGGTGTCCTTGATAAATCAGGCTACGTCGTCCAACAGTTGGTTGGCGAGGTTAATAAGTTTGTCGATGTCCTGTGGCGGAAATAGCGTTTCCACTCGGCCCACGCGCGAGAGCGGTGGTTCGCCGAGTGCTGCACGGGTAATGCACCCGTGGCGCAGCACGGCGGCCTTTACAGCGCGTAGGAAGCTAAGTTGATTGGCACGCAAATAGCCGTGAGCGGCAATGAATGCTTCAAAAGCGGCATTGATGCGCTGCTCGCGGTTAGGCAGATGCGCACCTTCACAAAGTATGTGGCGTAAAAAATCAGCCAGCGATGCAGCTGGGGCTTCAAAAGCTTTGCGCAAGGTGTCTTCGGTAACGAACAGATCAGCTTGGTTCAATGTTTTGCTGACTTGGTCCATTTCCTCGTCATCCAGATGCTCGCCTTGTTTGAGTTTGGCTAATTCTGGCAGCTGGCCCGCCAGCCGGCGTACCAACGCTTCCACTTGCTCACGATAGCTTTCCGCGAAAGCTCCTTCTCCGGTAGGGCCATAAATTATCCAGCTACGTTGCGTAATGCTGTCCGGTAGATTGATTTCGACCGTGCGGCTTGGTATGGATGTGCGATAGCGCATCAAAGGTGAGAACACGGATTGCAGCGTCCCCAGACGTGCCGCATTTAGGTGCAGCCAAAAACCAGCAGATTGCACCCAAACTCGTTGTTCAGCCACACGCTGCACTTCGGGGATGTTGTCGGCTAAGCTGCTCACAGCCTCTTGGATGCGTTCCTGCACTTTGGTTTGTTCGAGAGCATCGCCCTTAAGACAGGCCACAGTAAGATGCTCACACCAGATGCGGAACTGCAATTCTTCCAAGCATACCAACAGTGCAAAGCGCATCAATGGCGCGATGGTCCTGGATAGATGCTCCAGTGCGCTTTGGCTTGGCTCTGGCCATTGCCGCGCCAGCATGTCGAGATCATCCCAATGCGGCCGCACGTTGATGCTGTGCCGAGGTAAAGCATCCAGCATGGCCAGCAAAGAGGCGATAGTTGTTTGTGTATCTTGCTGCTGGGAGTGCAGAAGCAGCCACTTTTCCAACCGCAGGCGGAACAGACGCACTGGCAGCGGCTCACTCGGATACTCCACTTCGCCATCGGGTTTGAGCTTGAAGTAGGCGAAGTTTTTCCAGTGATCAATGATCAGAAAATCCTTCTTGATTTCGCCTGTTGCCTTGTCGATATGTAGTCGTGTGCCACGCCCGATCATCTGCCAGAACTTGACCTTACTAAATACAGGCTTGGCAAAGACCAAATTTTGAATAGCTGGAACGTCCACTCCGGTATCAAGCATATCCACTGAGATGACCACACGCGGCATGGTACGGTATTTGAAATCGTCCAACGTGGCGTCAGCACGCTCCATGTGGCTGTCGATGATTTCGGCCATGCCCTGGCGTTGCAGCTCTGGATATAGGCGATTAAAGCCTTCGTAAAGCCTTTTGGCATGAGCGTGACTGACGGCGAAGATGATAGACTTGTGCGGCAGGCCGCGAACATCTTTGCGGCTTTTGTCCATAAACTCTTTCACCATGGCATCGTTGGTTCCTTGATTGATGATGCCTTTTTCGATGTCGCTGCCATCGAAATTGAGCTCATCAAGATCTACGCCTTGATCACGTGCCATTTGCTTCAAGGGCCCGGGTAGTGCGTCCCCCTGAATACCTTGAAGCTGAAAGTTGGTTTGTGCGTCAAGCACACGGTAATTCACTAGGTTTTGATCAGCGATGGCCTGTTCGTAACTGTAGTAATAGCTGGGAACACCGTCGCCACAATCGAATAGTTCAAATGTGTTATGGTCGATGTAATCGGTTGGGGTTGCGGTTAGCCCGAGCTGTATCGCATCAAAATGATCAAAAATAGTCTTGTACCGCTGGTAGATGGAGCGGTGACTTTCATCGGCTACGATCAGGTCGTAATAACCGACTGACAGGCGCGAATACACCTGCATCATGCTTGGGTAGGTGGAAAACTGGATGCGAGCCCCAGAGGTTTCGCCAGATTCGATGCGAGCCAAGCTTTCATTGGGCAAATATGATTTGAACTCCGACATAGCCTGACGCACCAATTCCCGTCGGTCTGCCAGGAACAACACTCGCTGCACGCGCTTGGAGCGCAGCAAGGTATCAACCAGGGCAATGGTCGTTCGCGTTTTGCCCGTACCAGTGGCCATCACCAATAGGAACTTGCGCTTGGCGGCATCTACGCCTTCAGTGACGCGACGAATAGCCTCGTTTTGATAGTCGCGTCCGGCTATGTCAGCATTGATAGTTACATTGCTCACGGGCTCGGCGAACTGATGCTGATGTCGTAGGCGCTCCAAATCATCTCGAGTATAAAAACCGGAGATCTTGCGAGGGGCGTAACGAGCACGATCCCAAAATTGAATTTCTTTGCCATTGGTGAGAAAAATAAACGGGTCGCTGCCAAATTGGGTTTTGATCGCATCCGCGTAATCTGCAGCCTGGCGCTTTCCTGCGAGTTCATCGCGAGATGATCGTTTAGCCTCGACTACAGCAATTGGTTTACCGTCTGAGCCGAGCAAAATGTAATCCGCATATTGGTAGTCCTTGTCGGTAATCTCGGGCTCCGCCGTTTTGAGCAGAAATTCCTCTATAAGGGTACGCCGACTTCGTGACCAGCCAGAACGAGAGAGCTGCGAATCAATAATCTCGGTGCGAGTCTGTGCTTCATCACGGTTTGAAGTCATTCTGTGCTACCTCCCTCAGCAGGCTCACCCGCCCCACCAGCCCGCACCCATTCGTCCACTTCAGAGAGCTGAAACTTCCACAGCCGGCCAATTTTATGGGCGGGCAGTCCCTGGCGTTCACGCCAGCGGTAGACAGTATCTTTGACAACACCCAAGTGTTGGGCAACGTCGAGGGCGGTGACCCAAGGTTCGGCGGTCATAACAGTGGCACCCTTCAAAAAAGACTTAGAGTCGTTTAAAGTAATTAATAGTCTACCCAATCAACCATTAAATAACTATGCAAAATTAGCGGGTAGCTGACGGCTCCCACTTCACTGGTGCGAACTGCGAACTCGAATTCTCGGCCTGTCGTTCGAGCAGCACGATGATCTAACCCATTCTCGATGGACACCTCGTAAGTTAGTAAAATCACTGACAGTGGTGGAGCATTAGCAAAGCCACTACAGGCCGACCTTTTTGTACCGCCGTCCGCTCAATCGGATGCGTTGATGGCAGTGATAGACTAGATCCAAACCAAGGAATTAGGCGCATAGGCTTTGCCAGTCAAGGCACGGGTTCACCTAATTGGATGATGCGACAAGAGCATTTGTGCCCCTGTTACACGACCCGCAGGGAGGACCTGCTGATTGCGAGGTAAAAGCCACAGAGGGTTGAGCTGTCGATTCAAAGCTCTCTGAAAAGGTAAATTTTGGTCGGGGAATTCTTTTCCAAACGAGGAACTAAAGCATCAGAGAGCATCATCTCTAGCAAGGAGCGATGACCTTCGGCCTTCTGGAAAGGAGGTGTGGCCCCTCCCCCACGACACCTAATCACTTCGTGCCATTCCAGCCCAAAACTCTCCATCCGTGATTACCAGAGACCGATGAAGTCCTAAGAACCCGTATGGCGCAAGCCCTGCGGGCTTTTTTGTGCCCTCATTTGTTCCGCGAAGTCCGAACTCAACTAATTAAATCCGAACCTTTTAGGCCCATTGATAGGCCAAACGAAAGGTTCTATTGTTTTCATTAGACCTAAACGCATGGAGACTCCCCATGGCAAGAAAAACCAAGCCGTTAACCGATACGGAAATCAAAGCCGCCAAACCTAAAGATGCCGATTACCAACTGTATGATGGTGATGGGCTTACTCTGCTAATCAAATCCAGCGGTAGTAAGCTCTGGCAATTCCGTTACTATCGGCCTCTGACCAAGCAGCGAACCAAACAGAGCTTCGGTGCCTACCCTGCCGTCTCGCTTTCTGATGCACGTAAACTTAGAGCCGAATCTAAAGTTTTATTGGCGAAAGACATTGATCCTCAGGAACATCAGAAAGAACTGGTGAGAAATTATCAAGAGACCAAAACCAACACTTTCCTGTTAGTTGCTGAGCGTTGGTGGAATGTGAAGAAAGCCAGCGTAACAGAGGACTATGCCGACGATATATGGCGCTCACTTGAGAGAGATGTTTTCCCAGCAATCGGTGATATCAGTGTCACTGAGATTAAGGCTCATACTCTGGTTAAAGCCCTTCAGCCGGTTCAGGCCAGAGGTGCATTAGAGACTGTTCGCCGTCTTTGTCAGCGTATTAACGAAGTCATGATTTATGCACAGAACACGGGCTTGATTGATGCGGTTCCCAGCGTAAACATCGGGAAAGCCTTCGAGAAACCGCAAAAGAAAAACATGCCAAGCATCCACCCAGATCAATTTCCACAGCTAATGCAGACTATGCGTACGGCAAGTATCAGCTTGTCCACAAGGTGCCTGCTCATGTGGCAACTCCTCACCATTACCCGCCCTGCTGAGGCTCGATGGGATGAGATCGATTTTGATGCCAACGAATGGAAAATTCCTGCAGCTCGAATGAAGATGAACCGGGACCATACGGTTCCACTATCCGATGAGGCTCTCTCTATTCTGGAAATGATGAAGTCACTCAGTGGTGGCCGAGAATTTATCTTTCCCAGTCGCATCAAACCAACCCAACCAATGAACAGCCAAACAGTGAATGCAGCACTCAAGCGTGCTGGTTTAGGAGGCGTACTCGTTTCTCACGGATTGCGTTCTATCGCCAGTACAGCACTCAATGAGGAAGGATTTCCGCCTGATGTTATTGAAGCAGCATTAGCCCATGTGGATAAGAATGAGGTACGTCTTGCTTACAACCGTACCGATTATCTTGAGCAGAGACGACCAATGATGCAGTGGTGGGCTGACTTTATTATGGCAGCAGATCGTGGGAGCATTATTAATGGGGGAATGAAAGGAATGCGGTTGATCGGATGACTTATATGAACTCAGATGAGCCTAGACTTTTGGGCTGATCTGGAGAATTATTATATTTCCATCCGGTATGTGTTTTGGTTTCAATGAGTCGATGCAGTGCAAAGCCAGAAGCGGGTCTCGTCGTTGAACTGACCCAGCACCTGCTGCGTGTTGCGCGATAAAAAGCACATCTCTGTTGAAGCCTTTCCACTTACATAACGGGGATACGATCACGTGCACTAGGATAAGCTGGAGTTATCGAGCTAAAAAAATGATATTTTCAATTTCAACATATAAAACTCCCCGGTTATGCAACTTTACTCGTATCGCATTGATCGTGCTTGATATAGTAATGGAAAGTTCTAATAGATTTGATCTATTCATTTAAAACCAGATTAGTCAAGGAAAATCTAATGACACTTTTATGCGATAAAGAATATCCCAATGGCATGTTAACGGATAACTTTATTAAAAAAGCATTGTCGCAATTATTTTGTGAAAATGCAGATGAGACCAAAGCTAAATATTCAACATATGAGTTATCTTTAGATGCTGGTTTTGAGCTCATCAAATATGACGACAAAGGTAATATTCAACGAAATGAAAAAGAAGAGTCGACTGGGAAAGTTTGCGCTAACCCGGGCGATACCATACTAGTCTACTCCAAAGAAGTTTTTTCTTTACCTAAAAATGTTTATGCTCGAGTAAATACTGTCGGGCAGATTTTTATGGCTGGATTTTCAGCTGAAAATACTTATGTTGATCCGGGATTTACAGGTCAGATATCTATCACGTTAATCAATAACTCCAACCGAACTTTAACAATGGATGAAGGGATTCCCCTTGCCAGGGTTGAGTTTATAAAATTATCAGATGAACCATCAATAACTCATAAAGGAAGGAGTGGTGTACGAGCGACAAAAGTTAAGCAAAGTATTGATAGGGAGTTAACCTCTGCTTTCGAAAAAGTTGAGTTAAAAGAATTATTCGATGAAATTAAAAATTCTATAGCAATTGATGCTATACAAAAAAAATCCGTTCGGACAGATATTGCATTGTCAAGGGCATATATGAAGCTGCTTTCTGATATTGATTCAATTAATAGCTTATTAAGAAAACAAGAAAAAAAGATCAAATATTGGTCTTGGCTGGCATCATTAGGCTTGGGCACTGCATCTGCGTTTTGGATAGATAAATTTGGATTAACGACTATTGTGGCTGGCTGGGTTAATAGCGACTCAAATCAACCTATGTGGTTGGTAGTAATTATCAACATTGTTTGTTCTATAATTGCTACTTACCTATATGAGAAAGTTTTGAGAAGATTTATTAAATGATTAAAATTACCCGCAAAAAACTCAGGGAATATTATCAACCTAGTAAAATAATGCTAGGCATTTTTTCCGATCTTGAATTAAATAGATTTAATATTATTACGTTATGCTTTACAACTACGTGCTCTTATAATCCACCGATGATATCGATATCAATAGAAGATAGGAATTATTCTTATCACTTAGCTGAGCAATCTAAGGAAGTGGTTTTAACTATTCCAGGAAAGTCGTTAGCCAATGAAGCCATGCAGTGCGGGTTTTATAGCGGTCGAGATGTCGATAAATTTTCGACGTGTGGATTTACAAAATTAGAGTTGCCTAATGTTGAGATACCTGGCATAGCTGAAGCCATTGCCAATATCGAAGTTAAAGTCATTAGTCGTATCAAAACAGGTGATCATATAACCTTGTTTTGTGAAGTGTTAGGTTATCACTTAAATAAGACAATAGTTGAAAAAAATTTAATATCTATCGGTCCAAATACGCTTGGATATGATTTATTAGTTAAGAAAGGAATGCATAGAATCGGTGTCGTAAATGGTGAGGATGATAAATACATCGATTTTTTTAACAATAAAACATGAATTTTAGTAGGTATATTTTGGGCATTAAAAAATGCCCAAAATATAACATCTTGTATTAAGTAACTTCGTAATTTTCAAACCAAGTAAAATTATCTCTACAGTAAATATCTAATCCAATCTTTTTTTAGCGTGGAAAAATTCGTTTTTACAACAATTTTTCTTGCATTCCCCAAACTATCCCAAAACCCACCCTTGCTCGATATAAGTCCCATCATTGATGAGTGGTGAGTTCGCTATGTAAGTATCCCTAATATCTACTATTCGTCAGTATCCCGCTTGACCATCGGATCTCAGATCGAGCATCTTGCTAGACTTTGTTAAGGAAGAAATCCAAACCATATACTTTGATCCAAGAACAAAAGCAGTAGGTGGAAATACTAGATCGTGCTACCAATCAAGGAATAGAGTGACCATTATTAACTTTCTGTTTGGCCGCTATAATTTTAAACTCCTTAGGATAACGCTTACCTCGCATGGGCACCTCTCTTTAAACCACTTTAAATGACTATTAGGTGTCTGTTGAACCAGCGGCGATTCAGTTGGTATCATTGAGAGTCAAAGAAGACAGCACTAAAAGTGCATTTTCCCTGATTTCAACTTTTCACTTATCCATAACTTAAACCGGACTTGTCAAATAGTTTCATAAATATAATAGGGAGCCGTAGCCCCCTATTATACTTCTATCTAGTTGTTTTTATTACGGACTCACTGTACTCGTTATAAAAATCATGTACACTTAACTTATGCGGTATAATAAACTCATGAATTTTCTCATCAGACAATTGATGAATATCAAACCCACGAAACTCTTTGAAAAAACTCCTCACATTGTTTTTTAATGTTCTCAAACTATTTTTCTTTATTATTCTTACTTCATGAGTAAAGTCCGCATGATAAGAAAGATGACGAGTATTAATTATCATAAACTTAAGACACTTCTCCCCTGGATAGAAATCATCGAACCACCCACAGTGGTTGTTCATTTGTCCCGCTTCATCTTTGTTTATTTCTTTTCTATCCTCATCAACTTCATTTTTGCATTCAAACATAATGTACTGATTATCAACATCAGCCCAAAGGTTATCAGGTCCTTTGCGTATTTCTTTATCTGGACGCTGGCATACGAAACCAATCATACCGCCTAAATCATCTAAAGCCTTCTCAAACTTCTCGGAATGGACTCCATAACTAAGATTTTCAAGGACACCATCAATATCAATCATCAAAGACTGATAGTCATCGTACGATGCCATCCATTCTTTGATTCTTTGAGTTCTGCTAGTGTTTATTTTTCCGATTTTTTTATATTCAATACCATCTCTTGGCTTGAGAAGTGAGTTGTTGTTTTGAAACGCAGATTTTTGATACTTGTTAGATTCAGCCTTACTTAAAGAATACATATATCTAGCTAAAAGTTGTAGGTACCACCCTTTTTCTCTAGGATCCTGAGCATGATGATCACAGATATCCTGTATTGTCCTGCAAGCTCTATCCACATCCCCTTTAACAAAGAGTTTTTCAGCTTTATTTTCAAGCAGAATTAGATCATACAACCCTTTATTATCGGCACTTTTTTTAATCTCACCCATTCTTTCAACATAAAATTGCTTCCATCCGTCATCACGAGTAGTACACTTATTTAATATATCAACAAGTATTTGAGAAGAGCTCAGATTTAGTCCAGCCAACTCTTCTTTTGCAAAAGAAACTATCTCATTCCCAATTTCAATTTGTTGTTTTGTTTGCTCTGAAAAATACTTTTTTGTTAACGGACTTTTAATAAATTGAACCAAATCACCGCCAACAAGAACAATAACACTATAGTCCTTCTGCCCTCTAACACTCCTTCCGAGACCTTGCTCCACTTTTTGAGCAATCTTAATATTGATTATGTCACTACTAGGCCTTACTTCTTCCTCATACCTTTCAGTCAATGTTTCAGAAAATGGTTTTGAATCGATTATTAATACCCGACAGGAATCATCAGGAAGATCGATTCCATCATATCTATTGGCGAAAACAATAGCCTCAGAATAGACCCCATTTTTTAACTTCTCGACATTACTAAACATGGTATCAGTAGTAGATACTACTGCACCAATCTTTTCAAATTGCTCGTTATTGTTAAAGCTCGGCGTTAGACAAACAGTTCCAAAAATTCTCTTATCGTAGGGCTTCAACAACCAATTTAGAATACGATCCCTTGTAAAATCATCATTAATCAATGACGGAATCAAAATCATTTTCTCGCCTGACCAAAGAAGAGTATCACTTTTCATAGGGTTCTTAACTGCATCGATATCAAAACCTAGCCCCTTGATAAAGAACGAGTCATCTTGAGTTGTAGCAGACATTAAAAATCTAAATTTTGCGTTACTAAAACTTCCAAATTTTTCGATTACAGATGTAAATGGTGATATCTCTAAATATTCACCAGAAAAGAAAGCCTGGCAACACTGTAATGAATCCTTAATAAGCGGCCATGCATATTTTACTTTTTTATCATCTACATAATCCAGTAGGATTTTTGCAACAGCATCTTTCTTTTCTATCCAAGTCCAGTAAGGCACTGCTAAAATGGTGCTCTGAGAAACACCATTTTCAATTTCTAAAAAAGAACCTTCTCCTTGATCGCGTAATTCATCAGAAAATAACCCAAGTATTTTTTTAAAAAGCGAATGATTCTTTCTTACCTTTATCATCATTGAGCTTTTTATTGAATCAATACAAGCCTGAGAATCATCTAAAATGATTGACCCAACATCTACGGATTTTGCACCAAGTCCAAATACAGTTCTTCCATTGAATAATTTTTGCACATATGTAATTAATATCTTTCTGCCAGAAAGAAAATCATCAGGTAATGCTCTCGTTTCATCAATAGAACAGTAGGGAATGCCAAATTTCCTAGCATCATCCATAACTTGATCTGCAAGATAAATGTTAGGGCAAACATAAACACAGGGCTGATTATATTCATTCAATTTTGACTGTAGAAGAAGTAATCCTATAAGAGTTTTTCCTTCGCCTGTATGTAACTTTATAATATTATCTTTTTTATCCTTATACATCCCCCACCATTTATTTAATATTTCCAACTGTGAGGGTCTTAAAGGTCCAGCAACGCTGCGCCTATCTAAAGATTCATAAATCTCGAGTGGGTTAATAACTGTGTTTCGTTCTTTTCTTTTTAGTCGCTGTGTGAAATCAATCATATCTACGTCCCTAAACTTTAAATTAGTCTTTTAAAATTAGTACTGAGATATGAGAGTCATAACTCAGCATATACAATGATAGACTAACCCATTAATTAAAATATAATCAAGGAACATAAAATAGAAGAGTGATCTAGAACCAAAATCCATCATACATTCAAAATATATAGTTACGTTAGGTTAGGTTATAATTTCAATGATTCTCAAAAAGTTATAACAAACCTGATGATATAACTTAAGCCAAATTGCAAGTCTTAAATTCTGTGAGCGATCCGCTAAGCTGGCTTGTTAAAAACTAACTTGCTAAAAGACCTGAAAACAGGCGAGATTTAAGAAAGGCAAAATGCTAATCTCACAGACGATGAGGCTCCTGCTGTAACCTCCACTCCCCTGCAAAAAACCTGACATTTTCTTTTAGGACCAACAATGGGACCAAAATGAAAATTGAACTGAAGATTATAAGCTATTAAACAACAAGTTACACAACCAATTCAGACTCCCCCACCCAAGGTATCGGTTATCACCAGATAAGGCCGTCACCGCAAAGAAAGCCGCAACCTGAAAGGGTTTGCGGCTTTTTTGTTATTTGCAGAACACCTTCGCCATACTCGCTACTCCGGCTGCATTTTCCTGTTCCATCCAAAAGTGTCGGCGCAGGGTGCTAACCATTGACGGATTTTGGGATTGCACGATAGTGCCTCGGGTTCGAGCAAGCGCGCTCCGAAATTGGCATGCCGCAGGAAGCGCACGTCCAGACATTGCTCCAGTTGCCCAGCCAGCAGGGGAAAATCCATAAGGCTGGATAGTCGGGGCCATTTGATCAATTTTCGGTAGCGCAGTTGCTCCGACTCTATGCGCAGGTCATCATTCGGGCGCCACTGAATATTGAACAGCTTGTCATGACGCGATAGGTCGACCAACCAGTTCCCGTTAGATGGGATGCGTAACTCAAGTTTCAGGCTTTCAGGCCGCAACTTGTTGCGCTTGTAAAACCAATGCTCAGGCGGTTCGTTGGTTAGGTCGATGGAACACCCGCTATATGGCACCTCGGCGACACCGAAGCTGGCAAACCATTCTGCGACTTCGGGGGGAGTAGAATGGTCGAACATATTTTGCATGCTCCTCAGAAAGCGTCATATAGCACAACAGCTTATGCTCATAGCAGCCGTAATACCCGTAAAAAACATCAAAATTTCCAGTGAGTTCTATATCAATGAACTGAGTCTCAATGAAGATTTTACAAATGGCGGCTCTTTAGTTTATAAAGCCTCCAACCAACGTCCGGGAATGCTATCCCACATGGGTCTATTAATTGCTCTAACCTTGGGTGAGGGGTGTGCCGAAACAACGATTTTAACGGGAAGGTGCTCTAATAGCGGTGAGGCCTTCTCGGCTTTACGGCCAACTAATACGACGGTTGAGAGATTGGGTAAAAGAGTTAAAAGATGAGCAAGCTCGGAAAGACCATTTTTGTTTTCGAGGGATGTCATCCTAATTGTACCGTTCCAGCCTGGGATTGTGTTCCACAGGACAGTACGTTGCCGTGGAATGCCGGCCTTGTTCATAAAATTAAATAAAGCCTCGGCTGTTGAATCATTATTATCTCGGGAAATAAAACCTGAACCACCAAACTTTGGTGAGGTTTTTGGACCAGGTTTTTCTAGCAAAAATAGAATATCCGCTAACTGCCCACCATCATGTGGGTCGAAATATGGGAACTCCCATCCCGGATATTTAATCTTTAGCCCTTCAACATACTTTGTGAGCTGTTCAATATGAGGCGCAAACAGCAATGATCTTTTGGCCTCAATAGCCTCGATAGAACGCAAGGAGCGTGGCGAGGAAAAGTTATCAAATCCCATATCACCCTAACCGTTAGTGCAAAGATATCGTCAAATAATACTGTAGCCAGTCATTTCAAAATAGCGATCCTCTGCGACCGCATCCAGTTTGAAAGTTTTTACTAACACTAAAATGCCGGCTCCATTGCCACCCCTATTGCTCCCATCCCCAACGCTATGTCATCCCCCTCCCCCACATCTCCCTAAGCAAATCCCTCTAAACTAACTGCACAGATAAATACTTCTGGGTTACGGCACACAACTTGCTTTAAATTCAATCAGTAGGTTTTACGTTCTACTACTTGTCTTATTCCAGGGGAAATATCGTGAAAAAATACAGTGCAGTGATGTTGGCGTTACTGGGTTCATTTAGTGCGATGAGCCACGCGGAAACCGTGCTTAAGTTTGGGGTGGACCCTTCTTTCCCGCCTTTTGAATCCAAAGCGGCTGACGGCACCTTGGTGGGTTTTGATATCGATTTGGGCAATGCCATCTGTAAGCAGGCCAACGCCAAGTGCGAATGGGTGGAAACAGCCTATGACAGCATCATTCCGGCGCTAAACGCCAAGAAGTTCGATGCCGTGCTGTCGGCCATGGCGATCACGCCAAAACGTAAGGCGCAGGTGAATTTCACCGACGTGCTGTACAACATTCCTAGCGTGTTAGTCGCCAAAAAAGGCAGCACGCTGGATGCCACCGCCGAAGCCTTGAAAGGCAAAATTATCGGCGTATCTCAGGGCACCACGCAGGAAACCTACGCCATGGCGGTATGGCAGGCGAAAGGCGTGCAGGTGGTCTCTTACCAGAATCAGGACGCGGTGAATTTGGATTTAGAATCCGGCCGCATTGACGCCACCTTCACCAACGCCGCGGCGGCGGAAACCGGCTTTTTGAAAACCAAGGCCGGAGCTGATTTTGCCTTTGTGGGTAAAACGGTATTAGACCCGCAGTACCTCGGTGAAGGGGCGGCCATTGCGCTGCGCAAAGACGATCAGGCGCATATGGATATCATCAACAAGGCGCTGGCCGGGATCCATGCCAACGGCGTTTATAAGCAGTTAGAGAAGAAATATTTCACCTTCGACGTGTTCAAAAACAACAAACCTTCTGCTTAACCCCTGCCCCCTGATCTCCTCCGCTGGCAGCGAAATTAAACGCGCTGTCAGCAGGTGGCAGATAAGTCAGTTATAACAGTTTTAACCGCGCCGGCGGCTTGAAGGAGAGCCATGCTTCTGCTGTTATAGGCGCAGGTTTTACTACTTACTGACGAAATGGAATGAGACATGACCCAGCTGAACCACTTTGGACAACCCGTCGGCGATGAACTGCCGGGCTGGCAGCCTCGCGAACTCCCGCAACGTATTCAACTGGATGGCCGTTTTTGCCATTTAGAGCCGCTGAGCGTGGAGCGCCACAGCAAAGAGCTATTTGAGGCCTGGCATGCCATCGACGATGGCCGCGACTGGACCTATCTCGCCGTTGAGCGCCCGGCGACGCAGGCCGAGTGCGACACTTTTATCGCCGCCAACGCCGCCAGTAAAGATCCGTTGTTTTACGCAGTGGTGGATAACGCCACGCAGCGCACCATTGGCAGCGTCGCGCTGATGCGCATCGACCCGGTCAACGGCGTGATTGAGATTGGCTGGGTGAACTGGTCGCCGCTGATGAAGCGCAGCAGCCACAGCACCGAAGCCATTTATCTGCTGCTGAAATACGTGTTTGACGGCCTGAATTATCGCCGCTGCGAGTGGAAATGCCATAGCCTGAACGCGCCCTCCAGCGCCGCCGCCAAGCGATTTGGTTTTGAATACGAAGGCACTTTCCGCCAGGCAGTCGTTACCAAGGGCCGCAACCGCGACACCCAGTGGTTCTCGATTTTGGACAGCGAATGGCCAGCGCGTAAGGCCGAATTAGAGCAGTGGCTGAGCGCCGACAACTACGACGCCGACGGCCAGCAGAAACAGCGTTTAGAAGCCTTCAGAAAATAGTCGTTTTAGCGTGAAGGCAGCAGCTGATCGATGTCTTGCCACGCATAAATCAGATTGTCGGAAAGCCACAGAGGGCCGGAATCGGTATAGCGTCCGGCCTCTTGGCCCCCTAGCGCCGTGTAGAAGTTAATGGCGGGTTGATTCCCCACCACCACGCCCAATCCGGCGGCGATAAAGCCATGTTTTTTCAGGCGCTGGGCGATTTCAGTTAACAAACAGCGGCCAATCCCCTGCCGTGCATACTGGGTATCGACATACAGCAGCTTAATCTCGGCCATCTCGCCAAACTGCGGATTGCTCGACTCAGACGCCAGTGTGAACCCCACCAGTCGCCCGTCAATCTCAGCCAGCAAAGCAAACTGCCTTGGGGCCGGGTTGGCGAATTTGTCCTGCCAGAAAGCCAGACGGCGGGCTTCATCCAGTGCGTCAAACGCCTCGGCCGGTGCTAATTCACGATAAGTTTCGCGCCATACGGCCACGTGCAGGCGAGCCAGTGCGGCCGCGTCGGATGCTCGTGCATCCCTGATAGCCAGAGTCGTCACAGGAAGATATCCTTTAGTTATTATTGGGTTTGGCTTTCGTCATCGAAAAGTCATCGCGCCAGTATAGACTGAGTCCCTCACTCAAGGAGACAACAATGCTCACCGGTTTCAATCATTTGACCCTCTCTTGCCGCGATCTTGAGAGAAGCGTGCCGTTTTACCGCGATCTGTTGGGCTTTAAGCTGGACGCCATCTGGGACAACGGCGCGTATCTGTCGCTACCCGGCCTGTGGCTCTGCCTGAGCAAGGAGCAGGTCAAACCGCCGACGCCGCACGAGGAATATACTCACTACGCGTTCAGCATTAGCAGTGAGCATATGGCTGCGTTCAGACAGAAGTTGCAGGAGGCTGGCGTGATTGAGTGGAAGCAGAACCGCAGTCAGGGCGACTCCTGCTATTTTCTTGACCCGGACGGCCATAAGCTGGAAGCCCACGACGGCAGCCTGCACCATCGGCTGGCCGCCTGTAGAAACCAGCCTTATGCCGGAATGACTATTTTCGACTAGCCGCGTGGCTTTTATGCTCTTGATCGAGCAAGGCTTTTTTGCGCTCAACGCCCCAACGGTAACCCGAAAGCTGGCCGTCGTTTTTCACCACCCGGTGACAAGGGATAGCCACCGCCAGCCAGTTAGCGGCGCAGGCTCCCGCCACCGCGCGAACGGCCTTCGGCGCGCCAATCTTCTCGGCGATTTGCGAATAGCTCGCCGTGCTGCCGAGCGGAATGTCGCGCAGCGCCTGCCAGACGCGCTGCTGGAAAGCCGTCCCACGGATATCCAGCGGCAGGTTCAGCCCGGTTTCCGGCGCATCGACAAAGCCGACGATGGTCGCGATCCGCTGTTCAAACTTAGCATCCGCCCCCTGTAGCACGGCGTGCGGGAAACGCTGCTGAAGCGACTGCACCAGCGCGTCCGGGTCATCCCCCAGCAAAATAGCGCAAATCCCCCGCGCGCTTTCAGCCACCAGAATATGGCCCAGAGAGCACTGGCCGACGGCGAACCACACTTCGACATTTCGCCCGCCGTCTTTGAAAGCTTTTGGCGTCATGCCTAAGGTCGCCGTGGCATTCTCATAAAACCGGCCATCGGAAGCATAGCCAGACTGGTAAATCGCATCCGTCACCCGCCCATCCTGCGACAGGTTCTGTTGCAGGCGTTTGCCGCGCAGGGCCTGCGCATACTCTTTGGGAGTCACGCCAGTATGGGCTTTAAACAGGCGATGGAAGTGGTAAGCGCTGATGCCGACGTCGCTCGCCAGCTGCTTCAGCGGATAAGGCTCGCTGGCCTGCTCTATCAGGCGACAGGCTTGGGCAATGCGCTCGGCGTGGAACTGCGCTAGCGAGATCATACCTTGGCGGCAGCGTTTGCAAGGACGATACCCGGCCTGCTCGGCGCTGGCGGCGTCGCCAAAGAATTGCACATTTTCAGGGTTTGGCTGGCGTGAGGCGCAAGACGGCGCGCAGTAGATGCCGGTGGTTTTCACCGCATAGACAAACTGGCCGTCGGCGGCGGCATCGCAGCTCACCACCGCCTGCCAGCGCGGATCGTTTTGCACATCATGTTTCGGATTGGCTGACATAACAGACCTCTCTTGTTAGGCGGAGTGAAGCGCATTCAGTGAGGCCAGTCTAGCGCCACGCGCTTTCTCCTCCCCTCCGACTCTTGCTTTTTCATTCTGCACGGGTCGAGGCTGCTCGTCATTATGTCTGTCATCCGACAGCCCTGATATCAGGGCTGTTGGGGTGAAGCTTACTGGCCTGCCGGGCGTTTTACCGCCATTTCTAAATTGCCAAAGTAGTGCGTTTTGATTTTCTCCCAGGTGCCGTCGGCGATGATTTTCGCCAGCCCTTGGTTGAGCAGGGCTTTTACCTTGTCATCGCCTTTGCGCAGGCCGTAGGCGGAGCCGATGCTGAACAGCTTGTCGTCACGCACTTCCGGGCCGGTCAGGGCGAAGTCTTTGCCTTCCGGCTTGTTGAGGAAGCCAAAGGTCACCGCCACGCCGGGGCTGAGCGAGGCATCAAGGCGGCCAGCAATCAGGTCCTGATAGATGGTGTCCTGATCGGCGTAAGCCACCACGTCTACCCCTTTCGGCAGCCAGAAAGTATTGGCATACATCTCCTGAATCGACCCTTGCTGCACCGCCACGCGCTTGCCTTTGAGAGACTCCGGCGTTGGCAGCAGCGGGCTGCCTTTTGGGGCCACCAGTTTGGTCGGGATGTGGAACACGAAGTCGCTGAAATCAATCACTTTACGGCGCTTTTCGGTCGCGCCCTGTGGCGAGATGAAATCGACCTTTTTCGCCATCAGCGAGGGGATCTCGGCATCGAAGCTGCTCACCACGTATTCGCATTTGACGTTAACCGCCTTGCAAATGGCGTTGGTGACGTCAATTTCAAAGCCGCTCGGGTTGCCGCTGGCATCACGGAACTGAAAAGGCGGGAAAGCCAGATCCGCGCCGACGCGCAGCGTCTCACCTTCGGCGTGCGCCATGCTGCTCATCATCAGGCCGAAAGCCGCCAAAACCAGTGTTTTTCTCATCATTATGTTCTCTCTTTCCCAAGGTTATCGCTGTGAATGCCACTGTGAAAACTCTTCGCGCACCGCGCTGAGCATCGCCGGGTCCTGATACAGGTCGACCGCGGTCATCGCCAGCGCCTTGGCGGCCTGTAGCATGGTTTGCAGCCCGGCCGGAGAGCCCGCGGCTTCGGCAAATTCCGGGGTATGCGGCAGCACATCGCCAATGCGCAGATAAGGGTGGATGGCCGCTGTGATCTGGCTAACGTTGCCGATATCAGAGGAACCAATGCCGCCGCTGAGTGGCGGTGGCACCACTTCCACACCCAGTATCTCCAGGTTCTGTTGGAAGAAACCGGCCAGCGTCTGATTGTTATTGCGCTCGGCGTAGGTCAGTCCTTCTTCGATTTCCAGCCGCGCGCCGCTCATGTCGGCCGCCCCTTGCGCGGCGGCAAACGCTTTCTGTTTGACGATAGCCAGCCCTTTGACGGTGTTGGCGCGCATCAGGAATTTCGCCTCGGCATAGGCCGGAACGATGTTGGTGGCGCTGCCGCCGTTGGTGATGATGCCGTGGACGCGGACGTCATCGGTGAACAGCTGGCGCAGGGCGTTAATGCCGACGAAAGTGTGAATCACCGCGTCCAGCGCGCTGATACCGTTTTGCGGCGCCGACGCCGCGTGGGCCGCCTTGCCGTAAAATTTAAAGGTGGCATCGACACAGGCCAAACCGCCGCGCGTCACCATGGTTTTATCTCGCGGGTGGAACATCATCGCGGCGTCCACGTGGTCGAAATAGCCCAGGTTTGCCAGAATAATTTTGCCGCCGCCCTCTTCTTCTGCGGGTGTACCAATCACTTCCAGCTTGCCGGTCAGGGCGTCGCCGCAGGCTTTTAAGGCCAGTGCGGCGGTGATTGACGCCGTGCCAATCAGGTTGTGGCCGCAGGCGTGGCCCAGACCTTCCAGCGCGTCATATTCGGCTAAAAGTGCAAGGGTCGGGCCGGGCCTGCCGCTGTCGAAAGTGGCGCGAAACGCCGTCGGCAGGTCGCCAATGCCCTCTTCAATGCTAAAACCAGCGGCGCGCAGCGGCGCAATCAGCGCGGCGGCGGACTTCACCTCTTCAAAGCTCAATTCAGGATTGGCATGCAGGTTTAGCGCCAGCAGCGTTACCTCATCCGAAAGCTGGTCAACCGCGCCAATCACGCGATTTTTATGTTCTGTTATGGTGCAAAAAGCCATGTTGTTTTCCCTGCCGTGGTGCAAAAAACCAAAAATTATTTTCGCCCGCCGCCATGGACATGCTTCTCAGAGCAGGACGAACACCCTCAGAAATAGGGCTTTTTGCCGAAAGCGTCCAATTGAGCCTTTTTATCTGTTGCGCTTATTAGCCAAAAATTATTTTATGGCTTAGGCATTTCATCAACAAACGGGGAACGGGGCGGCAATGAATGAAAAAGATTGGCTGATTCTTAGGGCGGTCTATCAACATAAAAATATCACCCGCGCCGCCGAGCAGCTTTACACCTCGCAGCCCGCGCTGAGTTATCGCCTGCGGCAAATTGAGCGCAAGTTGGCGATTCGGCTGTTCGCCGACGGGCAAAAGGGGCTGGTGTTTACCGCGCAGGGGGAGTATCTCGCCCAGCACGCCCTGAAGGTGCTGGCGGATTTGCAGCAGTTGAAAATCACCCTGCACAGCATGGAGCGCGGCCAGCAGGGGGAGATCACCCTCGGCGTCTCCAGCAACTACGCGGCTTATCGCCTGCCCGCCCTGCTCAAACAGTTTCAGCAAACCCATCCCGGCATTCGCGTTCACGTGATGAGTGGCTTTAGCGAACAGATCTTCCAAAAGCTGCTGCGAAACGAAATTGACATGGCGCTGGTGAAGGACGACTTTAGCTGGAAAGAGGGCAAACATTTGGTGGAGGAGGACGACTATTTTTTAGTGAACCGACAGGATTTCGACTTCTCTTTATTGCCGCAAATGCCGCAGATAAAAATCCACCACGGCGCGCACGTCACCCAACTGATTGAGCGTTGGTGGAATGCCAATTTCTCCCATGCGCCGAACATTGCGATGGAGGTCGATAAACTGGAGGTTTGTCTGGCGATGGTCGAGCACGGGCTGGGTTATGCCATTGTCGCCAGCTACTTACCTCTGGCCGAGCACCTTTATCGCCGCCCGATCACGGTCGATGGCAAAACGGTGAAGAACCGAACCTGGCTGCTTCACCGCCATAATTTGGACACCTCGCCGGTGATGCAGCCGTTTATCCATTTGATGCAAATGGCGCTGCACGACGAGGCGAGAAATTGAATCGCAGCAACTAAAATTTAGAGGGTGACGGTACCGTCAATCAGCGTGCAGGTATTGCCGCCAATCCAAGGTTCACCGTCGATGTACTCCACCGCCACGCAGCCTTCGCGCTGGCGAATGGTGCCCTGACGCACCTGATAGCGTTCGCCGGTTTGCGCTCCGTCCGGGAAGCCCTGAGACTTCAGCACCCGTGCCAGACAGGCGTTGGCGCTGCCAGTCACCGGGTCTTCAATCAGCACGCCCTGCTCGATAATCAAAGCACGCAGCTCATAATCCGCCGGGCCGTCCTGGTCATGCAGGCCGAAGATCGCCAAACCGTGCATCCCTGACTTATGTACGATCTCTTGCAAGGCCTCCGCGTCAAACTGCGCGGCGAGACAGGCTTTGGCACTCTCCATGCGCACCACCAGCCAACCCAACCCCATGCTGACCGCCACCGGCACGGCATCCTGCTGGCGTTTCGCCCCTTTTAAGGCTTTATCCAGCAGCGGCAGGTGCTCTGCCGCCAGTGCTGACAGGCTGGCAGGCGGCGCGCGGAAGGCCAAACCGCCCTCTTCCAGCATCTTGACCGGCACCAGCCCGACGCCGCACTCCTGAATCAAATGACCCGCGTTTTTTGGCTTCAATCCCGCCTCCAGCAGCGAGTGCGCCGTGCCCAAGGTCGGGTGGCCCGCGAACTGGAACTCCGTGTCCGGGGTGAAAATACGCACCCGATAATCCGCCGCCGGGTCGGTCGGTTTAAGCACAAAAGTGGTTTCCGAAAGATTGGTCCAGCGCGCCATGGCGCTCATTTGTTCATCACTCAGGTCGTCGGCGTCGAAGATAACAGCCAGCGGGTTGCCTTTGAGTGGAACAGCAGTAAATACATCGACTTGCTTAAAACGGCGTGTGCGGGTCATGAGAGATCCTGTCTAATTTCAGCGATTAAAAATCCACATTCAAAGCAGTGTTCTATGATTACTGCATCCGAAAGTCAAAAGAGACTTGTATGTCCACCATGCCATTTATGTCTAAAAACAGTGAAAAGAGTACAGCAGTTGACCTGATAGGGGTCGGGATTGGGCCTTTCAACCTGAGTCTGGCGGCGCTGGCAAAAGATTCCGGCAAAGTGACCAGCCATTTTTTCGATGCCAATGACGCCTTCCGCTGGCACCCCGGCATGTTACTGCCGACGGCCACCATGCAGACCTACGTGTTGCAGGATCTGGTGACCACCGTCGCGCCGCGCAGCGAATTCTCATTTATCAATTATCTGGTGGAGCAGAAGAAAATTTATCGCTTCCTCGCCACCGAGCAGCTGATCATCAGCCGCGATGAGTTCTCAGACTACCTTCAGTGGGCCTGCGATCGCATCGACAATCTGCATTTCTCCCAGCCAGTGGACGCCATCGACTTTGACGACGACGCCGAAGAGTTTGTGGTGCACACCCCGCAGGGCGATCATCGGGCGCGCAACATCTGTCTGGGCACCGGCCACGCGCCCTGGGTGCCGAAAAGCGCCCGCGCGGCGCTGGGCAAACAGTGTTTCCACGCCGCCGAGATTGAGCTGCGCGAGCATGATTTTACCGGCAAAAGAGTGATGATTGTTGGCGGCGGCCAGAGCGGCGCTGACATCGTGCTCAACGCCCTCGACGGCCACTGGGGCGAGTTCGCCGAGCTGAGCTGGCTGTCGCGCCGCCCGAACTTCCAGCCGCTGGATGAGTCGATTTTCACCAATGAGTATTTCACACCGGAATACGTGGATTACTTCTACACCCTGCCGGAAGAGATCCGCGAGCGGGAGATTCAAACCCAGAAACTGCCTTCCGACGGCATCAGCTACCACACGCTGGAAGCCATCTATAAGCAGCTTTACCACAAGTTTGACGTGCTGCATCAGCCGCGCAATGTGCGCCTGTTCCCACACCGCGCGCTGGACGCTATCCGCCAGCAGGCCGACGGCAGCTATCGCCTCCAGGCCTTGCACGGGCTGGAAAATGTCGAGGAGCATTTCGACGCTGACGTGGTGATTCTGGCTACTGGCTACCGCCCGGCCCTGCCGGACTACCTCGCGCCGCTGCTGGATCGCATTCCCTATGACCGCGAGCAGCACCTGCCGCTGCGGCCTAATTTCAACCTGCAATGGGAAGGCCCGGCCAACAACCGCATTTACGCGGTAAACGCCGGGATCCATAGCCACGGCAGCGCCGAAGGCCAGCTAACCCTCACCGCGTGGCGCTCGGCGAAGATCCTCAACCACCTGCTGGGCGAGGCGCATTACGACCTCAGCCCCGGCCCGTCGCTGGTGCAGTGGTGGAGCGGCAGCTAGTGCTGGCCTTTGGCTTTCAGCAAATCCACATAGGCCTGATCGATTAACTCCTGACGGTCTATGTGCAGCTTTTCCAGCAGATCTTCGGCAATGGCCACGCCCTGCTCTTGAGTCTCGTGGTCAGCCAACACCACTTCAAACTCCAGATAGTCGCCGAGATGCTTGACGCGATCCAAATGCAGCCGCGTCTGACCAATCATAAATAAAGTGCGCTGTTTGATAACCCGCCCGGCAGCGCCGTAGGCTAGCGTCAGGGTATGGCGCAGCCCGTCGGGATCGGCGGTTTCGGTCAGGGTGTAGAAACTGGTTTTTGGTCCGGCCTGATCCGGCCGCTGGTAGAAGATCAGCTCACCGCGATCCGCTGAGAAGGTGCGCAGCTTGAGGCGACCGTGCGGGCAAACAAAGAAAGTATCATCTTGATCAATCAGCGTCGGCAATCCCTCAGCCAGTAGGGCGAGCTTTTCATACATCGCTGAAAAATCATCAATTCTGGCTTTTATTTCAACATTTCTGGCCATGCCCTCTCCTTAAAAACAGTCCATAAAAGTTAGCTGTTTTACCCTATCATGATGAAACCACCGTGACATCCGCAGGGTTAATCGACGCAGCGCAAATTCTTGGTTTTCTCCTTAAGCTTTTCAGGTAATAACCAGATAAACTCGCACTATCGGGTGTCGCGCACCTTTCTCATTACGTCAGTCAAAGGCCGGAGGCCAGCGTCCAGAATGATATGGATTATGTTAGCTGCAGTTGTTGTCGTGTTTATCGTTGGCTATTGGTTCATGACCGCAGATACCCGTAAGGCGAATGACTCCCTTGCCAGCCTGCTAAAAATTAAGCCGGTTTATATCGATTCCATGCTGTTAGAAATGGGCAAGCGCCAGAGCCAAATGTTTACCCGCTCCATCAGCGGCGGCTATGCCGAAGAGATCCGCAAGGCGGCCTATGTGGTGTTTATCTACCACACCTTTATTAAAGACGCTTCGGAAGAAAACGTGATCAAATGGCGCGAAATTCTGATCCGCGCGCACCTGCCGCCGCAGCTCTCCAGCGAGCATGCCGAGCTGGCGCTGTTCTACTTCTCCGAGCTGGATATCGAACCGTTCGAGTTGGCGCAGTTCCGCCGTCAGTACAATGAAACCTATAATCAGATTCACTTAGTCTGAAGCCTGACGCTTGGTTAGTGCAGCGCGAAACGGCCCTTTGGGCCGTTTTTGTTTCCGACACCTAAAAGAGCAATCTCAGTCAGGATGACTCCTCCCGCCGCTGGCAAAGTGGTGTCTTGAAGAGAGGGAAAATGAATAACGATAAATTTGATGATTACGCCCGGCGCTTCGAGCAGGTAATTGATTTTATTGAACAGCATCTGGACAGCGCGCTGACGGTTGAACAGCTCAGCGAAGTGGCCTGCTTCTCACGGTTCCACTTTCACCGCCAGTTCAGTCAGTTCTGCGGGGTGAGCGTCAGCCGCTATATCACGCTGATGCGCCTCAAGCGCGCCTCGTACCGGCTGGTTCAGCAGTCGCCGGACAAGATTATTGATATTGCGTTAGATGCCGGTTTTGAAAATCCGGAGTCCTTTTCCCGCGCCTTCAAGCATACCTTTGGCCTGACCCCCAGCGAGTTCCGCAAGGCACCCGTATGGATGGACTGGCATAAACATTTTCAGTTTCCCGGCATGGAAACCCAGAAGAGGATGGAGAAGATGGACGTCAAAATTATTGAAGTTGAGCCGATACCGGTGGCGGCGCTGGAGCACCACGGCGATCCAATGCGGGTCAGCAACTCGGTGGCGACCTTTATTGAATGGCGCAAAGCCTCGGGGTTGTCGGATTACACGACGCAAGGCACCTACGGCGTGCCTTATAACGACCCGCTGGTCACGCCGGGCGAGGAGTTTCGCTTTGACATTTGTGGCGAACTCAACCCGCAGGCGCAGGGCAAAGTCCCGGCTAATTCTCAGGGAGTTATCAGTAAAACCCTGCCCGGCGGCCGCTGTGCCGTGGTGCGCCACGTGGGTTCTTACGATCGCATCAGTGAAACGGTCTACAATTTGTATCGCCAGTGGCTGCCGCAAAGTGGTGAAGAGCTGCGCGATTTCCCGGTTTATTTCCGCTATTTGCAGCTTGACCAAGAGTTGCCGGAGCACGCCCAGCAAACTGACATTCTGCTGCCGCTGAAATAGCCGTTCGCCCAATCATAGGCAAAAAAATAGCGCTGAATTTTCAGCGCTATTTTCTTTTCGACCGCCTTAGCGGAAGACGTTTTCGAGATAACTCGCCAAAATTTGGCGTGAGCTGAAACCGTGGCAGATGCCGTAATAGGCTTCGTTTTCACTGGCGACGTCCAGCGGGAAACGGGTGTAAACCTGACTACTGCGAAAAGAGGCCGTTGGCTCGGCGAAACGTTCACTGCGCTCTTTCAGCGCCGGATGTATCACCAGGGCAGTCCGACCAAACCGCGCTTCCCGGTTCACATACACGTAGTGCTCACCCCGGTGGTAACCGTAGGCTTTATCATCAACAAAATCGCGCTCAAAACCTGAATTTTCTAAAACGCGCGCCACTTCATCTGGCCGTAAATACATGGTTGCTCCTCGCTTCTTTAACCGCAGAGCGACCTTACCGTATTCATCCGCCTGAATAACCACTTTATCCCGAGATTTGGCCTCTTTAGGATTTATCTAAAGCCAATAAAGATAAATTCTCGGGGTTTAACGCTATGGTTTTTCGCCCTCAGACCGAAGGCGGAGCCGCTTTGGCATTGGCCCACAGCCGCAAGGTCATTAACCATGCCAATACCACCATGATTGCCGCCGCCAGATAGATAGACGAGGTGCCCGCGTGCGCGATCAGCAGGCCAGCAATCGGCCCGGTCAGCCCCAAGCCGAGGTCGAGAAACGCCGAATATGTCCCCAGCGCGGTGCCCTGATTCTGTGGCGGCACCTGCTTCACCGCCTCGACGCCGAGGGCCGGGAAGATAAGCGAGAAGCCGCAGCCGGTCAGCAATGCGCCCAGTTGCACGGTGATAGGGTCAGTGCCGAGCCAGATCATCAGCAGGCCCAAAGCTTCGAACAAGAAAGAGGCCAGCGCCACCCGCAGGCCGCCAAAACGGTTAATGGTGTTTGCAAGGATCAGGCGAATGCCCACAAAGCCCAAGCTGAACAGGGTCAGGGTGAAAGCCGCGCCGCTCCAGTTCTTCTCCGCATAGTAGAGAGTGATGAAGGTGGCGATCACCCCGAAGCCCACGGTACCGAAGCCGAGGCCCAAACCGTGCAACCACATGCGCCCCAGCACGGCTTTGAACGCAATCCTCTTACCCGTCGTAACAGAAATATCCTGCTTACGGCTCGCCAGCCAGAGGGCCAGCAGCACGGACAACACCAGCAGCACCGCGACGCCGGTCAGGCCAAAATGCGCATTGAGCATCACGCCCAGCGGCGCGCCCACCGCCATCGCGCCGTAGGTGGCGACGCCGTTCCATGAAATCACCCGCGCCGTGTGCATAGCTCCTACCGCGCCAATACCCCACAGGGTGGTGCCGGTGCTGGCAAAGCTTTCGCCCACGCCCAAGAACAGGCGGCCGACGCACAGCATCAGCAGGCTGACCAGCGGATATCCCGCCAGCAGCACCGCCAACATGTAGAACACGCCGCTGATACCACAGCAAGTCAGGCCAAACAGCACCACCTTTTTCGGCCCGAGCTGGTCGGCATAGCGCCCGGCGTGCGGGCGGCTGATGAGCGTTGCGAAGTACTGCACGCTGATAATTAGCCCAGCCAATACCGAGTTAAAACCCAGCGTGTTATGCACAAAGCCCGGCAGCACCGCCAGCGGCAAGCCGATGGTCAGATAGCAAACAAAGGTGAATGTCATGAATGACAAAATGCGTTTATTTAATTGCAGATTGGTGCGCAGCGTACTTACTGACATGGGAGAACCCGAACGGAGATCACAGATTGAATATTTATAGGATAAACAGGTTTGGCAGAAGTAGAAATCTAATTGCCGGGGAAAAATGTTATCTGCTGTAAAACCTTTCTCCACTTACAGAAAAGTCTGAGCCACGTCACGCTAAGCCGCGTGGGGACTGGTGCCGCTTCATAGTCAGAACCGCTAATATCGCCGAAAATCGCGGGTGATTCCCCTATGGATCCTTCCATCGCAGCATTTTGGACTATGCTTAAAGTACAGTTCAAACAAGGAGAGCCAAATGTTTAAGAAATCAGAAAAAGTAGAACGAGACATTAATGAGGATGTAACTCTGCTGGCCGATACCCTTGACGAGGTGCTGCAATCTTCGGGCGCTAAATCGAAAGATGAGCTGGAAAAAATTCGCGGCAAAGCCGAAGGCGTTTTACGCGATGCTCGTGCCCGCTTTAACGGCAACAGCAACATTAAGCAGCACGCGATTGACGCGGCTAACCAGGCGACCAACTACGTGAAAGATAATCCGTGGCACGGCGTCGGTGTCGGTGCCGCCGTAGGTATCGTGCTCGGTGTTTTACTGGGTCGCCGCTAAACGCCTCGGTAAGCAGAAGTAACCTGAGTAGTAAGTAGGACAGGTGCTAATTCCTGTGTCGGGTACCAGCACCTGAGCGGAAGTTGACCCCCTCATTATTCCGCTTAGAAGCGGGGCTAATTTAATATTGGCCCCGTTTTCTATTTCCCCGTCATACTTCAAATGGCTGATGCGTGGCTTCACTCAATCACCCGAATCACTGACACATGTCAGCTCATCGGGATTCCTTCGTTTGCCGCCTTCCATCCATTCGAATTATTTAGGGGAACCTCTCCGCGCTCTCAATCAAAATCGCCGCTAATTTATCGACCAGCTTGTCGGCCTGCTGTTGATTGAGAATATTGGGAAAGCCCATCAGTAAGCCATTTGGCCTTTGCGCATCGCCCTTCTTCCTCGGCTCCACTTGCCAATCTGACAGCGCCTGAATGGCCAGCCCCTGCGAGCGGGCGTGGCGCGCAATGGCAGCATCGTCGAAGCTGGCGGCCAAATTGGCGCACAGCTGGATCCCCCCGGCCTGTGGATTAACCCACAGCTGGTCGCGTGGAAAACGCGCCGCCAGCGCCTGAGTCAAAAAGGCCCGGCGCTCGACGTACAGCTGGCGCATACGCTTGAGATGGCGATAAAAATGGCCCTGCGCGATAAACTCAGCCACGCCGGTTTGCATCAGCCTCGGGCTGGCACAGCCGCGCAAATGGCAATAATCACTGACCTTATCCACCAGCTTTTCCGGCACCACCACATAGCCGAGGCGCAACGCGGGGAACATCACCTTGCTAAAGGTCCCGGCGTAAATCACCCGCCCCCGAGCATCGAGGCTTTTCAGCGACGGCAGCGGCTGGCCCTGATAGCGAAACTCACTGTCATAGTCGTCTTCGATTATCCACGCCTCACGGCTGGCGGCCCAGTCGAGCAGCGCCATGCGCCGCGACAGGCTGAGTGATACGCCCATTGGGCTTTGGTGCGCGGGGGTGACCACGGCAAATTTCGCCTGCGGGAAGTGCTGAACGGCGTGGTCGATGTCCATCCCCTCGCCGTCCACCGGGATGCCCATCGGCGTGGCACCCGCCGCGCGGAAAAAGGCCTGCGTCACCGGATAGCCGGGGTCCTCCAGCCAAACGCCGTCCTGCGGCTGCATTAGGCTACCTATGACTAAATCCAGCACCGCCGCGTAGCCCGAGCAGATGAAAACCTGCTCCGGTCGGCAAGAGAAGCCGCGCGACAACTGCAAGTAGGCCGCTACTTCATGGCGCAGAGCGGCATCGCCGTTGAGCGGCGCGTGGCCGAGATCCTCGATTCGCGTATGGCGAATTTGCCGCGCCACGATGCGCGACCAGATAGCGCGCGGGAAAGCGTCAAGCGCCGGCAGGCCAAGTTCCAGAGGAAAAGACCGGCTGTTGGGCAACATCGGGTTAACCGTAAAGCGCGGCGGCTCGGGGACGCGCTCCGGTAAGGAGGAAAGGGTCGGCAGCGACAGGCTGACGCGCGTCCCCGCCTGTCCGCGGCTCTGCAAAAAGCCTTCCGCCATCAGCAGGCCGTAGGCGTTATCCACCGTGGCGCGGGCGACGCCCAGCTCGCTCGCCAGGCTGCGCGCCGAGGGCACGCGCTCTCCGGCCTGTAGCTGATTCTGCATAATGGCCTGCTTAAAGCGCTGATAAATCTGCCGATAGAGTGGCGCGGAGAGCTGGGGATCGAGCTGGAAGGAAGCCGAAAACGCGGACATTCATGGCCCTATCAAAAAGTGATTTTATGGCTCTGTAGTATAGTCCATGCAGCGGCTAAAGTATCTCTTATCAACCCAAGAGGAGATCAACATGACCCAGCTTCGCCTGCCTTACTACCAACTGTCCGCCAGCGTGATGGAACCGATGAAAGCCGCCCTCGGCGCGCTGGAGAGAGGCCCGTTGGACAACATCATCATTGAGCTGGTGTTCCTGCGCGTATCGCAAATCAACGGCTGTGCCTACTGTCTGGATATGCACGCGAAGGCGCTGCGCAAGGCGGAATACCCACAGGGAAAATTGGATCAACTGGCGGGATGGCGTGTCAGCCACGCCTATTCCGAACAGGAGCGCGCGGCGCTGGCATGGGCAGAGAGCCTGACGCTGATTGCTACCACCGGCGCAGCGGATAGCGATTATGAGCCATTAAAGGCGCAATTTAGCGACGTTGAAATCTCTGAATTGACTTTTGCTATTGGTCTGATGAATGCGTTTAACCGTCTTGCGGTGGGGATGCGTCAATAAATGACCCGTTAATCTCTGCTTAAAAAATAATCTCACCCTCTTCAGCCCGCACCCAGCGGGCTTTGTCATTTTTGCAATAAGCAAAATTAAAATATCTACATATTGTATGGTTGATAATTTAAATCACCACATCTAGTATTCAATTCGTCGGGACGCGACTAAAGCACCGACACCCGCGCCCCCTAACTGCTGAAGCCATCGCCACAGCGACCGGGCAAAAATTGTCTCTGATTTCATTATGGATGGGAATACGAATCATGAGCATTATTATTTACAGCAAGCCAGACTGTGTCCAATGCAACGCCACCTACCGCGCTTTAGATAAGCAAGGCATTGCCTACCAAGTCATCGACTTAACGCAGGATGCGCAAGCACTGGGTCAGGTTCGCGCCATGGGTTATCAGCAAGTGCCGGTGATCGTGGCCGGTGACGATCACTGGTCTGGCTTCCGCCCAGACAAAATCAGCGAATTGCGCCAACTGCAAACTGCGTTCTGAGGCCAGGCGGATGAATCCGTTGGTCTATTTTTCCAGTAGTTCAGAGAACACTCATCGTTTCGTCGGCAGAACAGGCCTGCCGGCGATTCGAATTCCGATTGACCGCCAGCCAGAGAAGTTACGCGTCACTCAGCCCTACATTCTGGTGGTGCCGAGTTACGGCGGCGGCTCAGCCAAGGGCGCAGTGCCCACGCAGGTCATTCGTTTTCTGAACGACGAACACAATCGTTCACTTATCCGCGGCGTTATCGCCGCCGGAAACACTAATTTCGGCGCAGCGTATTGTATTGCCGGTGACATCATCGCCCAAAAGTGTCAGGTGCCTTACCTGTATCGCTTTGAATTACTGGGTACGCCGGAAGACGTTGCAAAGGTTACACAGGGAGTTACTGAATTTTGGCAACGACAGAAATGAGTCTTACCGAGGCAGACACCAGCAGCCCGGACTATCACGCTCTGAACGCGATGTTGAATCTGTTCGATGCCGAAGGCCGTATCCAATTCGACAAAGACAGGCTTGCGGCGCGCCAGTACTTCCTGCAGCACGTGAATCAAAACACGGTGTTTTTCCACAATTTGGCGGAAAAGCTGCGTTATCTGGTGGAAGAAGGTTATTACGAAGCGCAGGTGCTGGATCAGTACGCCTTCGAAGACATTAAGCGTTTGTTTAAACAGGCTTATGCCAAAAAATTCCGCTTCCAGACCTTTCTGGGGGCCTTCAAGTATTACACCAGCTACACGCTGAAAACCTTCGACGGCAAACGCTATCTTGAGCGTTACGAAGACCGCGTGTGCATGGTGGCGCTGACGCTGGCTCAGGGCGATGTCGCCCTCGCCGGGCACTTTGTGGATGAGATCATCTCTGGCCGCTTCCAGCCTGCCACGCCCACTTTCCTCAACTGCGGCAAAAAGCAGCGCGGCGAGCTGGTCTCCTGCTTCCTGCTGCGCATCGAAGACAACATGGAGTCGATTGGTCGCTCGGTGAACTCGGCGCTGCAACTGTCCAAACGCGGCGGCGGCGTGGCCTTTATGCTGACCAACATCCGTGAAGTCGGCGCGCCGATTAAACGCATTGAGAACCAGTCATCCGGCGTCATTCCTATTATGAAGATGCTGGAAGACGCCTTCTCCTACGCCAACCAGCTTGGCGCGCGTCAGGGCGCGGGCGCGGTGTATATCAACGCGCACCACCCGGACATCCTGCGTTTCCTTGATACCAAGCGCGAAAACGCCGACGAGAAGATCCGCATCAAAACCCTCTCTCTTGGCGTAGTGATCCCGGATATCACCTTTGAGCTGGCGAAGAACAATGAAGATATGTACCTGTTCTCGCCGTATCACGTGGAGAAGGTCTACGGCGTGCCGATGTCTGAAATCAGCATCACAGAGAAATACCGTGAAATGGTTAACGACAAGCGCATCCATAAAACCAAGATCAACGCCCGCGAGTTCTTCCAGATTCTGGCAGAGATTCAGTTTGAATCCGGTTACCCGTACATGATGTTTGAAGACACGGTGAACCGCGCGAACCCAATCAAAGGCCGCATCAACATGAGTAACCTCTGCTCGGAGATTTTGCAGGTCAACACGCCGACAATTTATGGCGAAGATCTCTCTTATCAGCAGGTGGGGAAAGATATCTCCTGTAACCTCGGCTCGCTGAATATCGCCTCGGCGATGGACTCGCCGGACTTCGGCAACACGGTAGAAATGGCTATTCGCGCGCTGACGGCGGTGTCCGACATGAGCAACATCCGCTCGGTGCCTTCTATCGATCAGGGCAATCAGGACTCCCACGCCATCGGCCTTGGGCAGATGAACCTGCACGGCTATCTGTGTCGCGAACGCATTTACTATGGTTCAGAAGCCGGTTTGGACTTCACCAATATCTATTTCTACAGCGTGGCTTATCACGCGGTGCGCGCCTCCAACCAGTTGGCAATTGAGCGCAACCAGCGTTTTAAAGGCTTCGAGGATTCGACCTACGCCAGCGGCAGCTACTTCGACAAATATGTCGATGAAGCCCAGGCCGACAAGTGGCAGCCGAAAACCGAGCGCGTGCGCGAGCTGTTTAGCGAGGCGGGAATTCACATCCCAACGACCCAAGACTGGGCAGCGCTGAAGGCCTCGGTGATGCAGCACGGGCTGTACAACCAGAACTTACAGGCGGTGCCGCCGACCGGATCTATTTCTTACATCAATAACTCGACCTCAAGCATTCACCCGATTGTTTCACGGGTGGAGATCCGCAAAGAGGGCAAGATTGGCCGCGTCTACTATCCGGCAGCGTTTATGACCAATGACAACCTTGATTACTATCAGGATGCCTATGAGATTGGGCCGGAAAAGATCATCGATACCTATGCCGAAGCCACGCAGCATGTGGATCAGGGGCTGTCGCTGACGCTGTTCTTCCGCGACACCGCCACCACGCGCGACATCAACAAAGCGCAGATTTACGCCTGGCGTAAAGGCATCAAAACCATCTATTACATCCGTCTGCGCCAGATGGCGCTGGCCGGGACTGAAGTTCAGGGTTGCGTGTCTTGCACACTGTGATCGATTGAAAGGACTTAAAAATGAGCGCAGTAAAACAATTATTAGTTCCGCAGCCAATTAGCAAAGCTATCAACTGGAACAAGATTCAGGATGATAAAGATTTGGAGGTGTGGAATCGCCTGACCTCCAACTTCTGGCTGCCGGAGAAGGTGCCGCTGTCCAATGACATTCCCTCTTGGGCCACGCTGAGTCCAAAAGAGAAGCAGCTGACTATCCGCGTGTTTACCGGCCTGACGCTGCTCGACACGGTGCAAAACGTGGTGGGCGCGCCGACCTTGATGAAAGACGCGGTCACACCACACGAAGAGGCGGTGTACTCCAATATCTGCTTTATGGAGGCGGTACACGCCCGCTCGTACAGCTCGATTTTCTCCACGCTGTGCGCCACCTCGGACGTAGACGAAGCTTATCGCTGGAGCGAAGAGAACGTCGCGCTGCAAAACAAAGCGGCGATCATTCTCTCCTACTATGACGGGCAAGATCCGCTGATGAAGAAAGTCGCCAGCGTGTTCCTCGAATCTTTCCTGTTCTACTCCGGCTTCTATCTGCCGATGTACTGGTCCAGCCGCGCCAAGCTGACCAACACCGCCGATCTGATCCGCCTGATCATTCGCGATGAAGCCGTGCACGGCTATTACATTGGTTATAAGTTCCAGAAGGCCTTGGCTTTGGAAAGCGAAGAGCGCCAGCGGCAGATCAAAGCGCAGGCGTTTGATCTGATTCAGGATCTGTACGACAACGAAATTCGCTATACCGAAGAGTTATATGACGACGTGGGCTGGAGCGAGGACGTGAAGAAGTTCCTGCACTACAACGCCAATAAGGCGCTGATGAATCTGGGTTATGAGGCTCTTTTCCCGGCCAGCATGGCGGATGTCAACCCGGCCATCTTGTCAGCCCTGTCGCCAAACGCCGATGAAAACCACGACTTCTTCTCCGGCTCCGGCTCGTCCTACGTGATTGGCACGGCGGTGAATACCGAAGACGAAGACTGGGACTTCTAACGCCGCAGTCTTAGCACCAACAGCACCAACCCCGCGATACACACCGTTGTTCCCAACAGTGGGAACAACGGAATTCCCCATAGATTGACGGTCGAATTCATCAAATACGGCGCGATGCCCAGCGCAAAGGCGGCGGTGACGATGGCTATCGCCAGCGTAATGGCCGCGCGTTCAAGCGAACGGCTCAGCTCATTGAGGTTTTTGATCTCCACCCCGGCGTGCAGCCTGCCGCTTTTCAGCCGCTGGGTGATCAGCCGCAGGGTTTGCGGCAGCTCCTCGCTGGCCTCCACGGCTTCAATCCCCAAGTTCACCAGACGCTGGCGCGTCGCCTCCGGCGAGAAGCGCTGCAGCATCATTTTTTCCAGCATCGGGCGCAGCGTGGCGACAATATCAAACTGCGGATCGAGCCGGTGCAAGACGCCGTCGGCGGTGATCAGCGCTTTGAACAGCAGCACCAGATCGGACGGCAGGATCAGCTGATGCTCGCGGGCCATCAGCAGGAAATCGGTTAACGCGCCGCCGAGGGTCATCGGGGCAGAAAGCTGCCGGTCAAAGAAGTTCTGCGCCGCCAGCTCTAGGTCCATCAAATCCACCGCGTCGGTGTCGGTCCAGGCCACCAGCGTGTTGACGATCCCTGCCGTGTCGCGCTCCACCAGCGCGTGCAGCAACAGCAGCAGCTGGTTGCGCCGCCGCTCGGAGAGGCTGCCGACCATGCCGAAATCGATAAAACCGACTTTATCCCCCGCCAGCGCCATCAGGTTCCCCGGATGGGGATCGGCATGGTAGAGGCGCAGATCCAGCACCATTTTCATAAAGGCGATGGCCCCGCGCCGCGCCAGCAGCGGGCGATCAAAGCCTGCGGCGATCAAATCGGCCTGATTAGAAGGCGAAACGCCGGGCAAATATTGCTGCACCAGCAGGCGCGGGGAAGAGAATTGGGTGTAAATTTTGGGAATGACGATCTCCGGCCGATCGCGGAAATAGTCGCCGATCTGCCGACAGTTGTAGCCTTCGTGGCTGAGATCTAATTCGTGGTTGAGGGCAATCTCCAGCGTCCTGACAATCTGCTGCGGGCGGAAACGCGCCATCATCGGGCTTTGCTCGGCGGCGGTATCCGCCAGATAGTCCAGCAGGCGCAGGTCGGCCCGAATGGTTTTCTCCAGCTCAGGCCGCAGAACTTTAACCACCACCTCTTCCCCACTGTGCAGCCGGGCGCGGTAGATTTGCGCCATGGAGGCCGCCGCCAAAGGTTCTAAATCAAACTGGGCGAAAACCTGCTGCGGGTCGCCGCCTAAGTCGCGGCTCACCTGATCGCGAATAGCTTCCCACGGCAGAAACTGCGCCTGACTGTGCAACTTGTCCAGCTCGTCAATCCAACGCTGGTCGAGCAGGTCGGAGCGCGTCGCCAGTATCTGCCCGAACTTCACAAAGGTCGGTCCGAGGGCCTCCAGCGCGGCGCGCAGCCTCTGCGGCATAGTCTGGATATCAGCCTCATCATTGGCGGCCAGGCGCGATTTCACCAGCCCGCCCAAGCCCACGATAGCCAGTAAATCCTGCAAACCGTAGCGAATTAAGACCTCGGTGATCTGCTTGAGTCTGGCGCGGTCACGCACCGTCACGTACATCATTTTCAACATATACAGCTCCGTCCCTGAAGTGTGGTTGCGGCAAATTTCATACTCTCAGTGTAGCGCACCGCGTGGCATAAACGGCGGAATGCTAAAACGAAAAAGGCCCGGTGATTAACCGGGCCTTGGTGACGCACAAGGAGCAATCAGGCGAAGAATTTCGCCAAAACCAGCAGGCCAACCGACACGTTGATCGCGCCACCGATGCGGGTGGCGATTTGCGCGAAGGGCATCAGCGCCATGCGGTTACCCGAGGTCAGGATAGCCACGTCGCCGGTGCCGCCCTGCCCGCTCTGGCAGCAAGAAACAATAGCCACGTCGATAGGGTGCATGCCGATTTTCTTGCCGACAAAATAGCCTGTGCCGACCAGCGCGCAGACCGTGGTCACAATCACGCACAGGTTCGAAATGGTGAAGGCGTTAACCAGCTCCTGCCAAGGGGTGATAGCCACGCCCACCGCGAACAGCACCGGGTAAGTCACCGCCGTGCGGAAGAATTTGTACACCGTCATCGACCCTTGTTGAATGGTCGGTGACACGCCGTTCAGCAGTTTCACCACCACCGCCGCGAACAGCATGCCGACCGGCGCAGGCAGGCCAATCAGGCGCTGCCCCAGCATCCCCACCATGTACAGCAGCACCGCCAGCAGCGCGCCGCAGGCCAACGCGTTGACGTCAGGCTTGCCTTTGAACTCTTCCAACCCGTGACCAATCAGGCCGTTTTTCGCTGGCATCAGCTGGCCTTCGCCAGTCAGGTGCGGGTAGCGTTTACCGATTTGGTTCAGCACGCCCGCCAGCACGATAGCGGTCAAACCACCCAGCATCACGATAGGCAGAATGCGGCCCAGCGCCACGCCCTGCTCCATGTGCAGAATGGTCGCATAACCCATCGACAGCGGGATGGCACCTTCGCCCACGCCACCGGCCATGATCGGCAGAATGAGGAAGAAGAAGGTCTGGAACGGCGGCAGGCCAAGCGCCATGCCCATCGCCAGCCCGGCCACCATGCCGACGATTTCGCCACACAGCATTGGGATGAAGATCCGCAGGAAGCCCTGAATCAGCACCTGACGGTTCATGCTCATGATGCTGCCGACAATAATGCAGCAGATGTAGAGATAGAGAATGTTGGTGGATTTATAGAATTTGACCGTCGAGTCGACCACCACGTCCGGCAGCAGGCCGTAGTGCACCAGCGCGGAAGGAATAAAGGTGGCGCAGATTGCCGCTGCGCCCAGCTTGCCGATGATAGGCAGGCGTTTGCCGAACTCGCCGCAGGCAAAGCCGAAGAAGGCCAGCGTCGCCACCATCACCACGATATCGCTCGGCAGTTTGCCATTCAGGCAATCAAGCAGAATCAGCACGCCCGCCAGTAGGAAGAAAGGCAGCGGAATGATCCCTATCTTGTAGTTATCCAAGATATGCCACCAGCGCTCCTTGGCAGAAACGGCCGGGGTTTCCTTCTTTTTCACAACAACGTAGGAATCATCAGTGGTGCTCATAATACTTTCCTCATGCTTTAAAACTTCATTAGTAATGAGGATAAAAAATAGCGACCCCGCATCGTTGTGAGGCTGTTCAAATTAAAATCGCTGATTTAAAGGTTGTAATGGTTTTAATGGCGTTAATGTTACTTAGGCTGCAAAGCTTATCAGCTTTGTAGTAAATCGCGCCTTTAGCCTTTTTATTATTGTGGCTATTAAGCCCCGCGGCGCACGGCAGTTGCGTATTTCCTCACAACACCGCGCGATGGGAATGACGCCGCTGAAAACGCCATGTTAGGCTTATTCTCTGTTTACTTGGTGGCTGCCAGAATGCGATTACGATTCACCTTTCAAATAAAGCTCTTTCTCTCTCTGGTGGGTTTTTCCTGCGTGCTTTTGGCGGTACTCGGGCTACTTTTATTCCGCACCGTGGATGAACAACTGCATAAAGATTTGGGCAGCCGCGCCAAAGTGCAGGCTTCTCAAATCGCCCTGATGCCCGGCCTGGCTGAGCGCGTCGAGGCCGAAGACAGCGCGGGAGTGGCAAAACTGGTCGCGCCGCTGCGGGCGAAAAGCGATGCCAGTTATATCGTAATTGGCGATGTGCATGCCGACCACCTGTACCATTCGCAGTCGCCGGAACGCCTCGGTAAACCACTGGTTGGCGGGGATAACGCCGAAGTGCTCGAGGGAAAAACCATTATTACCGTGCGTCAGGGCGGCATCGGAATCTCTTTACGCAGTAAAGCGCCAATCGTAGACGCCAATAATAAAGTCATCGGCATTGTCTCCGTCGGATACCTGATTTCATACATTGATGACGTCACGGTGAAATTGCTGGCGCAGACCGCCCTGTCCGGCATTCTGCTATTAGCCCTGCTGTTTCTTTTCTCATGGTTATTCAGTAAGAATCTCAAGAAACAGATGTTCTGGCTGGAGCCAAAAGAGATTGCGCTATTAGTTCGCCAACAGAAGGCGCTGCTGGAAGCCATTTATGAAGGGGTGATCGCCATTGATCACCAGCAGCGGATCTTGTCTATCAACCACGCCGCCCGCGAGCTGCTGGACATCCACCAGCCGGAAGACCTGTTGGTCGGCCAGCACATCCGCGACATCATCCACACCGGCGCGGAGTTCTTCACCGGCGACCGCGAAACGCCCAACAGCCACGATGAGGTGACGCGTTTTAATCAGCGGCAGGTGATCGTCAACCGGGTGCGCATTGAGCTAGGCCCGTCATCGGAGATCGGCTGGGTGGTCAGTTTCCGCGATAAAAACGACATCAACACCCTCAGCAGCCAGCTCAGTCAGGTGAAACGCTATGCTGACAACCTGCGTATCATGCGCCACGAGCAGCTTAACTGGACGGCGACGCTGGCCGGCCTGTTGCAGATGAAACGCTATGACGAGGCAATGGGCTACATTCAGGCGCAGTCCGAAGGGGCGCAGGCAGTGCTGGATTTTGTTTCAGAGCGCTTTGCCTCGCCGACGATTTGCGGTTTATTGTTAGGGAAATACTCCAGCGCGCGGGAAAAAGGCATTGAACTGACCTTCGACCCCGCATGCCAGCTTCAGCGTATGCCCGCCGCGTTGAGCGAGTCGGAGCTGATGTCGATTATCGGCAATCTGATCGATAACGCGGTAGACGCCACGCTGGCCGCGCCGGGGCCGCATCAGCCGGTAGAGTTCTACCTGACTGACCGCAATGACGAGCTGCTGATTGAAGTGGCGGATCAGGGCGCGGGGTTGTCGGCGGAGATCCGTCCGCGTATTTTCGAACAGGGCGCAACCACCAAGCCGCTCTCCTCGGCTGACCAAACCGGCGGGGAGCACGGCATCGGGCTATATGTGGTCGCCAGCTATGTGCATCAGGCGCAGGGCATGATTGAGATTTCAGACAATCAGCCGCGGGGTACGGTGTTCTCACTGTTTATTCCCAATCCGAAACCGCCGGGCAGCAACAGCTAAAATTTGACAGACTGGAACAGCGCTAAGTGCACTATTTTAATAAGAAAATCATGACCTACCCTACTTTATGTAGCATGTCAGGAAACACGATGAACAAAAGTAGTTTCAACAACGGGGGCAGTATCAATAACGGCAGCGCGCTGGACGTGGTGATTGTCGAAGACGAGCCTTATCTGGCCGGCCTGCACCGTGACTTTATTGAGCAAAACTTCAATCTGCGAGTGGTGAGCATCGCCGCCACGCTGGCGCAGGCCAGAACTCAGCTGCAACTCTACCGGCCACGGCTGGTGCTGCTGGACAACTATCTGCCGGACGGCCAAGGCATTGAGCTTATCGACAGCGCGCTGCTGAAAAGCCTCGACTGCTCGGTGATTTTCATCACCGCCGCCAGCGACATGAATACCTGCAGTCAGGCGATGCGCTATGGCGCGTTTGACTACATCATCAAGCCGGTCTCTTTCCAGCGCCTGCGCAATTCGCTCGAGCGCTTTTTGCAGTTTGTGCATCAGTTGCGCAATGTGAAGGTGCTCGACCAACAGGCCCTCGACAGGCTATATAACCTGCCCGCCACCGATATGCCCACAACCCCTGCGACCAAAGGCATTGAGCCGAATACGCTGGAGCTGGTTCGCCGGGTGTTTATCGCCGAGCCGGACCGCAATTGGTCAGTTGATCAGGTGGTGGAACAGGTGGGAATTAGCAAAACCACCGGGCGGCGATATCTGGAATATTGTGTGGAAATTGGCTTTATCGCGGTGGAAATGCAGTATGGAAATATTGGCCACCCGCGACGGCTCTACCGGCTGATATTCCGCGAAGATCAGGCCCCTGTTCATGACTAAATTATCCGGCTCAAGGGCCGGATAATTTTTGCGTCTCACTGACACAATTTCGTTACATTTCGACAGATTCTCCACCGACATCCGTGGATTATTCCCAGCCGACACATTTTTTCTTCAGCAGATTTCCACCTCTTCTCAGCCTGTTAGCGAAATGACTATTTCACCCAAATGACAAAACCCCTTGAAATATCTCTATCTTGCGCTAACAGAATATTATCCTGTACATAAACCACAAAAACAATACAACAATTAAACCTATAAAAATCAATAAATTGAATCCAATATAATAATTATCTCAGCATGCGGAAATAGTCAAAAAAACCTGTGATTTCATTGCACTAATTCATGCAGAAAACAGCTGATAATTGACGTGAAATAACAAAAAACCCCAACAAAATTTCGCGCCAAATTAGCCACAGGGGAGTGCACCGAGGAATATTATTCAGAAAGATTGAGACTTGTCTCAGACTCTCATTGTGGTAGGGTGTAAACCGTTCGATATTTCCGTACTTTGCGTACTAAGTAGATTCTATAGATTTCAAACACAACTAGACCCATTTATAGCCGATGGCTATTTCTTTCCAAGGAATGCACATTGCATGACAATTAAAATCGAAGTAAAGAACCTGTATAAGGTATTTGGCGAGCACCCTGAGCGCGCATTTAAGCTGATAGATTCCGGCAAGAGTAAAGAAGAAATATTTGAGAAAACCGGGCTGTCATTGGGTGTCAAAAACGCCAGTCTGGCCATTGAAGAAGGCGAGATTTTCGTCATCATGGGATTATCCGGCTCCGGTAAATCCACTATGGTACGCCTTCTCAATCGTCTGATAGAACCCACCCGCGGTGAAGTGCTGATTGACGGCGAAGACATCGCCAAGATCTCCGAATCCAAACTGCGCCAGGTTCGCCGCAGCAAAATCAGTATGGTTTTCCAATCCTTCGCCCTAATGCCCCATCTGACCGTGTTGAACAACACTGCCTTTGGTATGGAGCTGGCTGGCGTGCCAACCGAGGAGCGCAACCAAAAAGCCCTCGAGTCTCTGCGTCAGGTTGGTCTGGAAAATTACGCTAACTCTTATCCCGATGAGCTGTCCGGCGGTATGCGTCAACGCGTTGGCCTGGCCCGCGCCATGGCGAATAACCCCGACATTCTGCTGATGGATGAGGCCTTCTCCGCGCTCGATCCCCTGATCCGTACCGAGATGCAAGATGAGCTGGTGAAGCTGCAATCCCAGCATCAGCGCACCATCGTGTTTATTTCCCATGACCTCGACGAAGCCATGCGTATTGGCGACCGTATTGCCATTATGCAGGGCGGCGAAGTGGTGCAGGTCGGCACGCCGGAAGAGATTTTGAATAATCCGGCCAATGACTATGTGCGCACCTTCTTCCGCGGCGTGGACATCAGTCAGGTGTTTAGCGCCAAAGATATCGCCCGCCGTCGCGGGACATTAATTCGTAAAACCCCCGGTTTTGGTCCGAGGGCAGCCCTCAAGCTGCTGGAAGATGCAGACCGCGAATATGGTTATGTGCTGGAACGTGGTGAACGCTTTATCGGCGTTGTGTCGATTGACTCACTGAAAACCGCGCTAAAAGCCAATCTTTCACTGGAGTCCGCCCTGCTGGAGTTCCCGGCACCGGTGCAGGCAGACATGCCGCTCAGTGAACTGATTTCTCACGTTGCCGCCGCGCCGTACGCCGTGCCGGTGGTCAATGAGAGCAATAACTATATCGGTATTATTTCCAAAGCCATGCTACTTCGTGCTCTGGACAAAGAAGGGGGTAACGAATAATGAAGCATTCAATTCATAACGATAGCATCGTCCAACACGCGCAGGCAGCCACTCAAGAACTCGATCCGTCCGTCGATCCGTGGAGTGCGGACAACGCCAGCGGTGGTCATGTTGACGCCGCGCAGTCAGCCACCTCGGCACCTGCCGATGCGGGCAGCAGCGACCCTTGGGGCGGCGCATCCGGCGGCAGCGATGCCGCAACCACGACAGCCCACAGCGCACCGGATGCCACCCATCAGGCGGCGACGCAGGCCAACGACTGGCTGAACGTCGCCCCGGCGCAGCATGACCAGTTCAACATTCTCGACCCGTTTCACACCACGCTCATTCCTCTCGATCGTTGGGTTACAGAGGGGATTGACTGGCTGGTGACTAATTTCCGCCCGGTTTTTCAGGGCATTCGCGTGCCGGTCGACTTCGTGCTCAGTGGATTCCAACACGGCCTTGAGTCACTCCCGGCCCCTATCGCCATGCTTATTTTTGCTCTGATTGCCTGGCAGATGGCGGGGTTAGGCATGGGTGTCGCCACGCTGGTTTCTCTGGTGGTGATTGGCGCTATCGGCGCGTGGTCACAGGCCATGGTGACTTTGGCGCTGGTGCTGACCTCGCTGTTCTTCTGCGTGTTGATAGGACTTCCGCTCGGTATCTGGCTGGCTCGCAGCCAGCGCGCGGCGAAAATCATTCGCCCCCTGCTTGATGCGATGCAGACCACCCCAGCGTTCGTCTACTTGGTGCCGATCGTCATGCTGTTTGGTATCGGTAACGTGCCGGGCGTCGTCGTGACCATCATCTTCGCCCTGCCGCCTATCGTGCGTCTGACCATCCTCGGGATTAATCAGGTGCCGGAAGATTTGATTGAAGCTTCGCAGTCCTTCGGCGCAAGCCCAAGCCAGATGCTGTTCAAAGTGCAGTTGCCGCTGGCGATGCCGACCATCATGGCCGGTATTAACCAGACGCTGATGCTGGCGCTGTCGATGGTGGTTATCGCCTCGATGATCGCCGTAGGCGGTCTGGGTCAGATGGTGCTGCGCGGCATCGGCCGTCTGGATATGGGTCTGGCGTCGGTGGGTGGCGCAGGTATCGTTATCCTCGCCATTATCCTCGACCGCCTGACGCAGTCGATGGGGCAAGATACCCGCAGCAAGGGTGGCCATCGCTGGTTTACCCGTGGTCCAATTGGCTTATTGACCAAGCCTTTCGCCAAAAAAGCCTAACAGCTCGCTGTTCATCCCGGCGGTTCGCCGCCGGGAGACATAAAAGTTGTACCACTACGCGTTAACGCACCTTCGCCTCATAAAACGCAGTCCACTCTTAAATTATTTAATAAAAGAATAAGGGTTCACTATGCGCACGACACACATCAGAGCGATTGCTCTCTCCGTATTACTGGCGGCACCTGCCGCTTTCGCCGCCGACCTGCCGGGTAAAGGCGTGGTGGTGAAGCCGCTGCAAAGCACGCTTCCAGAAGAATCATTCCAAACCGAACTGGTGAATCGTGCCCTGCAAAAGCTGGGTTATGACGTGCAGCCGACGGGTGAGGTGGATTACAACGTCGCCTACACCGCCATCGCCAGCGGCGACTCTACCTACATGGCGGTGAACTGGGACCCAATGCAGGTCGATATGTATGACGGCGCGGGCGGCGACAAGAAGTTCTACCGTCAGGGCACCTTCATCAGCGGCGCGGCGCAGGGTTATTTGATCGACAAAAAAACCGCCGATCAATACCACATCACTAGCCTCGATCAGTTGAAAGATCCCAAGCTCGCCAAGCTATTTGACGCCAATGGCGATGGCAAGGCCGACCTCGCAGGCTGCGATCCGGGTTGGGAGTGCGGCAACGTGATTAGCACCCAGCTCAAGGCTTACGGCCTCGACAGCACGGTGCAGCAGAATCAGGGCAACTATTCGGCCATCATCGCCGACACTCTGACGCGCTTCAAAAGCGGCAAGCCGGTGCTCTATTACACCTGGACGCCGTATTGGGTGAGCAACGAGATGAAACCGGGCAAAGACGTAGTCTGGCTGACGGTGCCATTTTCGGCGAATCCGGGTTCGAACAAAGATTTGGACACCAAGCTGCCTAACGGCAAGAACTACGGTTTCCCGGTCAACAATGAACATATCGTGGCCAACAAACAGTGGGCCGAAGCTAACCCGGCCGCCGCTAAGCTGTTCGCCATCATCAAACTGCCTCTGGCTGACGTGAATGCGCAAAACCTGCGGATGCACGAAGGCGAATCCTCAACGGCAGACATTCAGCAGCATGTGGATGGCTGGATCAAAGCTCATCAGGCCACTTTCGACGGCTGGATTGCCGAAGCTGCCGCTGCAGCTAAAAAATCCTAATTCGCACAGCAGTAATAACAATGACGATAAATCGACCATAAACAGGACATTCTTCTATGCGTAAATCAACTCTCTGGGCGGCCGCCGCCCTGACCACGCTGGCTTCAGCCTCCACTTTCGCCGCCGACCTGCCGGGTAAAGGCGTCACCGTCACCCCGATTCAGAGCACCATCAGTGAAGAGACCTTCCAGACCCTGCTGGTCAGCAAGGCGCTGGAAAAACTGGGTTACGACGTTCAGCCAATTCGCGAAGTGGATTACAACGTGGGTTACACCACCATTGCCGCCGGTGATGCCACTTTCACCGCCGTTAACTGGTCGCCGCTGCATGATGAAATGTACAAAGCCGCCGGTGGCGACAAGACCTTCTACCGCCAAGGGACCTATGTCAACGGCGCCGCGCAGGGTTATCTGATCGACAAGAAAACTGCCGAGAAGTACCACATCACCAATATCGAACAGCTGAAAGATCCCAAAATCGCCAAGCTGTTTGACACCAATGGTGACGGCAAGGCCGACCTGACGGGCTGTACGCCGGGCTGGGGCTGTGAGGCCGCGCTGAATGAACAGCTGAAAGCCTACGGTTTGGAAAAAACCGTCAATCACAATCAGGGTAACTACTCGGCGATGATCGCCGACACCATCACCCGTTATAAAGAAGGTAAACCTATCTTCTATTACACCTGGACGCCGTACTGGGTCAGTGACGTGTTAGTGCCGGGTAAAGACGTGCTGTGGATGCAGGTGCCGTTCTCCGTGGTTCCGGGAGAGAAAGACGCCGACACCGCGCTGCCGAATGGCAAAAACTACGGTTTCAAAGTCAGCACTATGCACATCGTCGCGAACAAGAAATGGGCCGAAGCTAACCCAGCCGCCGCCAAACTGTTCGCCATCATGCAGTTGCCTCTGAAAGACATCAACGCGCAGAACTCGGCGATGCACGCAGGCCAAAGTTCTGAAGCCGATATCAACAACCAGACCGACGGCTGGATCAAAGCTCACCAGGCCACCTTTGATGGCTGGGTAAAAGAGGCGGCTGCGGCAGCTAAGTCTTAAGAGTCTTAAACACAAACCTAAAGCGGAGAATCATCTCCGCTTTTTTTTATGCCGCTTGGATGGGTGTGTATTCGTGTGTATAATCTCCTTAGTTCAGGAGAACCTATGAAATCAACGGAATTGATAAAAGCACTCTTAGCTGCCGGATGTGAATTAAAGCGTCACAGAGGCGGGAGTCACCAAATCTGGTGGTCACCCATAACCAATAAAACGTTTCCAGTCCCTCATCCTAAAAACGACTTGCCCATTGGGACGCTGAAATCTATCTGTAAAATGGCAGGCATATGATGCAACTCTTGGAGGTTGAACATGTTTTTCTCAGTCGGTCTTGAAATACCAAAAGACGATCAGACTGCCTTCGGCATGATCGTTCCGGCGTTTTCTGCTTATAACTATGGCTGTTTCTCCGCCGCAGATACGCCACAAGAGATCGCGCCAATGGTACGCGAAGCCATTTTGATGACTCTCGAAGATATGGCGATCGGCGAAAAGTACGCGGTTGAAGATATTGTCGATGCCGGGCATCTGGTTTATGCCGCAGACCCTGAATATGCAGATTTTGATACGTGGTTTTTGATTGATATTGATTTGTCTGAGTTCGAAGGCAAGGCACATCGTATCAATATTTCTTTGCCGGATTTGTTACTCAAACGCATTGATAACAAAGTCAAAGAGCACCCTTCTTATCGCGACCGCAGCCACTTTATCGCCACTGCGGCACGTAAAGAGTTATTGGTTTAGAGGGGTTTCGTCTCCTCCTCCTCTGCAAACGCCAAAAAGCGTTCGGCGGCGGTGGAGAGGCTGTTTTGCCAGACGCACAACACCTGTCGACGCGGGGCGTTTTCGATAGGAACCGAGATCAGGTCTTTGGCGTGTTGGGCGTGAGAAAGCGGCACAATGCCCGCCGCCAGCGAGCGGCGAACGATGCTCTCCAGCCACTCGATGTGGTCGATTTCAAAGCTGACGTGGCGCGTTATTCCGGCTTCGCTGAAGGCGCTGTCGGTCTGCCGCCTGGCCCCGGCTCCGGCATAAAAATCCACCAGCGGCACCTGGGCCAGCTGGCTAAGCGTGAGCTGCGGGCAAGTGGCGAAGGGATGTGTCGGGCTGAGCAGCGCCACCAGGGGTTCGTCGGCCAGCAGGCGGTTGGGCAAACGGAGCGCGGCGCTGTCTCCCGGCCATAAACCGACAAAAGCCACGTCGGTGCGCAGCTGTTGCACGTCTTCCAGCAGCTTCTCGCTCATCGCGACATACATGCGGATATTCACCCGCGGGTAGCGCTCGGTAAAACTCGCCAGTTGGCCAATAACATCTATCGCGTTAAGCGTTGAAATAATGCCTACGGTGAGAGTGCCGCTCACTTCGCCTTTCAAGGCGTCCATGGTATCCAGCAGGTGGGTTTGCGCGGCGAGCAACTGCTCCGCTGGCCCGATAAAAGCTCGCCCCGCCGCGGTCAATCTCACTTGCCGCGAAGTGCGTTCAAACAGCACGCAGCCTAGCTCCTCTTCCAATTTGGCTATCTGGTGGCTAAGGGCCGACTGCACGGTATGGCAGCGCTGGGCTGCGCGGGTGAAATTCTGTTCTTGCGCCACCGCAAGGGCAAAACGGATCTGTTTGAGGTTCATCGATTCATCGCGAAATGAGATAGTTAAGATGAAAATTATACATTGGTTTACTATTTAAAGCTGGGTGATACTCGCCCTCGCTCAATATGGCGCAACGCCGCGAATGGGCCAAAACCTGCTTCCCTCTCTAATAATGAAAATAAAATGACTAATTCAACCAAGCACTCCCCTCTCACGCCGGGGCTGATCGTTCTTATGGCGATAGCCACGGGCCTGGCGGTCGCCAGTAACTACTATCCGCAACCCCTGCTGGAGACCATCGCACGCGCCTTTGGTCTGTCAGTCAATCAGGCCGGTTTTATCGTCACCATTGCCCAGCTCGGCTATGCCTTTGGCCTGATGTTTATCGTCCCGCTGGGGGATATGTTCGAGCGCCGCAAACTGATCGTGGTGATGACCGCCCTCTCCGCCGTCGGGTTGTTTATCACCGCCATGGCCCCGACGCTGACCATTATGCTGATTGGTACCGCGCTGACCGGGCTGTTCTCGGTGGTGGCGCAGATTTTGGTGCCACTGGCCGCCACCCTGGCTGAACCGGCGAAACGCGGCAAAGTGGTCGGATTGATTATGTCCGGCCTGCTGCTGGGTATCCTGCTGGCGCGAACCGTGGCGGGCGCGCTGGCGCAGCTCGGCGGCTGGCGTACCGTCTACTGGGTGGCCAGCGCCCTGATGCTGATTTTGGCAGTGATCCTTTGGCGTCGTCTGCCGACCCACAAACAGCACACCGACCTGAACTACGGCCAGCTGTTGAAATCCATTTTTAGCCTGTTCTTCAAAACGCCGGTGCTGCGTACCCGCGCGTTAATCGGCCTGTGCTCCTTCGCCAACTTCAGCATTTTGTGGACCTCCATGGCCTTCCTGCTGGCGGGCCCGGCCTATGGCTATTCCGAAGGAGTGATTGGGCTGTTCGGGCTGGTCGGCGCGGCGGGCGCACTGGCGGCGACCCGCGCCGGGCAGCTGGCAGATAAAGGCAAGGCGCAGTTGACCACCACTTACGGTTTGATTCTTATCTTGCTGTCATGGGCGGCTATCGCCTACGGCCAGCACTCGGTGGTCTCGTTGATTATCGGCATTATCGTGCTGGATTTGGCAGCGCAGGGTGTGCACATCACCAACCAGAGCGTGATTTATAAGTCGATGCCGGAAGCGCGTAACCGCCTCACCGCAGGTTACATGACCACCTATTTCATCGGCGGCGCGATAGGTTCTGTTTTGTCTGCTTCGGCCTATGAGTGGGCCGGATGGTATGGCGTTTCCGCCGCTGGCGTGGTGATGAGTACCCTAAACCTGCTGGTCTGGTGGTCAGGTTACAAGTACAAAATGGCCTGAGACCCAGACGGGCTAAGCCTTGATAAAAACTGACAAACGGGGGCAATCATCACGCCCCCTGATTAGCATGCAAATAATAATGATGGAAATTTATTTTACTCCGAGGGTGTTATCACTACAGACAGTCTGGTAATGTTTGCCCTATAAATTATTCATGAACGATATACATCGTTGACGCCGCACCGACTGTCCTATGCAAACCCACAGAGTCTTAAAGACGACACTTACCCCGCATGAATCTATGTTCAAGCTGGGAATGGTTGACGGTCCGCCCATCACTATTGGTCATCTCCCTTTCGCATTCCTTTTTGGCTTTGGCGTCTTATTGATGCCCGCTAACTCGCGCCTTTTGGCACTGTTTTCATCGGGCAGGCGTTTAATTTCTGGCTTCTGGCAGGCAGAAAAACATTCGTTGGCTGAGGCGCCATTTGGCCAGCGAAACGTATTACCTTTCGAATAATTCACCGGAGTTATGAATCACACTTATTGCTAAAGCTTTGGTGATTCCTGACATTGATATTACTAATTACGATCGTTACTATGTCAACCGTAACTAATGAGGCTTCTCATATGGACAGCTCGTTCGCGCCAATTGAAAACATGTTAAATATCCGCGCCAAGAAACAGAAAGATTTCCCTTATCAGGAAATTTTGCTGACTCGGTTGTCGATGCACATGCAAAGTAAATTGTTAGAAAATCGCAATAAGATGCTGAAAGCACAGGGTATTAATGAAACGCTGTTTATGGCGCTTCTGACTCTGGATGCTCAGGAGAGCCACAGCATTCAGCCTTCAGAGCTGAGTTCCGCACTGGGTTCTTCGCGTACCAACGCCACCCGTATTGCCGATGAACTGGAGAAGCGCGGCTGGATTGAGCGCCGTGAGAGCGATAATGACCGTCGATGCCTGCATTTGCATTTAACGACGGATGGCGAAGCTTTCATCCAGAAGGTGTTACCGCCTCAACATAAGTGCCTGCATTTCCTTTGGTCGACTCTTGATGCTGATGAACAAAAGCAGTTGGAAATCCTGACTCGCAAATTGTTAACCCGCCTCGATCAGATGGATGTCACCGCGACACAATTTTTCTAATTTCTGTTCAGGTAAACCACACATGTCACTCCAAGCCAGCTGGAGACTCACGCCGCTGTTCGCCGTTCTGTTATTGGCGGGCTGCGCCTCCAGCGATAACCTCGCTCCGCAGTCAACCTTGCTGGATACCCAGCAGTTGAAACTGGCACAACCGAAAGTCAGTTCAATGGCGATCAGTCCGCAATGGTGGCGCAGTCTTAACGACCCGCAACTTGATGCCCTGATGACAACGACATTGCAAAATTCGCCGTCACTGCGTCAGGCCGCGGCTCGGGTCCGCGAAGCGCAAAGCATCCTTGGAGGAGCCCACGCGGCGCAGACCCCGAATATTGATGCTACGGCTTCCCGGCGTCGCGAACGTATTTCAAAAAATACCATCCCGCCTTTCCTGACCAGCTACCCGTCGGCGCCTATTTATGACACCAGTAACGCGCTCGGGCTGAACTTCAACTATGAGCTGGACTGGTGGGGCAAGTTCCAAAATCAGGTCAATGCTGCCAAAGCGCAGGTTGACTCCGCGCGCGCCGAGCAGGCTCAGGCCGCGCTGAATCTGACCAGCTCCGTCGCCTCTGCTTACTATCAGTTGCAGGCGAATCTGGCGGTGCAGAAAGTCTTGAAACAGGAAGTCGACAACAATCAGCGTCTGGCAGATTTACGTAAAGCGCAGTATCAGGCAGGGATCTACGGCGTGGACGTGCCGCAGCAGATTCAGGCTCAGGCCGACAGCGCCAAGCAGCAGCTGATTGAGTCGCAATCCCAGATTGATCAACTGAAACACCAGTTGGCGGCCCTTGCGGGGCAAGGTCCTGACGCGATGAACAATCTGCGCGAAGTGCCGCTTCCTGCCGACGATGCTATCTCGCCGAAGGGTGAATTGACGCTCGACTTACTGGGTAAACGCCCGGATATCGCCGCGCAGCGCTCGCTGGTTGAGTCCTATTTGCAGACCGTCAAAGCCACCAAGAAAGAGTTCTACCCGAGCCTGACCATCAGCGCCTTCGCCGGATTGAACACCACTGATTTTGGCGGCACGCACCCGAACCTGTTAGAGGCGGCGAGCAAGGCGTGGAACATCACACCGGCCCTCTCCCTGCCTATCTTCCACGGCGGCGAGTTGCGTTCCCAGTTAGCCGGAGACTCCGCGCGCTACGACGAGGCCGTTGAGTCTTACAACCAGACCATCCTGACCGCCGTCCAGCAAACTGCCGATGCCATGACCGTGGCGCAAAGCAGCGCGGCTCAGTTGCAACAAGCCTCTTCCGCCGTGAAGTCGATTGAAGATGTCTATCGGGTGGCAGATGCGCGTTATAAAGCCGGGGTGATTGGCCGCGATGAGCTACTCACCGGCCAGTCCGCTTTGTTGCAGCAGCAACAGACGCAGTTGAATGCCAGCAGTAATTTGTTGCAGGCGAAAATCAGTCTAATTCGCGAGCTCGGCGGCGGCTATCAGGCCCCGGCAGCGGAAAAAAACCAATAATAAAAACCTAAGCGTGGATGGAGAAAACCATGAGCGATAATGCGGGCATTCAGTCAACGCCTCCGCAGGAGCCGGTTGCGACTAAGCAGCCACACAACAAAAAGAAATCACGCAAAATTGCCTTGCTGTTCTTAACGGGGGTATTTGTCATCATCGCCATCGCCTATCTGATTTACTGGCTGCTGGTGCTGCGTCATTTCCAAAGTACCGATGACGCCTACGTCGCCGGTAATCAGGTGCAGATCATGGCTCAGGTGTCGGGCAGCGTGACCGACGTGAACTTTGATAGCACCGACTACGTCAAGAAAGGCGATACGCTGGTTGTCCTCGACCCAACCGACGCCCAACAGGCTTTCGAGCGCGCCAAAACCGCGCTGGCCAATAGCGTGCGCCAAACGCACCAGTCAATCATCAATGGCCGTCAATATCAGGCTAACGTGGCGTTGCGCCAGACCCAGCTGAAACAGGCTGAAGCTGACCTGAAACGCCGCGTGGTGCTGGGAAACGTGGATGCGATTGGCCGCGAAGAGCTGCAACATGCCCATGATGCCGTCGACACCGCCAAAGCCCAGCTCGACGTGGCCGTGCAGCAGTACAACGCCAATCAGGCGATGATCCTCAATACCCCGGTTGATAAACAGCCGCAGGTATTACAGGCCGCCGCGCAGGTTCGCGATGCCTGGCTATCCCTGCAACGTACTAAGGTGGTCAGCCCAATCGACGGTCTGGTTTCACGCCGTACGGTACAGGTAGGTCAGCAAATCACCCCAGGAACCGCGCTGATGGCAGTAGTTCCCGCCAATCACGTGTGGGTGGATGCTAACTTCAAAGAGACTCAGTTGGCGAACATGCGTATCGGCCAATCCGCTACCGTGGTCAGCGATATGTACGGCGACGACGTGACCTATAAAGGCAAAGTGGTCGGGATGGATATGGGTACCGGCGGCGCGTTCTCCCTGCTGCCTGCTCAGAACGCCACCGGTAACTGGATCAAAGTGGTTCAGCGCCTACCTGTGCGTATTCAGCTCGACGACGAACAAGTGGCGAAGCACCCGCTGCGCATTGGCTTGTCCACGCTGGTGACGGTCGATACTCAAGACCTGAATGGCCTGGTGCTGGCTGATAAAGTGCGTACCGAACCTCTGTATCAGACCACCGCGCTAACGCTGGATCTGGCACCGGTTAACGCCATTATTGCTGATGTGATCAACGCCAATGCTGGCTAACGGCTTCGGAGGCCAACGTGGATAAGAAACCACTAGTCGGCGCGCCGTTAGCCTGGATGACGGTGGCGCTGTCGATGGCCACGTTTATGCAGGTGCTGGACTCCACCATCGCCAACGTGGCTATTCCGACCATTGCCGGCAACCTCGGCGCCTCGAACTCGCAGGGCACCTGGGTTATCACCTCGTTCGGGGTGGCTAACGCCATCTCGATCCCCATTACTGGCTGGCTGGCGAAACGCATCGGCGAGGTCAAACTGTTCCTGTGGTCTACGGTGCTGTTTGCCTTCGCATCTTGGCTGTGCGGCATGTCCAACAGTCTGGAAATGTTGATCTTCTTCCGTGTGGTGCAGGGCGTGGTGGCAGGTCCACTGATCCCGCTATCGCAAAGTCTATTGCTGAATAACTATCCTCCGGCCAAGCGAAGTACCGCCTTAGCGCTATGGTCGATGACGGTGATCGTGGCGCCCATTTGCGGCCCGATCCTCGGCGGTTATATCAGTGATAACTACCACTGGGGTTGGATCTTCTTTATCAACGTGCCGATCGGTATCGCCGTGGTGGCCTTGACGCTGAAAACCCTTAAAGGGCGCGAAACGGCAACGCAGATCCGGCCGATCGACAGCGTCGGGCTAGTGCTGCTGGTGCTGGGGATCGGCTGCTTGCAGGTGATGCTCGACCGGGGCAAAGAGCTGGACTGGTTTAACTCCACGGAAATTATCGTGCTGGCCGCCGTGGCGGTGGTGGCGCTCTGCTTCCTGGTGGTCTGGGAGTTGACCGACGACCACCCGATAGTCGACCTGTCGCTGTTCAAGTCGCGAAACTTCACCATCGGCGTGCTCTGTATCAGTCTGGCTTACATGCTCTACTTCGGCGCAATTGTTCTGCTGCCGCAGCTACTGCAAGAGGTCTATGGGTATACCGCGACCTGGGCGGGCCTGGCGTCAGCGCCGGTGGGGATATTGCCAGTAGTGATGTCGCCGATCATTGGCCGCTTCGCCCACAGGCTGGACATGCGTAAGCTGATCACCTTCAGCTTTATCATGTACGCGGTGTGCTTCTACTGGCGTGCTTACACCTTCGAGCCGGGCATGGACTTTGGCGCTTCGGCGTGGCCGCAGTTTATTCAGGGCTTCGCCGTCGGCTGCTTCTTTATGCCGCTGACCACCATTATTCTGTCCGGCCTGCCGCCAGAACGCATGGCGGCGGCATCCAGCTTGTCGAACTTTATTCGTACGCTGGCCGGCTCGATTGGTACCTCGGTCACCACCACCATGTGGGCTAATCGCGAGTCGCTGCACCACGCGCACCTGACTGAAAACATCACGCCGTTCAACCCAGAGGCGCAGCAGACCTATCAGCAGTTAGAAGGGATGGGAATGAGCCACCAGCAGGCGTCGGGTTGGATTGCGCGGGAGATAACCAATCAGGGGCTGATCATCTCGGCTAATGAAATTTTCTGGCTATCCGGCGGAGCCTTCTTGATATTGTTGGTCTTAATCTGGTTTGCCCGACCTCCGTTTGGCGGTGCGGGTGGCAGCAAGGACGGCGGCGGTGCGCACTAAACCGCTGACTGAACAGGCTTTTCGCCAAACAAAAAGGACGCCCTGAGGCGTCCTTTTTTCATGCTTACAGCTGCGGGATCTGGCGGGGATTAACCCTGATTCTGACGCCACCAGTCGGCCAACAAGATGCCGGTCGCGACAGATACGTTCAGACTTTCCACTTTACCGGTACCACCGATAGAGATGTTGATGTCACCCTGCTGCCAGGCGCTGTCGGACAGGCCGTCGCTCTCTTCCCCCAGAACCAACACAATTTTGGCTGGCAGTTCGGCTTTGCCGAGCGCAGTGCCTTTGTGGCTGGAGGTGGTCACGATGGTGTAACCCGCTTTACGGAAGCTGGCCAGCACGTCGAGGAAGTTGTCAGCACTGATGGCTTTAACGTGTTCCGCGCCGCCTTCGGCAGTTCGCACCGCAGCACCAGACTCCAGCAGAGCCGGGTCTTGAACCAGCAAACCTTTCACACCGAAGTGCGCGCAGCTACGCATAATGCCGCCAAGGTTGTGCGGATTACCGACGTTTTCCAGCGCCAGTACGCAATCTTTCGCCGGAGCCGTTTGCAGATAAGTGTCTGCATCCAAGCCCTGACGCTTTTTGATCAGGAAGCAAACGCCGCCGTGGTGCTCGGTGCCAGAAGCTTTCGCCAGCTCGTCATCTTCGACCACGTGGTAGGCTTTGCGATTCGCCGCCATCCAGCGCAGCGCTTCGCGGAAACGTGGCGTCACAGACTGCACGAACCAGGCGCGAACAATGGAGTCAGGACGGCTAGCGAACAGCGCCTGACAGGCGTTTTCGCCGTAGACACGGGTCTCTTCCTGACGCTGACGACGCAGCTGCTCTGGGTCGATAAAGCTTTTGCCGCTGATTCCGCCGTGATCCGGAGCTGACTCATCGTCTGGCGCGCGGGAAACGGTTTTCCACGGAGAAGAATACGGGCCGTCATCGTCACGCGTGGAACGCGCAGGACGAGGTGCATCACGACCTGTACGCTGCGGGCGAGCATCGCCACGACGTGCGTCAGGACCGCGTGAATCACCACGGTTATCGCTGCTACGACGCTCATTGCGGCGGGCATCGTCTGGACGGGATCCTTGGCGAGGTTTATCGCCTGGACGTCCTTTATTGTTGGAAGGACGTTTATCGTTATTGCGGTTATCGCCGTCGTCGTCACTGCGGACGTACATCACTTTGACTTTGCCGTTTTTGCCACTGAATGAATCGTTCATTTCTCTCTCCACCTACGCGCAGGGCGCGAAGATTACCTGATCTCTGTGTGCTAAGCCACTTGCTTTGGACCAAAAGCTTAAAACTATCGTATTCATTGAATAAACCACGTTGTTCGCTCGCCCGCATCTCTCCATACTTACAACAAATAAGTAACATATCAGCCCCGCGGTTACCGCTAACAGGTTCGGGTTGATCCGATCCCATTTGAGCAATACAGAGGCTATTTTATGAATACGATTTGTCCATCATGTCAGGCCACTAATCGCCTGCCAGAGGATCGTATCAATGACGGCGCTAAGTGTGGCCGATGCGGCCATGCCCTATTTTCCGGCAGCGTGGTTCATGCAACTGCCAGTACGCTGGATAAATACCTGCAAGATGATCTGCCGGTGGTTATCGACTTCTGGGCCCCGTGGTGCGGCCCGTGCGTGAGCTTTGCGCCGATCTTCGAAGACGTCGCGCAGGAACGTGCCGGTAAAATCCGCTTCATTAAAGTCAATACTGAAGCCGAGCCGGAGCTGAGTGCGCGTTTTCGCATCCGCAGCATTCCTACCATTATGGTATTCAATGAGGGCAAAATGGTCGACTCTCTGGGCGGTGCCATGCCCAAGACGCCTTTCAACAATTGGCTGAATGAATCATTGTAACGCATAAGTCAGAATTAAGCCCTGACCAATGGCCTGCTTGATGCGGGCCATTGGTTTTTATGCTGACAAGAACCTACCACTTGCGGGCAACGGCGATTAGAATAGCCGGTTTTCCACCCGCGGAATGCTTATGTCAGACAATGCCGTTCTTCGCCTGCGTGCGCAGCGTTTAGCTCAATCTACTCGTCCCTTTCTGGCGCGCGGCTCGCGGGCTATTCGCTGCCAGTCCTGCCTGCTGCCGAAACGCAATTGCATCTGCGCCACGCGGGAGATTCATCAGGCCACCAGCCGCTTCTGCTTGGTGATGTTCGACACCGAACCCATGAAGCCGAGCAATACCGGGCGGCTGATCGCTGACGTGCTGCCTGATACCCAAGCCTTTATGTGGTCGCGCACTGAAACCGATCCGGCTTTACTGGAAGCCATTGCTGACCCAATGCGTCAGGCTTACGTAGTGTTCCCGGCCTCTTTCGCCCAGCCTCCGCGCCAGGTCTTTACTGAAATTCCGGCAGACAGCAAGCCGCCGCTGTTTATCATGCTCGATGGCACCTGGACCGAAGCCCGCAAGATGTTCCGCAAAAGCCCTTATCTGGATAACCTGCCGGTGTTCTCGCTCGATGTGAGTGCTAGCTCCGACTACATCCTGCGCGAAGCCTCGCGCCCGGAACTGCACTGCACGGTAGAAGTGGCAGCCGCAGCACTTGAAAAAGCCGGAGATCTGGCCGCCTCGGCTGGCCTTTCGCGCCACTTTACCCACTTCCGCACCCAATATTTAGCCGGAAAACCTCATCATCCGGTGCACCAACTCACAGCAAAAGAACCGGAAAGCTTCTAGAATCAAAAGCATCACGGATTTGAGGAAAGAGAATGAGCCAGCGTGGACTAGAAGCCTTACTAAGACCTAAATCCATTGCGGTATTAGGGGCGAGCGACAAGCCGGGCCGCGCCGGATATCTGATGATGCGCAATCTGCTGGGTGGCGGTTTTAACGGGCCAGTCCTACCAGTCACGCCGGCTTACCGCGCGGTGTGCGGCGTGCTGGCTTATGTCGATGTCGCCAGCCTGCCGATCACACCCGATTTAGCCATTCTCTGTACCCGCGCCGAGCGCAACCTCGCGCTGCTTGAGCAATTGGGCGAGCGCGGCTGCAAGACGGTGATCATCCTCTCTTCCCACTCCCAGCAATTTACCGAACTCAAAGCCTGTGCACAGCGCTACGCCATGCGCCTGCTCGGGCCGAATAGCCTTGGGATACTCGCGCCGTGGCAAAGGCTCAATGCCAGCTTCTCGCCGGTGCCGATCCTGCCCGGCAAACTGGCATTTATCTCTCAGTCCGCCGCCGTGGCTAACACGATCCTCGACTGGGCGCAGCAGCGCTCGGTGGGCTTCTCCTACTTTATTTCCCTTGGCGACAGCCTCGATATTGATGTCGACGACCTGCTGGATTTCTTAGCCCGAGACAGTAAAACCAGCGCCATTTTGCTCTATCTGGAGCACGTCAGCGACGCTCGTCGCTTCCTGTCGGCTTCACGTAGTGCCTCGCGCAACAAGCCGATTCTGGTGATCAAAAGCGGCCGCAGCACGCAGGCGCAGAAGCTACTCAATTGCCCGCTCAGTCTGGACGTGGCGTATGACGCCGCCATTCAGCGCGCGGGCTTGCTGCGCGTGCAGGACACCCACGAGCTGTTCTCTGCCGTAGAGACCTTAAGCCACATGCACCCGCTGCGAGGTGAGCGCTTGCTTATTGTCAGTAATGGAGCCGCTCCGGCGGCCATGGCCCTCGACCAGCTACTGGCGCGCAATGGCAAACTGGCGGCTCTCGGCGAAGAGACTCAGGCCGCACTTCGCGCCGCGTTGCCGCAGAGCATTGCCATATCCAACCCTTTAGATCTGCATGATGACGCCACGCCCGAGCGTTATCAGTCAGTGCTTACTTCGCTACTAGACAGCAATGACTATGACGCCCTGCTGGTTATCCACGCGCCAAGCGCCGCCGCGCACGGTACGGTGACGGCTGAGCGGCTAATTGCCACTTTGAAAGGCCATTCGCGCGGCAAGCGCGTGACCCTGCTGACCAACTGGTGCGGCGAATACTCGTCACAAGAGGCGCGCAGACTATTCACTGAGGCGGGGATCCCGACTTATCGCACTCCAGAAGGCACGGTCACGGCCTTTATGCACATGGTGGAATACCGCCGCAACCAAAAGCAGCTGAAGGAGACGCCTTCCCTGCCCATTGGGTTGCAGCAAAACACTGATGAGGCACACAGGTTAATCACTCAGGCGCTGGCCGAGGGGGCAACCCAGCTGGATACCCATGAAGTTCGCACTATTCTCCACGCCTATGGCATGGAGGTGCTGCCAACCTGGATTGCCAGCGACAGCGCCGAGGCCGTGCATATTGCCGGGCAAGTGGGTTACCCGGTAGCGCTGAAGCTGCGCTCGCCCGATATTCCGCATAACTCTGAAGTTCAGGGGGTTATGCTCTATTTACGTACCGCGAGCGAAGTCGAGCAGGCCGCTAACGCCATTTTTGATCGCGCCAAACAGGTTTTCCCACAGGCCAGAATTCACGGTTTGTTAGTGCAAACTATGGCCAACCGCCCCGGCTCGCAAGAATTGCGAATCGTGGTTGAGCAAGACGCAGTGTTCGGCCCGCTGATTATGCTTGGTGAAGGCGGCAGTGAATGGCGGCCCGAAAAGCAGGCCGCGGTGGCACTTCCTCCTCTCAATCAGGCGCTGGCGCGCTATTTGGTGCTGCAAGCAGTGAAAGGCGGCAAAGTGCGGGCGCACAATGTCTCACGCCCGCTGGACATTCCCGCGCTCAGCCAGCTGTTGGTCAAAGTCTCCAACCTGATTGTTGACTGCCCGCAGATCACCCGTCTGGAGATCCACCCGCTGCTAGCTTCCGGCGATGAACTGAATCTGCTGGATGTCACGCTCCAACTTAGCGACGTCAGCGATATCGGGCCATCCAGACTGGCTATTCGCCCTTACCCTCAAGAGCTGGAAGAGCCGGTCACGCTGAAAGATGGCTCAGGCTGCCTCTTCCGCCCCATCCTTCCTGAAGATGAGCCGCTGCTGAAAGCCTTTATCCTTAAGGTGACTAAAGAGGATCTCTACTATCGCTACTTCAGTGAGATCAACGAGTTTACCCACGAGGATTTAGCCAACATGACCCAAATCGACTACGATCGCGAGATGGCTTTCGTGGCGGTAAGAGATTTTGATGAAAAATCTGAAATCATTGGCGTGACGCGCGCAGTGTCCGATCCCGACAATATTGATGCTGAATTCTCGGTGCTGGTTCGTTCAGATCTCAAGGGACTTGGCCTTGGCAGACGCCTGCTCGAAAAGATGATCATTTACACCACAGAGCACGGAATACAGCGTCTGACAGGTATCACGATGCCGAATAATCAGGGTATGGTGGCACTGGCGAGGAAGCTTGGGTTTGAGGTGGATATCCAATTGCAGGATGGCATCGTTAATCTCACGCTAGCCCTCAATTCTAGCCATAACCTCGCCGCTGAAGGCCATAAATAGGCAAAACATACGCACAATGGGGATTACTAATGGTATTATCGACCGATTGTGCGGTGTACATGTTCTGTCTGTACCGCTATCGCTATTACCTAAAGAGAGAAGAAGCGCACTGTGATGTTGTCAAAATTTAAACGTAATAAACATCAACAACACCTTGCTCAACTGCCAAAACTCCCCCAAACGGTTGACGCTGTACAGACGCTGTACTGCCCAACGGATTTCCGCACAACGCTGCTCGAGGCTATCGCCAAAGCAACTCAACGGATTTATCTGGCCGCGCTGTATCTCGAAAATGATGACGGTGGTCGGGATGTTCTGTCAGCACTCTATGCTGCAAAACAACTAAGGCCTGAGCTAGAAATTTGTATCTTGGTCGACTGGCACCGCGCCCAGCGTGGTCGTATTGGCGATGCCGCGTCCAATACCAATGCCGACTGGTATTGCAGCATGGCGCAGCAGCATCCTGACGTTCTGGTGCCGATTTATGGCGTCCCGGTTAACACTCGCGAAGCTCTTGGGGTTCTTCATCTCAAAGGCTTTGTTGTGGATAACCGAGTCATCTACAGCGGCGCCAGTCTCAACGACGTCTACCTGCACCGTCACGCCAAATACCGCTATGACCGCTACCATCTGATCACCAATGCTGCATTGGCCGATTCCATGGTCGACTTTATGAAGAAGTCGATTCTCTCTGCCAGCGCGGTGCAACGCCTTGATCGCCAGGATCGCCCAAAAAGCATTGAGATTAAAAACGAAACTCGCCAGTTCAGGCAGTCGCTAAAAGACAGCAGCTATCACTTTACCGGTACTGCGGGTAATGATGAGCTGACGGTGACGCCTATGGTGGGTTTGGGTAAGCAAAACTCGCTTAATCGCACCATTCACCATCTTATGGCCAGCGCCGAGCAAAAGCTCATTCTCTGCACCCCTTATTTTAATATGCCTGCCCTGCTCGCTCGTAACATCGTCGCCCTGCTGCGCCGGGGTAAACAAGTCGAGATTATCGTCGGCGACAAAACGGCAAACGACTTCTATATCCCGCAGGATCAGCCATTTAAAATCATCGGCGCGCTGCCTTATTTGTATGAAATCAACCTGCGCCGATTCCTCAGCCGCTTACAGCGCTTTGTCGACAGCGGCCAGCTGATTATTCGTCTTTGGAAAGATGGCGAAAACAGCTACCACTTAAAAGGAATGTGGGTTGACGATCGCTGGCAACTGATCACCGGTAACAACCTCAACCCGCGCGCCTGGCGTCTGGACTTAGAAAACGCCATTCTGATCCACGACCCGCATCGCGAAATGGTGGTGCAGCGCTCTAAAGAGCTGGATGAGATCCGCGAACATACGCAGATCGTTTCTCATTATATGGAATTGGAAAGCATTCCTAACTACCCAATCAAAGTTCGTAAGCTTATTAGGCGTTTACGCCGAATTCGAATCGACAGATTAATTAGCCGAATTTTGTGATCCGCTATACTAGAAGCCTGATCGATGTGATCAGGCTTTTTTTATGTCAGGAATATCAGTCATGAAGCTCTTGCTCTCACGCTTACCTACTGTAGCCCTTCTCATCCCTATTATACTCTCCTCCGGATGTAGCCATTACGCCAATGACAATTGGACAGGCAAGGACAAAGCTCAGCATTTTATGAGTTCGGCAATCTTAGCCGCTGCGGGCACATCTTATGGTGAACGTCAGGGGTGGAATGATGCTAAAAGCCGGTCTTTCGGGCTGCTATTTTCGGTCGGATTAGGTGCAGGGAAAGAGCTTTATGACAGCCGAGAAGCGGGTACAGGGTGGAGTTGGAAGGATTTTGCCTGGGATATTGCCGGGGCAGCTGCAGGCTATGGGGCTTATCAGGCGATTCATAATTAGAATTGATTCTGCCAGCTATCAATCTAATATCACTATATTTCAGTAAGATAGAAAACGTCGGTCAGTTTGTGATCCACTGGCTTAACAATCGCGCGCTGTGATCACTAAGCCATGACGCAAGAAGCCCCCCGGCTCGCCAGAGCAGGGGGGCTTTTTTGTTTTGCACTTTGCCA
>NZ_JBQSVB010000015.1:0-74046 GCF_052376015.1 Ewingella sp. AOP8-B2-18
CCCCCGTATTGTGGGTTTAGGCCTCGCGCTGGTTGCAGCTAATGTGGGCTGAAAAAGTGCGATAAATGCAGGTTTGGCCATTTATAAACGCAGGTCGCTACAGCTAGGTTGTTCAAAAAACATACTTAGCGTACGTTTCCGTACGGTTGGGCTTCAGACCCCTCTGCCATTGAATACCTCAGGCATTTCCAGTCTTCCCTCCGCTCCGGGACAATTATCCCCTCCCGGATGGGGGTTTAACGCTGACAATCAATAAGCGCGGCTTAACGCCGCGCTTTGATTTAAATGCAGAATACGTTTTCATTCGCTTACTGCGGAACAGGTGTCACCAACGGCTCGCCAGCAAAATAGGCGTTGACATTTTCCAGCACCAGACGCGACATCTCTTTGCGCGTCGCCCAGGTAGCACTGGCCATATGCGGCGTGACCACCACATTTGCCCGGTGTAACAATGCGTGCGGGACGTGCGGTTCGTCGGTGAAAACATCCAGACCGGCTCCCCCGAGTGTCCCCTCTTCGATGGCTTCAATCAGCGCCCGCTCATCGACTACCGAACCACGGGAAATATTGATCAGAATGCCTTCCGCGCCCAGAGCATTCAATACATCGCGGTTAACGAGGCCGCGGGTTTCGGCACCACCGTTGGTACAGACCACCAGAAAATCACTCGCCCCGGCCAGCGATAGCAATGTTGCATGGAAGGTGTAATCCGTGTCGGCAAGTGCGGCGCGATCCGTATAGGCGATCGACATATTAAATGCCGCAGCGCGTTTGGCGATAGCACGCCCAATACGCCCCATGCCAATAATGCCTAACCGCGCCCCTGAGACTTTACGGGTCCAGGGATAACCGCCCTTCTGCCATGCTCCCTGTTCGATAAAGCGTTGTGCTGCGGGGATCTGGCGTGACGTTGCCAGTATCAACCCCATGGCCAGGTCGGCGACGTCATCCGTCAATACGCCGGGAGTATGGGTCACAGCGATCTCACGCTCTTTTGCTGCGGCAACATCAATACCGTCATAGCCAACACCAAAGTCGCTGATGAGTTCAAGGTTAGGTAGCCGTCCCATAAATTCGCGACTGACCACGGCTTCGCCGTTGGTGAGTACTACACGAAACTCGGCGGCTAACCGGTCAAACTCCCCGGCGGCCATGTCGTTGTATTCATACACATCGTATAGCGCGTTCAGTTGCGCATTCAACTGATCTGGCAGCGATGCCTGTTTTAATACTTTCTGTTTAACCGCGATATTCTTCATAACGAGACCTTAGTGTTGCGATAATGATGAGGCTGACGATTTTGTCGCTATTACTTTAGCCGGACGGCCGACATAGATACCGACGATGCCGCCGATAACCAGTGCCGTAGCAATGATCAATAAGCCATAATGGAAACTGCCGGTGACATCCTTTATTTTTCCCAGCAATGGCGGCAATCCCAGACCGGCAAAGTTGGCAATGGCATTAATGAAAGCAATAGAAGCCGCCGCAGCGACACCTGCTAATTTTTCGGTCGTTACCGCCCAGAATATCGGGGTCAGTGCGAAGTTAAAGCCTACAGTCAATACCAGCATAATATAGGCAATAAAGAGGTTGCTGGTATATATCGAGGCAGCCAGCAGTAAGCCGGAAATAATCAACGGCACTCCCAGATGTAGCGAGCGCTCTTTGGTGAGATCCGAATGACGTCCATTCACGTACATAAAGATCGCTGCAAAGGCAAAAGGAATGGCCGACAAAACGCTAATAACGAAATTACTCTGTTCTGTAGCCACACTTTTAATAATGAGCGGCAGGAAGAGTGTAATACCAATTGAGCAAAATGCTTGCAGGAACCACACCAGACTCAACATCAATACCACTTTATTCCTGAGCGCACTGGCCCATGAATGATGTTTCCCTACTTCTACGTCACCATTCTCTTGTTGTAACCGGGTGTTCAGCCATTTTTTCTCGTCCGCACTCAACCAGGTGGCATGATTTGGCGTATCCGGCAGACGTAACAGTACCAGACAGCCGAGAATGATGGCCGGGATGCCTTCCATCGCAAACAGCCAGCGCCAGCCCGCGATATCGGCAATGCCGTGCATATTGAGAATACTGCCGGAAATCGGTAATCCAATCACTGACGCCAGCACCGATCCCATATAGAAGAACGACATGGCACGGGCGCGGTTGCTCTTGGGAAACCAGCAGGAGATATAGTAGATAATCCCCGGTGTAAACCCGGCTTCTGCCATACCCAGCAAAAAGCGCATCACGTACAGTTGTGTCGGCGTATGGACCAGTGACATCCCGGCGCTGACAACCCCCCAGGTAATCATGATGCGCGCAATCCAGATGCGTGCACCAACCCGCGTCATAATGACGTTACTGGGTATTTCAAAAATGATGTAGGAGATATAGAACATACCGACACCCAGGCCATACATGCTGGCAGACAGGCCCAAATCGGCATTCATTTGCAGTGCCGCAACGGATATATTGGTTTTATCCAGATTGGCAACAAAGTAGCAAATAATAATAAAAGGTATTATTTTTGCGTTTAATTTTTTTAGTGTTGTAGAGCACAGATCGATGTTCATTATTATCACCTTAATGAGTCTGTCCCTGGTGTCAGGGCATAAGATGGCCATTCCACGTAATGTGGAATAAAAACAAATACAGATATATCGATATTATTAATTGCTTTATTGATATAGTTTTACCTGATATTTCTATTATTTATAATATATAGAGCAGGTTACCATTCGGCGACAGCACCATCTTCATAACGCCAAATTGGGTTGCGCCAGTCAGACGCATTCTTACTGCGCTCAATCACCAACTCCTCATTAATTTCAACGCCCAGCCCGGGTTTATTCAGCGGGTAGAAATAACCATCCGTCATGGTAAAATCTTCTTTATTAATGACATAATCCAATAATTCGGCACCCTTATTATAATGGATACCCATACTCTGCTCCTGGAATACCGCATTACGCGCCACAAAATCCAGATGCAGGCAAGAAGCCAGTGCGATCGGCCCCAACGGACAATGCGGTGCCAGCGAAATATCGTAAGACTCTGCCATCGCCGCAATTTTGAAGCATTCCGTGATCCCACCCGCGTGCGACAAATCCGGCTGGATAATGGCTAAACCACCGTCGGCCAATACACGTTTGAACTCAAAGCGCGAGAACATGCGTTCACCGGCAGCAATGGGAATATGTGTCTGAGCAGCCAGACGAGGATAGTATTCTGCCTGTTCGGCCAGTACCGGTTCTTCGATAAATAACGGACGGTAAGGTTCGAGCTCTTTGATCAGAATCTTCGCCATAGGTGCATTGACGCGGCCATGGAAGTCGAGTCCGAACTCAATGCTGTTACCGAATGCTTCACGTATTTGCGCCACAACAGCGACGGCATCGTCAACTTTACGTGAATTGTCTATCATGCCCATTTCTTCGCAGCCATTGAGTTTAAAGGTATCAAAACCAATGCCTTTCAACTTTTTAATGCCTTCAATCACATCTGCCGGGCGGTCGCCGCCAACCCAACTGTAGGCTTTAATCTTATCGCGAACCAAACCACCGAGCAGTTGATAGACAGGAACGCCCAGGGCTTTGCCCTTAATGTCCCACAGTGCCTGATCGATGCCGGAAATCGCGCTCATCAGAATCGGACCACCGCGATAAAATCCACCGCGATAGAGGGTCTGCCAAATGTCATTGATGCGCGCCGGATCCTGTCCGATCACATATTCAGACAGCTCATGCACAGCAGCCTCCACACTGCGGGCACGGCCTTCAACAACCGGCTCTCCCCAACCGACAATGCCTTCATCAGTTTCTATTTTCAGGAACATCCAGCGCGGCGGCAGCCGGTAGGTGGTTAGTTTAGTCACTTTCATCGGGTTGATTCCTTATAAGCTTTAACAAAGGCGTTAGCTTGTTGTGTCGTACGTTCAACAGACTGTCCGGCACGGTAGAGATCACTTCCCAACCCTGCACCGATACAACCGGCATTAAGATAGAGATGTAAATTTTCAGGAGTGATACCCCCCACGGCAAAGACCGGAATTTCTGGCGGTAGCACCGCTTTCAACGCTTTAATGTAATCCGGTCCAAAGGCGTTGGAAGGGAAGATTTTCAGCGCCTGAGCGCCCGCATCCAGCGCATTGAAGGCTTCCGTCGCGGTCGCGCAACCAGAGCAGACGGTCATGCCATACCCCACAGCCCGGCGAATCACTTCCGCCTGAATATTAGGGGTGACCACCAGACGGCTGCCCATCGCATTCAGTTCATCAACTTGCGCAGGTTGTAAAACCGTCCCGGCACCAATCAGCGCCCGATGCCCGAACTCTTTCACCGTTTCACTGATGCTGCGCTGCCAGTCAGGCGAGTTGAGTGGGATCTCCACGGCATCAAAACCTGCCTCCAGCAATGCTGCCACATGCGCCTGAACGTCTTGTGGCGTGATACCACGCAGAATGGCGATTAACGGAAGTTCAGTATTCCAACTCATTGATAATACTCCTTATACCTGCCTGGAAAGCGCGGTCGCCTTCCAGCGTTTGCCAGGTCAGTCCGGCAAACTTCAATGCCTGCTGGTAACGTGCGGTCAGTTTGGGACTCCCAATTAAGGTAATGGGCTGATCGCCAGTGATGCCGTATTGCCGCTGCATTTGCGACACTTCATTGCCGATCAACAACCCCGATAGCCATTCACTGACGGCGCTTTTATCTAATTGCCCTAACACATGCGCCGCGCGGGTCTCAAAAAGACTGCGAATAATGTTGGTTTCTTTGAAACCACTCTCCAGCCCCTGCTGGAATACCGCCGGATTTGCCTGTTGCTCAGTCAACCCGATACCAATCAGCGAATGGTGCATCAGCAAATGGTGGAGTTCGCCGGTCATGACGGTACGGAAATCAACAATCTCGCTACCGTCCATCTGTACCCATTTACTGTGCGTTCCCGGCATCAGGTAAAGCGAAGCCGGACATTCTGTATAAGCACCGATTAACTGTGTTTCTTCACCGCGAATGACATTGCAATTACCCTCGCTGACCACACTCAGACCGGGAATAATCCACGCGTTGAACGGTGTGGCCTGCTCCACCCGCGTTAACTGTCTGGAGAAATCAGTCAGCCGCGTCGGGCAAGGCAGATACGGTACCGTCATCCATCCCGCATTGCTGCCAACCATTCCCGCCATCAGAATCGGTACCTGATGAGCTTGCCAGGGTAAAAGTGTGTCGCGGAAAACCTGTTCAGGAGTACGGCCATTGAGCCGGGTAACCCCCGCTTCTGACTCCAGGTGATCGGTACATTCACCGTTCAGGTAGAGCCAGGCGCGCAAGTTGGTCGAGCCCCAGTCAATGGCGATATAACTTTCTCTCATGTAATATCCTTCAGCCTTTTGGTCGAGCTGGCGATCATTGTCAGTGCCGCCTGTTCTGCTGCATCTGCGTTCTGATGCCGTATCGCATCGTACAGATCCTGATGCTCCTTCAATGTGCGCGGCATGTTGGCTTTATCGGCCATATAGGTCCGTTCAAATACGGCACGCTGCAAGGAACTTATCGCCACACTGAGTTGTTGCAGCATCGGGTTATGCACCGACGCCAGTACCGCTTCGTGAAAACGGATATCAGCCTCATTGAAGGCGTCTCGATTTTGGTGATCGGCGATCATATCGTTAAGCGCCTTTTCAATAACCGCTAATTCACTGGAGGTCGCCCTTTCCGCAGCCCAGCGGGCAATGACCGGTTCAACCAGATTACGCACCTCGCTCATCGCCGGGATCAGCCGCGGGTCATATTCATTCGCCAACGACCACTGCAAAACATCGGTATCCAGATAATTCCACTGGTTGCGTAAAGCCACAAAAGCACCGCGATAACGCTTTATCTCCACCAGCCGCTTCGACATCAACGAGCGAAGCACTTCACGAATGATGTTCCGTGACGTCTGGAACTCTTCGCACAACTCCGTTTCCGCTGGCAGCGCAGACCCCGGGGCATATTTGCCACTGACGATTTGCTGCCCTATCTCGAGAATAATGCGATCGGTTTTGCTCAACTCCTGGCTACTCATAGATGCTCCACAAAAGACTAAAAGGAAAAGTTGCCGGGTACTTTACCTGTATCGAGCCTATGCGTCGCAAGATCACCGCACAATTCACAATTATTGTTCTTAACCTTGATTAAAATTGTAGTACAAAACATTAATCACATACTGCAATGTAGATCACAAAGTGGTCGATGCCTTGCGGTTTTGCTGAACAGCAGGGGTTAGCACGAAGATCGTTTTCGTTTGGCGAAAATCCAACAAGATGAGAATCTTTTATCGCTTTCTGGCCTGAGAGAAATGCGTCGAATTGAATTAAACAGGCTGGATGATGCCCTCAGTCTCTTTTAGGCATACAGCGAACTGGCTGGTATCACGGGCTCTCCTGTCAACCTCTTCTGTTGCATCTTCCCGTGAATTGAGTTTCTCGTCCTGAAAACAAGGTGTGCGGGGTGAAGACAGATAATCGAAAAGTGCCGATGCGTCTTTCTGTTTGAATGCGCGAATAATGAGTCGCGGTGTGGTAGTTAAAATCATTAAGACCTCATATTATCTGGCAGGTGTTTATGCATTCTGAAAAGGCGGGCAACTGGTAAATCCAGGTTGTCCGCGCTAACCTCACTGATTACTCAGGCATTGGGTCTATCACTTTTGAAAGGGCATAGGGAATGGTCAGCTTAGCGGAAGAAATCAGTCTTGAGGTAGGTGAAGATTCAGATGCAGCGCAATTGCTGCTAATTGAAGAAGGGCTCAATGAATTTAACGATCTTATGACGGGTATAAACGATCGTAAACCACTGTCTGTATTGGTCAGATCAACCCGCACGGGTAATGTACTTGGCGGAATGCAAGGGCGGTCATCGCTGGGACTCCTGTTTATAGATCTTTTTTATCTTCCACCCGAGTTGCGAAAATGTTAGGTTTTTTCCCGTATACCGGATAACTCCCCAAAGCGACCGATCACCATTTTGGTATTTATTCTATTTGCCTATCAGTATCCTTCATGATGATAGAATTTTTAACAATGCGTATGACTGTTCTTTCAGATACCCCGCACAATCTGGCCGTATCACGGATGCTTTGTTTATTTTTGATTCGAAGTTCAAGTATCTTTGTGTGCAGTTGCTGGTCCGCCTGGCGTCCACGAAATTTCCCAGCTGCTTTAGCCTTAATGATCCCTTCTTCCTGCCGCCTGCGCCGATCCTGATAATCTTTCCTGGCAATTGCAGCCAGCATATCGAGCATCATACCGTTGATGGCTTTCAGCATAGCCTGAGTAAATTCGTCACCAGCAGCTGCAGTTAACGCTATGTGGCTGGTGGGCAAATCCAGGCTGACCACAACAAGATGTTTATCCTGTATAAGCCGCTTAAGTTTTTGCCACCCTTCTTCATCCAGTCGAGATAAACGGTCAACCTGCTCGATCAGGATAATATCACCCGGTGCTGCGTCATCGAGCATGCGTAAAAGCTCAGGGCGCTGAAGTGATGCTCCCGAGACATTTTCGGTGTACCAACTGGCCATTCGAAAACCTTTCTCTTCAACGAACCCCTTCATCCTATTTTTTGCCCGGAGAGCATCCTGTTCCTTCGTTGATGCACGCAGATATCCATGAATGTACATTTTTCGTACCCTAAGTGACACTTAAATGATGATCATAATGTACATGACAGATAAGTAATGATCCAACGCAGAATAAGCGGAATTTTTGGTGGTGACATTAGAGTATACCTAAATATCATGTTAATTTTAATAATTACATAGAGAAAATTAACAGTTGTTATTAATTTGGTGCGAAGTGTTCTATAGGACAATACCAGCGGACCTTTTTCCTTGAGTCGGAATTTTAGTCAGATCGTGAATTCGCTTGATGAAAACGAAAAGGGAATGAAGCTGAATTTAATCCGGCCTAGAATCGACTCATACTGCTCATGAGTCATTGAGCTTTTAATGAATAAGGTGTCAAGGAATGTTTCCCATCTTCAACAATGGCAGTTGCTGGATTAAAGCCGATTTTCATCTCCATACACAGGCAGACAAAGAATTCAGGTATAGAGGCGAACCGGACAGATTTATTTCTGACTACGTGAAGACCCTCAAAGAGGCGGGTATAGGGCTGGGGGTTATCACCAATCATAACAAGTTTGATGTTGATGAATTTAAGGCTTTGCGTAGAGCGGCTGGTCGGGAGGGGATCGGATTACTGCCGGGAGTGGAGTTGTCGGTCAATGATGGTAAGGCAGGTGTACATACTCTTGTGGTATTTGCAGATGCCTGGTTCATTAATCAGCAGCAGACTAATCATATACAGAGCTTCCTTACTGCAACCTTTGCAGGGATTGATAACTTTGAAAATGAGAATGCCAGGTCTACGGAAAATATTGTTCAGACCATCCGTAGCCTAGACCGATATGGACGAGATTACTTTATTGTCTTTGCTCATGTTGAGGCAGATAACGGATTATGGGGTGGGATGACTCCTGGTAGGATTAAAGAACTTTTTGAAAATGAGCATGTTTGCCACCGTGCACTTGGTTTTCAGAAAGTCACGACTCGTGATTGGCGCGTAAAAATTCAGGAAAGTCTTGGTTGTCTTTATCCCGCCGAATTACAAGGTTGTGATGCAAAAAAACTTGAAGATATAGGTGCCAGAAAGGTCGCCTGTTACCTAAAATTGGGGAACTATAGTTTTGATGCCGTGCGTTTTGCATTGCAGGATTTCAATAATCGGGTCAGACCCGATATGCCGCTAGTAACACACAGCCATATCCGACAGATAGCGTTTGAGGGCGCCGGCTCTCTGGGAGGAACTGTTGTGAGATTTTCTCCAGAGCTTAATACCCTGATAGGGATCCGCGGAAGCGGAAAGTCATCCATTTTAGAAGGGGTGCGTTACGCTCTCGATATACCGTTCGGTGAAAAGGCCTCTGACAGGGAGTATAAGGAAAATCTCGTCAGCAATCTGCTCAAAAGCGGTGGAAAAATTACAGTGGATGCGATTTGCCGTCGTGGGATGGCTTATCAGATCACCCGTATCTACGGTCAATCGCCTGAAATCACCGTAAACGGGCAGGTTCGAGACGGAATTGCCTTGCGAGAGACCATCCTGCATAAGCCTGTCTACTTTGGTCAAAAAGATTTATCCAATACCGGTGCTGGATTTGAAAATGATTTAATTGAAAAACTTGCGGGGGAATTATTGATTCCTGTTCGCGAGAAAATAAGCCACCAAAACGCTGTTGTCATTGACGTGTTACGCCAGTTGCTACGCCTGAAAAAAACGGGTGAAGAGTTGGCAGAGTGGCAGGCGAAAGAGAAGGATGCAAAATTTAGACTCAGTTTTTACACACAACACGGTATTGAAGAAAAACTTGAGCGGCAGACAATCTTTGAACGCGATGAGCGTTACATCAGCAGTACCAACAAGCAGGCAACCGAAGCTCTGGACGCATTGCACGAAAAAATTGACGAAACTCTCGCTGGATTGAAATCCGAGCAGGTACATTTGTCAGCCCATAACCAACTCGACATTGATGATTACCGTGCGGGGTATGACCGCCTAACTGCTCACCTTGACACACTGTCTACTGTCATGGCCGATTCTCGCCAAATCCTTGAAGAACTAAATGGAAAACAGCAAGCTTTCACTCAGAAAAAGCATGCTCTGAATGATGAATTTGCCGAAATTGAACGTAGTCTGGCCGAAGACTTGCGACAGGCAGGTGCAGATAAAATTGACCCGACCGAGTTTCTGCAACTCAAATCAGGACTGGAAACAGCGGAGCAGAAGATCGCTGGGCTCATCCGAACCGAAGCCGGAAAAGAAGCCCTGAACCAAAGACTTAAGGAGGAACTGTCCAAACTGGGTGATCTCTGGGCAGGGGAATACAAAGAAATTGAAACGGTATTAGCCTCTGTCAACCGAGCGGATTCAGCATTGAAGATTATCCCCGTCTTTGCGAATGATAAAAAAACCATGCTGATAGTTTTGAAAGAGGCTTTTACCGGTAGCCGATTGCGGGAAAGCACTATCCAAGCTGTTATTGATGAATTCAGTGACTTTGGAGAACTCTGGTTAAACAGGGACAAAGTTTCAACCATCGTTACGGGATCCGCCGATACATTTATCGAACATCTAGAAAAGCAGATAGAGACTCTCATTACTTGGCAGCCACGCAATACCTATGCCATCGAGTTCAAGGGCAAACCGTTGGAGGAACATTCACTAGGCCAACGAGCTTCAGCGTTAATGCTTTTTGTCCTGAATCAGCAAGATAACGATGTGGTAATTATCGATCAGCCAGAGGACGACCTTGATAATCAGACTATCTATGATGATGTAATCAAGATTATCAGGATTATGAAACCCAAGACCCAATTTATCTTTGCCACGCACAATGCCAATATTCCAGTTCTTGGCGATGCAGAAAACGTGCATACCTGTGAATATGAACGTGGCAAAATTAAGTCTACTGGGGGCGGAGTTGATGCGCCGACCGTTCAGAAGCAAATTATTGCTGTAATGGAGGGGGGACGTGAAGCCTTTGAGCGACGCCGGGCTGTTTACGGTTCCTGGCTCAGCCAGAGTTGATTTAATCAGGCCTTTCTAAAAGCAGGCCTGAGAGCATTCGTTTACTCGCTTAAACTTTGGCAATTAGCTTGATTCAAGGGTAAAAACGGAAAACTCTGTTAATTCAGGTTGCTGTCGGAAAGAGAGATAACACTGTTCCATTAGGGCGTAAACACCTGAAATATCGCCCGTGAAGCGTATTGGCAAAGATTTTATCAGCGCTCCGGTGTCATCAAATGACGGATGAAGCTGGGCTTTTGGGGTATAGACGGCACTAGCTGTTTCAGAGCACTTCCAGCCGTTCTCCCAGTCTTTAGGCGGAACCAGAAAATCAAGCCATCCCATTGTCTTAAGGGTTTCGATAAAATAGGTGAAGCGAAAAAGTACGCTCTGGGTGGCGAGTTCGCCCACGCTGGAACGATATATATAATCTATTTTGTTAAACAGATTGGCAGAGAAACCATATTTTTTGCCCTGAGCCAACAACCATGCAATATCCGGTGCGACGTTTTTGGGCAGCAGACGCCGTTTCTGTGCGGTCATCAGCCACTGCATGATAAAGAGGTGTTGTTGCAGTGGGGACTGCGCTTTTCCTTCCTGCTGCGCGAGGCGGACAGCGACAAGCGCACACCAGGCTAAGTGGGATAATTCGGATGTCGGGCGGGTTTCGTAAGCGGCGGTCACTGGGCAATCTCGTAGTCAGATGTGGCGAGGCGTAATAGCTCAGCTCATGAGTGCGGAAATAAAATTAAAGAGAGGTCGGGTAAGTCCCAACCTCAGAGAGTATTAGTGGCGGATTTGCTCGACTTCAGTTTCGGTCAGACCGGTCATTTTCATGACCATTGCGCGATCGAGACCGCTGGCCAACATCGTGCGGGCAATTTTTAATGCAGCTTCGCGTTCGCCTTCTTCACGCCCTTTTTGCTCACCTAATTGCAGACCTTTCTGGATTCCGCGTTGTTCACCCTCAAGGCGTAACTGCTCAGCGATGGTCATAAGAGTCTCCTCATGTTGCGGCACGCGTGATGCCAACGTATTAATCAGGGCAGCCGGGTCACGGGATTCACCGGCCTGAAGCATATAGTTTATCACAGATATTAACTGTTCCTGCGTGGTGTTGCCACCGAGCAACAAGGTAGTCAGCTGGTCCAACAGTTCTGTCAGGTCGCGCTGGCGAATGTGTTTTTGCAGCAACTCAAGTATGGCCATCCGACGATGCTGCATAATTTCATCATCCGGAATTATCGTGATATCTACCAGTGGAAAATTTTCACCATACAGGGTTCGTGCATATTCAGGCGTTTCAAACTCATCCAGCCAGCTCATCGAATACGGGTAAGGACTGACTTTGCCCTGGTAAAAGAGAACCGGGATAACCAAAGGCAAAGTTTTATGCCCTGCATCGAGATGACGTTGCATTGCCGCAATGGCATATCTCATGAGGCGGAACGCCATGTGTTTATCTGGCGTGCTTTGGTGTTCGATGAGGCAATAAATATATCCTTCACCATTGCCCGCCTTCAGGGAGTACAGCACATCGGAATAATACGGCCGCAGGTCGTCTTCGATGAAAGATCCCGACGCCAGCTGCAACGTATTTAAATCACAAAGTTTACGCAACGCCGGTGGCAGATGGATATCCAGGAAATCGCGAGCAGTTTCGGGATGGGTCAAAAACTGTTTGAACACAGCGTCATGTAATGTTGGGGTCGTATTCTTCTTCATGGCTACTCCTGCCGACATATTCCTGTGATGATCTTACCATAGGCATCCTTCTGGCAATATTCATCCTTGCCAAACTTCCCATTCAGCCGTGTATTCACCCTAATATTATTTTTTAAACAGCTAAAATGACTATTAACATGGAATTTTTCAATATCTATAAAATATCATTTTAATATTAAATTAATAGGTTTTTGCACATCCAAACCGCATAGCGGTTACTTTCATAATGAAGGCGGTCACTTTCATAAAATCTGGTAAAATGATGCTGCTTTCATAATACACCCCTTGGATTTGTATACTATTCGTACATAAACGGTGAGAAGCGAAGACAATTTTAATGATATTTATGAAAGTGGCCGCTTAGCTCAAGGTTTTTATGAAAGCAACCGCTTTTCCCGCAAACATTTATGAAAGTGACCGCTTTTAAGAAGTCGCTAATCCGAGCTTGGGTGAACGGGTATGGATTATGAACATAATCTCCCTGCCCTTTTTCGTCTCTGTGTAGTCGATATAACCGATTTTCTTCAAATCAGACATAGCCCTGCGGATCGTCGCGTTCTGGTCCTTCACCTGCGATTCCATCGCCAGACGTTCTCTTAGGCGTTTCATAGAAACAAACAGCGTAGATGGGGGCATACTTTCAAAGTACACATACAGAGACTGAGCGGCTTCTTTACGGGATAACTCAGAAAGTGCTTTTAACCCAAGCAAAACCTTGTGGTCGTATCTGTAAAGTTCCCAAAGGCTTGGATCCCCAACTATTTCAACCAGATCAGCATCCATATCTAACACCGCACGTTGAACCAAATGCGTTACCAGGGAGCGTTTGCCATCTTTGCTGCGAAATGCCAGGGTAACACTCGATAAATTGAACAGAGAGTCGCTGAGACGCGTTCTGGCACGTCCGTTGATATCTGTGGGCTTCAAACCACACATACGTGCAAACTCAGAAAACGGTAAGGTTATCTTTTCACTGGAATAACCGTATTTTGAAAAGGCAGAAATGATCCCTATCCACGTTTTGAAATCAGTGGACATACCGAGCTTGGCGCCCTGAATCTTAATATTTGTATACCCTTCCTGCCTGGCAACCTCTAAGCTGGAAAGTTCTTCTGACGCATCAATCAAAAATTCCCGCTTCCCTTTTTCCTTAGGTGAAACAGGGGTAAACACGCTCAATCTAAGTAGTGCTACAGGCTGGACAGTTTTGCTGCTGTTCGGGATCAGTTCATAAGCTGTGCCTGAATCTTTCTTGATGATCGCGAATGGACTTTCAGGTGTATTGATATCATTAGAGTTTTCCATTTATCCACACCGTATTTGAAATTTGAGAACTATTTATGAAAGTAACCGCCTAAAGGTTATGAAAATAACCGCCTTTATTATGAAAGTAAACGCTAAATTTATGAAAGTAACCGCTTCTTTTATGAAAGTAACCGCTCAAAGTACCAATTTAAGTAATATTTTCAATAGAATACGAGACGGGTGATCTGTTTTTTTTTAATATGATCTAATTATGATCTTAAGAATTGTAATATCGGGTGTATATGTGGATAACTTATTGATACAGAAGACTCTGACTAGATCCAGTCTTCAGTTCGGAACGGATTAAAGGGATCTTCTCCTATTCATTCACCATCTTTCGTTGCTGTAACGTCCAAAATTTTCACTGTTGGCATAACCAAAACCGTCGATATCAGGAAACAAAGTTAACTGGCGTACATCAAAGCTATCTTCGAGGATCCTTAAACAAACGCTTTTCATTTCCGGCGTAAGACCAATCGCCAGGAATGTCTTCTTTTCTTTTTTAAACACCAAACTACTTACCGGGTCATCACAAACTCTGCTGTATAAAAATTCAGCGCTTTGAGCAGCAATTCTTTTTGTTACTACAGGTGGTTGCCAGACAACAGGATGTGAGCCCGTATCAAGACCTTTAGTGTCACCTGCCCCAAAAATTTCGTTATATCCCCTTTCTTTAGAACGACCTTCAAAACCCAGAATATTACTTATATGCCATCCCAGTAGAATGCCTGTTTTGTCAGTTTGCGATCTGCAAGCGAACCATAAAGCCACTAACATATTTCTTGATACATCGATCAGCCTTGTTGCAGCACCATGGTGTTGAAGCTTTGCCAGTAACTCAAAATCAGTCAACTTCCTGCCATTTTCATAGCCATACCCCTGATGCCAAGCGTTAAGTAGCAGATCTCTTTCATAATCGCGCATCGTCACCTCAGAAGGTGGCTCTTCCCAGCGTCTTTCTTTCAAGAGACGGCGATATGCTGAACTATGTATTGCCCAACTCACATCACCCTGCCCTCTCCACATGTATACACTTCGTCTGTCACCAGAATGGTCATCAATAATTTCCAAAATCTGGCTAAATTTACTAGGAGTGTATATTTCACCAAACAACACAGTCTGCGTTTTATGCACGTGTTTAATCATTATTACGACTCTAAAAAACAATCAATTTAATATTATAATGATAGTATTATAAGTGTTAAAATAAACGATAGAGAACATCCTCTAGTCTTTCTTCCCACCAATCATTGCGCCTTCATTAAGTACATGCCGGATCCCGATGTTGATCAGAGCCGCGCGCGAAAGCCCTAGGTCTCCTGCTTTCTGGTCTAATTGGTCAAGGATATCTGGGGTGATAGTTAACGTGATTTGTTGTTTTTTCCCTTTAATGACACCTTTCTTTTTGGCTGACTGGCCATCTGGAGCACCTTCGATGAAAGCATCTAGTTTAGCATTGGCTTCATTTGTTCTTTTTGGTGGTTTGGTAATTGCCATTTCATATCACCTTAATATTAATATGATGTTTTATTGATTGTTAAATAGGATGTTTATGAGGGTGGTAAGTTCCAGATTAGCTTTAGCATCTTGTGGCTTATATTCAAAGACACATTGGCCTGAACCAGCAGCATTTGAAAATGCCTTACGGCCAACAATATGATCAGGGATAAACTCAAGCTCCGGGTAATCGGTAAAGATGGCTGCAGCTTCTCTATTGTCTATTGAGTTACGATTTGCATCGGCAACGTTAATGATTGAGTAAGCTTTCAACCCGTCACGCACACTACGTGCCTCTGTAATTAGGTCTGAAATATCCTGCAAAGCCCATACATCAAAACTGCCTGGACGGTAGGGAACTAAAAGGACATCTGTTAAAACGAGTGCTGCACGCAATGCTGTTGAGTCCCTGCCGCCAGCATCAATGATCACATCATCATACTTTGCTTTTTGCTGCATAAGTTGTGAGCGCAGAATCGGGCCATCGGCATAAGCCGAGCATGCGATACCTGGTTGGATATCGTTTTGTGCTCTTATGCTGATTGCCGTCTGTGCTGTCTCCTGCCGGTCAGCATCAATAAGTAGGACATCACGGCCTTGCATGGCTCTGGCGGCAGCAATATTCACTGCAAGTGTTGTTTTCCCTACACCACCTTTAGTATTCCCAACTGTAAGAATCATTTTTTACCCTCATTTTAATATTAAAATGCTGTGCTTATGATGTTCTTATACTAGCAGTAAAATATCTTTTTAAACCAGCATTTTATTAGATAATCATCATAAAATGATATCGTTTTAATATTAATATGATTTGTTTTTGATGTGTAACTGATTGTTAGCTAGATAAAGATAAATTTCTTGCATGGGTTAACTGGGCTAGATGCAATTGCTATTGCATCAGAGTCACTTCTTCTCCACTTAGGTGGCTCTTCGATAGCCCTAGTTTTTAAAATACTATTTAAAATATTCCAAGCATAAAACTCCCGTCCGACCATACTGTGGGAATTGGGTAGGTAGGGCAGAGTAGAAGCACAATCCAGATTTTAAATGTTGAGATGGATTAATGGTATGTAAGTTATTTTAATATCATTACAATATTAAAAAAGTATGATTTAACAATCACAATGATTTTGATTTAATATCGTATTGCGGCTAAGATTTACACGCAGATAGAGAAGGGTCAACGAATCGAGGCAACCGGTAAATCCGACCATCTTGTGGTGTAAGCAGGGGATAGCATGTCACGTTTCATCTGCCATTCGGGTGCAATTCCACGCCCCGCAAACCATACCTTTCCCAGGCCAGAAGTATTGATGCCATCGAGGACGTGCATGAGCGCGTCACTGGCAGGGCGGGGCTGGACTTCATCGAACAAATCCAACTGTGATACACCGTTTGGTGTGAAATCATTGAGCATTATTCCGGCCTTAGCGTACCGGCGGCCATCGTCCCAGATGCGATCGAGCGCCTTCATTGCGGCCGCTATAATATCGCGGGTGTCTCGTGTCGGTGTGATGAGCTTTTCAGTGGCCACGTTGCTGTAATAGGTTTCGTTGACTGCGAAAGGTGATGTTTTCACGAAAACGGAAATATGCCTGCAGTACTGATGTTCACCCCTGAGCTTTTCCGCAGCCCGTTCGGCATACTGGCAGACGGCCTGACGCATCGCCTCATAGGTTGTGATCCTCTCGCCGAAAGAGCGGCTGCAGATAATTTGCTGCTTTGCAGGCGGGGCTTCCTCCAGGCTGATACAGCTTTCGCCGTTCAGTTCCCGACATATCCTTTCCAGGACAACGCTAAAGTTCTTCCTGATAAAAGTGGGATTCGCGCGAGCGAGCTGCAGGGCAGTGTGAATACCCATCAGGTTTAGCTTTTTTGAAATCCGGCTTCCGCAGCCCCAGACTTCCTGAACGGGCATCAGCGATAACAATTTTTCAGTCCGCCGGGGATTACTCGGCGTAAGAGCCAGTACACCCTTAAATTGTGGCCATTCCTTCGAGGCCCACTGAGCGGCTTTGGCCAAAACTTTGCCGGGTCCCATCCCTACACCGATTGTCAGGCCAGTTCCCTTCAGAACGTGCGCGCGCAACTGGTGGCCAAAGGTTTCAAAATCCATGCAGTTCTCGATGCTTCTGATATCAATAAACATTTCATCCACGCTGTATTGCTCGACGCGTGGCGAAAGTTCCTCTAAATGACTCATGACTCGTTGGGAAAATGAGTGGTATAAGGAATAATTGCTGGAGAACGCGTACACCTTCTCAGGGAACGACATCTGCTGGATCTGAAACCACGGCATGCCCATTTTTATGCCTAATTTTTTGGCTGCTGCGGATCTTGCCACACAACAACCATCATTATTACTCAATATTATCAATGGTTTACCTCGAAGTTTTGGGTTAAGAACCGCTTCGCAGCTTGCATAAAATGAATTTACGTCCGCCAGGGCAAACATCATTCTCCCCCCCGGGTTTTATGCACAAAAGCCATAACGACTCCAAAAATCTGCAAGTCCTCCGGATAGATTGTCGGAAAGTTAGGGTTCATGGCCTGAAGCCCTGGGCGAGGTGTCAGTAACAGTCTCTTTACCGTGAATTCACCGTCTATCTCCGCTATCACAATGTCACCATGATGTGCCTCTTCTGCCTTATCTACGACCATCAGGTCACCGCTGTGCAAACCGATATCTGTCATCGAATTTCCAATCGCCCGGACGAAGAACGTGGAGGATTTTTTCTTTATACAGTAATCGTTCAGATCCAGTTCTGCGTCAGCGTAGTCGGCACAAGGGCTGGGAAAACCGGCGGGGCATCGTTCAATAAACAGGGGTAACGAAACCTTCACCGGATCAACGGCGGCGGGAGTGATATGTAGCATGGCAACTCCTTTTAATAATACTGTATATAATTACAGTATTATTGTTGTGAAAAATCAGACTTGCAAGCGCCGCATGGCTTCTTTTAACTAGCTCCCTGTTTTCTCAGGCGGAAATAATTCGTGGGAACATTCTTTGAACAAAAGGCATCCCACCTCAAATAAACCCTATTTTGATGGTTTAATAATACTCATTATGAGTAATATTAATTGCCATTAGTCCTTTTTGGGGTATTATATTTACTCTAATTGAGTAAATATAAAGGTGTGTCATGAAAAAGATGGGTTGTGACGACGGTTCGACGAACGTAAAACTGGCCTGGCGGGACGGCGATGAAATCTGTACCTCTGTCTCGCCGAATTCGTTTAAAGCGGGGTGGAAGGTCGCCGGGATCGGCAGCAGTGAAACGTACAACTATGAAATTGACGGGCTGAAGTACTCCTTTGACAGCGTCAGCCATCAGGCGATCAATACCACCAACATCGAATACCAGTATGGCGACACCAATTTGCTGGCCGTACATCATGCACTGCTCACCAGTGGCCTGCCGCCACAGCCGGTAAGCCTGACGGTCACCTTACCTATCAGTGAGTTCTACACCAGCGACTGTCAGCATAACGAGGCCAACATACAGCGTAAAATCGATAACCTGCTGCGGCCGGTAACGCTGAACAAGCGCGAAACCTTCACCATCGCACACGTTGACGTCATGCCGGAATCGTTGCCTGCCGTGATATCGCCGCTGGAACGTGCAGGGGTAGGGGCGCTTGAAACCTCGCTGGTTATTGATCTGGGGGGAACGACGCTCGATGCCGGTGTCCTGGTGGGGCAGTTTGAAGATGTCAGTGCCATTCAGGGCAATTCTACGATCGGCGTATCGATGGTGACACAGGCCACACTCACGGCACTGCGTATGGCCAACAGCGACACCAGCGCCTTTGTGGCCGATCAACTGATACAGCGACGGCATGACCGCGAGTTTGCCGCCACAGTTGTCAACGATGAGTCAAAAGTGGACTATGTGCTGGACATGATAAGTTCGTCCATCGAGCGACTCGGGGAACGGGTGGTCAATGAGCTGTCGGCGTACCGCCAGGTGAACCGGGTTTGGCTGGTGGGTGGCGGGGCGTCGCTGATTGAGGCTGCCGTGCGCCGTGCCTGGAAACTGGCCCCCGACCGTATTGTGGTGGTCAATGAACCCCAGACGGCGCTGGTTCGCGAACTTGTTTTACTTTAATTCCAAGGAGCGCTATCCGTGACCGACAAACGTAAGAAACTGACCGTCTATTTGCACCCTGAAGACGACAGTCAGGATGCCAGGGCGATGGAGATTATCGAGTCAGTTCCCCTGCGCACCCGTGGTGATTTTTTCCGGGCGGCGATCGTCGGCGGAAGCGCGTTATACCAGCTGGATAAGCGTCTGCCTTATCTGTTGTCCATGCTGTTCGATGGCCAGCTGACCGCCGACCAGCTGGTGGGTATTATTCAGCAAACGACGGGATGGCAGCCCACGACGGCCAGCATTCAGGACGTCATTGCCGCCTGCGCTGGCCAGGTATCTGCCCCCTCAGTGCTCCCGGAACCCACCGGCAGTACGGAAGGGGAAGGGCAGGCCCGGACTAATTTCAAACGCATGCTGAAAAAAGACTGAAGCCCTCCGGCGTGCCGGAAGATTTGTGGAGAGAACCATGTCATTGATGCTGTTATGCAAAGGGATAATCGGACTGGAGACGCTGACGGGCAGGACGCGCAAAAGCGCGGCGGAGTGGTGTTTTCTCCTCAGCTGCCTGTTTATTGTGCCGCTGCTGATATTTGACGGATTCAGTGTGCCCGTGAAGATACTCCTGCAGCTGTGCTGGGCGATCGTGGTGGTACGCGCGGCCTTTCTGGCCTCTGAAACCTGGAAGAAAAACCGTAAGTAAAACCGATCATCGTTTTTCGCCGGCCTGCGTGCCGGTTTTTTTTATGACTACCTCAGGCCGGGAGTGTGCGGTTTTCACCTCAGCTGCAGACGATATGACGCTTCCTCGTCGCGGCTGTTCGTTCCTCGCGGTGCTGCGGTACGCCTCAGCCGAGTCTGCGGCGAGCGTTGCGGGTTTTTACAGGGTGGACTTTTTTTCCGCTTTTCGACATTCTTAAGACAACGGCCCGGTCGTGCTGGCCGGCTCAGAACCCGGACGCATGATCAGGGGCGCTTAACCCCGCTGGAGGCATGACATGGTCATTAATCCCCGCTTTCCCAAAGAGCTGATTTTCTTCTCGGACGTCAAAGATGCCGTCGCTGACGCGGCGACCCGCATTTTTCTGACAGGTAAAGAAATCTGTCACGATACCCTGGTGGAATGCCTGGCCGACCGGCAGGCTTACGCGAAAATCATTGAAGACAACTATACGGCCGGCGTGATGCAGCAGGCGATTAACCTGCTTGAAGAGCATCGTGGCCACCGCTGAGTTGCCCGCGATAAACAAAATGTCAGCTTCATTCATCGTCTGACCCCAGGGGCCGGCATGGCCGGTGTCTGTCCTGCTGCCATTCATTTCGGGTACCGCCCCGGTCGTCGCAGGCTACCGCCTCATTTCAAACCACTTTCGGTTATCCACAGATTCACTGAGTAACTTCGGTATTCGCGGGGGATAAGTCGGTGAACCTTGCTGCGCCGGTCCTGTACCTGGTGGCCTTTCACCCAAGGATGTCGCGTTGCTCCACATTTATGGCACCTCGCGGTGCCGACGCGCTTCAACATATCCCGCATCATCCCTTATTTCCCAAAATGTTAGCGCCAACGCCGTGCCCGCACTGTAGCCGGGCCGCTGCGCCTGCAAGTGTTCACTCCGTCGTCTCCTCACCCGTTCGCATCCGTCACGGCGCATTCAGCCCGTTCCGGGTTTGCGCTGCGGCTTCCGGGGACGCACCTGCCTGCTCCGCTTTGCGCCCGTCTGTCGTGGGGGCACGGCGCCGGCCGGTTCCGGCACTCTCTGTGAGTAACACTATGTCCCGATATATGCAGGGTGACTGTCAGCAGGTCATGTCAACATTTCCGTCCCGTTCCGTGGATTTTATCCTCACGGATCCGCCTTACCTGGTGGGGTTTACTGATCGGTCAGGGCGGTCTATTGCCAACGATAAACAGGGGGACTGGTTACTGCCGGCCAGCCGCGAGATGTTCCGGGTGCTGAAAAACGACAGTCTGGCGGTCAGTTTTTACGGCTGGAACCGGGTGGATCAGTTTATGGCCGCATGGAAAGCCGCCGGCTTTCGCGTGGTAGGCCACATTGTTTTCACCAAGACCTATGCTTCGAAATCCGCATTCGTCGGCTATCAGCACGAAAGCGCCTATGTCCTCGCCAGAGGGCGCCCGTCGTTGCCGGAAAAACCGCTCCCGGACGTCATGCCCTGGCAGTACACCGGCAACCGTCACCATCCGACGGAAAAGCCCGTCTCTATCCTGCGGCCGCTGATTGAGTCCTTCACGCAGCCGGGTGCGATAGTCCTCGACCCCTTTGCCGGAAGCGGTTCGACCTGCGTCGCGGCGGCGCAGTGCGGGCGACGCTGGATTGGCATCGAGTTAATGGAGGAGTACCACGCGGCGGGGCAGCGTCGCCTGGCGGAATTTCAGCGTCTGCGTCCGGCGGCGCCGGTTGCAACCTTTCAGCAGTACGGGAGCCTGATATGAGCAACTATTCAGACAATATTGCCCTGCGTGTGGACGTGGCGTCGCTGGCGAACGCGACCTATGAACTCCGCGAGCAGTTCCGGGCGTTTGAGAAAAAATACTTCTGGGGCAGCGATGAGTTAACCCAGCGCCTGGCCGGGCAGGTGGTGAACCAGCTCAGCGGCCAGATGCTGGAAATCTACAAACAAATTAACGAACTCGACCACGCCTTCAAGGACTGACCCTAAAAGCATGGCCCCGCATTTGAGCGGCGGGGCTATAGCCTGAATGCTTTGTTTGCCAGGGCGAACGTCAAATGCCATTGAACAGGGCGCTGCCGTGGCTTCGCCACCGCGGCTGCCCGCTCAATGCGCAATAAACTTGACGAAGGGAGTCGGTGTTCCGGGACGACCGGGCCTGTGCTGTCGCGTGATTTTCGTGAGGTAGCTTCTCCGCAACCTGCTGTGGCCTGGATTTATCTTCTGCTTCCTGGTCATCTGTGTCCGGCTTTTCTTTTCCACAACAAATCACCAGGGCTGGAACCTGTCCCCCTTCGGCTCATGACCAGCAAGCTGGTCAATCGTCGAGCCCGACTACGCTAACCGGCAAGCCGGTAAGCTCCGCGTAACCCCTGTGGGGTTACGGCCTGACGGCTAGGGTCTGATGGTAAAAAGCCAGGTCAACCCCCGCAGCCGGCTGCGCCGCCGCACGGACACTGGCCGGTAAACCGGCCGCTAAGGACGCCGGCGCGTTCCCCGCCGTCGGGTGTGTGCATTCTGCCGGATGCGGTTATCCATCTCGCGGCAAGCCCTTACGCGGAGGGCTGGGTGTAGCACCGCCGCCCAGGTTAACGCAAGGGTGAAATGCACGCCTGCGGCGCCCTTGCGTTCCCCCGTCCGTCGTCGCTACTTCGCCCTTTGCCGCGAAAGAACTCACCGAGAGATGACCATTAACCCGAAGGAGACCTGAAGAATGCACACACAAAACGTCAAGACCGCCGCTCCTGAATCTTCCGAAAGATGGGGGACGAAAGAACAACGCGTCCTGTTGCCTGCCGGTGAATTCACCCGTCAGCAGGCGGAGGCCGTAGCAGCGGCATACAGCAATATCGCTATTGAGGACGATCAGGGGACGCATTTCCGCCTTGTCCTGCGCGTGTTCGGGCAGATGGTCTGGCGGGCGTGGAATTTCCAGCCTGATGCGGGGGCAGAGTTTAACAAATTCATCGTCAGCAACGGCGTGAGAAAGCAGTAAGGCAGTGAAGTGAGGTGCCGGACGATGGGGTCGTCCGGCAGACATAAATCAACACTTGAGGTATTTCACTATGTCAGTAACCGAGTCTAAAGCAGTATCTACAACCCGTAAAGCGGCAAAAAATCCTAAAAACGCCGCGCAGAGCGCCGCCGTGGAGCAGGCACTGGCAAATACGCCGGTCGAGATGGTGCCCCTGAGCCAGCTGGCACTGTCACCGCTGAATGTGCGTAAAGTGTCCCCCGATCCGGTGAAATTGCAGGAACTGGCAGACAGCATTCGCGCCGTGGGCGTGTTGCAGAACCTGATCGTACATCTGTTGCCGGATGGCCTGCTGGGCACCGCCGCCGGTGGCCGCCGTTTTCGTGCCCTGAACATCCTGCTGAATGGCGGGATGATCACCGCAGATTACGCAGTGCCGGTGAAGACCGTCACCGAAGAGATGGCAAAAATCGTCTCCGCAACGGAGAACTTTCAGCATGAAGAGATGCACCCTGCCGACCAGATTGCGGTGTTTGGTGAAATGAGCCGCGAAGGGAAAACGGCGGCACAAATCGCGGGTGTGCTCGGCTACAGCACTAAACACGTTCAGAAATTCCTGCGGCTGGCAGGCATGGCTCCGGCGTTGCTTGCGGCGCTGGCCGAAGACAAGCTCAACGTTGACCAGTTGCAGGCACTGTCGGCCAGCGAAGATCAGGAACGCCAGCTGAACGTCTGGGAAAATGCCTTCGGCTATTACCGCAACCCGAAGGAACTGCGGGAAGCGGTGCTCAAGGGCGAGGTGCCCGCTGCAGGCAACCGCCTGCTCGACTTTGTCGGGCGTGAAGCTTACGAACAGGCAGGCGGCGGGTTCCGCTACGATTTGTTCTCTGATGAAGGCTTTATCGGCGATACCGTGCTGCTCCACACCGTCGCCCGACAGAAATTGACGGATATTGCCGCCGGCATTGCGCAGGCCGAAGGCTGGTTATGGTCGGAGGGGCGCACCGAGGGGGTGAGCACCTACGGTGAAGATGCAGAGCGTTATCTGTTACTCAAACAGCCTGCCGGTGAACTGACTCCGGAGGAACGTGCGCGGTTTGATGCCCTCGGTAAGCAGCTGGAAACGCTGTCTGAGCAGGATGATGACGAAGACGCAGACCATGACGCACTGGAACTGGCTGCAGATGGCTGTCAGGCCGAAATGGACGCCATCGAAGCCGCCGCAAACATCCGGGCATGGGATGACGATGTTCGTGCCCACGGCGGCGTGGTGGTGTCACTGTTGCACGGGGCGATTTCTGTCCGTCGCGGCGTGATGCTGCGCAGCGACCTGCCGGAAATTGCCGCAGATGATAAAACCGGTGTTAATCAGCACCTCAGCAGTATCCGCACTGAAGGCAGCGAAGAAGAATCTGCGCAACCACAGGCCAAACCGCTGAGCGCCGCACTGGTCAAAAGCCTGTCCAGCGAGCGCACCTTAGCCGTACAGGCGGCACTGGCGGCACAACCTCAAATGGCACTGGTGATTTTTGTGCACGATTGCCTGAAATCCACCTTTACCACCCATTCATATACGGCATCCACCCTCAAAGTTTCGCTGCATGCTCACACCGGCAACCTGCTCGACAATGCCCCGACCGCAAACGACGGACTGGCGATGCAGCATCTTAACGCCATGCACGAAGCGTGGCAGGCACAGCTGCCGGACAACTGGCACGAAAGCTGGGACTGGTTACTGAAGTGGGATACGCAGCAGCTGATTTCTGTCATGGGCTACTGCCTTGCCAAAACGCTCAACGGGGCATCAGAACGCCTGAGCCACAAAGACAGCAAGGCAGGAAAAGAACTCGAGCCGGTGGAGGCGATGCTGGGCTTCACGCTGCGTGACTGGTGGCTGCCGACGAAGGCCAACTTCTTCGGGCGTATCAGTAAAGAGCAGATTTCCGACAGCCTGTCGCAGGCCGGTCTGGACGGCGCGGCACGGGACGCCCTCAAAATGAAAAAAGCCGAGGCAGCAGAACTGGCTGAAGACAAAATCACACTGACCAGTTGGGTGCCTGAATGCTTGATGGCTGTCTGTGAGCAGCCGGACGCTGGTACGGATACTGACACTCACACCGCCGCAGCCATTGCCGCCTGATAAGGAGACGCCGCTCCGTTAAGGGGCGGCATATAACACCATGAAAAACAGTCAATCTCATTTTCTTGCCAATATTCTCGGTTGCCAACCGGCGGGGGCTGAAATGCCTCTGGAACTGCGTGGCAACTTCCGTCAGATGTTTACGGACTCTGTTCTGCAAAACGTTGATCTGCCCGCTGCATGGTCTGTTGATGTGCCTGCGCCCTGCGAAGAGGGGTTTCTGTCGAGCTGCTGCGTGCTGACGGCGGCGCCTGATATCCGGCTTATCTTCGGGCATGGCGGAGCAGATGCCCCCTTCTGGTCGATGGGGCTGTTGTTTGACAACGATTTATCGGTCGCGTGGTTATTTGTGTCTGAGGTTATCGATAACGCTGCAATAGCGGCTATCGGGCGCGAAATTGAGCGCATCGATGAGTATGTGCATGCGGGATATACCGGCGCGGGCAGACTGGCCGCCGCCTTGCGGTTTACGGGGGTGGCCGTATGATCCCCCGCTCACATGCGGTAGTCCCGTTACAGCCTCAGCGGCGGGCAGCCATGCAGGCCATTGGTTATGTTGAAAGCCGCAGTGAGACGGCCCACCGGATGGGGAGATACCCCTATGCCCATGCCTTTTTCCGGTTTATGGGCAAACCGGCTATTGGCGTAGATGACATCCGGATGCTCGACGGTACTTTTGACCCCAGCCAGCGGGGGCGTCTGGGTAAGGAGCGATATATCGCCGCCCTCGATATGCTTATTTCGACACGGGGCGCATCGTGCCCCTCTCCGTTGTCGGGCGGAGTAGGGCACAGCCTGTTCCCTGAAGTTGAACGCAGAGAGCGGCAGCGGGGGGAGCAGCGTGCCCGTCTGAAGGCTAACCGCAGGCAAAATGTTGAAGCAAAAGCAGGGGAACAGAAGCGGATACGCTATGAAACGCTGTTGGGGCAGGCTGAGATCGAGCTGGCATTTTGTACCCCGAGCACGGTCAGGCCGTGGTACGACAACTGGTCGCGCAGAGACTTGCTACTCCACGATTTAGGCGAACTGGTTTACGCGTGGTTTTCACGCTTTCCCAGTCTCGGGCATTTTGACCGGTACTTTCTGCGGTATGAACCGCTGTGGGTGGTGATGCTGGAAGTAAACCGGCACGCTGACGAACAGAGTGAGTTTGAGGTCTACCTTGATCGCCTGATGCTGCCGAATCGTCTGTCTGACCTGGAGAGAAAAGAAAGATAAACCCGCAAGCTGCTGCGGCTGCGCCGCGGCGGCTTTGCTTTGCCTCCGGTCTGTTTCACCGGCTTCTCTCTTTCATTCCTTTCGTACGTTTCCTCTCCTGGCTTCCCCTGTTCTCCTTCATTTGCTTATTTCTTTGATTCTTCTCCCTGTCCATCGATGTCCGGCTTTTCTTTTCCACAACAAACCACAAAGGCTGGAACCTGTCCCCCTTCGGCTCATGACCAGCAGGCTGGTCAATCGTCGAGCCCGACTACGCTAACCGGCAAGCCGGTAAGCTCCGCGTAACCCCTGTGGGGTTACGGCCTGACGGCTAGGGTCTGATGGTAAAAAGCCAGGTCAACCCCCGCAGCCGGCTGCGCCGCCGCACGGACACTGGCCGGTAAACCGGCCGCTAAGGACGCCGGCGCGTTCCCCGCCGTCGGGTGTGTGCATTCTGCCGGGTGCGGTTATCCATCTCGCGGCAAGCCCTTACGCGGAGGGCTGGGTGTAGCACCGCCACCCAGGTTAACGCAAGGGTGAAATGCACGCCTGCGGCGCCCTTGCGTTCCCCCGTCCGTCGTCGCTACTTCGCCCTTTGCCGCGAAAGAACTCACCGAGAGATGACATTTAACCTGAAGGGGACCTGAAGAATGCACACACAAAACGTCAAGACCGCCGCTCCTGAATCTTCCGAAAGATGTGGAAAAACCACGACCCTGCGCATGGACGGCTTTATTACTGACATTTCGTCTTCCCATCCGTTCGATGTGATCCGCGCGGACGTGGTGATTTCCCGCCTTGAAAAGCAGGCTCATGCTGGGTGCGGGTTGCATTACGAGATTTACGAATCCCGCCTGATCAGCAGTGCGTTAAATCATCTTTCGCGTCTGCCGATGAAAGACCGTCCGGTATTTATCGGTGTGGCAGACCGCAGAGGGATCACGCTTTCGTGGGCGGCAGAGGAAAAGGCTCAAAACGCCTATTGCGAATTAATGGCAGAGATTGCGGCAGAGCAGGAATAACAGCCGACGGCGGGATTGTCCCGCCGTCAACATCGAGGAGAAAAACCATGTACACACCTGACATCATCACCGGCGAAGCGGGTAAAAACCGGTTCGAATGGAGTGCAGGCGCGGAGGCCGCTTACTGGGAGGCGCGGGCAAAATCTTATGTGACCGCGCCGGTGGAAATCGACCTGCACAGATATATGGACGTGCTGGGGACGTTACCGCCGCTGGACTGGCAGGGCGATCGGGACAGCGAATCATTCAAGTTTGCCGAAATGATGTGCGGCAGCGTGACGGACATTTACGCGAAAGTCGAAGGCCGGTATTTCCAGCTATGCGATGAATGCACCCTGAGCCATGCCGAAATTGTGCGACGTATTAAGGAGGTGTTAAGCAAAGAAACCGTAGTGCAGAAATGAAAAAAGCAGACTTTCGTCTGCTCTCTCATGCCGGTTTCGCCCGTTCAAAGCTAGGCCGGCTGTCAAAAATTAACGGAGATAAGCCATGAATTTCGACCCACAGATAATTGCATCCCCCGCGCCGTTTGTAAAGTCTGAGACGGCAAAAAAGCACCCGCGCCTTGTGCGGGAACCGCTGAAAAGTCAGGACATCACCGTGCCGTTTAAGGCGCTGGGGCGTCACATCGCCAAATGTCAGCGCAAACACCAGTCCGTAAGAGTACCCGCCATGCGAGCCAGTGAACTCGGTCAGGTGCTGCGCACACTGGAACTGAAACGGGCTTACGCCTGATGACCTTGCCGCCCTGCGGGGCGGCAATTCAATGACTTTTTGGGGGCCGTATGAGTAAGCAACTGATGTTTAGGGCGGAAACGCTGAGGCCGGTCATGATGGATCTGAAAACGAACGGCGGCGCGTTGCTGCTGGTCGGTGAGGAAGGCATTTTTCTGACCGCTGAAAAACCGTCTTACGTGGGGGCAAAACGCACCATTGCCTATGCCGAAGGGTTTGATCTCGAGCATTGGGATGATATCGGGGAGCTGTTTGTCGCAATGGATGAAGCGACAGGCATTGAGGGGGCAATGTTGGAGGTTCTGAACGTTGAACCTGAGATGCTGGAACTGCTGACTAGCCGCGTTGCCGATCTGACGGTGAGCATTGATGGCGGTGAATTTTCCCTGAGGGCGGCGGTGTGTGAAACGGGCAAAACAGCATGAGCCAGTTATCTTTTGATTCGCTGTTTTCTCAGCCTGAAATGCCGGAGTCCAGCGCAGTTAAACCGGTTTTCGTGACAGCCGTACCGCACGCTGACGTGATTGCACCTTCCCTGCCTGTGCGCGACAGCGCCGTTTCGCCGCTGGATAATCACCGCAAAGATTTTGTGAAACTGTTTCGTGAAACGGCTCGCTATCACAACCGGTATCAGGTGTTCAGGGACTTTGTGACGATGGCCGCCGTGGCTCTGGAAAATGCCTTTTTGCAGTGTGACGAGCTGGAAAATGAATATTTTCAGACGATAGCCGGTTACGAAAAAGACGATTTGAACCGCATGGCACGCTTACTGGCTCTGGTCACGGAAGGACTTGACGCCGGTATGTGTGATTTTCTGGGTTCCATTTTTATGGAGCTGGAGATCGGCAGCAAGGACATGGGGCAGTTTTTCACTCCGTTTTCCCTGAGCGAGCTGATCGCGGGGCTGGTCATGGGGCAGCGCGTGCAGGAGCTGGCGGATGGTGCGCTCTATGTTACGCTCGATGAGCCGACCTGCGGCGCAGGCGGTATGGTGATCGCCGCCGCTAAAGTGCTGCTTGACCGTGGCTATAACCCGCAGACGCAGCTGTTAGTGCAGTGCACCGATCTGGATCCGGTGGCGGCGCGTATGTGCTTTGTGCAGCTGTCCCTGCTGGGCATTCCCGCCTGTGTCAGGATAGGCAACTCGCTGAGCCAGAAAATCACCCGAGAAATGTACACGCCGTTCTGGTATCGCATTAAGGGCAGTTGCCGGACATTCTGAGGAGAGGGCAGGGAGCAATCCCTGCTTTTAGCCCGTAAAACACCCTCAGCAGTCAAACTGCTGCGGCTGCGCCGCGGCGGTCATGCTGCTTCTCCGGCCTGTTTCTCCGGTTTCTCTCTTTCATTACTTTCGTACGTTTCCTCTCCTGGCTTTCTCTGTTCTTCTTCTTCTTCTTTTTCTTCTTCCTCTGACTATTCCTTTGACCCTTTTCCCTGGTCATCTGTGTCCGGCTTTTCTTTTCCACAACAAACCACCAGGGCTGGAACCTGTCCCCCTTCGGCTCATGACCAGCAAGCTGGTCAATCGTCGAGCCCGACTACGCTAACCGGCAAGCCGGTAAGCTCCGCGTAACCCCACAGGGGTTACGGCCTGACGGCTAGGGTCTGATGGTAAAAAGCCAGGTCAACCCCCGCAGCCGGCTGCGCCGCCGCACGGACACTGGCCGGTAAACCGGCCGCTAAGGACGCCGGCGCGTTCCCCGCCGTCGGGTGTGTGCATTCTGCCGGATGCGGTTATCCATCTCGCGGCAAGCCCTTACGCGGAGGGCTGGGTGTAGCACCGCCGCCCAGGTTAACGCAAGGGTGAAATGCACGCCTGCGGCGCCCTTGCGTTCCCCCGTCCGTCGTCGCTACTTCGCCCTTTGCCGCGAAAGAACTCACCGAGAGATGACCATTAACCCGAAGGAGACCTGAAGAATGCACACACAAAACGTCAAGACCGCCGCTCCTGAATCTTCCGAAAGATGGGGGGCGAAAACCACCTCGCTGCGCAGGGACGGTTTCATTACTGACATTTCGTCGTCTCATCCGTTTGATGTGATCCGCGCCGACGTGGTGATTTCCCGGCTGGAAATTTATGCAGGCAACACCTGCGGCCAGCATGCCGAAATTTACGAGTACACCCTGATTTCCAGCGCCGTCGCGCACCTGAAACGCCTGCCGGAAAAAGACCAGACGGTGTTTTTGCAGGCGGCGGAAAAGAAAGGCCTGACGCTCACGGACGAGGAAGTTGTCCGCACCGCAAACGCCTATTGCGACCTGCGCAATGAACTGTTTGAAGAGGAATAGCGTCTTTGCCGGGCGGTGAACGTCAGCTGCCCGGCGCGCTTTTCATGACTCACACCTGACCCAACAACATGATCAACATCGAGGATAATATTATGCGTTTAGCGTCCCGCTTTGGTGCCAAAAATCAGATCCGCCGCGACCGTCCGCTGACCAATGACGAGTTGGCCAGCGTCGTCCCGAGCGTGTTTTCAGAAGAAAAACACGGCTCCCGCAGTGACCGTTATACCTATATTCCGACCATTCAGCTGCTCGACAGCCTGCGCAAAGAAGGCTTTCAGCCGTTCTTTGCCTGTCAGACCCGCGTGCGGGATGAAGCCCGGAAAGGCCACACCAAACACATGCTGCGGCTGCGCCGCGAAAATCAAATCAACGGCTGCGAAGTGCCGGAAATTATCCTGCTCAATTCACACGACGGCAGCAGCAGTTATCAGATGCTGCCGGGAATTTTCCGCTTTGTTTGTTCGAACGGCATGGTGTGCGGTGAGGACTTTGGCGAGGTGCGTGTCCCCCACAAAGGCGATGTGACCGGGCAGGTTATTGAGGGGGCGTATGAGGTACTCGGCATCTTTGACAAAGTCGATGAGCACATGAACATCATGAAAGAGATCCCCCTCAACCGTGACGAACAAGACCTGTTCGCCCAGGCGGCGCTCATGTATCGCTACGGAGAAGAGGATAAAAAAATCCCGGTGACCCCGGCCAGTGTATTAATGCCACGCCGCCGCGAAGACTGCCAGAATGATTTATGGGTGACCTTTCAGCGGGTGCAGGAAAATATGATTAAGGGGGGATTAACCGGTCGCAGCGAAAAAGGAAAACGCACCACGACGCGGGCGGTTAACGGGATTGACGGCGACGTGAAATTAAACCGTGCACTGTGGATGATTGCCGAACAGTTTAAAAAAATGAAGGCGTAACATTTTGCATTTAAATTAGGGAGAGTGTTCGCTCTCCCTGTGCATAAGGTCAACAGTATGGAAAAGATTCACGGCATGACATGCAGCACGGCACATATAACGCCGGGCGATGGAGAAATTTTATCGCAATACGTCAACGAAAAATTCCCCTGGGTATTTGACACCGGCTATGGCTATCTTTTAATGCTGCGTGAATACCGGTATCCGGTATTGAAATTAAAAGAAATGGGGATTTCAAAGCCCGTGAGGAAGTTGGTGTTTTGTATGCGCAAACAACATCAAATCGGGATGATCTGTTTTGACCCGGACGCTGATACTCTTGACGGGTACGATGTTTTTGAATGGTAGCGGTTTATCTGTCCGGCGCAATCGAAAAGCGCCGGATATTTGACGTCATTATATTATTCTCCCCTTCGAATTATTTCTCCTCCCGCACCATAAAATCAGAAAACGTATACGCACGCCTCGTGGTTGCATTAATGATTGTTTCTTTTTGCTTCTGTATTTGCTGATGCCGTTGACCTGGCCAGAAGCGGGTTTTCGTCACGCTGTGCGATTTGTTTATTTTGAATCATTTGTGTGGCCAGCAGGATGCGATATATATTTTTAATAGCGGTTGCGTAGGCCCGTCGCTGCGCGATGAGCTTCGGTGATGGACCGGTGTTATACATCCCGACGCTGTCCCAGTTTTTACCGTAAGCCCGGAAATTGTGCGCGAGTACCCAGGCGCCGGTGTAAATACAGGTACAGGGTTCTTTCAGTAACCGTTCACGGGTAATATCAAATTTTCGCAGCGCCGCATAATGTGAACTGTTAACCTGCATGCCGCAGACATCTTCTGTTTTATTACGGTTACGGTCATTAATGGCGTCCATTCTCAGGCGCGACTCTTTTATTGAAATGGCGGTCAGTAAAAGCGGATCAATACCGTAATCGCGTCCCGCCTTGTTAAAACAAATTTCCGGGCTGGCCTGGGCAGAAAACACCGCCGCCAGCGTAAGCAGAGCATACCATTTCATTATTTTATATTCCCCAGGAATGCGCCGGATAAGCGCGGCGTGATTTCTGGCGAAAATACGCTTTCACCTTTCCCGATGCAAGATAATTAGTTACAGACGCGCACAGGGCGCTCTGCGAACGCCTTCTGATGTCACCACGGAATTAAATAAATCAACAGAATAGGGATATTTCACCAGGCCGCTTTTTCTTACAACTTACATCACACCCCACGCAAGATTTCATCTTGCGGTTTTATTGTTATAATTCATGGCGTTAACCGTGATTTTTAATGTATTTTTACAAGTATCCCGGAAAGTGTGTGCTAATTAGCACACCTTGCAGTGCTGAATGGTGTGTTATCAAGGTGTCTGATTGTGTGTTAATCCGGCACTGCATCCAGCACTATCTGGTGTGCTGATGGTGTGTAAGACTGTTTATCAATGGGTTGAATATCATCTAAATGTGTGCAGTGCCTAATCAACACACATTGAAAATCTCACTAGTGCCTGATTAACACACATTCAAAACGCATATAGTGCCTAACCCACACACATAAAAACTTTCCACAGTGCCGGATTAACACACCCAAACCAAAACGGACGAGGTTAATTTGCAGTGCCGTATTGACACACACTGAGTTTCGGCAGAATAATCGCCACCAACAGAATAACACCTTTCGCTTTATCTCACCCATGCGGTTGCCTAATACCTCGGGAAATAACGCGAACATCACCGGCAATAAACCCCTGCCGGACACACAGGAAAAAGAGATGGCCAGACGCAATATTTATTTCAAAGAAAAAACCGAAAGGGAAGTGCTGGAGCTGGTGCAGATTGAGTTGCAAAACGGCGCCTCGCACGGCGAGGTGAACTTTTCCTCCGTGGTCAATGAACTGGTTAACATCGGATTGATGGTGAAAAAACACCAGGGCGAAGGAAATAGCTTTGACCAGGAAGGATTTAACCGGGATTTAATGCGCAAAGTTTCCGGCAGCCGTGAGGGTATCAGCATTATGATGGCCATGATGTCAGAAATGTATTTGCAGCTGCGCGGTGAGATCGGGAATGAAAAACTGGAGGAACTGCTCGACAGAAACCTCTCCGGCATGAGCGCCGCCGAAGACAGGTCGGAATCAAAACATTTTATCGCAGAAGAGTGAAGTTTATGCCGGGCTGGCTGCCCGGCATATCTTGTCAGGATATCTAAGATCCCAATTCGTTATTTTCCTTATTCGTTAACGGGTTCTCCGCCACCGCCACCTTCGACACAATGAATTCATCGAACAGCATCGCCAGCGAACGCAGTCGTTTTATTTCCTCATTTTCGGGCAACTGCTGCTCAGTAAAATAACTGAGTGACCCTAACAGGCGCTGAACGATTTCCTGATTCATACTGCGCTGATTAAACCGCGCGCTGATTTCCATGTCCTTTTTTAAATTCACCGGGAAACTGCTGCTAAAACGTCGCATTTTACCGGCCACAAACTGCCGCTTATCATCCACCACCGTGGCTTCCTGAGCATATTTTTCCCGCAGCATATCCAGGTGCGCCTGAATAAATTCATCAAACAAACGGGCCAGGGCTAATAATCGCTCTCCCTCCTCGGTTTTAATAATGGGTTTTTTCGGGGTGAAATCCAGCGACTGAATCAGCCGGCCCACCACCTCATCGTTCATGCTGACCCCGCGAACGCGGGCGGCAATGCGCAACTCCAGCAGCAGATTTTCAGGCGCCCAGAGTACGCGGTAACGCACTTCGCCCATCGTATACTTTCTCGGGCGGCCGCGCCGTTCGTATATCTTCTCTTTTACTTTCATATTTTTGTGCCTGATTGAAATAACACAGGAAATGAGAGTGTGAGCCTACTACCGGTGGATGATAAGAAATATCTTAGAAACTGAAAAAACTGTGATATGTGTCACAGTTTTTTTTTTTTTGACTCAATGTAAGATAGGCGGGCGTTACGTCTGTTTACGCACGCTGACATTTTTATTACTTAAATCGAGGTTTTTCATAATGAAATCAGTGATGACCGATTCCGGTATGACGGAAGGGGTAGCGGTAGCTTTGCCTGAAGGGGGACATAATCTCCAGAAGGGGGTTATCGGCAACCTTCCATTTTACTTTAGTGCTTTTTATTCTCACCGTATTAAACCCGTTATTTCGCAGTCTCCCGCCGCCCGGCGAAATCTTATTTTCTTTGCGCTGGCCCTCGCGGTTGTTATTTCCCCTCACCTGGTTCACGCAACGGATTTAATGGCCACGCAAAAAGCGGATGCCAATGATACTTTTGGTCATGGTTCGACGGTGGAGTGGGTGTTATATGTGGCGGAAATTATCGTGTCGGTGACCGGTTTTATTAAAACCCGTAACCCGATGGTATTTGCCGGCCTTATTATGCTCATCCTTATCACCCGCGCTTTCTTCGCCCTCATTAATTAATTCCTTCTATGGACCAGGACTCGTTGAAATATCGATTCCCGGAAACTCTCAATCAGCAAAAACGCGTTGCCGGACTGCCACCCGAGGAAGCCTTTGTGCTTTTAGCCTGTGGGGTGACGGGGTTCTTCTGCGACATTTTTATCGTGATGCTGTGCGTGGGTGCCGTTCTGTGGCTGCTTATCCGACATCTTAAAAAAGGCCAGGGCTCATGGTGGCTCTTAAACCTTCTTTACTGGTATCTGCCAACGGTGCTTTTCCGGGTGCAGTTCAGGCGGGTGCCTGATTCAGGCAACCGTCACTGGATGCAGTAGCGTGTGCGCCACTTTCGGGTGGCGCCTTTTCCCTGCCCGAAGGAAGAAACGATGAAGTATCAAGTGAAAGAAACGCGAAACCGGGTGACGATGCTGGCTCTGGCGTCACTCGGTTCGCTCCTTGCTCTGAGCCTGGTGGGTACCTGCATCACCGGCGCAATGGCCTGGCATTTTGCGACCACGCAAAAAACCATCACCACCCCGATGTTATTTGACCGGTCATTCACCTCCGATGCGTCGCAGGGGGATGCCAACCTGAACAACATGCTGGTGCGCTCGTTTGTTAACTTACGTCTGAGCGTGACGCCTGACACCGTTGACAGCCAGCACGCCGCCCTGTTGCGCTGGGTACCGCCCGAAGCCCGTTCTGAGCTGAAAAAAGCGCTGGCCGTCGAGGCGGATTACATCAAGAAGAACGGCATTTCCACGGTGTTTCGCATCGAGGATGAGGCGTTCGACTCGGCGACCGGAGACATCATCGTCAGCGGTACGCTCTCTGCCAGCACCTCTAACGGCAGCCTGAAGCTAGACATCCCCGATGTGCATAAAGCCTACCGGCTCAACGTGAAATATGTGGACGGCATTATCCGTCTGACCGCCTTCCCCGAAGTGCAGCCCCCTCAACCCGTGTCAAAACAGCATCAGGGATAACCGCATGAAAGCACGACTTCTTGCCGCGTTCGTCGCCGGCCTCTGCCTCGTACCGGCTGCGATGGCCGACGTCAGCGGCCCGGCGGGCACCGTATTTGAAAATGATGCGCACCTGAAAGCGCAGCTGAGCAATACCAGCCCGAACAAAATTGTCATTGAGGGTGAGCTTATCACCCGCGTCACCGGCCCCGACGGGGCCTTTACCCAGGAAAACACCGAAGACGGGGCACTGCTTATCACGCCGCTGACCGGCCAGAACTTCACGCTCTTTCTGGAAACGGCCAGCGGTATCGGCGCCTCTCTGGACGTGACGCCAAAGCCGGGCAGCGGACATACGCTGCACCTTATCCCCGCCTCAGCACCGCTTAAGGCCAACCCGGATGCAAAAGCCTGGGAGGAAAGCCAGCCTTGGGAGAAAACGCTGGTGAGCATGGCCCGCACGGTGGTGAACGGCGGCGTGCCTGACAGCTATACCGAAGCCAAAGCGGCGCGCGGACCCGCCTACAATCCGATGCCGGGCGTCCTGCTGACCCCTGAACGCCAGCTGGTCGGCTCGCACCTGCTGGTCATGCGCTATCGCATGAAAAACACTGGCTACATCACGCGATCGCTGTCAGAGAAACAGTTCTGGCAGAAGGGTGTCCGTGCCGTGATGTTGTCCACCCATAACCTTTACGCCGGCGGTGAAGGGTACGTGTGGGTTATCTTCTCCACGGCAACGGAGGGCGGGGTATGAGCAACATCAACACCACGACCCGCCGCAAGCAGTGGGTCATGACCGGCGTGTGTGTCGCGGTGGCCCTCGGCGTCGGGGGCGGGATATGGGCGTATGCCCACCATCAGACAGCGCTGAAGAACCCGACCAAACCCAAAGCTGTCGATATGACCGGCGGCGTGGTCACCAGCTCCTTTACCGACAACCTGGCCACGGCGGCGCTGGCCCAGCAGCAAAACAAAACCTCGGCGCTGGAAAGCAGCGTGAACCAGCTCAAAACCGACCAGCAGCAGCAAAACGAAGCCCTCAAGCAACAGCTTTCTAAAATCATGGACGCCATGAGTAAGCTGCAAAGTCAGCCGCCTTCTGCGCCCGTGCCCGGCGCACCGCCATCCGGGACAGCCAACGGTCCCGGTGCAGGCACAAACGGCCCGGTTGCCACCGGCCCGGCCAGCCCCGCGCAGTGGAACGTCACCGACCCCAACCGTGGGCCGGGGGGCGGGCAGGGCAGTCAGTTTTATCCGGGGCAGGGTCAGGGACAGGGTGCCGGTTTTTACCCCGGCACCGGCTCGGGCCATCTGGGGGGCATGACCAGTAAAACTTTCAGCTATACCTCACTGCAGGCCAGGAAAACCAAACTGCCGTGGATACCGTCCGGCTCCTTCTCGGAAGCGGTAATGATTGAAGGGGCCGATGCCAACGCCAGCGTGACCGGTCAGCAGAACACCTCTCCCGTGGTCATCACCCTGATTGGTGATGTCTCCATGCCCAACGGTAAAACCTACAACATGGACCAGTGCCGCGTCACCGGCGAAATCTGGGGGGACATCTCCAGCGAACGCGGTGAGGTCAGAACCAAAAACATCAGCTGCATCCTGAAAAACGGCAAGCATATCGACATGCCGTTTGACGGACACGTGGCCTATCAGGGCAAGCAGGGTATTCGCGGCAAGCCGGTGATGCGTAACGGTCAGATCATCGGCTACGCCGGTATGGCAGGGCTGCTCTCTGGCTTCGGGGAAGGCATCAAGTCAGCCGCAACGCCGTCAGTCGGACTGGGGGCTACGGCGTCAGTGGGTGCCGGCGATGTGTTTAAGCAGGGGATTGGCGGCGGTGCCAGCAAGGCGGCTGACACGCTCAGCCAGTACTGGATAAAACGGGCTGAGCAGTATCATCCGGTGATTGACATCGGCGCGGGCAACAGCGTGACCGTGGTCTTCCAGCAGGGCTTCCGTCTGGAAACCATTGAAGACATTGAAGCGGATAAAGACAAAAAAGGGGACGCACAGAACAACGTGCAGCAGGTGGCCGGTAATGCCTCCACGCAGGTGAATAACGTCACCCGCGCCGCCGTCCTCAATCCTGATGACGTGTTGCGTCAGGCGAGCCAGCTGAAGCTGGGCGATACCATTAACTGACAGGGGGAGGGGATATGGAACACTGGTACGTGGCACAGACGCAGTATGCACAGGAAAAACGCGCACAACAGCATTTGGACAATCAGGGGGTGACCTGTTTCCTGCCGCTTTATACGGCACAAGTCATCACCCCCATGTTACTCGGCAGCCCGCTGATTAAAACGGTGTCACCTCAGGCACTTTTCCCCGGTTACATCTTCGTGCGTTTTGATCCGGAGGTTATTCACACCACCACCATCAAAAGCACAAGGGGGGTGTCGTCCTTAATCAGTTTTGGCGGCATGCCATCAGTGGTGCCCGATGCGGTGGTGGAGCGGCTCAAAACCCATGACTGCCTGTCACCTGCACCGACTATGCCGGTGCACGGTGACCGGGTGGAGGTGCTCAGCGGGGTGTTTGAAGGGCTGGAAGCCGTTTGGGACGAACCCAACGGAGCCAGGCGAGCCATGCTGATGCTGACGCTGATGAATCAGGTTGTACGGGTGCCGGTCAGCGGGCGCCGGGCACCGGAAACGCTGCGTGTCCGGGTGTTGGGGCGGGGAGCTGCGGCATAAAAAGGGGGAAACGTGGTGAAAAATCGGGAACAACGTATCCGGCTCGGCGCATTAAAAGTGCGTTACCGCCAGGCCTGGAAGCGCAAAGCGTCATCCTGTGAGTTGTCGGCACTGCTCAGTGACATTGAAAAACTTGAGCACGGCCAGTCTGATGCTGACGCCGGGAACGCGACGCAGCCAGTCAGTGGGCCGGAAGCCTGCCCTTCGGAATATTGAGGAGAACATGATGATGCTGAGTAAACACAACCGGTTGCCCTTTGCCATTCTTGTCCTGGGGTTTATCGCCTATTTTAACCTCTGGGCGTATATCAATCAGCATGCGCAGATGCAGGTTAACTGGCCGAGGTGGCGGGGTTATCTTCTTGTAGGAAGCCTTTTTTTAGTCTGGGTTTACTTCGTCGCAAGGGATAAGTATTTCGACGTTTTTACCGTCTTGGTTGCATCCATTATTCCGCTGCTCTTAGGGCTGATATGGCTGTTGGGTGTCGTCGTCATTTACTGGCGGCTTCCCGAGTTAAGACCGGATGATGTCGCGGCTCTGTTCCTGATTGAAGGTTATGGCGTCATTTGTGGAGGAATTGTAGAAAGCCTTTAGTCAATTTTTATCCTTCATACGCTAGGGAAATCAGCACGTCACAAGACGTTTTATCTGGTGGTTCCCCCACATCTGCGCTGCTTACTACCCGGCTAATCTGAATGACCTCAACTTCGGAATATTGAGGAGAACATGATGTTTCTGAGTGATTGTAAAAACAACCGTATTCCCTATGTCATCCTTTGTCTGATAACCCTCGGATTTTATGGCACATGGGCATACGAATTACACCAAACAACACCGGCAGACTGGAGTGATTGGCGCTTTGCCCTCGTTGTCGGCGCAATTTATCTGTTTCTGATTTATGCCAGCGCAATTGATTTTTCGGTCATCAATACGCTCTGCATAATGGTCGCGCTCTGGGGCGTGCTGGCTGTCTTGTTTGTGCTGTGTGCCTTTGTCACCTGGAAATTACCTGACCTCGGCCCATCCCTTATTAACGATATTTTAATGACGCATTGCATTATTTCACTCGGGAGTGCCGTGTGGGGCCGAATGTTTCAATTCGTGCAGTATTAGCACAACGAATAGGGAAGACTATGATGATGCTGAGTAAGCACAACCGGTGGCCCTTTGCCATTCTTGCCCTGGCGTTTATCGCCTATTTTGGCGGCTGGGCCGCTATCAATCAGTTCGCGCATATACGGGCAGAATGGAGCATATGGCGGTGCACGCTGCTTTTGGGGAGTATTTATCTTTTCAGTGTTTTCTTCGCCGGCAGACGAAAATCATTCAACGGAAAAATCATTCTGACTGCACTCGGGTTCCCCCTCGTGTTGGGCCTGTTGGGTTTTACCTTTTGGATCATCGTGGCCTGGCGTCTCCCGGTATTAAACGCTGACGATATCAACGCACTCTTTTTGATAGAAGCCTGCTGCGTGTTAACGGGGGGAGTGGCGGCAAAGTTATACGAGGTTTATGGCGTATGACCCATGACGAACTGAACGCGATTGCGGCGAAGTGGTGTAAGCGTCCGGCGAGCGGTAACGGCCCCGGCTGTCAGGTGGCATTAACGGAAGTAGGCGGACTGTACGGTGGTGAGCGCGCCGATGTCTTTGCGTACCGGTGGGGTTTTGACGGCGGTTCGGTGGTGGTGGAGTCCAAGGTCAGCCGCTCTGATTTTCTGGCTGACCGGGCAAAACCCCACCGCAGTGGCGAGATAACGGGCATGGGCACTTACCGGTATTACATTTGTCCGGAAGGTTTAATCGGCCTTGATGATCTTCCCGACCGTTGGGGGCTGCTGTGGGTGAACACACGCGGACATGTCAGGGTGAAGGCCGGTCATATTTGTGGCTGTCTCGCATGCGGGTATCTGGGGCACCAGTTGTCGCCGTTCTGGCAACATCCGACAGACCTGCGTTTTGAACTGGATATGCTGGCTTATGCATTGGCGAAATTTGCTGATCCAGAAGGCGCTAAAAAGGTCGTCCGAAAAGCGGTCAGGGAAAAGTCGCGGCTAGCCAGCGAGTGTGACCATTTGCGTCAAAACCTGAAGAAAACGGAAACAGAAGCATATACGCTCCGCCGCCTGGTGCAACGATATGAAGAAATGTTCGGCCTTCTGCCCGCAAATCCCGCATATGTACTATCCCGTTAACCTAAGAATCGCGCACCCGTAATTCAGAACACAGAAAGTCCCCCCACTGCACTGCCTACCATTCACTCATTTTTTCTTTCACAAACGGCGGCATCGCCGCATCCGGAGTAAACACCATGTTCAAAGTCCTTCCTGTCGTGCTGCTGTGCGGCATGCTGACCGGCTGCGCCGGTATGAATTCCGATTTCGACTGTAACAAGACAGCCACTGATCAATGCCTGTCCATGTCAGACGCCAGTCACCTGGCCGCCAAAGGCAAAAGCCTGGACGACCTGACGGCGGAGGCGCAAACCGTCCCAAAGCCTGCCGCTGAGTCACTGGCTCCCACAACAAACATCAAACCCAACGTGTCGCCTGACCGTCCCATCAGCGTCGCCGGTCTGGCCCCCCGGCCGATAGCCGGCACGCCAGTATCCAATAACGACGCCATGCTGCGGGCATCAACCATTCCGGTCGCAGGCAGTAACACCCGATCTCTCTCGGCCATCCGCCCCATCACGCCGGCTGACTATGCCGGTCCGGGACAGGTGGACGCCCGTCGTATTCCCGATGCCACGCAGCGTCTGTGGATCGCCCCCTGGGTGGATGAGCAAGACAGCTTCCATCAGCCCGCCGTGGTCGAGTTCGTGAAGAACAAATCCCGCTGGGATGCCGATTTTCGCGTGATCAGTGAAGGGGAATGAGGCCAATGAAGCGGACCTTAACGCCCGAATTTATTGACGCGCAGCCTGTGCCTGCGTCATCCCCGCATCCTATTTGTTATTCACAACGCTTTGAAAAAATGGGGGCGTCATGAGCGATTCCTGGTTAGACCAGCTGGCTAACATTTTTGCCGGCAGTAAAGATGAAGGCGGGGCAAAGATGGCGGCCGACATGTTGCAGCAAAGCCTGAGCTATCCGTCCATCACCAGCCTGTTGCCCTACCGTATGTATGATGAAAAAACCGAACTGTTTATCAACAGCCGATCCATCGGCTTCATCATGGAAGTGGCCCCGCTGGCCGGGGCCAATCAGCAGGTTGTGCAGGCGCTCGATGACCTGTTGCGCAAAAAAATGTCCCGCAAAACGCCGGTGACCGTGCTGATGGTGGCCAGTAAGTGTGTGGGTGAGATGCTCGACAATGGCCTCAGTAAGGATATGTGGAAAGGCAGCATGGCGAAACCGCTTAATGCCATCACCAAAGCCTACTGGGAGCGGGCGGCCCTGAAGGGACTCAGTAATGACCGGGAATACCCGCTTTATCTGCGTAACTACCGCGTGTTTCTGGTGTATGCCCGCTCAGGGCGAGGCGGTATCCGGGCGATGGACGCCGTTGTGCAACTGCGGGAGACGCTGCGCGTCTCACTGATGGCGGCCCATATGGAAACCCGCCGCGTTGGTGCCCCGGAATTTCTGTCGATCATGCGGGAACAGCTTAACTACCGGCCGGGACAGGTGACCCGCAGTCCCGATCACTGGAACACCGACCAGGAACTGCACCGCCAGTGCGTCGACCACAGTACCGAAATGGAAGTGCGTCCGGGCTATCTGCGGTTGACCACCGCGCGTCAGCCTGAGGACCGAATCCTCGGAGACAGCCGCGATACCGCCGTCGCCAGCACCCGTATTGTGAATATGCAACTGACTAAAGCCCCGGCGAGGTTTGCGCTCTGGCAGGCGTCAGACAATCTGCAGAACATGCGTTTTCCCGATCTGGGTATTCCCTGTCCGTTCATCCTCAGCTGGACGGTATCCGTGGAAGATCAGGTAAAAAGCCAGAACGACGCGTTTCGTAAAGAGCAGGACCTGGGTAAGAAAGCCGGTACATCCTACGCCAAGCTTTTCCCCGGCACCCAGCGGGCGTATGAGGAATGGCGAGACCTGCGGCAGGGGCTGGCCAGTAACGAAATTGCCATGTGCAATTTCTCGCTGAACCTGACCCTGTTCACGCCGGATGACGCCAGCGAACAACAGTCGTGTGAACTGGCGGCCATCAACGTCTTTCGCAAAAATGATCTGGAAATCTCCGCCCCGCGCTTTCAGCAGTTGCGAAACTGGATCAGCTCCTTCCCCTTCATGATGCAGGAGGGGCTGTGGGAAGACATGGTGGTGATGGGTTCGACGCTGCGTTGTAAAAGCTTTAACGCCGTCAACCTGATGCCGGTGGTGGCTGAGCGGCAAATGTCACCGATAGGCAGTCCGTTGCCGACCTACCGTAACCAGCTGGCATTTTTCGATATGTTCAGCGAAACCAGTGGTAGCACTAACTACAACATTGCGGTGACGGGGACCACCGGCGCGGGCAAAAGCTTTTTTATTCAGGAAATCCTGCGGCAGGTGCTGAACTCCCACGGCTTCGCCTGGGTTATCGACATGGGGGCGAGCTACAAAAACTTCTGTAAACAAGCCGGCGGGAAATACCTGGACGGTGCCACTCTGCGCTTTAACCCCTTTGCGAACGTGGTGGACATTAAAGAGTCGGCAGAAGGCATCACTGGCTTGCTGACCGTACTGGCCAGCCCTAACGAGCCGCTGGATAAGGTCAGCGAAACCATTCTGCTCAAAGGCGTGGTCGCGGCCTGGGAAGCGAAAGCCAACAAAGCCCGTATTGATGACGTGGTGGCGTACATGATTTCGCAAGAAGTCACCACCACTTACGAATCCCAGCCGACCATCCGTGACCGTATTAACGAGCTGGTTCTGCTGCTCGACCGCTGGTGTACCTGGGGGGCGAACGGGGAGTACTTCAACTCCGATAATCCGACGCTCGATGGCGAAACACGCTTTGCCGTGCTGGAGTTGCTGAGCCTGGAAAACCAGCCACACCTGCTGTCCGCCATCCTGTATTCGCTCATTCTGGCCATACAGGAAAAAATGTACCACTCGCCGCGTGACCTGAAAAAAGTGGCCATTATCGACGAAGCCTGGCGTCTGTTCAGCGGCTCTAACCCGCATGCTGCACGCTTTATCGAAACCGGCTACCGGACGGTGCGTCGCCACCGTGGGGCCTTCATCACCATCACGCAGGGGATTAAGGACTTCACCGGGACCAAAGACCAGGCCGCACCGCCGGCGGCGGCCGCAGCCTGGGATTGTAGCGGGACGAAGGTGACGCTGTTGCAGGATGCCAAAGCCTTTAAAACCTACCTCAATGCCAACCCTGACCAATTTACCGAGCTGGAAACGCAGGTCATTCGCGGCTTCCAGCCGGCGAAAGAAACGGGCTTCAGTTCGGTGATGATTTCGACCGGGGAAAACAGTTCCTTCCATCGCGTTTTCGTCGATCCGGTCACGCGGGCGATGTTCAGTACGCGCGGGCAGGATTTCCAGTACATGAGCGAGGCGCAGGATGCGGGGGCCACCAGTGAAGAGGCGGCCTACCTGCTGGCCTCTGAACCCGACATGTATCAGGACGAAATCCGCGAGCTGGAAATTTGGGCAGGGTTGCGTGTGAAAGAAACCGAGGAAATCAACCGTGAATGAAACCGATATCGACGCGCAAAACGTCAGGCAGGGCATCAGCATCACACCGGCCAGTAAGGCCGGTTTTTTCAACAAGAAATTCGTGCGGGCTGGGGCGGTGGCACTGTTGCTGACACTGCTGCTGGTCACGGTGTGTGCCGGTATCAGCGCACTGGTCGCTCAACAATTTCAGCGCCGGACAGTGGTCTTTGACATGAAGGGCACCATCGATCTGTTTATGCAGCAGTCGGCTAAAAAGCAGCTGGATGAGAACAGCGCACGGGTGTTGACCACCCGGTTTGATCAGGCGCTTAAAGCCAGCCTGAATGACTGGCAACAGGCGCACGGTGACCTGATCCTGGTGCCGCCGGCGGTGGTGATGCCCGTACTGGACATCACACCTCAGATCCAGGCTGACATTGCCCACCGCATGCAGGAGGCACCATGACATCACGCTGGGTTATCTGCCTGCTGGCAGGCTTATTTAGCCTGTCAGCAGGGGCAAAGGATCTGGGCACTATTGGTCATTTGTTTCCGATAGCCGAGCCTGACCTGCTGGATTTTATCGGTCAGCGCCTGCAGGGCATGAAAGACAGCGGTGAGATGGACAGGATCCAGCGCGAAGCCGAAGCCAGGGTGAAAGCCCACGCCGTTCGCCCCGATCCGGTGGCGGGCCTGACCCCGGCGAAAACCGACCGCACGCTGCACTATGATCCGACGTTTACCGTGCGTGAAACTATCCGCGATATGCGCGGTAACGTGATCGCCCGTGCCGGTGACCAGGTCAATCCGTTGGATAAAGTGCCGTTTAGCGAAACCCTGTACTTCATTGACGGCGACAACCCCGCGCAGATGAAGTGGGTGAAACAGCAGCTGGCCGGGCAGGTTAATTTCAAAGTTATTCTGGTGAACGGCAATATCCGGGACAGCAGCAATGCGCTGGATGAACCGGTGTACTTCGACCAGTACGGCACCCTGACAACAAAATTTGGCTTCGAGCATACGCCGGTACGTATCAGCCGCGACGACAGGACGCTCAAGGTCGAGGAGGTGGCACTGAAATGAATCACTGCGTTAAAGACAATCACGACGCGGATAACATCAAACGCTTTGCCACCACCGTGCGGCTGGGCGATACCGATAAAAACGGCCTGCGGGCCATGACCGAAGAGCACCCGCTTTACACCGAATCGGTGGTTATCCGCGCGGCTCTGCAGACGCTGCTGGCCCTGAGCGCTGAGCTTCGCACCTCGCTCATCCTGGCGTCACTGAATGAGCACGATATTCGCACGGTACTCCAGCGTCACGGGCCTCTGTCTAAAGAAAGGAGCGTGTGATGGACAGCCTGACGAACATCGATATTCATAGCCATCAGGCACAGTTTGTTATTTTGGTCGAAGTGTTTCTGCTCATTTACTTACTGTATGACTCGATACGCAGGAGGGGGACAAAAACGGACTCACCCCCCGTCGTCCCTGCAATCTTGCCTGAACAGCCGCGGCCCACACCGCCACATCATGTCGCTGAAGGTTGGTTCAGACAAGCCTGGCCATTAAAGCAAATGGTCTTGTTGGTGGAGATGAAGCCGGAAACTGCCCGTACTGATTTACCCCCCGTTTTGCGTGAACTCGCCGACCGTTTGAGGGCGGGGCACATCACAGGTGATGAAGACGTGCATATTGCGGGCGCAAGTCGCGGTTCTGTCAGTTGGCGTCTTCGTTATCGCGTCACGCCTGAGGGGAACTCCTTTTTTGCAGACCCCTATGGCGGCGAAACACAAGCAGGCACTTTTGCCCGTGAGTTTACGCCGTTAAGCATTGACTGGGACGGTACGCAAGAACACCTTGCCATCCTGCTTCAGGGGATCCGAACGACCCCGAACGACACGCTGGCTGACTGGCTGGTCAATATCCCGACACTTTTAGACCAGGGGAAAACGGAAGGCACGATGCATGACGATGATGCGGGGTGGTCTTTTCGCGCATACTCAGCCGTTGCCTTTGAGCGACATCGCGAACATGCCCAGGGCAAACATTGTGAACGCGGTTAGCGCCTGGCTAAAGTCATTGCTGACGTGCGTTATCGGTCAGCATGACGCCGGGGGAAATACAGGCGGGCAGGAAGAGGCGCTTTATCTGGCGGTGGCCCTCGATGTGGAGCACCTGCTTAAAGACCACGGGCTTTTCCTGAGTACCAATCCTTTATACGAAGTTCCTGTGCCTGAAATCGTGCTCACACAGCTGGCCAACATGCTCCTTTACTCCTGGATTGGCACACTGCCCGCCCACATCAAACCCGAAGAGAAAATTGCCCAAATCCGGATGGAGATCGCTGCCGGCATAAGTGCACAGAAGGTGCACCGGATGCTCAGGCGATTGCGTCAGCGCGGATTGTACGTGGCTTCTTTCGCCTCCTATCAGAAGGTTGAATAAGCATGGAATGGTTTAATTTTATTGAAATGGCTAAAGCGCACCCCCGATTATTTTTCCTGGCGTTATACCTCGTTATTTTAGTGTTCGTGGGAGTCAACTGGCTTGAGTATAAAGCGAATACGCAACGTGGCGAACCATTGCATGACGCACGGATGGACGATGAGATCCGTTCAACGCGGCACCGATACACGGCACCCGTTACCGGAAAAGCCCTGTTTTTACAGATGAATGAGGAATATTTCGATGCCATCTTCTCCGCATTTTTGCGCAGTTTGCAGCGAGCCGGCTTCACATTATCAGACAGGGAAGTGGGGCCGCCTTCATTATATCTATTGACAGAGGTGACGCTGGACATGTTGGCACGGGACGTCGACCGTGCGCGGCAGGAATACATGACTCTGGCAGGCACAGACGTTGAAGCCGATATCGGCTATCAGATACAGTCCGGGCGGGCGCTGATGTTTCTTATCCAGCTTATCGGCAGCTGTGAACGGCTGGGCTGGAAGGTTATGCCGGTGGTCAGGGTCAGGGAACCGGAGGACGAATGCGCAAGCTCATTCTCTGCCTTACCTTAATCTGGACGGCCTTTCTGTGCATGCCGGCACAGGCGGCCAGTACGAACGCCGGAGACGGCCGCTGGGTGAACCCTATCAGTGATGTCTGCTGGAAATGCCTGTTTCCCATGACGCTCGGTAGCATTCAGCTGGCTTCCGGTTCGCACCCGGACACCCCCAATCCGGCATCGCCTATCCAGCTGTGCCCTTACGGCATTTTTTACCGCCTGGGGCTGGCCATCGGCTTTTGGGAACCCGTTGCCCTTACGGACGTGACGCGCGAACCTGGCGTGATGGTCAATATGGGCGGGTTTAAAATTGACCTGGGGCGGACAGGTACCGGCACCGGCGGGCAGAGTGACAAGCCTTCACCCGGCGCGTTCTACCATGTGCACTGGTATAAATATCCGCTGATTTACTGGCTGAATATCATCACCAGCACCGGTTGCATGCAGACCGGCGACATGGATATTGCTTACCTTTCCGAGGTTGACCCGCTGTGGAATGACAGCACGCTGTCGATGATCATCAACCCGGAAGTGAGCCTGTTCTCTAACCTGCTGGCACAGGGGGCCTGCGCCGCCGACTCGATTGCCTCCACAGCCGGTGTGCCGCTGGACCCGCTGTTCTGGTGTGCCGGTGCGCAGGGGTCGATGTACCCCTTCACGGGCTACACCAGCAACGAGTTTTCGCCGCTTGAGGCGTCGGTGCTGGTCAGTGAACGGATGGCGTTCAAACTGCACCGGGAGGGACTCGTGATGGAGACGGTCGGGGCGGACGTGGCGGTGTGCTACGAGTATCCGTCCCCGATTATCCCGAAATCCCGCTGGCGATATCAGATGGTCAACATGTATCCCGAAGCCAGCGACTGCCACCCCTTTGGCACGACCACGCAGCTGTGGGGCCCGGTACATAACGCCCCGACATCCAAAAAGAACTTCGGCTACCTCCTGTGGCGAAAGCGTAACTGCGCTTATCTGTAAGGACCTTCCATGAACAGACCCCTGATGACGGCGCTGACGCTCAGCGCCGCGCTGCTCTGCGCGCAATCCGTGCAGGCAGCCGAGCAGCCCACCGTGTCCGCCGGTGATATGGCGTACATGAAACAAAAGCAAACCGAGCTTGAGCAGTTCCAGGCGCAGCTGAAGGGCATGAACATTACCCTGCCACCGGCACAGCAAAATAAGGTGTCTCAGCTGCAAAACGAAATCGCCGCGTCCCAGGCTGACCAGAACAGCGCCGACCGGCCCACGCCGCAGGCGCTCTATTTTGTGAGTCTGGGCATTCCGGAAGAAGGGTTACTGCCCATGCTCGCCGATGCCCGCCGCTTTGGTATACCGGCGACGCTGCGTGGCCTGCTGGATAACGATTTTCGCAAAACGGCCTCGGTGATGTTTGAGCTGTCCAAGAAAGATAAAGAGGCGGGGGTGCAGATTGACCCGACGCTGTATCAGCAATACGGCATCAAGGCTGTGCCCGCCTTGGTGGTCACCTGTCAGGGCAACTATGACGTGCTTTACGGCAGCCTGACGGTTAAGCAGGCACTCGAAGAAGTCGTGCGCCGGGGAGATTGTGCGGCGACGGCGACACAGCTGCTGAAAACGGCGGAGGGAAAATAATGAAGCGATTGCTTTTGCCACTGTTGCTGCTGTGTGCCCAGGGGGCACAGGCCGATGCCGTCAGCGATGCTTTTAATGCCGGTTCCAGCTACGGAAAATCTAACAGCGGTCAGGGCACATCGGGGATGAAAAATACCTCACCCTCAAGTGTCATTCCGGGGTACACCGCCAGTCCGTCACAGAGCGGGTATTACGGGGGCGTACAGGGAGGAGACGGCGGTATCAGTGACAAAGGACAGACCGAACTTGGCCAGAACAACGCCGGGCAGGCGGTTATCAGCGCCGGCACGACCAATCCGGCGGTGACTATTGACCCCAAGGCTCCGTTCATTACCAACGGCAAGGATGCTGAGAGCACTGCCGGCACGGTCGTCAACGGCACCTACGATCAGTGTACGGACAAAGTGGTCAGTAAAAGCACCTTCCAGAATTACACCTGCGACAAAGACGTGGCGGTGACCCAAAGCTGTAACCGTGCCGTCACGATAGGTGGGACGTATGTGACGACGCAAACCAATCAGACAGCGGTAATCAATACCGGGGACTTCACCTACTACCGCAACAACCTGACGGTTTATGCCACCTTTGTCGCACCCTTTACCGGCGACCTTCAGCTGGCGAACTTCAACATGTCGGGGTATCTGGCCCGGACAGTCACCTGGAGCGTGTTAGGGGACGCGATGGTCGTACCGGACAGGATTTCGGGAACCACGCAAAAGAATCTGTCTGTTTCGGGCTATCACATGAATCAGGGAGAGACGGTCACGCTTTCTTTAACGATTGGGTCAGTGAATCACCAGACGACTTTCCTTGACGGCATCATTCGTGGTTTTAGTAACGGATCTGCGTCCCTGACGCTCAGCATGACGGCTGTCACTACCGTACAAACGTATCAACCCCAGACCAACGTTCAGCAGGCGTGTGATGACCAGAGCGTGGGCGGCCAGTTAATCAGCACGCAATGCACGGTGGGCGGCGGCGACAGGACAACCACCGTGAACGGACAGACCTACACCGTTCACAGCGACTGCTGGCAGTACACCGATACCTATCTGACGACGCCGGCCAGTAACGGTAACTGTGCCGCTTTAATGTCTGATGCCAGCTGTACCGTCGTCGGAAGTCACTGTACTGAACAAACGGCAGGGCAATGCTCGCACCAACAGGTCACGTATCAGTGCCAGAAGACCTACACCTCTACCGGCAAACTCTGCGGCGGCAATTACCTGTGCATGTCAGGGGACTGTGACGATACCAACGGCGCCGGAGACAGCGGTTTTGACACGGCGGTGGCCAAACTCGCGGGACTGGCATCAGCCGGTGATGATGTCGTCAACGACCAGATCAACATCAAAGCCTTTACCGGTCAGGCGATGTCCTGTCGCAAGGCAATGGCGGGATTCTCCAACTGCTGTGTGGACTCCGGCTGGGGGAACAACGCCGGGCTGGCGAACTGCAACAGTGATGAAATGGCCATCGGCAAGGCCAAGGCGAAAAAGGTGGTAGTCAGCGTCGGTGAGGCCTGCAATCGCGCCGTGCTGGGCGTTTGTATTCAGAAAAAACAGGTGTATTGCGTGTTCGGGGGCAAGCTGGCCCGCATTATTCAGGAGCAGGGGCGGCGCGATCAGCTGGGTGTGAGTTTTGGCAGCGGTGATTCACCGAACTGCCGGGGGATCACCGTGCCTGAGCTGCAGGCCATCAACTTTGACCTGATTAACTTTGCTGATTTCTACAGCGACCTGATGACCAACCAGAAAATCCCGAACTCGTCGGTGATGGTTCAGCAGGTGAAAGACCGGATTGCGGCGCAGGTTAACGCGCAGGGCGGAGGGAAATGATGAAAACACTGTGGTTTGCCTGCCTGCTCAGTCTCGCGCTCCCGGCGTGGGCGGACGGTACAGATACACCGGCTGATGCGGTGGTGACACCAGCGGATCCGTTCACCGGCTGGCACTGGTACAACGAACCGAAGAAGCCGGCGGACACGCCGGCACCCAAACCGGCCCCGTCCCCGCAAGTGCCGGATTTTAGCAAGCTGTCACCGTCAGAGCAGGCGGCAGTGCTCAAGCGTTACACGAAGGAGGCGCTGGACCGGGCCATTCTTAACCCGTCGAGCGAAAATACCGCCACCTTCCTGCGCTGGCAGAAGTTCTGGACGGACAGGGCATCGATGTTCAGCCAGTCGTTTGCGGTGGCGCAGTTGGATCATCCCGATCTGGATTACAACCTCGAACACCCGCACTACAACAGTACGGCACCGCTGCAGCAAGCCAGCGACCAGGCCAAACAGGCACAGGCCATCAGCGAACTGTCTGCCCAGTACGGGATGTTTTACTTCTATCGCGGCAGTGATCCGATTGATGCGCAGATGGCCGGGGTGGTGGCTGACTTTGCCCGCACGCGGCATATCTCGTTAATTCCGGTGAGCGTGGACGGTCAAATCTCCCCGCAGGTGCCGGACAGCCGCCAGGACGCAGGGCAAAGTGCCCGGATGGGCATCAGCCATTTCCCCGCTTTATTCCTGGTTAACCCGGCCTCCCGCGACTTTCGTCCGCTGGCTTATGGCTTTATGACACAGGATGACCTGGCGAAGCGCTTCCTGAACGTGGCCACGGGTTTCAAACCTAACTTCTAAAGTAAGACCCCATTATGCAAAGCATTATTCTTAATATTGAAAGCATCAGGGAAGGTGAAACGTTCACCGGCATTGAGTATGACGTTGTGACATTTTCAACGCGCCCCGGATTGGACTGTCATGCGCTGGAAAGTGCGATACAGGCGCACTTCATGGACGACATGCTGAACTTTGACTATTGCCCACAGCAGGGGACGGGCGATTTCATCTTGCTCTGCTCCTTCCTGAGTGTCGGTGAACGTATCGTGCCTTACGCGGCAGACCTCACCGACTAACCCCCCGTTTAACCCCTTCTTCAGAACCGAGGATTTCTCATGCAACTTTCAGCGCTCAAAACGGGCGCCGCAGCCGGCTGGGCTGCGGTCAGGCTCGTGCTCGATATCATGGTCATCGGGCCGGTGTTTATTTTCTCTCTCTTTATAGTGGTTAATGCCTGGCCTTCGCCGGGGGCGTTTGTCATCCGTCAGGCCGAAGGGCTGGTGGAGGGGGCCGCGCCGGGTAACGTATGGGGATGTGCTGCTCTCCCGGCGGGCATGACAGTCAATGAACGGGCGCTACCGCAGCCGGTCACGCCGTCACCTTACCAATGTGTCCCCGAACAGGTGAGCCGTGAAACCTATATCACGGGGTTTAATCACAACCTGCTTAATCTCTACGGGCTTATTACCACGCTTTACGCGTGTGTCTATTTGGCCGCACGCTGGCTGATGGTGGCACGTAAAGGCCGGATGTCCGTGGCGGCTTTTGGCATGGCGGTTCAGGGCGGGAAACAGGAGCAAAAACATGAATAATTTGCCCGTCGTGGCCGTGTTATTTCTGCTTGGCATCCTCGCTAACTGCCTGAGTGAGTTGCTGGCCTACTCGGCGACGCTGACGCGACAGGTGTTGGTTTTTTCAACCTTCACCTGCCTTATCCTGTCGCTGGTCGTGCTCATCGCGTCTGAAGTCCTCGCACACCGTAAGGCGCACAGGAAGAACCGGGAGGCAAAATCGTGAAACTTACCCTTCTGTTGCCTTTCTTTTGCCTGATGACTCCGCTGGTCGCGCAGGCAACCGTGGCCGACCAGATAGCGGCACTGGAAAGGTCCAAGACACAAACGAACTGGTCACCGGCGCTGCCTGACCTGGGGTTACCGCAGGCGCGTATTCCCTCAAATCGTGCGCCGCACATGATGACGCTCACCGACGGGCGCGAGGTGAACCTGAACAATTATGCCATCGTGGTGTTTATGCAGCGGGGGTGTCCGTACAGCGCGAAATTCGACCCGAAGTTAAAGCAGTGGTCAGATGAGGTCGGTATCAAGGTTTATCCCTATACGCTTGACGGCTATGGTGATACGTCCTTTCCGGTGGCCCTTATTCCCCGTAAACGCGGCGCCAATGAGCCGCTGGCGGGTGAAATCATGACGTTTTTTGGCAATGGCTTGCCCATCGCCACGCCGACCACGTTTCTGGTTAACGTCGCCACCCCGCGTCCGGACAATACCATTGCGGCTTTTCCGCTTTATCAGGGGGATACCGACATGGGCACCCTGAGCCAGCGCGTCGCGCTGATGATTGAGGCGGATATCGACAATCTGCCCTCCAATACGCTGGGGCCGGTGCCTTCCAGTCAGGCCGTCAGCCCGCAGTAACGAACGTCCATTCCCCGACAGTAGATGAACATCGAGCCTGAGAACGCCGCCCGCTGAGCGGTGACGTCGTGGTTATCCCAAAGGAAGAAAAAAGATGAAGACAACAGATCCGTGCGCACAGCCGGTAAAGACGAAGAGAACACCCGCTGAAAGGCTTGTGCTGCTGTGCGCCATTATCTGGTGCGGTACAACGTGGTGGTTTTTCTTCTACACCCGTGTCGATACCATCCCCACGTTTCCCCCCGATGCAGGCTGGCGGTATCTGGCAGACATGAGGTTGTACAGCCTGCCCGGGTGGTTGTTCACCCTGTTGCCTGTTGGGTGCCTTTATATAGACCACGAAATCTATTCAGGCTTGCCCACACTCAAAGGCTGGCTTCAACGCTATGGAGTCATTATTGCAGCCAGCTTGGGTACGGCGTTCTGGATTTTCAGTCAGCGTAATTATCCGGATGTTGTGGCGGGCGGCGCTAGATTTTCCGACCTCTTGCTATGGACAATATTTTGTCTGCTTTGTCTGGGTCGTAAACCACAAATATAAGGATACCCATGAAACTCAAAAAGGTCATGCTGACATTACTGACCGCAATGTGTATCAGCACACCGGCGCTGGCCGACGTACAGGGCGACCTGAACGGATTTTTCGGCAGTCTGGGCTATGACGGCAACGTCTCCAAAGCGCAGGCCTGGCAAGGGCAGGCCGCAGGCTACATCACCGGCGGTTCGGTTTATCTGCGAAATCCGGTAAAACAGGTCCAACTGATCTCGATGCAGGTGCCTTCCCTGAATTCCGGCTGCGGGGGCATTGATGCCTATCTGGGCGCCTTCTCATTTATCAGTGGTGAGGAAATTCAGCGCTTTGCCAAGCAAATCATGAGTAATGCGGCGGGCTACGCGTTCGACCTGGCGTTGCAGACGATGGTGCCTGAACTGAAACAGGCCAAAGACTTTCTGCAAAAAATCGCCTCCGACGTGAATTCCGCCAACATGAGTTCATGCCAGGCAGCGCAGGGGATCATCGGGGGCCTCTGGCCCGTGTCCCAGCTCTCCAACCAGAAAATCTGCCAGGACATTGCCGGTGATGACAATATTTTCTCGGACTGGGCCTCATCCCGGCAGGGGTGCACGGTCGGCGGGCAGGGTGACAGCGTCACGAATCGGGCCAACGCCAATGAAAAAGACCAGGTGCTGAAGAACAAAAATCTCATCTGGGATGCGCTCGGGCGCAATCATCTTTTCGACGGGAACCGCCAGCTGAAAGAGCTGGTGATGAGTATCGTCGGATCCATCATTTTCAACAGCGCCGGGCAGGTGACTATCCTGACGCCGATGGTGGATAACCGGGATGTGATCACCGTACTGATGCGCGGCGGGACCGCCAAGATTTACGGCTGTGATGAACCCGACCTTTGCCTCGGGCCGACGGTGGCCAGCGTCACCATCAGCAGCAATAATGCGCTGGTCACGCTGGTCCAAAACATCATGTTGTCCATGAACCAGAAGCTGACGGATGACACCGGCTTATCCGACCAGGAAAAAGGGTTTCTCAACACCACCTCTGTCCCCGTCCTGAAATACCTGACCAACTCGCAGAGTATGGGGCAAAGCCCGACCTACCTCATCCAGGTGGCGGATTACATCGCGCAGGATTTAATGATCCAGTACCTGCAGGAGCTGGTGAAGCAGGCCAGTCAGTCGCTGGCGGGGAAAAACTTCCCGGAACAGGCGGCAGGTGAGTTGCGGCAGAACGTGGCCCAGGCACAGCAGCTGCTGGCCAACATGAAGCTGCAGTCGGCGGCCGATCAGAACGCGCTGGACGGGATTGACCGCAACATGCAGTACCTCCAGCAACAGGTCTCGACCATTATTTCAACGTCATATCAGGGTAATTACCGGTGGGGTACCAGCAATGACTGAAGTCTATACGATATTCGGCGGGGACATGTGGCGGCAGGTGTTAAACGGCGTCGTGACCATTCTGGGCGCCGATACGTTTGATACCTTGCTCCGTATCGTCAGCACGTTCGGCGTGCTGGGGGTGATGGTGTCCTTTATCAAAACCCGTGATCCGCGCGTCTTTATGCACTGGCTGGCCGTATTTATGTTTATTACGTCCGTGTTACTGGTGCCAAAACGGTCAGTTCAAATCCTCGACATCACCGACCCGGCCGCCGTGTACGAGGTGGACAATGTGCCGCTGGGGCTGGCCATGATCGCGGGGCTGACCACCAGTGCGGGATTTGGGGTGGCGCAGTTGTACGATTACACCCTATCGCGCCCGGACTCGCTGACCTATACCAAGAGCGGGATGCTGTTTGGTTCTCAGATTGTGGCACAAACCTCCGATTTTCGGACGCAAAACCCGCAGCTGGCACAGATGCTGACGGACTATGTCGAAAACTGCGTGATTGGCGACATTCTGCTTAACAACAAATACACCATCAACCAGCTGCTCAACAGCACCGACCCGCTGACGCTTATTACCAATAACCCGAGTCCGTTGCGGGGGATCTATCAGACGGTCAGTGGGGTAAGGCAGTTTGTGACCTGCCAGCAGGCCGCCGGCACCATCAGAACGCTGATGGGGAGTGATATTTCGGTGGGCGGCGTCAGCTGGCACGATATGGCGACCCGCGTGTTTGGCAGTAAAGTGAATGCGGATGCGTTGCTGAGCAATGCCATGAACGACAGCTACGGATTTTTCTATGCAGGCGGGCTGAGTGCCTCACAGATTATGCGTAACAACGTGACCAATGCCGCCATCCGCGACGGCTGGAAAGGGTTTGCCGCCCGTTCCTCGGATACAGCAAACCTGGTGAATCTGGCCACGGAATCGACCCTGACCAAACAGCGTCTGAGCTGGGCGGCGGGAGGGGCAATTGCCTCACAAACGTTACCGATGTTCCAGTCCCTGATGATGCTTATCCTGATTGGGCTTTTCCCGCTGGTGATTGCGCTGGCCCTGGTCAACCACACCATCTTCGGGCTGAATACCCTCAAGCTGTACGCCGGCGGGTTTTTGTATTTCCAGATGTGGCCGGTGATGTTTGCAATTTTGAATTCCCTGGCCAACTTCTACCTTCAGTCAAAAACCGGTTCAACGGCGTTGGTTTTGGCGAATCAGGATCGCATTGCCCTGCAGCATTCTGACGTGGCAAATATTGCCGGCTATCTCAGCATGTCGATACCGGTACTGTCGTTTTTCCTGACGAAAGGGGCGGCTTCGGTGGCGTCGCAGGTGGTGGGCGGCGTGATGAGTTCAGCGGCGTTCTCTGCGGGCGGGCAGGCATCCACAACCGCTGACGGCAACTGGTCGTTTAATAACATGTCGATGGACAACGTTAACGCCAACAAATTTGACACCAACCTGTCGCAACGTATGGGTCAGCAAAGCCACCAGATGGAAAATGGCGGGATGCGCACCCTGACGGCTGACGGTCATAACGTCTATGACACGTCTCAGGCCATCTCTAACCTGCCGGTTAACATGCGACTCAGTTCACTGGCGAGCAGCGGTTTCCAGGAGCAGTCGCGGCAGGCACAGCAGGAGGCGCAAACGGCGCTCGATGGCTATAACCACAGCGTGACCAGCGGCTTCCAGCAACTGAACCAGCTGACCAGCCAAAGCGGTAACAGCGCCTCGATGACGCAGGGCAGTGAAAACACCCAGGCGACCAATGCGACAGTGGGGGCAAGTAAGATGATGTCGGCCGCTGAAAGCTATGGTAAAGCGCATAACATCTCTACCCAGGAGGCCTACAACCAGCTGATGGATATCACCAATCAGGGCTCTGGCGGAGCCGGTATGTCGGCGAATGTTAAGGTTGATTCTGGCGATCAGCTTGTCGGTAAATTGGGCAAATGGGCCTCGGGTGTGAGTGTGGGTGGTGAGGCGCATATCAATACGGACTGGAAGCATACCTCGGGCAGTGCGCACGGTACGCAGGATACTCACTCAGAAGGAAAAGACTTCCGCCACGATGAGAACAGTCAGACGGTCAAGGACTTCCGTCAGGGTATGGATATGGTGACGTCAGCGCGCGTGAGCGAGTCTGGCAACCAGACGGATAACCAATCCAACTCTCAGGTTGAGCAGTATGCTGCGACGCTGAATGATGCGAAAAGTCAGTATCATCAGTACACCGACAGTAGTACCAAAAGCCAGGAGTTTAGCCGGATGGCGACGCTGGCACAAAACGAAAGTGCCAGCCTGGATGCCAACTACAATCAGGAATTCGTGGACTGGACGACGGCCAAGTTTGGTAACAATGCGCAGGGTATTCTGACCAACGTTAACTCTGCGCGCGAAGCGGCCACGGAGTTTATGAAAGAGCGTCTGGAGCCGGAAATCATGCAAAACTACGGCGCACGAACAGAACAAACCAATACACAACCTCTGACACCATCAAACTCGTTAGAATACGGCGCGGTTACTGCGCAACATACCGCAGGAGGTGACGCCATCCCAGCGCCTTATGGAGCGAGTGGGGTAGCCGGCAGTCAGGAAAACGTCAATGGAGCGACACCATCAGGCGTCATTGAAACATCCCCTCAAAGGACGGCTCCGTTTGTGAGTGCGCAGGATACCCAGGGCACGTCTCAGGGACCGGGTACAGGAGCGGCGTCTGTGAGTTCTGATGAAGTGAATTTGCATAACCATGATCGCAATGTTCAAAGTGGCCAGCAGTCAGCGCCGGTGTCCGAAAATCATCAATCAACACAGGATGAAATGCACCACGGACAAAACAACCGGATTTCGGGGGCGAAACCTGTTCAGGCGGAAGATGTAAACCTGCCTAATCGGGAGAGAGATCTTAACGTGCAAGGTGGTCCGCCTTCAGCTTCAATGACTGAGAATTATAACTCGGCTGCGGAGAAAGTGAGAGCGCACGCGGAGGGTGCAGGTATCCCTAATAACGTGGCGGGGCAGGTTGCAGCACAAAGATCTGCTAATTCTAATGTCATTAGAGAAAATGGCGGGAAAATCGATCAAAACGAAACCCCTGTTCAGGCATCCAGTGATATACTCAGAAATGAGCATCAAGGTGCGGTGAAAGGACAGCAGATCGGCCGCACTGAAGAGGACATTAAACAAACCAAACCTGGCTTTGACCATGCTGAAACAAAGAATTTTGAGCAGAAACTTAAAGAGCTTCGGGAACAACAGAAAAAAGCCTCTTGATATTTTAAGGAAGAACAGAGATGGGAAACCTAACTGCAGCACAAATTGAAGCAGATGTTAACTTTCTAATAAACGGTTTAAATGCTAACCATCGACAAATTCCATCAGCAATGGAATTGATGAAGCGTAGTGCTGCAATTCCCTTTTTTACTGTCCTATTAAGTATATTGAGCACTGTAATTTTCTACGCCTCTTTTGATAAAGACGACGCTTCAATAAAAGGATTCGTATCTTTTCTTTTATCAGAAGGCTGGTACTTATTGGCAATAACCACTGTAGTAGGTCTGCTGGTTTTTCTAATGACATATAATAATCAACTCACATATATGTCCTTGCCTTTAGAGGTTAGAAATAATTCGTTGCTCGTAAGTCATCTGACAAGAATTGTTCGCAAATTGATCATTACATTTTGCACTTTGATGATTGTCAGTTCCTTGCTTTCTGGCTTATCTGCTTGGTTTGCCATAGCTTTGCCTGTTCTGCTGCTATCACTCTTTATTGTGTCGAGCATTTTAGTATCATTCGAAATTAACCGTCTGGGTGCAGGTTTGGCCCTCGAAAAAATCAGCCAGCTGATCAAAAATATTTAAGTTAAATCCCCTGCTGCCGATAACCCTTCTGTAATTCTAACGGAAGGGTCTCACCCTCCAGATTTATGTCCACATAGCCAATATTTCGGGGCGTGCCTGCCCCGCTTTTTTTTGACAAGGAAACAGTAAATGAAAAACCGCAATTCTCTTGTGGCGGCTGTAGTCGTCTCATGTCTGGTACTTTCCGGCTGTAGTGCGATGGGCACCGCCATCAAAAAACGCAACCTCGACGTAAAAACACAGATGAGCCAGACCGTATGGCTGGAGCCATCCAGTGAAAAAACGGTCTATATCCAGGTTCGGAATACTTCTGACAAAGACATGGGCGATCTGCAAACGCTGCTAGCACAGGATTTGCGTGCTAAAGGCTATAACGTTACATCGTCACCGGACTCTGCCTATTACTGGATCCAGGCCAACGTCCTGAAAGCCGAGAAAATGGACCTGCGTCAGGCGCAGGGGCTGCTCTCAACGGGCTATGAAGGTGCTGCCGCAGGTGCCGCACTGGGCGCTGGGATCACCGCATATAACAGTACATCCGGCGGTGCGATCCTGGGGGTAGGGCTGGCCGCAGGTCTTGCCGGTATGGCGGCAGACGCGATGGTGGAAGACACTAACTACACAATGGTGACCGATCTGCAGATTTCGGAACGCAGCAAAGCGACCGTGACAACAGATAACGTCGCCGCATTACGCCAGGGTAACTCGGGTGTGAAGGTGCAGACCAGCAGTGAAGAAGGCAACCGCATGAAATACCAGACGCGCGTGGTTTCTAACGCCAACAAGGTGAACCTCAAGTTCGAAGAAGCTAAACCGGTTCTGGAAGCTCAGTTGGCCAAATCCGTCGCCGGAATCATGAACTAACCTTTCCCCGCTCGTTTATGCACTACCGGATGGCACACGGTCCTGTACCATCCGGTCAGCCCTCTTGTTAATCAATATGTATCAACAAAGTTGACACTAAAAGTAGTAATGATACAGTATCATCATTGTTGATACGCGAGGGTGAAGAAATGGCACAAGTTATCGTAAAAAAATGGGGCAATAGCCCGTCAGTCAGACTACCGGTTGCAATCATGAAAGCAGCCTCTCTGAACATTGATGATACCGTTGAAATTGTCGTGGAAGAAGGACGCATCATCATCGTTCCAACGAGAGTAAAAGAATACTCGCTGGATGCTCTTCTGGCGGGGATCTCTGCTGATAATATCCATGATAAAGCCGATTTTGGTGCTCCGACAGGCAAGGAATTACTCTGATGGTTTCCCGTTTTGTACCTGACTCGGGGGATTTGATCTGGATTGATTTTGATCCTGTTGCGGGACACGAGCAAGGAGGGCATCGTCCTGCCGTTGTCCTCAGTCCTTTTGCTTATAACAACAAAGTGGGGCTTTTACTCTGTGTCCCCTGTACGACACAAGTCAAAAACTACCCGTTCGAAGTGGAATTATCAGGAAGCCGCGAGGGTGTCGCCCTAGCCGATCAGGTGACCTGTGTTGACTGGCGAGCCAGAAAGATAACCAAGAAAGGAACGGTTGCTGTAAACGAGTTGGCTGAAATACGTGCCAAGGCTAAATCTCTTATAGGATGAATTTCCCCAGTTTCCTGTATTACGTTTTTTCCGGTTAATACCTGAATACCCTGTCTTCTCCATGCATAACGTAACAACCCTACACGCCACCCTTTAATTCTCCGGTGGCCGTGCCTGCTTTCCCACTTGTGATATTCCGCTTCCTCGTCCAGACGCAAATCCCCGCGTCCGGACTGTGGCGAGCGTTGCCGCTAAACGCCCAACTGAAGGAATTGCTCATGCTATACAAAAGTGTCCGTGGCCTGATGGCCTGGTTTACCCTGTTTTTTATCTGGAGCGCGTTTGTTCTCTGGTATCACGGCGTCGCCCTGCTGCAGTTCATCATGCACGACAGTAATTTGTACGCCTTCTCGCTGGCCTTACGCCAGACCCGCAGCGATATGCTGCCTGATGCTTTGCCGGTCGTACTGCTGATAATGCTGGTGTTGGCGGTGGGTGCATTTTTGTCGTCTGTCACGGTTGCCATGATAAATGCGGTGGCTTTCCTGTTCAGAATAGCCGTTTCGCTTATCCAGGCGCAGTTCAGCCATCACAATCCGTCGTCGTTTCATTAAGTCCTTTACAACTTTTTAGCCCAATTTCATTCCCCGCTTCTTTTACTGACCAACCTGAACTGCCCGTCCGGGCGGCTTAAGCCTGCGCGTTTGCCGGAGCTGAACCATGAGTTTTACACCGAAATACCTCACGCAGGGGGGCCAGATGACGGCCTACCGCCTGCGTATGTTTGCCCAGGTCAACCAGTGGATATTGAACTGGCTGTTACTGTTGTTTTTGTTATCCACCGGCTGCGTATTTTGGGCGGTCACCTCCGCCGATGTGCTGAATAACGGTTTCTGGTACTGGACCGGCAGGCTGTTATCCAGCTTTGTGCCGTTGATGAACCCGAAAAGCCCGGCGACCTGGGATATCAGCTGGCACTGCAATAGCGGCGTACAGTTGTGCACCACCAAACTGACGCTGGGACAGCTGCTGGCTGACCCCTGGATGCAGTCGATGGGCGGCCAGCTGGTGAATAACTTAAAGCTGAGTGCCGCAGGCTGCGGCACGGTGTGTTTGCTGCTGTTCAGCGTGATTGCCTGGTACGTGGGGCGCATTGGAAAAAAAGAGAGTGAAGACACCTATCTCTCCGGCATGACGCTGACCGATGACGTGGACAGCGTAAACCGTCAGTTGAAAAAGGCCGGTCAGAAATCAGACCTGCAGATCGGTGGCCTACACATGGTGAAGAACGCCGAGATCATGAACTACCTGATACACGGCACTATTGCAGTCGGTAAATCCACGCTTATCCGCTGGTTGCTCGACTTTATTCGTAAACGGGGGGACCGGGCGATTGTCTACGACTCCGGCGGCACTTTTATTGAAACGCACTTTGACGAACGTATCGACAAAATTCTCAACCCGCACGATAAGCGCTGTGAGAACTGGGTGTTGTGGCGGGAAGCGCGGGAGGTCGTGGACTACGAGAACCTGACGGCCTCGCTTATTCCGGTGGAGGGGGAGTCCGACCCGTTCTGGGTGTCCTCTTCGCGTACCATTTTCAGCGATACGGCAATGCAGTTTGCCTCACATAGCGATCGCAGTATTGAGAAATTCCTGACAGCCCTGTTGTCTATCGACCTGAAAAGTCTGCGCGAATTTCTCAAAAACACCCCCTCTGCCAACCTGGTTGAGGAAAAAATTGAGAAAACGGCCATCTCTATCCGTTCGGTGGTCACCAACTACGCCAAAGCGCTGCGATACCTGCAGGGGCTTGACCAGGAGGGGAAACCCGAGTTCAGCATCCGGGAGTGGATGACCGACGCCCGGTACGACAAAAGCTGGCTGTTTATCTCCACCACGGCCCGTCATCGCAAGTCGGTTCGTCCGCTGATATCCATGTGGCTATCGATGGCCACGATTTATCTGCAAAGCATGGGGGAAGATCCCGACCGCCGTGTGTGGTTTGTCGTCGATGAAAAGACCAGCCTGCAAAAAATCCCCGAGTTTGCCGAGACATTGGCTGAAGGGCGCAAATTTGGCGGTTGTTTTGTTATTGGCATTCAGAACATGCCACAGCTTATCAACGTGTACGGACGTGAGGTGGCCAAGTCTATTTTTGACCTGCTGAACACCCGTTTCTATGGCCGTTCGCCAAGCGCTGAAGTGGCGAAAATCGTAGAGGAAGAGCTGGGGCATCAGCGCCGCCGTGAGGCGCGGGAGCAGAACAGCTACGGTCTTGACCAAATCCGTGACGGGATTTCCATCAGTCGCGACAAGGTCAATGAGCCGGTTGTCGATTATGACCAGATCATGTCGATGCCAAATCTGCGTTTCTATGCCCGCCTGCCGGGGGAATACCCGGTCGTGAAACTGGATCTGAAGTACCGTCCGCAGAAGAAGTATCACAAGGCGCTGATTGAGCGCGATTTTAAGGACGTGCTCAGTCCTCAGCTGGAACAGGTCATCAGCAAGAACGAACAGGCGACGCGCAGGGCGGGCATTGTCTTCCCGACCGGCGACGAAATTCTGGAAGGGCAGTCAACGACTGCAGAACCGGAGATTGTCACTCAATCCCCTCAATCCCAGACGCCGCCCCCGAAAGACAGCATTTCGTCACAAAGCCCCGTCCGGGAAAGCGTGCCCGTCACGGTTTCGCCGACGTCGCTCACCGTTGAAACACTGAAAACACCGGCAACACCGCCGGTGGCTGAAGACCCTGTCCAGCCCGGCACTGCCGTCTTCCCGGAACCTTCCAGCAACGTGCGTCCCTTTACGCCGCGAATGAGGAGGCCGGAAGCGGCGGGAAACCCCGGAGAGAGGGATGCCGTATCCAGAACGGCGGACAAACCTTCGATTGCGCCCGCACCGGTCAAATCTGAAGTGTCGGATCCCGCGCTCCCGCGTGCCCTCACTGCGGATTCGGCCGCCGTGCCACCTGTTAGCCCGGCTGCGGCCAAAGCCCCTGCGGTAGCGGTTAAGCAGGTCGTGCCTTCGTCCAGACTCAGCGCACTGGAGATGCTCGCGCAAAAAAGGCGCAAACCCGCGCCAACCGCTGACGGCACCGAAGACCAGGCGGCAACAGAGGCACAGGGTGAAGCACCGGATCTGCAGATGGACGTGGAGGTTGATGAAAAAGGCGAGCTTGTTTTGCGCACGTTGGGCGCCCGGAAGGAGTCACCGGAAAGCCTGGATGAGGCCCAGGCGACGGAGTACGGCGCGGCAAACCGCGCGATGGCCGAGGAGGAGCAGAACATTCTGCGACACCACGATGATTATGACGCGTACCAGCATATGGATGAACACCACGAACCCGGAGGTTTTGAACGATGATGACCGTTGCCTCCGTTGCGTCTGCTGCAGACGCGGCGGGCTATTACAGCAGCAAAGATAACTACTATTTTCTCGATGACCTGCAAAGCCAGTGGCTGGGGGAAGGCGCCCGTGAGCTGGGTCTGGAGGGGAACGTTGATCTTGAGGCGTTCACCAATGTCCTGCACGGGCGTTTGCCGAATGGCGTGGAGCTGGGGAAGGAGGTGTCAGGTAACCATGTGCACCGGCCCGGACACGACTTCACTTTTTCTGCACCGAAAAGTGTCTCAATGCTTATCCTGGCCGGCGGCGATAAGCGCCTGTTGCAGGCCCATATTGAGGCGGTCAAAGAAACGCTGGCCATCATGGAGCAGACGATTTCCGCCCGTGACACGAAGGAGGGCATCACCTCGATCGTCCCCACCGGCAAGATGGTGGCGGCGCTCTTTATCCACGATACGTCACGCAATCTCGATCCGGCCATTCACACCCATGCCGTGGTTGCCAACGTGACCGAGCTGGACGGGAAGTGGAAGGCGCTGGCCACTGATGCTATTTACGGTGCCGGGTTTATTGAGACGATGTACCGCCATCAGGTCAGCTTCGGCAAAATCTACCGCAACAGCCTGAAGGCGAAAACCGAGGCGATGGGGTATGAGACAGAACTCACCGGCGGCAAGCATGAACTGTGGGAAATCAAAGGGTTTCCGGAGGCGGTGCTGGAGGAGTTTTCGTCCCGCCACCGTGAAATCGCCGCCCAGGTCGGGGATGAAGCGTCTCTGAGAAGCCGCGACGTCGCGGCGTTAGACACCCGGCAGACAAAGGTCGACATCAGCCGTTACGGACTCGATGAAGTTGATGCGCAGGGCACACACCCGCCCGCTGCCCCGTCACTGACGCCAGTTGACACTGCCAGCGTGCCATCATCGTCCGCTGCGCGGGTGGATTTACCGTCGGAACCGGCAGCCGAAGTGGGTAAACCGGGGATAGCCTCTACCCGCACGCCTGATGAGATGGCCAGTCCGGCTGAAGCCGTCACCGAGCCACCACTGTCCCGTGAACGCGTGGATTTCCCCTCAGAACCTGCAATTGAGGTGGGCGGAGAGGGGAATGCCTCTGTCCGCACGACCGCTGAGGCCGTCAGTCTTACCGAACCCGGACAGGTAACGCCGGGAAAAAGTACGGGTGCGAAGGACGCACCGGCGGAATCGCCCATCGCCAAACCTGAGACGCAGGCCGGTCGCAACCGCCTGCAGGCGCGGTGGGATCAGCAGATGGCAGACCTGAATTTTGATATCCGTGAGGTGATAGACGCGGCACAGGTTCGCGCCGTGGAGCCAGAACAGGCGGAAGAACGTCCGATGCCGCCGAGCGTCATGCAGGCGGTGCGTACCGCGATTTCGGTACTGAGCGACACACGCACCCGCTTTACCTACGGCGACCTGCTGATGACGGCGCATGAGGCGGGGGAAGGGCAACAGTCGATCCCTAATCTGCGCAAGGCGATCGATCGGGCCATCGGTGAAAACCTGCTGGCCCCGCTGGACGGGGACAAAGGGGTATTTACCTCGCATATTCATCTGCTGGATGAACTGTCTGTGCAGGCCCTGGCGGGCGATATCGTGAAGGAAGGGAAAGTGGTCAGTTTCCGGCAAACCGACATCGAGACGCCTGAACGGCTTAAAGCGGTGGAGTTTGCGCCGGTGGCCATCCTGAACGCACCGGCGTCGATTGGCCGTTTGCGCGAGGTGACGGAAGAACTGGTGACAATGTCACGTGAACATGGCCGCGAGGTGAAAATATTAGCCAGTTCCGCCGAACGCGGCCTGAGCTTCGGCAAATCTCCGCTTCTCAAAGACGACATCCTCTATCGCAGCCGCATTTTGGATAAGGGGTTCAGTCTCTCACCGCACAGCACACTCATCGTGGAAAGTGCGGAGCGCCTCGGACTCAAGGAGATGCTGGTCCTGAGCGGCGAAGCGAAGGAGAAAAGCGCCCAGCTTATTTTCCTGGACAGCGCCGGGCGGCAGTCCAACGCCAACGCCCTGTCGGTGTTGTCATCCGCCGGCGTGCCCCGTCACGGCCTGACTGAACCCGTTGCGGGGCTGGAAGCGCGGGTGATCAGTATCGGCGATAAGCGCGACCGTTACCGGGCACTGGCTGAGCGCTATGCTGACCTGAGTTCACCGGTGACCACCGTCACCGCCGTGGTCACCGGCGCCCGCGAGCAGCAGCACCTGACCGGCATTATCCGTGACGCCCTGCAAAACGCCGGCAAGCTTGAGCGGGACGGCGTGACCGTCGAAACCCGCACGCCGGTCTATGCCAGCGTGAAGGAGCGGCTGCTCCCGGCCACGTACCGGGCGGGGATGGTGCTGGAAGACCGGTCAGACAAAAATGAGACCCGCCACTACACCCTTGACCGGGTGCATGAGGAGACGCGCATGTTGTCACTTATCGATAGCGACGGCGTTCTGAGCCGCGTAAAACTGAGCGACCTGACCGGCGACTGGCGGCTGTTTACCCGTGAACAGCTGCACGTTGCTCAGGGAGAGCAGCTGTTTGCCCTGGCCGCAGACAAAGCCAATGGGCTGAAAGCCCGCGACCGGCTGACGGTCACTGCCGTCAGTGAGGGAAAATTAACGGTGCAGCGCGATGGCCAGAAAAAACCGCTGCAGGTCGCGACCGACCGGCCGCTGTATCTGACGCACGGCTACGTCAGCGCACCGGGGAGCCGGGACAATGAGCACGGTATCGTGCTGGCCAGCCTCAACGCCCGTGACCTGTCCGGCAACATCATGAACGCCCTGGCCCAGTCGGGCCATGAGGCGGAAATCTTTACCGGTGAAGCACAAAACAAGGCGGAAGAGAAACTCGGCCGTATGCGCACCACCCGTTCACCGCTGGCGTTAGTCCGCCAGGTCAGTGGCAAGGAAGACGCCGGGGAAGCGCTGGCCGCGTTAAACGCAGGATTACTCACGGATGCGCAAAAGGCCGTGTCGCGCGCTGTCGCCCAGATGAAGGACGTCGCCTTCTCAGAGGTGAAGCTGCTGGAGCAGGCGGGCACGTTCTTTAATAATCTGGGGGCGTTACGGGGCGAAGTGGCCCGGCAGGTGAAAGAGGGAGACCTCATCCCGGTGAAAGTCGCCGGCGGTGGGGGATTTGTGGGGCGGGCGACCTGGGAGATGGAAAAGGCCATCATCCGGGAAATTGATACGGGTAAAAATACGCAGACGCCGCTGATGGCCACGATGGACCCGGTCTTGCTTAATGGGCTGACCGCCGGGCAGAAGGCCGCCACGACGCTTATCCTGCAAAGCCCCGATCGCTTTACCGCCGTACAGGGCTATGCCGGCGTGGGGAAAACCACCCAGTTCCGGGCGGTGAAAGCCGCGATTGACACCTTGCCGGAAAGTGAACGGCCGCTCGTGATTGGGCTTGCCCCGACGCACCGCGCGGTGAAGGAAATGCGTGATGTTGGTATCGAGGCGCAGACCCTTAAATCCTTCGTGGTGGACTGGCAACAGCGCACGGCGGCGGGCGAAGACGTGCGTTATGCCAGGACACTTTTTCTGATTGATGAGTCCTCGATGTTGGGGAATCAGGACACCGCTGCCGCCTATCAGGCGATATCACGCGGAGAGGGCCGGGCCGTTGCGGTGGGCGATACCGGTCAGCTGCAGTCACCGGAAAGCGGGGCACCGTTCACGCTGATGCAGGAGCGCAGTACCCTCGACGTGGCCGTGATGAACGAAATCGTTCGCCAGCGTAATCATGACCTGAAGTCTGCCGTTTACAGCGTCATTGAGAACAAAGCCGGTGCTGCCCTCGAGAAAATGGAGAGAGTGTCACCGAAGACGGTGCCCCGGCTGAGGTCCTGGGAGGCGCCTGGCCACTCGGTGGTAGAAACCGAATCACCGTGGACACGTATTACCGTGGACTACATGAGCCGGACACCGGATGCCCGCGAGCGCACCATGATAGTGGTGCAGCTGCATGAGGACCGGCAGATGATCAATAAATACATTCATCAGGCCATGTTAAAAGAAGGGGAGTTGGGGGAGAAGGCGGTGACCGTCCCGATACTGGATCGCATTACCGGCGGTCGTCACGATTTCAACCGCATTAATGACTGGAAGGCGGGGCAGGTGGTGCTGGCCAACGAGCGATATCTGAGCGTGACCGGCATCGATTTGGGAACGGAGCGCGTCTTTTTGCGCGATGAAAATGACCGCATGCACTATTACTCCCCGAAAGAGCTAAACGCCACCGAAATTGAGGTGTTTGAACGGCGTGAGATTGAGCTGCGGGAAGGTGACAGCGTGCGCATGAGCAAAACGCAGAAGCAGGCGGGCCATGATGCCCATGAACAGTACCGGGTAGAAACGCTACGTGACAACGGCGAGGTGGTGCTTAAAAACGCCGGCGGCGAAAAGGTCATTACGCCGGGCATGACGCGGGCAGACCAGCACATCGATTATGCCTGGGCGGTGACCGGCTACGGCGCACAGGGGGCCAGTACGGACTATGTGATTGCGCTGGAGGGGACGGAGGGGGCGCGTAAGCGAATGAGCGGCATGCGGGCCTTTTACATTAACGCCTCCCGTGCCCGCGATCATGTGCAGATTTATACCGATGGTCTTCGTGACTGGATGGATACGCTGCGGCAAAAGGATAACGGCCCGCAGACTGCGCATGATGCCCTGAAGCCGGAATCAGAGCGGGCGCAGGCCCGGAGCATCTGGGCGATGGGGCAGCCGGTGGGCAAAACGGCCATCGGGCGAACCTACCTGCGGGAACAGGGCTTAAAAGATAACCCCGTGACGGCGCGGATTATTCCGCCGACCAGGAAATATCCGATGCCGCATCTGGCGTTACCGGTTTATGACGGCAACGGCAAAACGGCGGGTCTGACGATGTTCCCCCTTCAGTCAGACACCGGCCAGATACAGACCGGGCCGGTACGCCAGCTGACGACCGAGGGCGCCCAGGCGGCGGTGGTGCAAAAAAGCCGTAACGGTGACACGATTGTGGTCAGCGATATGACGCAGGCGCTGGCGGCGGCGCGAGGCAACCCGGCGGCAGGCGTATTGCTGCTCACCGGCCGGCAGATGCCGTCCGCGCAGCTGCTGAAAGTGGCGGGCGGGGCGACTGACCGCACGTTCAGACCGGATGCCACCCTGATCAGGCTGGTTCAGTCGGAGCTGCAGGAGATGCTGCCTTCTCTGCCGGCACTAGCCGGGGCGAAGGACGGGGCGGAAAAAGCGGCGCTGTCGGCTCGTCTGATTGAGCAGGTAGTGCAGTCGATGCAGCAACAGGTGCCGGTACTGCCAGGAGAGAAACTGCCTGACTACGCCGCACTTATCCGTCAAGCGTCCGGCCTGCTTGCCCAAAACGAAGCCCTGCAGGGCAATAACGGTGCCGTTCAGGCCGTACTGGCCGCGCTGTCGGGCACAGGGCAGTTCGCCAACGCCGCACTGTCGTCAGAGAATGCGCAGGGTGGCCTGATTTCTGCCGATGTCCTGCGGCAGGTGCAGGAAGAGCAAGGCAGAGGCCGTGCGCCGACGAAAAATCCGCAAAACGACCTGTCGGAGCGGGCGCTGGCCAGCGCGGCGCGTGAACTGGAAAAGCAGGGGCAACTGACGCTGCCGCCCGAAAGCCGTGGCCGGGAGCCGGAGCGGGAAGAAATTACCCACGAAGCCGTCCGAAATATTCAGAAAGAACGTTAATCCACACCGCGACACATCCTGGCAGCGGCTCAACCTTTTATTCACCGGTGACACCGGGATCCTTCTTCGAGAGACATCATCATGACAAACCGTTTTAACGCGGCGGCGCTTTCGCTCGCCCTGAGTTTTACTTTCGGTTCACTCCATGCCGGCGCCGCAGAGCCGGAAGAGTTCACACCGGCGCAGCAGTCACGCATCGGCGAGATTGCCGCCGACTACCTGGTGGCCCATCCGCAGGTGATCATCGAGGTGAGCAAAAAGCTGCAGGCACAGCAGGCAGCCATCAAGGCACAGCTGATGGCACAGTCGGTGCTGAAGGGGCACAGGCTGCTGATGCAGCTTGACGGCGTGCCGGTGAAAGGCCCGCAAAAATCGAAAGTGATTGTGACGGAGTTTTTTGACTACGAATGCATTGCCTGCAGCATGATGGCCCCGGTAATGGAGCAGGTCATGGTCAGCAACCCGGATGTGCGATTTGCTTTTCGTGACTGGACGATTTTTGCCGGGCATTACCCCGAGTCTACGCAGGCGTCACGCCGGGGTCTGGCCATCTGGAAACAGAAGGGGGCTGATGCCTATATGGCTTACCACAACGGGATTTACGGCACCGGCCATAACGAAGGGAAACTGACGTCAGACGATATTGAAAAAGTGGCCACTGCAGCGGGCGCAGGAGAAGAAGATGTCGCGAACCGCACAGCGGCAGATGCCCTGATCGCGGGTAACAGTGCGCTGGCAGAGCTATTGGGATTAACCGGGACGCCGGGGATCATCGTGATGCCGGCAGAGAACGCGACCGCTGACAACACGACCGTCATTCCGGGCGTCGTGTCCGCTCAGGTGATGCAGCAGGCCATCGATAATGCGATGAAATAAAGCGAGGTCGTGCAGGCCACCGGGTTTGAGGTGGATTTGCACGGTGTCAGGAGAAAAACGATGAAGGGTGAAAAAGCACTGTCGATCCACTTTTTTGACCTGCATGGCTTTGTGTTCAGCGATGATGATATCGAGCATCAGCGGGTGTGTTTCAGAACGCATCCGGGATTGCACCATGAGGCACTGAAGGTGGCCATTACCTGTCTGACCAAGTGCGTGCCGGAAAACCTGACCTGGGACGCGTCCTGTGGCGAAGGTTCCTTTTGCCTGCTGACCACCAGTGTGTCATCAGGGATTTATGCATTGCCCTACCAGGAGGAAACAGACTGATGAAGCACAACAGATTGCGGGTGGCCTTACTGGCCATGTTATTGAATGTGGGCGTTTGCACCGCCAGCGCGGCCCCGTCGGTACAGGCGGGATTCTCACCGGAAGGCAGCGCGCAGCAGCTGGTACTGCAAACGGTGAATGATGCCCGGCAAAGCATTCGCCTGATGGGGTACTCGTTTACCTCGCCCGACATTGCCGGGGCCCTGGTCGAAGCAAAGAAACGGGGCGTCGATGTCCAGGTGGTACTGGATGAGGGCGGCAATCGCGGGAAAGCCAGTGTGGCCGCGATGAATTTACTGGTGAATGCGGGGATCCCGGTGCGTACCGTCAGCCAGTTTAAAATCATGCATGACAAGGTGATTATCGTTGATGGCCAGACGGTCGAAACCGGATCATATAACTTTACGCTGTCTGCCGCTCGCTCGAATTCGGAGAACGCTCTGGTATTGCACGATGTACCTGACCTGGCACAAACCTATCTGACTCACTGGCAGTCTCGCTGGGCGTTAGGGAAAGACTGGGTGTCATCGTACTGACAGAGAGCCTCCGGCGCTCTGAATGGCGAATGTTACCTCTTTTCGCATTTTTGTCTTATCCCGCGCCAACGGGAGTGAAAATGCTTTTTATGCTGCTGATTTAATGAATCTATAGTAGGCTTTCCCAAACGATATAATCAGATCCTTGGGGAGGCCAAAATGTCACAATCCACAAAAGTAGCCCCTTCCTCAGCGAAACCTAAACGTGCTTACAGAAAAGGCGATCCATTGTCGGGAACTGAACGACAACTTGCATCAATTTCTCGTAAGCGGTTAAGCCAAAAAGAAATTAAAGTCTTTGTAGACCCTGAGATAAAGTTGATGTTGATGGGAATGTGCAAAGAAGAAGGTGCTACGCAAGCCGAAATCCTTCAGCGACTCATAAAGAATGAAGCTGAACGAACCAGGTAAGTGAATGGGTTGACATTCTTGCATGTGGTCACGGGTAGTGCTAGATTGCTGATCAGTTAGAGAATTTATGGTTGGCCACGCCGCAAGGTGGCAGGGAATGGGTGCTGTATTGAAGGTTTCACAGGCCCAGAAAAGCAAAAACCCCGAATATCTTCTCATTTCTTGGCGGGAACGAAAGATAGTCGGGGCTCACTAAAACTGTATAGAGTTGTTGCTCTATGCAGGGAGTATAGATTTATGCCTTTTAAAGGTCAACTCCTCCGGCGCAACATAAGCGTTGGGAGCCGTGTCTGAACAACTGTTTCCGTTTTCACCGGTAGCAAACAGTGTTTCTGCCAGTGTCTATCGTCCTTCGCGCCGGGGTGAAGCTAACCGACTGCGCAAAGGTCAGTCGAAGACGCACCGTAACAATCAACCGGCTTACACGGGCAAAACGCCGCGCGGCATGGCTGCAAAAGTGGTGGCCTGCTTCCGTCAGCATGACTGGCGTCGAAATACCGATTTGATCGCGCTTCGTCGTACTGGTTACACGCCGTACTCTCGTGCGTCTGACCCCTCCTTTACCCCTAAACCCATGCGGATTACCCCACGCTCTGAGAGCCGTGAGGCGCTGACCTCTCTCTCTTTGGTTCTGGCCGCAAATTGTGACTACAGCCCGGACAGCGATTACCTTTTCGAAATGATGCTGCCGGTGGAAGAGATTGCCCGCCGCATGAATGCGCTGCACATTTATGAGAACGGTCGCAAAGCCTATGACGTTCTGCTCCATGCCCTGCGGGTGATGGAACAGCTGGACTACGTGGTGATACACCGTGACCGCGACGCCGATTCTGGCCAGAACAAGCCCATGCGTATTTTTCTCACCGACAAATGCTTTACTTCACGCGGCATCGCCGTAGAAAGCATCCGGGAGTGGTTGCATAAATATCGCCAGTGGGCGGTAGCCAGCGGACTGGCGGAGTCGATGCAGCAGAAATATCAGCGTCACCTGCTCAAAATGGCGCGTCTGGGCATCAGTATTGACCGCCACCATTCACTTAAAAACCGTCTGAGACAGATAAAACGCTGGGTTGTCAGCCCGGAGCTGCGCGATGAAAAAGCGCGAACTGAGGCAGATATTGGCGCCGTTCTTGACGAACAGGCGCGTAAAGTGCGGCAGCTGCGTCCCAAAAATAGCACGGCCATGCATGAGAACGCCTGGCGGCGTTTTACGGCCAGTGGTCTGCTCACCACGGTTGCGCAGATGTCGCTGGAAAGTGCCCTCAAAGCCGAGTTCCCGACGCTGCTGTCCACGGATGCTGAGACGTTTTATCAGCGGCTCCTGGAGCGCGCCGGCGTTCCACTGTCTTAACCACATTCCTCTCTAAACCTTTCCCCTTCCTGCGATTTCGCGGGCCTGATGCTGGCATTTTTTCCGTTCGCGGATGCCTGGCAGGCTTCCCCACGTCTGTTATCCGCCAAAATGCGCACCGGCGACGGTCGAGGCGTGCTCACGATACGGCGCTGGCCAATGCCTGATTAAGAAATAATCGTTTAAATTCGAAGAGTTAATTCCTCCGGTCGAGGCATTCCATTAACTTCGAAAACCCCTCTTCAGATAGGATTAATTTCGAACGTTACTTCTGAACAAAACAAGCTTTCTAAAGAAAGAGTACTCCTGAGCCGGCTAAAGCCCGGCATCTGGAGTAGCTCCCTTCGCGTTGCTCAGGGCAACAACGCCTGACCAACAGCATCATCGGCAAAGGCAAAGAAGAAGTAGCTCCCCGGACAAGCCGGGGCATAACACCCGTGATATTAGTTACAACATTCACTAAACCTCACCCACGTCAACCCCCGGCACCGAGCGCAAACGCACCCCCTCCGTCCACCTGTAAAGCCGCCCCGCCCCGGGCCAACGGCCCGGAACAGAGTGGCTTTAAAAGTGAATGTTGTAACTATTAAAAATGTGTCGCTTTGAGAGGTGTGGCTTTAGCTCTGAAGTACACGCTCGTAAGCGCCATAGGCGCTAACGCGGAGATACGCCCTGGCTTCGCCAGGACCACTCCGACCGCGTACTTAAGGTTATGTGTAGTTGATGGCGGGTATGGTCTGGCAGGGCGAGGGGTGGGCATCGGGGGAACCTATCAAGCCGGGGCGGCTGCGCCGCTTCACCGGCGACAATGAGCAAAGGATCACTGTCGAACATAGTGCGTCGCCTTCATGCGCTTACGCGCATAAATAATCGCGAGTTGGACATTAAGAGTATAAATAACAAGTTATTTTTTTTTAATTACTTTGGTTAAGCCCCATTGGGCCTCAAACCCCGAAATGAAGAAAATTTAATGGGGGATTTGAGAAAATTAGGCATAAAAAAACCGCCTAAAGAGACGGTTTTCTTAAACTTAATGAAGAAACCGGTTAGCGGCCAGTCCTTCAGATGTGATTTCTAAGCGAGGTTAGAAACGCACACAAGATGTATCACCGGGGCATTTCACCATGTGCGCTAATATAAGTAAAGGGGTGTTTTTATCAAATTTGATAAGGAAAGCGGCCAAAAAAAGCCTCTAAAAAGGCTCGAAAAGAAATTTATAGAAAAAAATTTCTACACCTCACCCTGCATCCTGCGGGCTTTGTTAAATTTGCAATAAGCATTTTTAGACAATCTACATATTGTATGGTTGTAAAAAAAAATCACCACATCTATGATCCGGGTAGTTC
>NZ_JBQSVB010000016.1:0-39680 GCF_052376015.1 Ewingella sp. AOP8-B2-18
GGCACTTGCGCTATGTCGAATTCCTCCCGACGAGCGCAACTGGAAAAAAAATCAAGAGTGCTTTCAAAGCGACAGGAATTGCCTTTCCTTGCTTATCTGTTACAACGAGCGTCAAGCATGATGACGCTCGAAGGCTGATCCGAATGTTTGCAGACCACAAAATCAATGCGTAAGCGCACCTTGATGCACAATGCCTTTTTTCAGTAAAATCTTAAATACTCCCGCATCAGAAACATGCATTACCATGCTTCACTAAAAGCCTGAGAAATTTGACTCCCCATCATGTATGAGTGACGCCAAAAGCAACCTAATTCACGCTCTGCCGATAAAGCGGGAGGAAGCTCCATCACTGCTAAATGATCCGGTAAATGTACATCTCTTACCCAGCCATACGGCAATAATGCATGACCATAACCTGCGGCAACTAAAGCCATTCGATGCTCAACACCAAGGCCATATGTACGAGTCAAGCCGGAGCTTAATAATTTACTTAAGCCTTCAGTAATTAGCGATGGAACAAAATCATCCTCGCTAAGTGGTAGTAATCCAGGCTCACAGAGCATAAGAGGATGGAGTTCAGGCTGAAGTTTATCGGCTCGCACTAGTAAGACAAAGTGTTCCTTGAATAAGCTTGTATATGCCATCCCCTCAGGAACCGACTGTGCTGCACTAATTAGCAAATCAATTTCACGGTTCTGTAAACGCCGTAACAGACCTTGATGCTTGCCACTAACCAACTCGACTTTAGTTTTACCTGAACGGTGAGCACAAATCTGGATAATCCGTAACAAGTTATCCGGTGCCAGTGAGGAAATCACTCCAATACGTAAGGTTTGCCCAAAGGGAAGAGCTAAGCCATCATCACGTAACCCCTCAAGCCGAGTCACGCCTTCTAAAATTACGGCGATTAAGTCTAAAACTTCCTTTCCAAAGGCAGTGGGTGTTATTTTACTCCCCCTTTCAAAAATGGGCTGTCCGAGAATTTCCTCTACTTTTTTTACTTGATAAGACAAGCCCGAGGTCGAAATACCCATGTCTATGGCCGCATAACGAAAACTACGTTTCATTGCGACGGCCTCAACTAAAAGCAAGTCACGCACAGACACTGCTGCTAGCTTGTTCGAAATTACTTCACGCACCGTCATAAACATTCGATTCCAATTGATGAAAAACTGGCTATAATATTTTTAATCAAAATCATATTCAATCTCATTCTCAATTGGAGGGGTTATGACCTCAATACCCCGTTGCTTTGCCGTGCTAGTAGCGACAACTTTGTTATCAGGTAACTTGTCAGCGCAAGAATTTAACTTTACTGATGTAACCGGACAGGAAATTAAGTTAGAAGCCCCTCCTAGACGTATCATTACTCTGCCCAATCCAGCTGCAGCTACCTTCATCGCAATAGATGGTTCTACCGAGCTGTTAGTGGGTATGAATGAGGGCTCTAAACGAGCCTTTGAGAGCGGTATGATGAGCGTTATGTTTCCTGAAGCTGTTGATATCTCCAGTGACATTTTGTCGGAAAACGGTGGTTGGATGCCCAACGTAGAGGCCATCGCAGAACTTAAACCGGATTTAGTCATCCAGTGGGGTGAGCGCGGCGATGATATCGTAGCTCCACTTCGCAATGCAGGTTTGCCCGTTGCTCTAATGGTAGGCGGTGGCAATGCGGGTACAGAAGAGCTGGCCCGAGCCAATATGAAAATGGTGGCTGATATCACGGGTAATACTGAAAAACTGTCAAAGCTTATTGATTGGCGTGACCGTGTACAAAGTGAAATTACTACTGGTTTAAAACAAGTAGGCTTTCATGCAACACCAAGCATTTTGCATTTGCGCTCTGCCAAATCCAAGTTGACTGCTACTGGTGAGAAAAGTTATCAACAAACCTTCATCGAGCTGGTTGGCGCTAAAAATGTAGCTCAAGGAGCTGGCGTACAAAGCACTGTTAGCGTGGAACAGATTCTTGAATGGAACCCAGATATTATCTTACTTTCCGCAGCAGAGACGGATGCTGGATTAGAAGCGATATACGACGACCCATTACTTTCTCGCTTAAATGCCGCCGTACAAAAACGCGTTTATAAGACACCTCAAGGTGGATATATCTGGGATAGTGCTTCCCATGAAAGCCCCTACACATGGATGTGGCTGGCCAATCTTACTCATCCCGATATTTTCTCTTTTGACCTACGTCACGAATTAAAAGAAGGCTTCAAATTACTTTATAACTTTGACCTATCGGATGAGCAGATAGATCGAATTCTGCGTATTGATATGAACGGCGACAGTCACGGTTATCAAGTGTTTCGTAAACAATGAACAAATATACGCGATCGATTCACTCGTCCTCAGAAATGGTTGAGCCAGTTACCCTGAGCACTTGGCGTGCTAGTCATTGGCCTCTTTTGTCCCTACTGCTTATAGCGACTGTGCTAATCGGGCTATCAGTAGGTCGATACAGCGTAGCGCTAGATGAGATTGTAGCCATCCTATATGCAGCCTTACGAGGTGATAACTCACAGCATATGGATGCGTTGGTGATCTTGAATGTACGCTTGCCGCGCATATTATTGGCAGGAGTATGTGGGGCTGGGCTTGCCATCTGCGGGGTAGCCTTACAAACCTTATTTCGTAACCCTCTCGTTTCACCTAAAGTGCTAGGTTTATCCTCAGGTTCAGCATTAGGAGGATCACTGGCAATTTTGGCTGGAGTAGGGGGGCCGCTACTGATGGGGGCTACGTTTGTATCAGCATTTGCTGCTCTGTTTTTAGTAGTGCTGATTTCAAATATGGCGGGTCGTACTTTGATGACTATTGTGCTTGCTGGAATTGTTATTGATGCTTTATTTGCAGCAGGTATTTCGTTAGTTCAATATGCCGCGGATCCAGAAACGAGTTTACCTGCCATCGTCTTTTGGCTGATGGGAAGCTTTGCAACGGCGAGTTGGGAAAAATTTGCACAAACTGCTCCTATACTCATTGCCAGCATTTACCTACTGAATAGAATGCGCTATCGCATTGCTGTACTCGCTATGGGTGACGACGAAGCTAAGTCGTTTGGCATCCATGTTGCACGCTCCCGGATGGTCGTCTTCGCGTTGATTTCTATCATTATCGGCGCCTGCGTAACCGCATCGGGCGTAGTGGGGTGGGTAGGACTCGTAATCCCACACTTTGCTCGTATGTTAGTAGGCGAAGATCACCGCCGGCTCTATTTCACGAGTCTTATGCTGGGTGCCACTTTCATGATTTTGACTGATACGTTGGCTCGTAGTTTAACTGCTGCAGAGATTCCTTTAGGCGTACTCACAGCTCTAGTTGGCGCCCCCGTCTTTGTGTACTTACTATGCACTCGTCGACGTGAAAGGGCTTAATCATGCAAACCGTCTTTACCTCTCATCTCAGTTTAACTGGAGCGTGCGTACGTTTTAGTGAACGTGTGATTTTTCAGGATTTAAGTTTTAACGTACAAAAGGGCGAAACGTTGGCCATTTTGGGCCCAAACGGACGCGGTAAGACTACGTTGCTAAAAGCTCTATTAGGCTCACAACGTTTAGATCAAGGACAACGGCAGGTACCCCACCTCATCGGCTATGTACCTCAATACCAATACGGTAGTGAAAACCATTGTTGCCTCGATGTGGTACTCATGGCACGAGCCGCCTTGCTTCCCATGTTCAGCCTTCCTTCACAGCGGGATCGTAAGCTAGCTCTTGAAGCATTGGAAAAAGTAGGCGGAGGGCATTTTGCTTATCGTTTATATGGCTCTCTATCCGGCGGCGAGCGCCAATTAGTGTTGCTTGCTCGTGCTTTAGCTACTGGTGCTGAGGTACTCATACTTGATGAGCCGGCTTCAGCTTTAGATTTAGCTAATCAGGACTTATTGCTTAACGTCTTATTCGAGTTACGCCGAGTACGTAGCCATTCGGTCGTTTTTACCACTCACCATCCGCAACACGCTCTGCATCTCGCAGACAAAGTACTGCTGATGCACACCAACGATCAGATTAAATTTGGTCCAGCTGATGAGCTGTTAACCGAGTCTGAGTTATCCCGTTTATACAACGTCAGACTACGCCGTCTAATGGTGCAAACGGGAGAACATTTTCAAAGCACAATCTGCCCGGTTTTTGGAATACGTGAACCGGATCAAGATATGCCCATTTCTTATCCTCTAAACAAAGGTAAATACAATGAGTAACGATACAATCTCCTATCTGGAAAATGGACATGAATTTACAGTCCACTTTGATGAGTTATTAAAATACCACGGTGCCGGTTATCCGGGTGGTGTAGCCCACGGGCTAAAAGTTATGCAGCGAGCCTGGCCCTTGCTAGATAATGGTCGTTTGCCTGAACGACGTGAAATTCGCTGTGTCACAGCCTTTGGAGGCCCAGGGGGTAGAGATGCGATTGAGTTTGTTACCCGCGGTCTTACTGAGGGTCGCTACATTGTTGATAACTCAGTAGGGCTCGAAGAAGAAGAGTCCCCCGGTGGTCGTTATTACTTCCGTTTCGAGTACCGTGGCACCGCTGTTGAAATCACCATCCGTCCCGGACACGTACGCCCCGAGTTCATTCAGTTAGCACGCAAGAAAGACCGCTCACCAGAAGAAGAGATCATTTTGGCTGAAATGAAGCTCGAAATGGGAGAACGCTTGTTAGTCCAGCCCGCAGAAGATATTTACAACGCTACCGTATTATCGTAATAAGTCATAGCCATGAATCAAGAACGTCAAACTTGGCTCGGGCTACTTGCCCGAGCTAACCGAGATTATCTGGAAAATATCTGGGCTACTTACAATCCGGGTGTGCCTATACAAAAACTCGCTGGCCCTGAAACGGGGTTGGTGCAGCTCAATACACAAGCTTGTAAGGCCTCAGTGTCATTTCAGTTTGGTGAGGCTTCTTGTACTCGCTGCGTAATCGCTATTGGGAAAATTCAAGGTTACGCAGTACATTTGGGCTCCGATCTACGCAAAGCGGAGTTAGCGGCCTATCTAGACGCCTTTCTACAAACGGCCCCCTCCCACCAACGTGAGCTGGTGCTGCACCCTATACGCCAACAGTTAGAGCTAAAAAAGGCTGAGAGGGAGCAGCTGACGGCTGCTACTTCTGTACGTTTCTACACCACACAAAAAACTTAGAATCATGAAAATACCTTTACGATCTGAGCACAGACATGACGATGAGTTACATCGGCAGACGCGTACTTATCGGCGACTACTGCATGCCTTTGGTTACCCAATGCGCATACAGCAACTAGAAGAGCGTGCTATTCATTGCATCGTTGACTGCCTTCTAGACAGCCAAACGACGGTAGCTATTGAGGTGGAAAATAAGGAATTAACAAGCCGTATTTTGAATACAGGCGCAACCTTGAGCCAAACTCCCGAATGGGTTTTTGCAGGTTCTCAACGGCATCACTTACAACATATTCCAGCAGGAAGCCGTGAGTCGCCTGAAAGTGGGGCAACCCTTGTCATGGAAATAGCCGCCATATCACCTACAAACGGGGGGCTTGCTATACGAGCCACCGGTGCAGGACTCAACAAACCACACACTTTATATTTTTCAGGGTTACATCAAAATGTAGTCATTGATCATATTGCTTTTCGTGCCGATTACCCGCGTGGAGTGGACCTACTACTATGCGCTGACACGCAGCTGGTTGTATTACCACGTCACTTAACTTTGGAGATCATTTAATGTACGTACCAGTAAAGGGTGGTGAACAAGCAATTGCTGCTTCCCGTATAGCCGTAGAACGGAGTCGCCGAGGCGACGACACAATCCCCGAGATTGAAATTAATCAAATCATGGCACAAATGTCGTTAGCTCTTGATCGGATCATGAGTGAGGGGGGCTTATACGATCGACGTTTTGCTGCTATTGCCTTTAAGCAAGCTCAGGGAGACATTGCCGAAGCGGTATTTCTCGTACGTGCTCATCGCGCGCAATTAGCCAATTTTGGCTCAAGCCAAAACATAGATCTAAAAACAATGCATTACAGTCGCCACATTTCCGCCACGCAAAAAGAGTTGGCTGGAGGGCAAATTTTAGGCGCCACTTACGACTACACCCACCGCTTACTGAATATGGATTTAGAACACTCTCGCCCTCAGTGCGAGTTACCTAAATCAGTGATAACAGCTCCCTCATCGCCCTCTAGCTCTGAGCCACTGTACGCAGATCTTATCCGCACCGAAATATCTAAAGCTCCGATAGACATTACGCGAACTGTTTTGCCTTCTTTACCTGATCCTTGCGAGCGTCTCGCTCATCTCGCTCGTGGCGAAGAAGGCTACTTAACTGGATTAGCTTACGAGAGTTTGCGTAAAGCCTCAACGAGTCATCCCTATGTAGCGCAATTAATGAGAGGGAGCGTTGAAATATTCGTAGAGCTGGAAGACCTCAATTTAACCGTATCCATTGGTGAGGTTGAGTTAACTGCCTGCACTACTGTGGCTCCAAATTTTAGCTCATCTCCACATTTAGAAGCGGGTTTTGGTATTGCTTTTGGAGCTAACGAGCGTAAAGCCGTCGCCATGGCAATCGTAGATCAGCACTTTAAAATTGAGGGTGCTACCAGTGATGCACTCATGCATACCGACGGAGTCGCTGCATCCGGCTATGTCAGCCATTTGAAATTACCTCATTACTCTGACTTTGATGCTGATTTAGCGCGTTTACGCCGAGTTCAGGCTAAGGAGGAAATATGAATTATGCCTACCTTGATCTACCGTCCAAACAAGAAATACGTCGTAAAACCCTAAAAGCACTCTGTCTACCTGGACGTCAAATACCTTTCTCAGCTCCTGAGCTACCCATTGCCTATGGTTGGGGGGTAGGAGGCATGGCTATTACCGCTGCCTTATTAGAACCGAATGACACGTTAAAGGTAGTCGATCATGGTTCGGATGATACCGTTAATGCCCTGAATATCGCGGATTTTTTTACTAAAACGGCAAACATATCAATTACGACAACAAGCTCAAAGGCTACTCTCATTCAAACGCGTCAGCGAGTCCCTGAAAGCCCGTTGCGGGAAGAGCAAATTGTGGTGTACCAAGTTCCTCGACCTGACCCTCTACGTGGATTTATTAATGATGCGGCCGAAGCACTGACACGGCACGCACATCATGATTACGGTGTCGTGTTAAGCGCTCTATTTGAAACATGGTTGCAACAAGATGATGCGTGCTTAGGATACGACCACCCTGTGATTGTTAATGATGGGGTCTTAATGTCACCGTCGCCTATTCCTGCTATGGATAACCCCCGCATGGCGATGATGCCTGCTATTCAGATTTTTGGCGCCGCACGCGAGCGACGAATTTATGCATTGCCTGCCTATACACCCTTAGCAAACTTAGCTTTTGTTGACCTGCCTGCTAGCCTGAAAAAAGTCGATACAGCATGTTGTATCTGCGGCTCATCTATTCATTATTTGGATAATATTGGTACGTCAAACACCCCCCATTGGGTATGTTCCGACTCCGAAGCATGCAAGGAGCGCGCTCATGTTTAGCTTGCCAGATCCCGTGCTGACAGCACAGGCTATCTCACTTGAAATAGCTGGGCACCGTATTTTGTCGGATTGTCACCTCAAGCTTTATCCTTCCGAGGTTCTCGCTTTAGTCGGCCCCTCAGGTGCTGGAAAATCAAGTCTTCTGAATATACTTGCTGGACGACAGCTATCTAACAACTGTCAGGCTCTTTCCCTTTTAGGCCAGGATTTACTACGTACCAGTCTTTATCAAACTAACCTTTTACGTCGGCGGGCGTGTGGCTATGTGGCTCAGGATGCCAGCACAACCCTAAACCTGAGACAAAGTGCCGCCACTAATATCGTACGTCGTCTTTTTGATTTAGGTGACAACCGTGCGGTTGATGCACTCAAACAAGCACAAAAATGGGGCCAGCGACTTGGTTTATGTCCAGAACGATTACATGAGCCAGTGAAGAACTTTTCGGGAGGGATGCGCCAACGCGTACAAATCGCTGCGGCCATGATCCATCAGCCGAGCATTTTATTTTTAGATGAACCCACTGCTGGTCTCGACTCAGTCGCTCAAGCAGATTTTTTAGATGTGCTCTCTAATTTGAGAAACCAAACACAGACTGCCATGGTGTTTGTGACTCATGACTTACGTCTAGCTCGACTCATTGCTGATCGGGCCATCGTGATGGATCAAGGCCGCATCGTCAGCGAATCCATTATGGATCGTTTGCTTACTGAGCCTGAGCATCTCATCGCCCAAGCTCTTGTTAAGGCAATGATTTAATGAATAAACCAACTGTGATTTTGCAGTATGAAGGCAATGGCATACATCATGGGCCACTTCGCATAACGGCACAAACAGGGCAGATCGTACAGATCTGGGGAGCGTCAGGCTCAGGAAAATCGACTTTGCTCTCACGAATTTGGGGAAGTCGAAGCTTAGGAACGGCACACTTGTGCATACGAACCCACGATCAGCAGTTCACACCAAGCACAATGACACCCGCCCACTTTGCATTTCTACGCTCACGATTAATGTCGTACGTAGGGCAACATCCTACCGTACTACCTCGCGAAAAACTTGTGGATTGGTTTGCTCTAGTCCCCACAAAGACAGTACTCGACGGACTAAGACTGCTGGACCTCTCTCCTAGCTTACTCTCTCGCTATGCCTGTGATGTCTCTGGTGGTGAACTACAGCGTTTTATGTTGCTTCACGCTTATTTTTCTTCTCCTCCAATCTTACTTTTAGATGAGCCCTGTACAGGATTGGATCCAGAGCGTAGTCATCAGGTGAGCACGCTTTTATTACAGGCTAAAGCCGCTCAGAAACTGGTTATTTACACCAGTCATACGAGTGCCAGTTGGGTGGATCAGTCAATCTCTTTAGACGGTTAAACCGTCTACATTTAATTTAACCTGGAAAAGTACTCATAATGAAAAAATTTTATTGGGATCTGCGTTGAGTGTAGGTTGCCTAAACTTCGTTCATGCCGATACCTCAGTCACACTGTATGGTGTGTTGGATGCTGGAATTACTCATCAACGTATTAGTGGCATGTGGGACGGTTCTCCTTACTCATCCAAATCCACTGGGCTACTCAGCGGTGGCCAATCCGGAAATCGATGGGGCTTAAAAGTCACTGAGTCATTGGGTAATGGCACGGCAGCAGTCGTACAGCTAGAAAGTGGTTTTGAGTTAACTACCGGTGAAAGCAAGCAAGGCGGACGTCTATTTCGGGTCCGCTTGGAAAAAGGAAATTATCCTACTATAAGGGCTTCCCCAAACAGTCAACGCCGGTTTTTAATTTCTGGCTGTTCATCAATGAAAGGCAAGGGATGAGACTGCACTACTATAAACGGTCACGCTGAATCGCTATTGATTCGGACCCTGATGAAAGACGCTCGTGAGATCCTCCTTCGTTAATCGGATAGTGATATCCAGTAGGATATGCAGATACTTCTCACGGGGGTCTAACCCTTTACCATCAACGAGTTACAGTTCAGTTACTACTCAGTTTAATTTTTCACGTTGTTGAATACAGTCTGAAGTCATCGCCGTAATGTAATGATGCCCAGCACAACCTCGCATTCTTGGCGGCGATTGCAACGACAGCACGCCAGTATCCCCGCCTACCAATCAACGAGCAGACCCAACGGCTAAACGAGTCCGTTCTATTCTCTGCCCCTACCATAACAGAACGGGCTCCCTGGACCAGCAGGGTTCGCAGGTAGGCATCACCCGCTTTTGTTATCCTGCCAAGCTTTGATTTTCCGCCACTACTGTATTGTGATGGCGTTAGCCCCAACCAGGCTGCCAGTTGGCGCCCGTTCTTAAAATCATGGGCATTGCCAATACTGGCGACCAGCGCACTCGCCGTTGTGGGCCCAATACCTTTCAGTTCCATTAACTGCTGGCTGCGATGATCTGTTTTGGCAACACGAGATAACACCCTGTCATATTCGGCGATTTTCTCTTCAATATTAGTGACATGTGCTAATAGATCATCAATGCACAGCCTGACCTGTACTGGCAGAGTTTCCTTCTGGTCAGAAACAGCATGACGCAGAGCATCAGTGCTTTGTGGGGCAATAACCCCGAATTCAGATACCAACCCCCGAAGACGGTTATACGTCGCTGTTCTTTCCTGAATAAATCCCTGTCTTGTCCTATGTAAGCATTGCATTGCCTGCTGGCTTTCGTCTTTGACGGGTACAAAGCGCATGTGCGGCCGCTGCACAGCCTCACAAATAGCTATTGCATCAGCTGCATCATTTTTCCCGGTCTTACCCGCCATGCGATAGGGTGAGACAAATTTCGGTGCCATCAACCGGACATCATGGCCATACTGCCTGAATAATCTTGCCCAATAGTGGGCACCCGAGCAGGCTTCCATTCCAATGACACAGGGAGGTAAACCAGCGATGAGTTCAGAAAGTGCTGCACGCGACACCTTGGGTTTAACCAGAACTGCTTTACCATTTTGGTCAACGCAGTGAACAGCAAACACATTTTTAGCAAGATCGATACCGACAGTGGTGATGGTCATAACGAATCCCTCTGGGTCAATGTTTATCCCATGATTGCATGAAAGTTAACCAGGCGCATATCCAGGGGAAGTCCCTTCCATTCGTTAAGCTTTTCAAGCTTAACGGGTGATTTCGTTCCATTGATCGGAAACCCCTGACCGCAAGGGATGTACGGAACTGTCAGGCTGTCCGTTTCTGGTTTTGCCTACTTTCGGACAGATCAACGGCATGGTGTACGTAATCGTTCGGTTTCGGACGTTTAAGTCACATGCACGTTAACTGTCGGTATTCATCGCCTCACTAGTACTACTCTGCTAGTTCATCATGTTCTTCGAGAGCATATTCAAAATCGGCAACAAGCAAGAAATTTTCTATCCTATAAGCCTGATTTAACTTAATTCGTTGGTATCTTTCGTTCAATAATCGCCATGCTGTTTTCCGTAGTACCATCGGTACGGATTCATCTTTTAAAGTACGCATGAGCACAGAACAGGTTGTCAGAAAAGCAGCGTCCTTACGTTTTCGGTAATACGCATCAGTCGAACAAACCGCAATGATCTCGATTGATTCAGGGTGATGACAGATAGCATTAACCGTAGTTTGTTCATGTATCTGTGCCTTGAGTTCAGCCTGAATTTTTGATTGATGATACATAGCCTTGAGATAGCTAAACATGATTTCCCCATCGAACAGTAAGTCGTGTCAATTCCTAGAGTTAACACATTTCTGATCATGACTCACACGTTACGTTCAGTCGGTAGCCATCTGTGCAAAAAATGCGCTTAGCGTAGGATAATTTCCTTTTTCCAAGCGGACCCCAAATACTATCAACACACTAGCAGCGCATCCATTCTTATCAAATTCGTCAAACAACGAACTAAACGTACAATAATTCTCTATATCCAAACTGACTCCAATAATTTCCAATCTCCAAACTTGTCTATGCAGTGCTACGCAAAAAATCCGTTACTTTCCCCCTGCCCTTCCCTCAGATTTCACGTAGTACACATATGATGTTAAGAGATTCAAAAATATTGATGTTTTGATGTTGCGTAGTAAAACATGTAACCCAATGAAAATTATAGAAACGTTAAAGCGCCGGTGGCACCCATCAGGAGATGGCCAACACATCCGTGTGTGGTAATCACAACAATATAATTGAAGGGTAATTGCAGGAATAGCACTTTTTGACACGAAACCGGTTGTGGCATTTGCTATAACCTCGTAACTATGTCTGTAGACTGCAATAGGTGACTTTATGGGTGAAATTATTCGAGGCAACTATCCTGAACTGGATAAAGTGCTGTGGGATTTTCACACTCAGAAAATTCCCGCAATGTTGGCTTTTCGTATGTACGAAGAGCGTTGGAATTTTGTTGATGAAAAACATATAGGTCAAAATGAACGCCAGTTGATTGATGCCTTAACTGATTTTTACGGTAACGGTGTCTTTATGGCTGCATAAGGATTCATTCTGTAGTGAACGAATATAAGATTAAGCATCATAAACTAATCAGGTCGGTATTGAATAATTTCAATGCCGACTTTTTTTTTGCTAACTCTATTTATTTCGGAGGGGGAACTCGTATTGCCCTTGAAATAGATGAGTATAGAGAATCGATCGATGTTGATTTTTTGTGCCCTGATAAATCATCTTATCGAGCCGTACGGGAACAGGTTACATCCAACTCACTTGGCAACTTAGTAAAACAAGACTTCCAGTATGCCAGAGAAATAATGTTTGATAGATATGGAGTTCGCACCTTCATAAAAGAACAGGACGCAACGATAAAGCTTGAGATAGTTAGTTTCGATAACTACGATTTAGTAGCTGATACGCGCAAGTTGTTCCCTATTCCTTTCATAGATCAAGAAAGCTGTTTTTATACTAAATTATTAGCAAATTCAGATAGATGTATGCATGGGCAGTGTAAGGATATTTTTGATATTTTGGCTATGTATGATGCGTGGGGAGGCATACCACAAAGCGCAATCACAAAGGCCGAAAAACATTATGGTTCTTCTGTTTTAAGCGATCTAATCCGCTCGCTTAAAGATATACAAACCAATAGTGCTCATTATTATGAGCTTGCCGATGCTATGTTAATTCAACATGATTTTGCTCAAAAACTCATTGGTGATGTTGCTCCACAGGTACTAGCAAATCTATCTTAAAATGGTGGAGGCTAAAGATGCTAGCCTCCATTAATAGCACCTATCTACGCTTCGAGGCTGACACTTCATCAGCTTCTAATTGCTCTCTGTGTAGATAATCCCCTGCAATTGGAGGTGGAGTTACCAGTTTCGGACGACCAGTTTCAACATCACGCACTGTAACCAGCCCAACAATTTCCCCGTCATGAGTCAGCGCCCATGCCGCCAATTGGTAAACAGTACTCTTGGTTGAACAACCTTCGACATTATCATGCCGGAAATACCAGTCCGTTGACGGCATTATCTGCTTATAGCGTGTTGCTGGCTCACTGACAGGTTTGATAGCCGCAGGGCTTTCTTCCAGTGCTAACTTTAAAATCAACCTTGCCTGACCTTCTATAGACCGCTCTGACATTGCAGCCATTTCTTCTAATCGAGTGTAGAGATCATCAGGAAAGTTTCGAACTTGTATCTTAGCCATTGCGCAGACTCATTTTGAACCCTATTTGAATCAAATGTATCTAATCTAGGTTGTAAAGTGAACACCTTATTTGAATTAATATTTTAGTTACAACATTCATATGTAAATGAAAGGCCGCCACATCAGCCATAGAGTTGTAGACAAGCCCCCAAAAATCGGTGCGGGTAAGATACAATATGTTAAATTGCCGACTTTTGATAATTTTATAGCCGCCAAACCATATATCTACTACGAAACCTTCAAAAACCAAGCTCAATCTGACGATTTCATTCTTTTTTGGCGTACATAACTGATCATCAAATTTCAGCTTAACCGACCAACCATTAACATATTTGCAACATGCCTGATTTCACCTTGAATTTATGTCCTAAGCTCCATTTTCGCCAGTTTCCCTTTTTCTGTTACGTTGTAACCGAAAGATATCATAAAGACATACAATTTACATTGTAAAGACACAGAAATCATTACATTGTAATGCACACATAAAGACACTGAGTGATTTACAATTGCTTTACTATGTAAATACACAAACATCTTTATAACGTCTTTACATAGTAAAGCGCTCGATGTATAAAGATACTGTAAAGACAGATGCGTCTTTATTCCATCTTTACAACGTAAATAATATGAGGCCTCAAATGGGTAAAATTTTACTGGTAGTATCAGACAAAGGCGGTGTTGGGAAAAGCACCTACGTAGCTAATACGGCCTCTATGCTGGTAAACAAAGGCAAGTCGGTTATCGTTCTGAAAACAGACAAAAACAAAGACATGTTGAGTTGGAGTGAAAAGCGTCAGGCAAATGGCCTGTTACCCGTCCCTGTGCATGAGGCATACGGGAATGTAACCAAGGAGATAAGCCGCCTAAGCAAACTCTGTGAAGTACTGATCGTGGATTGTCCAGGGCATGATAGCCATGAGTTCCGTAGCGCTCTAACCGTATCAGACATCATGGTTACACTAGTAAAACCTTCATCTGACTTTGAAAGTGAAACCCTAACAAGCGTAACGGAAAAAGTCAGAATAGCTCAAAAGACTAACGGAAATCTTCAACCGTGGGTATTAATGACGCGCATTAATCCAAGCAAACCACGTCACACACAGAAAGCCATAGAACTAGACAAAATACTCCGTTCAGACAGCATCTGGATTCAACCATTAAAGACAAGAATAGCCGAGTTGGATGTATTCGAAAACGCATGTAACGAAGGGGCAGGGGTGCATGATGTAGCTCGTGCTTCCAGCCTTAACAATGCAAAAGCACAGCTCGAATTAGTTGGTATGGAATTAGGAATTGTTTAATAAATTCAGTAAATTAACAACGTATCTTTACATTGTAAATACACTATAAAGACACTATAATAAAGACATTCGTTATAGTGTCCTGACTAAAGAGATCAAAAAATGGCTTTAAAACTGAATACCCCAAAACTTCCTGAATCAAACGAACCAGCAACTAACGCAGAAACTGCGCGTTTCATTGCCGGAGCCAGTAAAAAGCCAGTAACTGCTAAAGCCAAGCTGCTTAATTTCCGCTTGAATGAAAATTTCGAAGGTATACTCGAATCCGAGGCAATGAGGACAGGGCAAAGTAAAACAACCGTGTTGAAAGCTGCACTGGCAGCATGGGACAACATGGATGAAAACCAACGAAATCACTGGTTATTAGAATCAGCTAAAATAGGGTGATTTGGATATTTTGGGTTGGTTGCTTACAGAGCATAATTAATTGATATAGGGAATTAAATGTCATCATTAATATTTTATACCGACGAAATACAAGCGGTAGTAGCGACAGATACACTTGCTGTTGATAATGGGAAGCCTATTGCTTTTGTAAGTAAGTCAGGCTTTATACCTCACTTAAAAACCATCGTAGCTGGCACTGGAGCAGGTGGCTTTGCAAATAAGTGGTTACTTGAAGCATCAACAAGGATGGTTGTGCGGGGCATCCAAAATTTGGATTTTCACACTCCAAAAGCACTTAATAGACTTTGGTTAGACTATAAAAAAGAATTTTCTCTGCCTGATGAATTTACAACAACAGTCTATCAATTTGGTATTTGTGAAGAAACTGGTAAAACCGTATCGTATGCATATCGATCAACTAACGATTTTAAATCTGAATCATTAGGATATGGGACAGGAGTAAAACCAGATTGCACAATACTTGAAGGTAACTTAGTTGACATAATACCAACAATGATGAATGAGCAGAGATACCTAGAATCAAAAAAACCAGTACATGAAAGAATATATATTGGAGGAGAAATAATATTGTATCATTTAACAGAAAAAGGATGTAATTGTTTTAAAATTGGCGAGTTTGATGATTATAAAACTCAGCAAGATAATTTACTTTCAAACTTTTAGATATAAAAGCCCATAAGGGCTTTTAATTTATTCTTCATCATCTTTCAGTAAAGAGGCAAATGATTCATCACTCATCATTTCAAGTGTATTCTTGAATACATAGAATGAAATGCCGGACATCTCACATACACGCTTAATCACTAGCCGTTTCTTTTGCTGCCTTACTGTAGCAGCATCACCGAACTGAACCACTGCAAGTACACCATCATCATATGACGTTATCACATAATCACATGTGATATTTTGAACCTCGACAATCAATTCTTTTATTGCATCATCACTGCCATAAGGACGTACAAATTCAATTAGCCTTACCTTTGGGTATACTGAATAATCAGGTATAATATTACGTGAAAGAACACCTAAAAACTCAGCCTCTGATTCAGAAAGCAGATGAATCTTATTAAAACAATCAACCTCACCAATTGCTATAAAAGCATTGCTCGAATATTGAGGGTTATTGCTGATGAAATCACTAAAAACGTTAACGCTTGATGGAATGACTACATTATTAGTTGGTTCAATTACTTTCTGCTTATTACGTTTAAACATTATCGATTATCCTTAAAATAGAGCCTGCGGCAGGCACAGGCAAAAACCCCGTTTTTGGACAATCAGATAGAAAATTGGTACCAATTTCTAGCGGATTGTCTATCCTGCATTGTCATGATCTGCCTGTAGAGTCAGAGCCTATGCCGAACAACCTGAAAGCAAATCGGCTTTCAGTCCACCACGTAAACAATTGTTCCGCGCAGCCACAAAGAGACAAAACTAACCAAGCAGCAAGAACGGCGTAGCCACTCACATTAGCCCCCATAAACCAAACGATGGTAAGCCCCACAACGGCAATACCGCCGATGATCTGAAACAACAGCCGCAAAGCCGCCATAACACCAAGGGGAACAACAACAATCAGGTAAAGAGAAATAGCAAGTAGATACCGAAATGGTAACAAAAAAGATAACAGTCGAAATGAAGTAGTGTTGTGATTATATGATTCATCATTCACAGCCGCAGGTTTGGATTTTTCAAGCCCACATTTGATGCCCTGAAAATCAATAATATTGTTTTTCATCATGTCCTCCCTAATCAATAGGCGGGAATTTTTTATCAAACATATCTAAAAACTCACTATCTTCATTTGGCAACTCTGTAGATTCTAATGAATAAGTGAATTTCAATGTGTTAACTTTCCTTCCTATTTTCCCAGAAACTTCAAAACTCAGTTCCTTAATCTCAGTATTTTTTATAATCTCTTTAACAGACTTATTTAACACATCCCTTTTAAAAGCTGGGAATTCTGGATATTTGTATTCTTTATTTCCGTGAGAGTCTATAGTATATAAATTAAGTTCTTCTTTCAGTTCATCAACAGACATTTCAAAAGACATGATTCTTGGATTATTGCTATGTATTTTCCTGATTAGTTGATACAACGAAGATGAGTTTACACTAGAAAGTCTCACTACGGATAAAAGAACTTGAGTTGTATACCTTTTTTCAGAACCAACTAATTTGCATAAAAATCTTTTCGCAGTGTTAGTGAATTTTATGCCGACTCGACCTTCATTCTTATAATATGCCGAAAATTCAGTAAGGCTCAAGTTCAATGAATCAGGTACGTTTTTAGATGTGAATGGGAGATTTAACTCACTGCTTAAATCTAGAATTTCATCGTTTCTTAATTTTAAAACAACACTATCCAATATATTTGCACCATCTTTAAGAGCAAGATATGCAGCATCAGGTTTAACATTAACCCATTTAGTATAATCGGAGGCATTAACATAAAATATATGGTCATCATCAAATTCGTTTTTTGAATTGATTTGACTCATAGCCAAAAACAAAACTTTTTTGGCCGCCATCGGCAAAGTGGAAAGAGTAGAATTTAACTCATTCCTATGTCGAACTTTGGTCAGCCTTGAAAGTGATGTTTTATTCATGCTCATTCTCATCTATGCCAGTTACCTTCTAGCTATCAACTTATCATTCAAAACATGATAACGCAATTTCTAATTTATCATGTTAAACCGATTTTCTTCTCATGCTTTACGCCTTTCGATGCTATGCAGCGCCTGACTTCTTCATCAAAAAACCCGCCCAAAGCGCAATCGCTAAGAGATTCAGATACAATCAACATAAGATTGGAAAAAGATTTAACAGGAAAAACATATAGTAATCTTTTTTTTGCCCCCAATCTGTTAATTACACCGAGGAACCTCTCATGTTTAACCGAGGAACCTCTCATGTTTAACCGAGGAATCTCTCATGCTTAACCGAGGAACCTCTCATGTTTAACCGAGAATGTTATCATGCTTGACCGAGGAACCTCTCATGTTTAAAGATTATAATCCATATATTTCAGCAAGTTATACCGATGTAAGTTTTTAAGTCTTTAAAGAAAAAAAAGAAGATATAAGTTATTTAATGCACAAAGCCTGTGGATAAATCAGCATAAACACAGGGGATTGATCTTGCTAGGCATTCAGATTACTGCTCTGATAAGTATTGTGTAATATTTAACCATTGTGTGTAAGAGCCATTCTGTTAGTACCGGTTCACTTCCGCTTCCTCGCTTTGCCTGTTCGTTCCTCGTCGCTATGCTCCTGCGGTACGCCTCAGCCAAAGACTGCGGCGAGCGGTATCTCCTTTCTCGAAAAGGCTTGATCTAATCACAGACTAAGATCTTGAAGAGATCCTTTTTGGATCTTTTCCTGCAAAGCAATAGAACGCTCTCAGAGCCATTTTCTTTACCCAGCCCTGCCAAAGTTACAGCTAATCAGCAAAATACGCTCAGAACGCTTCTCAGGACGATTTATCGCGTAAGTATTCCAAAATTGATAAAGCATTCCGCTAACACAGTTTACAACTGTAAAGAGCAAGATTGATTTACAATGTATTTACATTGTAAAGATGCAAGGGGGGGGGATGTTTTGCTTGCCAATACGTCCAAATAGACGTATTATTAATTCATCGAAAGAGAACGTTCTCTTTCACCATAAGCCCAAACGGGCAGGAGCTTAAAATGAATATCCAAGAAGCATTAAATATTTTTGGTCTATCTGGCGATCTGACAGAAAAAGACATTAAGACAGCATATAAAAAAGCTGCTTTAAAATATCATCCAGATCGTAATCCATTGGGCGCAGAACTGATGAAAGCCGTAAACGCTGCTTTTGATTTCCTGATGGCTAACATTGATAAAATCAATCAGTTTCAAAGTGCTGATGAAAACGCCCGATATGACTACAGTGAAGAATTGGAGAAAGTGTTGAATGTTCTTTCTGGATTATCTGGAGTGGTTTACGAAGTCATTGGTAACTGGATCTGGATCAGTGGTGACACCAAAGAACATAAAGACACTCTAAAAGAAATGGGGTGCAAGTGGGCAGCAAAGAAAAAACAGTGGTTCTATCGTCCTGAAGAACACAAAAGCCGCTGTAATCGTAAAGAACACAGCATTGATGAAATCCGTGAGATGTATGGCACAGCCGGACAACACAAAGCGAAAGGCTGGAGGAAGGTAGAAGCAAGCGCATAAAATCTACAGGGGGCGAAAGCCCCCATCAAAGCAAGACATTATCACGGGGCATTAAAATGAAATCATTCTTTGAACGTTGGCAACCAGTTTTTGAAATCGTGTGTCGTATCCTAGGGAATGGGTGGCGCGTTAACCTTCTTGATGATTGCCAGTACCGTATAAAACTTACATCCCCGAAGTTTAAGAATTACTCTGTACATATACGGAATGAAAAAGAGAGACTTTCAATCGTGGGAAGCGTGGATAGTCGCAATTGGCGTAGTCCATGCTATTCCTGCACCGTATCACTATTTCGTAATCCTGTTGAGATAGCCGCCGATATTGAGAGGAAAATTTTAGCAAATGCCCTGCAAGATGTGGAAAAGGCGCTTGAATGCGAAAAGAACATACAGGCAGAACGGGAACAAAAACGGATTCTGAAAGGGATGTTATCGCAACTTGTACAGCTTGAAAACTGGTACGGAACGTTAACAGGCTTCAAAGTGGAAAATGGATTGAACGGACAAATAACCGAGCATGGTGATGGCTATGGTTTTCTTGTTCGTGGCTTGAGTTTGGATCAACTTATTACACTAACTGGAATGGTGAAACAGCTATGAGAAAAAACAAAGGAGATATTACCTACTATCTTGAGGAAAACGCAGGTGTATACCATTTCGTAAAAAAGATTAAGACTCGTTCAAAACTCATGACCGAAGGTAAAAGTAAAATTACTAAAAAAATGTTAAGTGAGTTTTATTTCGTTGAAAATGAATTTAACTTGATTGATTTTACCACTAATGGTTTAAGAGTGGTCGATAAAGAAATTATCATTACAATGATTAAAGAAATTAAGGAGAGTGATCGTGATAACTGATAATACGCCGGAAAACATTAAAAAACTACGTGAAAAATTAGGGATTACGCAAACTGAATGCGGAAAACTCTTTGGTGTAGGTTTAAGAACATGGCAAAAAAAAGAGGAAGCTAAAACCCATAACCGTTTGAGCTTATCAAAAGGGGAGTTTGAATATCTTCTTTTAATGGCTGGGGAGCATCCTGATTTTGTTTTAGAAAAGAGAAAAAAAACTGAAAAAGAATAAGCTATTCACTTGTTGATACGTCTAAATAGACGTATAATAAAATCATTGAAAGGGAAAGCATCTTTCACCATAAGCCCACACGGGCAGGAGATTTAAAAAATGAAAAGAAAGAAACCGTTTGATATAGCTAGTTTTCATGAATCAGTAAAAAGGGATTACGACACTGGTTTAATCACACTGGAACAAGCCGCTATTGAATTTTACAAGGGTAATTGGACACCATACATAGACATAGAATACACAAAGAAAAAGTTAGGAGTAAAATGCTATGAAAAATGAATTATATGAAAAAGAATACGAGGAATATTTTAATTCCTTGAAAGAAGGTGATGAGGTGTTAAATTTAAAAGAATTTATAGAGTGCATATACAGTAAAAAGGAGGTGGAAAACTAAATGTGTGAGAGGTGTGATCAGGTTGTTCGAGCAACCTGATCACCGTTAACAAACAAAACTTAGTGAGGTTTTAATATGTCAACACAACAAATCGTACAGGTTGCAGATTCACTTGTCAAAGGATGGGAAACACGAATCCCTGCTATGAAAGGTAGGGAATGGGATCAATTCCGATGGTGGTTAAACTACTTGCAAGGATATGCAATGTTTTAAATATATTTCGTAGGGGCTGGAATGCCCCTTTTATGCCCTGAAAGGGCATGGAGGCGAAGCCGGAAGCCCCGCAGCGAAGCGAGGACATAAAAGCGTCACGGCGTTAGCCGCGACAACCCCCCACACTGCAAAGCCAATGAGCGAAGCGAACTAGTTAGCACGAACGTATAGCAGCTTGGTTGCCAGATGGTCGGAGACAAGAGAACGTTCTAGCGACTTATATGCTCTATTTGAATCTTCCTGTACATTAAATGGGCGTTCTGTAGTTTAGGTATGCTAGAATCAATGCAGGATAGACAATCCGCTAGAAATTGGTACCAATTTTCTATCTGATTGTCCAAAAACGGGGTTTTTGCCTGTGCCTGCCGCAGGCTCTTTAGGTGAGTTATGAAACAAGTAAAATTCAGGCTAGATGATGATGAGTATGAGCTTGCTAAAGTTAATGCTGCCGTCTGTGGTGTTAACAGTGTCAACGTTTTTGCAAAGCGTAAGGTGCTTGAAGTTGAGACAACACCTCTATCAATTCATGTATCAGATAAGCCAGCAAAAGCCGTTTTTACCTATCTTTATCCTCATGAAATTGAAATTTTAAAACGTAATGCAGCATTGCATGGCATGAGTATGAGTCGTGAGATAGCAATCAGAGTAAGGCAGTCTTTATTAAAAAATGAAGTTTGCCTTTATCCTGATGAAATAAAAGACTTGAAAAAACTAACCACTGCAATTGACCGCATAGGCCGTAATATACATTTTATCATAAAAGGCGAAAGATTTTGTACGGTAAATGATCCGGATTTTAGAAAGGAAGTAGTTGAGGTTATTGGATTATGTCAGTCTATTGATTCAGCTTTAGAGACTTTAACCAAAAGCGTTGTTAACAGGTTCGGGTGATTTATGGGCGTATTTGTTGAGAATGAATATAGAACAAAACGAGCAAAAAGCTCAGATAAAGCAAGCCAGCCAGCAAAACTAACAGGTCGTCAAAGTCATGCCAGTAAATCCGCATTTAACCATAAAGCTCAACATGGTTCGGATAAAAAATCATACGGTTCAACCCCATCAAAAGAAGTGACTTTTAAAATAACTGGTTCAGGTAAAACTGTTGCAGGTATAAAAAATGGAGTTGATTACATAACGCGAGAAGGTGAGCTTGAGGCTTACTGTTATGATGGTAATGGTATTGAAGTTTCTGGAAAAGGTGACGACTTTAATAAAGAGTTTACAGTCACTCTTGCGAAGGGAAACGATTATGATAAAAAGTACCGTGGTGAAAATATTGATCATGTAAAAAACATGGTCTTTTCCCCGCCTCCAGATGCTAAAGTAAGCCGAGAGGATGCGTTAAAAGCAACAGCAGAGTTTTTAAAAGAAAGCTATCCTAATCATGCATTTGTAGCAGTCTATCATGATGATAAAGAAAAGCACCCACATGTGCATGTTAACTTCAAACTTAAAAACGAAGATACAGAAAAGCGTTTAAGGTTGACTAAGGACGAAACAAAAAAATTTAGGCAAGGATTTTATAGAAAACTTGAAGGCATGGGTTATGATGTTGCGGCAACATGGAAGAAAGATCCAGAACGTAAACGTGAGGTTGAAAGGCTACAGGCCGAGAACCCTAAGCGATTGAGGAACGTTTACAAGGTAGTCGAATTTGGCGAAACTGCTTATCAGAACAAAGCAGGTGAAAAGAGAACTCCCTATCTGACCTATGAAACCCTTAAAGGTGGTAAGCAGGTAACGATTTGGGGCAAAGATTTGAAAAGCCACTTTGAATCAGAAAAGTTGCAGGCTGGCACGTTAGTTAAAATAAAAAAATTGTCACCAACGCGAGTCCGTAGCCCGATGTTTAATGATGATGGTTCCGTTGCTGGTTACAGAGAGAGTCAACGTAGTAACTGGCAAATAGAGAACATAGGGATTGAGCGTAACAGAGAACGTGAGATACCAAAGGCAATAACCAACCAGCCAGATGATAAAGCGGTTAAACAACAGATTGAACGGAAGAATGAGCGCTCTCGTAACATTGGATTTGCGCTTGAAAATGGTTTTACGAAGGATTCAACTGAACATAAGAAGCAAAAGCAGGAGCAGGAAAGAGGTTGGAAAGGGTTCGGTTTTTAAGTTGATTTAGGCGTAGGCGAACAAAGCGGCTACTTTGTTCACCTACTGATCACAACAACCTGAATGAGAGGTTATCATGACTAGGGACGATGCTATCCGTATTTCCCGGCTACATCAAATTTTCACAGAGGAACAGTTGAGTGATCATCAGAAAGACATTGCGATGATGTACGCAATTGGTAGCACAATCGAAGAAATTGCAGACGAAAAAGGCATAAAGCCGATAACTGTAAGAAATCATCTTGATGTGGTGAGACATACGTTAGGTGATGTTACTTTGTCTGGTATTCGTACAGTAGTATTCTTACGGGTGCTGTCAGTTTTTTTGGTTAATCATGTATAAGGAAATAAAAATGCTAAGAATCATGATGTTAGTTTCATTATTGGCTTTGAGTGGGTGCGGCGAGGAAACCAAGAGTGTTGATTGGTGGCGGAATCATCCAGAAGATGCCTTGAAAAAGGCCGATGAGTGCAAGAAATCCGGTGCTGATACGGATAACTGTAAAAATGTGAAAGCTGCTCTTTTCAGAAATAAACAGCAAGACGCACCCATTCCCACCTTCAACTAAAAGCTGATGAAAGCCCTTTGATAAGGGCTTTCTTACCAAATTAAGAATTTTCTCTATCGGTTTTTCAAACTTTTCTGAAATCAATATTTAATCCATTTAAACGGCGATCATAATTTTTATGATTGCCGTTTTTTGTTTGTCAGGCGATTCTCTCACAATCACAAATCACGAGAGTTTTAATCACCGAATATGAAAGAGAGTAACCGAGGGGATGAAAACAAAGAGACACACGTAACGATAAAACTTGATCGTCAACTTAATGACTTCATCGAAAGACGGGCGAAAGAATCCTTGCGTAATAAAAGGCATCAAATCGTCTATATGCTGATGCAGTTAATGCGCAAGGAGGGATGAGTTATGGCAGGGATTTTACCTAGTTTGCTTTTGTGCGCGGCCTCGGTGCACCCTGATACAATCAATGATGTTGCTCGCGTTGAAAGTGGGTTTAATCCATTTGCTATTGCAGAAATTATCCCAAAAGCAGAACGTGATGAATCAGGTAAAACTGTCATTACACACTTACCATCATCGAAAGAAGATGCACTCGAAGTTATACGTGAGATAGAGAATAAAAAAAGACGGTATTCCGTAGGATTGATGCAGATTACCAGTACAAATTTTTCATTATTCAATACATCGGCGGAAAAACTCTTATCACCATGCGAAAACCTATCGGTTTTCGAAAAAATTATTGTTGATTGTTATCAGAGGGGAGGGGATTTAGAAAACGCTCTTAGTTGCTATTACTCTGGTAATTTTTCAACTGGTAAAAGAAAAGAGTCAGAGTTTAGTTATACCAGTTACATAGAAAGAATTGGTTATAAAAACGATTCTAACAAATATCTTGTTCCAAGCACAAAGAACGAAAGGGGAGATAGTGGCATAGGGAAAACTCACAGCAAAAAAAAATCAGTAATTTATCCAGAATCAATTCTTAAATCAGCTTTTGTCGATAACGCCATACCGACAAAAATCATCAATTAAAAGGGTATTAACATGTCTATTAAGAAGACTTTCCAAAACGGTGTAAGTGCGTGTGTTTCAGCTATCAACATGCGCAAAACTAGCTTTGCGGCCTCGATTGCTGGGGCAACTATCGCATCACCGGCTTTCGCTGATGGGTTCTCTAAAGCAGAAAGCCTGTTGGAGAAGGTTCAGACGGGGCTAAGTGGCCTGTCTATTGTTACGGTCACAATTGCCTGTTTATGGGTTGGCTATAAGGTGTTATTCGGTGGCAGTACCATTCGTGAATGCTCACCTATCATCATTGGCGCGATCGTCATTGCCAGTGCCGCCGAAGTCGCCTCTATGATGGTTGGTTAACAAACTAGGGACGATAGTATGTCGATACTTTATAAGGCCATGACGCGCCCCGCAATGTATCTGGGTGTCCCTGTCGTCCCACTTACTGTGGTCATTGGGGCATTCTTCTTGTCAGGGGTATATGTAAACAAACTGGTCTGGTTAGCGATACCTGTCGCTATTTTCATTTTAAGAATGATAGCGAAACAAGATGACCACATATTTAACTTGTTTTTCCTGAAACTAAAGTTGCTGGGAAATTCTGCTTGTAATAGATATTTCGGAGCGAGGGCATTTCTTGCATCGCAGTATGAGCCAGTTGACATTGATGAGTTCACTCAGGCTATGAAACTAAACGAAAGAGTTTCGCTGGAAAAGCATATCCCTTTTTCCAGCCATGTAGATAAACATTTTGTTAAAACGAAAAATGGTGATTATGTCGCCACATGGCAGCTAATGGGCGTTAGCTTTGAATCGTTATCAGAAGCTGCACTGGAAGCTATAGATTCTCAGGTGGCTACTTTAGTCCGCTCTTTCTCAGGGCTGTCTGTATCGTTCTATAATCATACCATTCGTGAGAGTTTCTATGATGGCTTTGATATAAAATCAGGTAATAAGCACGCTGATATTGTTTCTGGTCGTTATTATGATTCGCTCAAGGAAAATAAATTCAAAGGTAATGCTATTTATTTTTCTGTTGTATATCGACCTGATAACAGGCTTGATAAACTTGAAAATAAGAAAAAAAGCCTTAAAGAAAAACAGGAAAGCATTGATATTCATATCAGTAAAATGAATGATATTATCAATACTCTTTCTAGTGGCTTGGATAAATTCACATCTAATCTTCTTGGTATGTATGAAGAGGACGGTAACGTTTTTTCATCACAGCTTTCATTTTATAATTATCTGTTAACAGGTAAACATCAAAAAATACGTGTTACCAAAACACCTATTTACAATGTGCTTGGTGGCGTGGATGTGTTTCTTAATCACGATACAGCACAGGTGAAAAGAATAGATGGTAGCCGTTTTTTCCGCTCTATTGAAATTAAAGATTTTTCCAGTGAAACATCATCTGGTGTTTATGATGCGCTACATTTTTCTGATGTAGATTATGTGATTACCCATTCATTTACTGTAATGAGTAAGACAGAAGCATTAAATGCCATTAAGCGTACAGAGAAACAGCTTAAAAGCACCGAAGATGATGCAGTAACACAGTTGCAGGAGCTTGAAATCGCGAAAAACGATCTCGTTGCTGGGGAGATTTCTTTTGGCTATTATCATTTTACTCTAATGGTGTTTGCCGACTCCATTAAAGAACTGGATGAATCAGTTAGCAAAATATCTTCTGATTTTATTGATTTAGGTATGGTTGTTGTATTATCTACGTTATCTTTACCTGCTGCTTATCTTGCGCAGCTCCCAGCAGTATTTAATCTAAGACCACGACTATCACCTATATCAAATGCTAATTTTGTTGAACTGGCATCGTTCCATAACTTCTATCAAGGGAAACGCGATAAAAATTGCTGGGGTGAAGCTCTCGCCATTTTGAAAACTCCTAGCAAACAGGCTTATTATTTGAATCTTCACAACTCTGTCTTGTTTAAGGATGAAGTTGGAGAGAAAAACCTCGCAAATACTAAAATAATCGGTACTGCGGGTTCAGGTAAAACAATGCTGCTTTCATTTATCGCCTGTATGTTACAGAAATATAATAATCCAAGTACGTTTGCTAATAGTGCTAGACAGAAAAAAATGACCACTGTTTTTCTGGATAAGGACAGAGGGGCAGAGTTATGTCTCCGCATGTTGGGCGGTGAATATTATACAGTAAAAAGCGGTGAGCCTACTGGCTGGAATCCCTTTGCGCTTGAAGCAACTAAACGCAACCGGATTTTTGTAAAACAACTAATGGCAATCCTTTGTACCCGCAATGGCGAAACTTTGACAACCCGTGAAACACTGCTCATTGGTGAGTCTGTTGATGCCGTAATGGATTTTCCAGCAGGGGAAATGCGGGAATATGGCATATCTCGTATGCTTGAGCACCTCATGCAGAAAGCAGACCGTGATGAGCAGGAAAACGGGATCATTCTACGTTTGTCACAGTGGGCTAATGGTAACGCGAATGGCTGGGTATTCGATAATGCGCAGGACACTTTCAATATTCAGCATGTAAACAATTTTGGTATTGATGGTACGGAGTTCCTTGATGATCCAGTTGTGTGTGCGCCTATCACCTTCTACTTGCTGTATCGCATTACTCAGCTTCTAGATGGTCGCCGTCTTGTCATCTTCCTAGATGAATTCTGGAAATGGCTACAGGATGAAGCATTTAGCGATTTTGTTTATAACAAGCTAAAAACTATTCGTAAGTTAAATGGGCTTGTTATTCCAGCGACACAATCACCTGATGAAATTTTGAAAAACAAAATTTCACGAGCAGTAGTCGAAGTTTGTAGTACCAGTATTTATCTTGCTAACCCTGATGCTGATTTTGATGATTATGTAAATGGGCTTAAATGTACGCCGGAAGAATTTAATATCATTAAAAATCTTGATCCAATGTCCAGACAGTTTTTGATTAAAAAAAGCAGTCTGAAAAAAGGTGATGGTAAGGCATTTTCGGCATTGGCTACTCTGGATTTATCAGGACTTGGTGGATATTTAAAAATCCTATCAGCCAGCGCCGACAATTTAGAAGTGTTCGAAAATATTTATCGCAATAGTATGTCTCCTGATGATTGGATTCCTACATATCTTGAGCAAGCAATTTAGTGAGGTTTTTATGAAAAAGACAAAGGCCGTTTTATTCTCTGTTCTGCTGTGTACTTCATTTTTCTCCACTGCGGGTATTCCGGTTGCAGTTGATGCAGATCCTATGAGGGATGTTCAATGGGCGCAGGATTGGGGGCAGAAGATTAAGGAATGGACTGACACTGCCGCACATTATAAAAGCCAGATACAGGCTTATAAAGACCAACTTGCTACTGCTACAGGTGTTCGTAACATTGCATCGTTTACTAATGAATTAAGTAATCTGCAATCAGAGTTGACGAATATTTATAAGCAAGGGGATAGTTATATATCCAGCTTTACTAACGATCCTACTGGCTCTTTAAGCAGTGAGGCACAAAGTCTTTTTAAAAAGTACGGTGCATTCGATATGTGCAATACGGGATATGCCAAAAATGACAATGTATGTAAGGCTAAAGTGGTGTCTACCGCTGCCAGTATCGAACAAGGGAATGTAATCAATAAACAGTTATCAAATACCATGTCACAGATTCAATCATTAAGCAGCCGTATTGAATCTTCTAAGGATATTAAAGAGTCTCAGGATTTAGCAAACTCTTTACAGGCTCAATCCCTGAAAATGCAAGCAATCAAGATGCAATATGATGTATGGGAAAGCAAAAATAAAGCTGATGCAGAAATGTTGAAAACGCAACAAAAAGCAGAGTTTAAACAACAACAGTTGCAAGCGGCTGTTCCTGATTTTCAATAAAAGAGGGTTGGTTTATGGCTGGTCAGGGTTTTTTCGTTAAGTTCAATAATACAATAATGGACTCTGTGCAGAAAATCAGTGACTCCTATCAAAGCCAGTTTGCCAGCGACATTATGACGCTGGCGGCGGCTTCGGTAACATTGTATGTGTTGTGGAAAGGCTATCAGACGCTTGCAGGGAAAACGCAAACACCACTTCCCGATCTGGCATGGGATTTAACGAAGTTCGCCATCATTATTACTTTCATAACTAATGCGGGAGGTTATTTAACCAGCGCAACTACTGCAATGGAAGGTATTAAAGACGGTTTATCCGGTGGAGTAAGTGTTTGGCAGACGCTAGATAATCTTTGGGCGAGTACACAGAACCTTGCTGAAAAAATTTATCAAAAAGATACCGATTATATTCCTCTTGCTGGAGCATTTGGGATGGCGCTTGTGTGGGCTGGCTCAATGATTTTAATGGCGATTAGCACAGTGGTTTATCTCGCCGCTGATGTCACGATGAAACTGCTCATTATCACAGCACCTATCTTCATATTCTGCCTGATGTTTGGTTTCTTGCGTCAGATGTTCAACAACTGGCTACAGTTGAATTTTTCTAGCATTCTCACGGTTTTATTTGCCTCTCTGGTGATCAGAATCGGTATGGATTATCAGGGGGAAATTTTACAGCAAGTATCCAATGCAGCACCAAACAGCAACGTAGTTACTGCCGGAGCTATGGGGTTCATGGCGGGCTTGTTATCAGCGCTGTTGGTTATGCTTGCCCGTATGTTCGCAACACAGCTTGCAGGTGCTGGCGTCGATGGTGCTGTGCAGGGTATGGCAATGATGGGGTTAGGTGCTGCTGGCGTTGGGGCATCCCGTTTAGGTATGTCTGGGGGCAAGGCTGGATTCGGATTAATGAAAGGGCTTACGGGTAAAGATGTTGGTAACACAGCGTCAAACTCAAGTCGTCTTGGAAACTTTCTTGGTCGGGGAACTCGTTCAGCGTCTGAATGGGCTGGTCAAAAAATGCAAGGTGCTGATGCGTGGGCAGGGCAAAAAATACAAAGCGGCATTAATTCAATGGCTGATCGCCGCAGGGCATCACTTGCTAAAAAAAGGAGTGAAGCAGCATGAAATTAGAAAAATTAGTTCTATTGATTTTCATTTTTTCGATTATCGGATGTTCCAGTAAGGCAACTTTACCGTCTGATGTCTCTGGAAAACTTGAACCAATAAACCATAGTCAGGTTATTAGCTATGAATAAAAAAATTAAAGAGCAAATTGATACCGCAAAATCTTTCGAAACTCAGATTCATGCTGAAAACGAAAAATCTAAAAAAACTGCTTGGTGTGTGGCTTCGGTTGCATCACTACTGGCAATTTGTTTGGGGGTTGATGTCGCGATTCTTACTCCTTTAAAAGAGAAAGAACTCGCTATTGTTAGCGTTGACAATACTACTGGACGAACAGAGTTAATCACACAGGTAAAACAGGAACAGATTTTACAGTCAGAGGCGCTGGGGCGTTACTTTGTCGATAAGTATATCTCTTTGCGAGAGGGCTATAACTATCCTTCATTACAAAGTGATTATGAAACAGTACAGCTATATAGCTCTAATACGGTGAAAGATGATTACCTACGCCTTTTTGCCAGTGATTTAGCCCCTGACAAAGTGCATAACAATAACGGGGCTTATGTAGTAGTTGAACGGTTATCTAACATTATAACTGATGCAACTGCACCAGATAGGCTTTCTACATCTCGATTCAAAGTCATTAGTAGAAATTTCAGAACAGGGCAAGTGACCATCTCCTATTTAGCTCTGCGTGTTACTTATCGCTTTGATTTGAAGAAAAGCAGTGCAACTAATCCACTTGGATTTACTGTAACCAGTTATCAGGCAGATAAAGAAATCAGGGGGGAATAATGGACACTAAAAGTTTAATTATCGCTTTAAGCCTGTTTTCACCTTTCTTAGTGAATGCTGCGGCAGTTCCTCAGTCGTCAGGCTATGACGCAAGGATGCAGAATGTGAGTTATAACGCTGCAAACACCACTGTGATTAAATCGAAAACAGGTTTTTTAACGTCAATCGTTTTTGACGAAGGCGAAGCCGTTATAAGTGCTAGGGCTGGTTTTCCTGCTGGTTGGGAGATTGATAAAGATGATAACGTTGTTTATGTGAATCCTCGGCCTGTGGTTCAGCAACAAGAAAATGCAGAAGGAGAGAAAGAACAAAAAATTTTCCAACCTGTAGCTAAAGAGTGGGACACGAATCTTTTCGTCAGAACAACAAAAAGAGTGTACAGCCTCGATTTAGTTATGATTTCTGATGAACAAAAAAATAGCCCCGCATATGTAGTTAAATATAGTTATCCTGCGGAACAGGCAAAATTAAGAGCGGAAGAAGCTAAAAAAATTCAAACGCAACAAGAGGAAATAAAAAACAAAAAAGTTATAGCTAACAATTTTGAAAGCGCCGACGCACCAAAGAATTGGGATTATTACATGCGAGTCAATGAAAAATTTGATAGTCGCAGGATTGCTCCTGATTTTGCTTATGATAATGGTGTTTTTACTTACATTGGTTTCAACTCAAGCAAAGTGTTCCCTGCCCCGTTTATGTATAAAGATGGGAAAGAACAAACATTGTCTTTCAATGTTCAGACGAAAGGGAAATATAAAATAATGGTTGTTCACAGTGTAAACGATAAGTTTGTTCTTCGTTATGGTAACAGTGTTGTTGGTGTGGTTAATCAGTCGTTTGGGAAAATAATTACAGACCAAATTAATACGGCATCACCAAATGTTGAACGTGTCGAGGTGAAAAATGACTGATATAAAAAAAACCGATGATCTGGTTGAAGATGCAAATCAATTGAGGCAGGAGCAATCACAGCTTCATAACATTGGTGGAGTAAAATCTAAAAATAATCGCTTTAAAATGGGATTGCTGTTTGGTTTTGCCACAATTCTTATTGTGGCTATTCTTGGCCTGAAAATTTACAAAAACTTTTACTCCGAAGAGCCTCAAGCAGCATCTACTGTAAAGGCTGATGATAATGCCTCGCAAGTTGGTAAGGTTCGTACAGGTATGGGACAAAATTTTGACCCTGTAGCGAACGAGACAACCAGCGGGAATGGTGCGGAAACGACGAGTAACAATCCTGCACCAACGGATAAGTCAACTTCCGGCCAGTTCCAGAAGTATCTCTCTATTCCTGTCTCAGGGCAGTCAGGCAGCAATAGCGAACGTCAAAATAGCACAGGAACGGTTCAACAAGACGAAACGAGCACAAGCCAGCCAAAACCACAGGCTAAGGCTGTAACTGCATCCCGTATGCAGGTATCAGCAATCAAGCTAGATCCAAACCTTTATATTGAAGAGAACACCATTATCCCGTGTGCACTCACAACGCGCTTTGTTTCAGATGTGGGCGGACGTATCAATTGCGTGATCACAGATGATGTGTGGAGTGCTAACCATCACACGAAGCTGATTGAGAAAGGAACTAAAGCATTTGGCAGTTACAAAACCGGTACTCTGAATCATGGACAGGGGCGCATGTTTATTATCTGGAATCAGTTACGCACACCTGATTTTAAAAGAATTGATTTAGTAGATACTGCGGCAGCAGGTGCCTTGGGCGAAATGGGTATTGATGGATGGATTGACTCACATTTTTGGGATCGCTTCGGTGGTGCAATGCTAGTAGGGATGATTCCTGATGCAATGCAAGCACTTAGTGGAGCATCAAATAATAATAAAGATAATCAGACCGATTATACAGCAAACAGTCGGGAAGCATTTGCCGAGATAGCGAAAGAAGCGGCAGCAAACAGCGTGAATATTCCACCAACTATGTACAAAAATCAGGGCGATATCATATCTATTCTTGTTGGTGACGATATTGATTTTTCTGGTGTCTATCAGTTAAAGGCAAAATAAATGACGAATAATGTTGCTCCACTGATAAACAATAAATCTCTGGATTTTTATAAACGACAAGTTTTTCAGCCTTATCTTGATATTGATGGATTAACAGAAATTGCTGTAAACCGTTCAGGGGAGGTCTGGACGGAAATTAACGGTGAATGGTCAGTGCATGATGATGAGAAAGTCACCTTTGACTTTTGTAAGCGTTTTTCTCAGACATTAGCTTCATTTCGTGGTGATGAAGTTGGTGATACAAAACCTTTGCTTTCAGCAACACTTGAATCAGGTGAGCGTGTGCAGGTTGTTTTTCCTCCAGCGTGTGAGAGAAACACCATATCTATTACGATTAGAAAACCATCAACAAGGCAGGTAACGCATAAGGAATATATAGAAAGAGGATTTTACGACTATGTTCAGTCAGGGAAAACGTATCATAGCCATGATGATACGCTTCTTGAACTCTTCAAACAGAAAAAAATTGCGGAGTTTATGGAGTTCGCTGTAAAAGTTGGCAAAAACATCGTTTTTGCGGGCGAAACAGGTTCAGGCAAAACTACCTATATGAAAAGCCTGATTGATTTTATTCCGTTAAGTGCAAGGCTAGTTACCATCGAGGATGCGGAAGAAATAGAGTTCTTTATTCATAAAAACTTCGTTCATCTTTTTTATCCTTCGGAATCTGGAAGTGATTCAGGCTCAATAATCACCGCTGCAAAGTTAATTAAATCTTGTTTAAGGATGAAACCAGACAGGATTTTACTTGCAGAAGTAAAAGGTGGTGACGCATGGGATTTTATCAAAGTAGCGGGTTCTGGACACAGAGGCAGCATGACGTCTATTCACGCAGGTTCTGCGAAAGACGCCATCATTCAGATGGTGACGAAATGTTATCAAAATATGGAATGCCAAAACCTGCCATTTGATGTGCTTAAAAAAATCATTCTGGACAATATTGATATTGTTGTTCATGTGGGAAGGGATGGTGTTGTTAGACATATGAGTGATATTTATTTTAAAGGGGCAGATTGTGAAAAAATTTAACAAACAACAGTCTGTATTTATCTTTGGGATCATGTTGGCCTTTACGTGGTTTTCTGGTTCGTTTGCTTTCTTTGTCCTTTACTTCAACCAAGTGCAAAACATTAAACCATTGAAAGCGATATTCAAGGCAATAGACGCATATAACATGGACTCTTTCATCAAAAGCTTGGTGCTGACTGGTGTTGCAGACGAGATAAGGTTGATTGCATTTCTTGCCCTGTGTTCAGGCTTTGTGTTGTCGTTGGCGATACCAGTAATGGCATTAATCAAACTAAATGAGGAAAAGGAAAATGTGTTTGGTGATGCGAGATTTGCCACGATAAAAGATGTAAAGGAGTCGAATAGTTTTACTCTTGATGGCGACGAAAAAGAGGGAATTATTGTTGGCCTTAAAGATAAAAAAATAATTCGCTATGTTGGAGCCGCTTTTAGCGCTATGGGGGCGGGTACTCGTGCAGGTAAAGGGGCAGGTATAGTTATTACTAACCTGATGAAATATTGGTGGAGCGTGATAATACTCGACCCTAAGCGTGAGTGTTTCAACATTACCAGCCTAATCAGAAGAGTGATTCTTCGTCAGGAGGTGTTTAAATTTGACCCCTTTAGCTCTGTCACTCACCGATTCAATCCTCTTTTTTATGTCAGTATGGGAACAAGTGAAGGATTTAACCAGTTAGAAAATCTCGCGCTGATTGTTTACCCGTATAAAACAGATGGTGCAGACGCGGGTAGTTATCTCAACAAAACAGCAGGGAGTTTGTTTAAATCTCTTGCTGTTACTCTTTGGTTTATGATAGCAAAGGATAAACAAGCATTAAAAGAGCTTGACATTGAACCCTTATTTTCAATGTCAAAAATTAATCTTCTTTTTGAACGCGCTGACCCTGAAAACTTACTTTCATTTCTTAGTGAAATACGTGGTGATTTGAAAGGTAAAGAAAAAACACTGGTTGATATAGGTGTGTCTGGTCTTAAAGCATTCATTGAAATGGAGGATAAAACAAAAGCACAACTTAAAAGCAATTTCCTTAATGGATTATCCCCATTCTCTAACCCGAACGTGGCGAAAGCTACTGATGGAAATGATTTTGACTTACGTCAGGTTAGAAAAAAGAGAATGACCGTTTATTTCTGTATCTCAGGTGATAATGCACGCCTTGCCGAAAAAGTGACAAACATTTTTTTCCAGCTTGCTATTCAGATCAACCTTGAAAAGATGCCTACGGATGATCCAGAGATAAAGCATGACTGTTTATTTCTTCTTGATGAGTTCCCGTCAATTGGTGCTGTGGATTACATCAAGAGCAAATCTGGCCTTATCGCTGGCTACAAGCTGAAATTGTTGATTGTTTATCAGGTTGGCTCTCAGCTTGAAGAGATCTATAGCTATGCTGGCAGCAAAACGCTACTCGCCAGTGCGCCATGCAAAATTGTCTATTCAGCTTCCGATGTTAAGGATGCGCGCGAACTGTCAGAGGCTATGGGGACTAAGACGGTCACTATTGGCTCTAAAAGCAAGAGCCGTAGTCGTGGCGGCATGTCTCGCTCAGAGTCCGAGAGTCTTATTGAACGTCCTCTGGTAACGACTAACGAACTCCTCACACTAAAATTTAGTGAAGAAATTCTCGCGATGAAGGGGGAAAACCCGATTCGATGTGAGAAAGCTTTTTACTACATGAATGAATATTTCTTTGGCGATTTTATTAAGGTAGCACCTTCTTTGGAGAGTGTTTTCCCTAAAAAGAACGGTAAGTTGTCAATGCCACCTCAAAAGGTATTTGAAAACGAAATTGTTGCTAAAGGCTATCTCGCTATAAAAGATGTTCCTGATCTCGATATGGCTGCATAAAAGGAAATCAAGATGAAAGTAATGCTGATAATCGTAGTTCTCGCTCTTACTGGGTGTTCATCCCCTCCAGAACCAACTCCTGTAGAGTTTGGCAAGGTAAATGAGATTGTAACCCCTTCTCTACCTTATATGGCTGATTTTTACGGTGTCATACCATCAGAGACTAATGGCCTTGGATGGACATTTAGCAGAACTTTTTCAAAGAGAGAGGATTTTACTACTCCAGAGTATTACTACGCACTGGCACATGCCGATAGAGTTATTGTTTACACCAGTAAAGCCGATCTTTGGTTTCAAGTAAGGGATGGGTTGAAAGCTCAAGGAGCTAGAGGTGTTATCGAGTGGGCATATCAATCTTCTTTTTTACCAGAGCAAATAAAAATAACCTTCATTAAAACATATCAGGAGAGAAAAAATGACTAGAAAGTTTTTAATGGTTTTACCTCTGCTTACAGGGTTAGGATTGGTTTCAGTTAACGCACATGCTGCTGATCCATGCGAGGTAGTACTCTGTATGTATGGGAAAGCTATTGGTAGCGGCGGTGGAGGTGAATGTAAAAGCCCTGAAAAAGCATTTTTTAACATAGTGAAAAAGAAAAAAGGCTCTATCCGATGGGATAAAACCTTTGATGCTCGAAAATCATTTTTGAATCAATGCTCATCGGCTGATCCGTCTGCTATTTCAAAAATCATGAGTAAGTTCGGGAAGGTTAAAGGCTAAATGCATCCCCGCATCGCATCAACGGTAGCGGGGAAAAATGGAAATTAATATTTTGAAAAAAAACATACTAGTGCTTTCTATAATTTTTTTCTCTGGTTTCCTGTCTGCCGCAGAAATGCGGGGCAAAGTTATCCGTGTTCTTGATGGTGACACTATCGAAGTATTACAGAATAAAAAGCCCGTAAGGATTCGCTTGGCAAACATCGATGCGCCGGAAAAGACACAGGCTTTCGGACGTTGGTCAATGAATCAACTTAAAGGTCTGGTTGCGGCACAGCCTGTTACGGTGACGTACACGCAGACAGACCGCTACGGGCGCATTATCGGGAACGTGTTCATGACGAACGGCACTGAAGCCAGCCGATTCATGGTGCAATCTGGCGCTGCATGGGTGTATGAGCGCTATAACACGGATAAGGCATTACCGGATTTGCAACGGGAAGCTCAGAAGCAAAAGCGCGGCCTGTGGGCTGACAGTCAACCAATGCCGCCGTGGGAATGGCGGCATAACAAATAAGATTAGGAAATCAACATGAAAACAGAATCGTTTAAAGTCAATCTGGCAGACTGGATTAAACAAGAAGAGGCTGAATCTGGTGAAAATGCGTTTTACCACCCTAATACTGAATACTTCAAAGTTATACGTGAAATTAATCAGCATGAAACTGAATTTATCGCTAATAGTGGTGATTTAGTAAAAATGGCTGAAAAGCATTCTGTTACTTATAACCAACTCAATGAAGAAGATAAAGAGTTTGTTAATTTTCGCCTAGATGAAGAAATTTTCTTCATAAGTTATGACGATGAGTGAATTCGTTTTCAATAATCTTGAATTTGAGGGTAGTTAAATGAGACTGTTTATTGCAGAAAAACCATCTTTAGCTAAAGCTATTTTTGAAGGGCTTGGAGGAAATCCAAATACAGAAAAGAAAAATGGATACTTTCAGCATGGTTCTGATGTTGTTACTTGGTGTTTTGGTCATATGCTTGAACTATGTGATCCAGAGGATTATGACGATAAATACACTAAATGGCGATTCAGTGATTTGCCGATCAAAACGACATACCCGCCTACTTACAAAATAAAAAGAGAGGCAGAAGCACAAACTCGTATCATACTGTCATTGATTGAACAAGCTACCAGTATTGTTCATGCTGGAGATCCAGATGAAGAAGGCTGTTTGCTTGTTGACGAGATTTTAGGTTATGCCAATAACAAAAAGCCTGTAGAACGTTTATTGATAGCTGATCTCAACCTTGCACCAGTGCAAAAGTCACTTGTAAACATGCAGCCAAATGACAAATTTAGGGGTATGACAAATAGCGCATTGTCGCGCTCACTGCTTGATCAGAGCTTCGGTTATAACCTAACTCGCGGTTGTACCCTCAAAGGCCAAGAGAAGGGCTATGATGGCACCCTGAATGTAGGGCGTGTACAGAGCGCGGTTCTTGGTCTGGTGAATCTGCGCACACTGGCAAATCAGAATCATGCCGAAAGTTTTTACTATGATATTTTCGCAACGCTTGAGATGAACGGGCATCAGGTAAAGGCTAAATATCAAACCACGGATAGTGATCAGATTGATGATAAAAAACGGCTCATTTCAGATGCACAAGCGCGGCATATAGCTGAACGGGTTTCGGGGAAAGAGGCAATAGTCACGATAGCTGCCACAAAACCAGAAAACACTAAGCCACCGTTGCCGTTAGATCTTTCAACTCTCCAACAGATTTGCGCGAAACGCTACGGCTATAAAGCCAAAGAAACTCTTGAAATCATGCAGGGGTTGTATGAAACACATAAACTTCTAACGTACCCACGCACCGATAATCGCTATCTATCGGATGAACATTATTATCAAGCTGGCGATATTGCCGCAGCCATCAGTGCGATAATGCCGGAACTGGCTACAGCAGCCGCAGATATGGATAAGGGACAGAAGCATAAAGCGTTTAATGCAAGCAAAATTGAGGCTCATCACGCTATTGTTCCAACCACTAAGAGCGGTGCAGGTATCCAGCTTAGCGAAAAAGAAAAGAACGTTTATAGACTGGTCGCTACCTACTACATCGGTTTGTTTTGGCCTGATGCTATTCGGAATAAAACGAAAGTACATTTTGATATCAAAGGTGATACTTTCTCCGCGACACAAAGTGTTTTAGTGCAGAAAGGATGGGAGGCATTGGGTAAAGACAGTAGCGATGATTTAGAATCTGATGATAGTGAGCTTACAGGCTTTGATTTATCAACACTGAAATTTAATGATAACGGCCTTTGTGAATCTGCTTTAGTAGATAAGAAGCCAGCACTACCGCCAAAATATTTTACTGAATCAACGCTAATCGCAGCAATGAAAAGTGCTGGAAAATTTGTTGATGATCCTGATTTGCGTAAAGCGCTTGAAGCTAAAGAGGGAGGCGGGACATTAGGAACGGAAGCTACTCGTGCTGGTATATTAGAAAAATTGGCGGCTAATACAGGGCTATTAGCTATTGAGAAAGAAAAAGGTTACTCAGAGCTTGTCTGGAAAACAACTAAGCAAGGACAGGAGTATTGTGCTGCATTACCTAGTGAAGTGGTAAAACCTGATATCTCCGCTCGTTGGGCAGAAAAACAAGCTAAAATCAAAGCTGGAGAGCTGGCTGTAAGTGATTTCATTAAGGAAACTGACGAATATATTAGTGAGCTTATTAGCGATTTGGATAAGAACGGTATAAATATATCATCAAATGCGGCTCCCTGCCCTGTATGTAATAAAGGCTTTTTGCGTAAACGTAAAGGGCAGAATGGCTTCTTTTGGGGATGTTCATGCTATCCTGAATGTAAAACTTCATTCCCTGATAAAGATGGAAAACCCGTCACTGACAAGAAGCCAGAAGGAGCAAGCTCTCGATTAGAGATTCCTTGTCCTTCATGTGGAAAAGAAATACTCATCAGGCCGAAAGGTTTTTTCTGTACGGGTTGTGAGTTTAAGATCTGGCAAGAATTTTGTGGTAAAAAATTAACTTCAAATCAAGTTGAAAAATTGATTAAAGATGGCAAATCAAATCTGATTAAGGGCTTTAAAAAACGTGACGGTAACACGTTTGATACCGAGCTTGTTTTAGAGGATAAAAAGACTGGTAAACTTGGTTTTCCAGTAAAGAAAAAGTAAACTGCCTCCGGCGAGCTAATGAGCGTTAACTAACTGACAGGAAACAACAAATGACAGAACTTTCTAAAGATGAAGAATACGGTATTGTATCTAAGCATCTTGGTAGCATCACCGCTTTAAGAAAATTTGCGCAAACGAAAGATTTTGAGTGGCTGGAAGAAGTTAAAGGCAAACTTGAAGCGTTAATCAGTGAGTCTCGCGAAGAGTATGAGTTGAAGAAACTTGAGGCAGAAGAACTGGAGCAAAAAAGGCAGCAAGCGCTTGAATACATCCGTTCTCTTGGCCTCGATCCTGAATCCCTTGCGGAACCTGTAACAGTTGGTGGCATCAAGACTAAGCGCAAAAACGCTAAAAGTGGTGCAAGAAAAGCTAAATATCGCTTTACCGATGAGGGCGGGAACGCTAAGGAGTGGTCTGGCAATGGTAAACGTCCATCAGCGTTGCAGAAGCTACTCGATGCAGGCCATTCTCTCGATGAGTATCTAATCAATAAAGAGCAGCCGTAATCGATAACCGTGATGCCGTCGCAAACTTGTTTTGCGACGGTTGAGAGGTTGACCGAGCCGCAAGCGGCGCTGGTTAAGCCGCTATCGGCACGATGTATGCAATCGCTCTGTTTCGCACACAGAAACGCCGCAGCCCCGCCATTCGGGAGTCAATCAGAAGCGCCTTGGTCAAAAAACAGTTTTAGCG
>NZ_JBQSVB010000017.1:0-32837 GCF_052376015.1 Ewingella sp. AOP8-B2-18
TCCCTCGCTTCAGGCTTCGAGCCTTTGGTCTCGAACCATTCGCTCAGCACCATTTTTGACTGCGGTTTTGAGGCATCTAAATCGTGCCGTTTCAGTGGGTTTTGACTTGCTCCCTCCCCTATTTAGGGGAGGGTTGGGGTGGGGTATTTCTCACATAAGCCACCGAAACGGTTCGGTTGAGAAGCCAGTAGGCCGCGTTCAGAAGTGACGCCGAAGGAGTGGTTCGAGACCTATGGCTCGAAGCCCGAACTGAGGGAACCGCCTAAGCGGCGGCACTTCGCGGCGAACACCGTGGCCGCTGAAACACGTCCATTCCGACCCTGCGCAGCCTCGATCTCACAACAGAAAAAACGCAGGGTTCCAAGGGAGGCGCGTTTACGCCTCCCTTGGTCGGTGTGGGCCGACGCCCACGGTTTTGAATTTGAAGTTAAAGATTTAAAAAGCAGGTCAGGGCAGCAGCCCCACTACTCGACATTAAACAGCGAAATGTTTAAACCAATGCTCAGCGATCTCCCCCCTCTTACACACCCACACATGGTCATGTCCCTGAACGTAATCAAGAAACCGCTGCATAGCCCTGAACCGCCCCGGGCGGCCTAGTATTCGGCAGTGCATGCCAATCGACATCATTTTCGGGCTGGTTTCCCCCTCTTCATACAGCACGTCGAAGGTGTCTTTCAGATAGGTGAAAAACTGCTCGCCGGTGTTAAAACCTTGAGGAGAGGCGAAACGCATGTCGTTGGTTTCTAAGGTGTAAGGGATGACCAGATGCTGCTTCACCTCGCCGCTGTCCAGCTTGACCGGTGTCCAGAACGGCAGGTCGTCGCCGTAGTAGTCGCTGTCATATTGGAAACCGCCGTATTCGGCCACCAGCTGGCGGGTGTTAGGGCTGTCTCGGCCGGTGTACCAGCCCAGCGGTGCGCTGCCGAACAGGTCTTTCAGCACGCTGACCGCCTTATGCATATGCTCGGCTTCTTGCGCCTTGCTCATGTCCTGATAGTGGATCCAGCGCCAGCCGTGACTTACCACGTCATAATCTGCCTGCTTGATGGCGGCGACAATTTCCGGATTGCGCGCCAGCGCCATCGCCACGCCGAAAACCGTTAACGGCAGGCCGCGTTTTTGAAACTCATTATGAATACGCCAAAAACCGGCGCGAGAACCATATTCGTATAGAGAGTCCATCGACATATGGCGGTCGGGGAAGCTGGCTGCGCCGATGATATCTGACAGGAACTGCTCAGAACCCGCGTCGCCGTGCAGCACGTTATTCTCAGCACCCTCTTCATAATTCAGCACGAACTGCACCGCGATCCGCGCGTTGCCCGGCCAGTTGGCGTGGGGCGGGCGACCGGCATAGCCAATCAGGTCGCGCGGGTAATTATCGGTGAAGCGGTAATCGATATCAGACATTGCCGCCTCCCAAATTCAATCCGGCGAAACGCCCGGAAAGAGGCTTCTCAATCGGGTAATCCAAATCACCGTGCTTGCTGGTGCTCAGGCGCAGCGCCGCCAGTGATTCAAGCATTTTGACCGCCGCGCTCACGCCGTCGATCACCGGGATCCCCAACTCTAGAGTCAGCTCCTGCGCCAGATCCGCCATGCCGCCACAGCCAAGCACGATCGCCCCGCTGCCGTCTGACTTCTTGGCGGCGATACACTGCTCGCGCACCTTCTGCTGCGCCAGGCCGCTGCCGTCATCCAGAGATAACACCGGCAAATCGATGGCGTGAAGCGCGGCGCAGTGGCGCTCAAAACCGTACTGATGCAGTAAATGGCGGGCAATGGTTAAAGTGCGCGGCAAGGTGGTGACGATGGAAAACCGGGTCGCCAGCAGGGTCGCCATGTGCATGGCGGCCTCGGCGATGCCAATCACCGGAGCCTGTGCCAGCTCGCGGGCGGCCAGCAGGCCGGGGTCGCCGAAGCAGGCGATGATATGCCCGTCAACGCCCGCCGCGCGGCCCGCTTTCACCTGCTGCAACACGCCAATCGCGGCAATCGCTTCGTCAAAATGTCCTTCAATCGACGGCGCGCCCTCTTCCGGGCAAACCGCCAAAATCTCGGTACCGGGCGCTGCAACCTGACGCGCGGTGGCGGCCATCACCTCGGTCATGCCCAGACTGGTATTCGGATTGATCAGTTGTATACAAAGTTTACCTGTGGCGGTGGACATCACTGCGCCTCCTTGTCGGCTTTTACCGCGTCGGCGGCGAACAGTTGCATAAAGTCAGGCGCGAAATCCTGATGAGACTCAAACCGCAGGCTGGCAACAATGTGGTCGAAGTGGTGCGCCATGCTGTCAGCCAGACCTTTGGCGTCGCGGTTTTTCAGCAGATCCAGCAGATCGTCGTGATCGGTACAGCGGCAGCCCTGCTGCCACGGCGCGCCCCACACGGCGATCGCCAGCGAGGAGCGGAGGGTTAGTTGCGATACGGCTTCGGTCAGCACTTTATTGCCAGAAATCGCCTGTAGCTGGACGTGAAACGCGGCGGAGAGGCGGATCGCTGCCGGGCCGTTACGCGCCTCGTGGGCCAGCTTCTCCTCTTCCAACAGTTTCTTCAGCGCGGCGATGTGGGTGGACTGACAGTGCGCCACCACCTGCGGCAGGTTGGCGCACTCAAGAATTTTGCGCGTGGTGAAAACATCGCGCGACTCATCGGCGTCCGGCGAGGTGACGTGTGCACCACGCTTGGGCAACAGCGTCACTAATTGCACTGCGGCAAGGCGCTGTAGCACCCGGCGAATGCCCGTACGGCTGACGGAAAAAGCCTGAGCCAAGGCTTCTTCGGGTAATTTATTGCCCGGCAGCAGCTGGTGTTCGACGATCGATTTCACCAACGCGTTATAAATGTGGTCGTCCTTATCCTCGGTAAAATAGGCCGTATTCAGCCCGCTCCAACTGGTCATTGCACCCACTCCGCTGTTCGATGATGCGCCATTTTATGAGCTAATCGTATACAGAAAAAATAAATATTGTATACAAAAAATCAAATATGGCCTGTTTCCTGCAAATGCCTTCGTGACGACTTTAATTTTGGGTCCGCCAACCTTGCGGTGCCCACTTCGACACGGTGTTTATGACAGGAGCACGATTTATGCCAAATCACGAAATCTCTTCCGCCAGCGCCTCGCCGGAATTGAGCGCGGGGATCATCAAACCGCACTACAGCCCACGGCTGTGCAATGACGACTTAGCACCGACTCGCGATCAGAACTGGAGCTGGTACAACATCTTCTCTTTCTGGATGTCGGACGTACACAGCATGGGCGGCTACGTGGTGGCGGCCAGCTTCTTCACGCTGGGGCTTTCCAGCTGGCAGGTGTTGCTGTGCCTGCTGTGCGGGATTTGCATCGTGCAGATTTTTGCCAATCTGGTGGCCAAACCTAGCCAGCAGGCAGGGGTGCCTTACGCGGTGATTTGCCGCCAGGCGTTTGGCGTATTCGGCGCAAACATTCCAGCGGTTATCCGTGGGCTGATCGCCTTCGCGTGGTACGGCATTCAAACTTATCTGGCAGCCAGCGCCCTGATGCTGGTGCTGCTGAAGTTCTTCCCGTCGCTCAATCCGCTGACCGTGCCGCACTGGCTGGGGCTGTCGGCAATGGGCTGGATCTGCTTCGGCGTGATGTGGCTGTTGCAGGCGATGGTGTTCTGGCACGGGATGAGCGCCATCAAGCGCTTTATTGATATCGCCGGGCCTGCCGTCTACGTGGTGATGCTGATGCTGGCGGGGTGGATTGTCTATAAAACCGGTTTCAGCAATATTTCTTTCACCTTGGCGAGTAAAACCCTGACCATCGGCCAGCAGAGCTGGGAGATGCTGACCGCCACCGCGCTGGTTGTTTCCTACTTCTCAGGCCCGCTGCTCAACTTTGGTGACTTCTCGCGTTACGCCAAAAACATGGGTGAGATCCGTCGCGGCAACCGCTGGGGCTTGCCGTTTAACTTCCTGCTGTTCTCGATTGTGACCGTAGTGATTGTCTCCGGCACCCAGTCGCTGTTCGGCCAGATGATCACTGATCCCATCGAAACCGTCAGCCGCGTAGGTAACAGCGTGGCGGTGGCGCTCGGCCTGCTGACCATGATCATCGCCACCATCGGCATTAACATTGTGGCGAACTTCGTCTCTCCGGCCTTCGACTTCTCCAACTGCGCGCCGCAAAAAATCAGCTTCCGCACCGGTGGGATGATTGCCGCCGTCGGCTCAGTGCTGTTAACGCCGTGGAACCTGTTCCAGTCGCCGGAGCTTATCCACTATACGCTGGACGTGCTGGGTGCCTTTATTGGGCCACTGTTCGGCATCCTGCTGGCGGACTACTACCTGATTAAACGCGGGCATCTGGACGTGGACGCCCTGTTCAACGCCACGCCGTCCGGCCGCTACTGGTATCGCAACGGTTTCAACCCGAAAGCTATCATGGCGCTGCTTCCTGCCGTGGTGATTGGGCTGTTCATCAGCTTTACCCCGAGCCTGCACCAGGTGGCCAACTTTAGCTGGTTTATCGGCGCGTTCCTGTCCGGCGTCGCCTACCGCGTTATTGCTCGCCACGAACGCGCTGCCAGCCCGTCAATTGACTTCTCGAAAGTAGAAATGGGCAAAGAGTAACGCCTTCATCTCACCACCGCCGGAGGCCTTTCCGGCGGTGTTTTTCCTCCCCTTCCCCGCGCTTCTACCCCTTTTTTGCCTTCTTTTGTTAATGAATCCCATCGCCAATTCACATACCATTCACATGGTAATACAGGCTAATTATTAGCGTGATAAACATAATTATATAACGCATCAGCGGCAGGCGTGCTTTTGGATTGCCTGCCCCGACATGGAGTTTTTTCAATGGAAATTAATGTTAACGGCAAAATGCTGCCGTTGAGCAATGTCAGTGCCGACACCCCTCTGCTTTATATCCTACGCAACGATCTGGGCCTGAATGGGCCGAAATATGGCTGCGGCCTTGGCGAGTGCGGGGCCTGCACCGTGCTTATCGACGGCGTCGCCGCGCGCTCGTGCTCCATCCCCCTTTCGGATGTGCAGGGCAAAGCCATCACCACGCTGGAAGGGCTGGGTGACGAAGGCCAATTGCACCCGGTGCAGCAAGGCTTTATCGACGAGCAGGCCGCGCAGTGCGGCTATTGCGCCAATGGCATGATCATGACGCTGGTCGCCCTGTTTGATAGAAACCCGCAGGCCAGCGAAGACGAAATCAAAAACGAACTGGCCTACAACCTGTGCCGTTGCGGCACTCATATTGAAATTCTGCGCGCCGCCGAAAAGGCCCGTCAGCTGATTGCTGAGCGAGGTCAGGCATGAATACTCTGGAAATAACCCGTCGTCGCCTGCTGCAATCGGGCGGCGTGGTGATGGTCAGCAGCCTTTTCGTCTCGCCGCTTTCGGCCTTCGCCAGCACTCCGGCCGCCAGCAAAGTGGGCGATATCCCGCTGGACCGCGTGAACAGCTTTATCGCGATGTCTGCCGACGGCAAGGTCACCGCCTTTAACGGCCACGTCGATTTGGGTACCGGCGTGCGCACCTCGCTGGCGCAAATCGTCGCGGATGAAATCGGCGTGCGCTTTGAAGATGTCACCATGATCCTCGGCGACACCAATCGCACCCCAAATCAGGGGCCGACCATCGCCAGCAGCACGCTGCAAGTCTCCGCTGTGCCGCTGCGTCAGGCGGCGGCGCAGGTGCGCGAGATGCTTACAGCCCTTGCCGCCAAGGCCATCAAACTGCCCGCCGAACAGCTTCGCGCCGAGCAGGGCTTTGTGTTTGTCGAAGCCCACCCGGCCAAGCGTCTGAGCTACGCACAGCTGGCAGAAGGCCAAGATCTCAACCTGCCCCTCGACACCTCGGTTCAGCTTAAAAGCGTCAAAGAGAGCCAGTACGTTGGCAAACCGGTGGCGCGGGTGGACATCCCCGCTAAAGTCACCGGCCAGTTGACCTATGTTCACGACATGCGCCTGCCGGGTATGCTGCACGGTCGCGTGGTCAGGCCGCCCTATGCCGGTGCTGACAGCAGCGCGCCGCTGGGCGACAGCCTGATTTCGGTGGATAAAGCCTCTATCGCCCACCTGCCGGGCATCGTCGAAGTGGTGGTCATTAAAGATTTCATCGGTATTGTTGCCGAGCGCGAGGAGCAGGCGATTGCCGCCATGCGCCAGCTTAAAGTCGAATGGAAAAAATGGGCCGGGCTGCCGGACTTGTCGCTGGATAAGCTGCACGACACGCTGGCGGCGACGCCAAAAACTGACCGTATGCTGCGCAACGACGCCGGTACGGATGAAGCGCTATCCAGTCTGCATATTCACGCCGACGCCGATTATGTCTGGCCTTATCACCTGCACGCCTCTATCGGGCCATCCTGCGCAGTGGCGGACGTCACGGCGGAGAAAGCCGAAGTCTGGTCCGGCACGCAGAACCCCCATGACCTGCGCAAAGACCTCGCCAAGCTGCTGGATCGCGCGCCGGAGCAGGTGCATATCAACCGTATGGAAGCCTCCGGCTGCTATGGCCGCAACTGCGCCGACGACGTCTCTGCCGATGCCCTCCTGCTGTCGCAAGCCGTGGGTAAACCCGTGCGCGTGCAGCTGATGCGCGACCAAGAGTCAGGCTGGGAGCCGAAAGGCACCGGCCAGCTGATTCGCGTGCGCGGTGGTCTGGATAAGCAATTGCAGGTGGCGGCTTACGAGCTAAAAACCAGTTATCCGTCAAACAACGCCGTAACGCTGCCTTTGGTGCTGACCGGCAAAGTGCCGAACACCGCCGATGTGCAGCAGATGGGCGACCGTACCGCCATTCCGCAATATGAATATCCGCACATGCGGGTGCTGTCGCAGGATGCCGCGCCGATTGTGCGCGCCTCGTGGATGCGCGGCGTCTCGGCCCTGCCGAACGTCTTCGCCCATGAGTCGTGGATTGATGAAATGGCCTATCTGGCGGGGCAAGATCCCATCGCCTATCGCCTGCAATACCTGAAAGATGACCGCGCCATTAAGCTGATCGCCGCGCTGAAAAAGCAGTGCAATTGGCAAGACGGCCCGGCCCATCGCCAGCCAGCTCCGGCGAATCAGGAGGTGGTGACCGGGCGCGGTTTCGCCTACGCCCGCTACTTCCACAGTAAATTCCCCGGCTTCGGCGCGGCATGGGCCGCGTGGGTCTGCGACCTGAGCGTGAATCGTAAAACCGGGCAGATCAAAATCGACAAGATTTTCGTCGCCCACGACTGTGGCCGGATGATCAACCCGGCGGGGGTAAAGCATCAGGTTCACGGCAACATTATTCAGTCCACCAGCCGCGTGCTGAAGGAGTTCGCCACCTTTGACGGCGCGGGCACCACTTCGCTCGAATGGGGCGGCTATCCGATCCTGCGCTTTGACGAGTTGCCGCAGGTGGATATTCAACTGCTGGACTACCCCGACGAGCCGCCAATGGGCGCGGGGGAGTCGGCGTCGGTACCAAGCGCAGCGGCGGTCGGCAATGCGCTGTTTGACGCACTGGGCGTGCGAATGCGCGAAGTCCCCTTTACACCGGAACGCGTGCTAAAAGCACTGGAATCCGCAGCTCAGGTTAAGGAAGACAAAGCATGAGTAAGATAAAGAAAGTCGCCGGATGGGGCGCAGTGGCGGTGCTGGCGATAGTGATTGGCGGCGCGACCATCAGCTGGCAACCGGAAATCGCGCCGTTGAAACAGCCGGGCACTCAGACCTTCAGCCCGGAGAAAATCGAGCAAGGCCGCAAGCTGGCGGACCTCGGCGACTGCGCCGTATGCCACACCCGCTCCGGCGGCGAGCGCAATACCGGCGGGCTGGCGATGGAGATCCCCTTCGGCACGATTTACTCCACCAACATCACGCCGGACGCCGAAACCGGCATCGGCACGTGGTCCTTCGCCGCCTTTAAGCGGGCGATGCGCCACGGGGTAGACCGCGAGGGTAATTACCTCTATCCGGCCTTCCCTTATACCGCCTTTACCCGCACCAGCGATGCTGATCTCGAGGCGCTGTATGCCTATCTGATGTCGCAGCCGCCGGTGAAATACTCGCCGCCGGAAACTGCGCTGAGCTTCCCGTTCAACATTCGTCAGGGCATCGTGACCTGGAACTGGCTGTTCCTCAAACCGGGCGAGTTGAAGACTGACAGCAGCAAGAGCGCCGAGTGGCAGCGCGGGGAATATCTGACCGAAGGGCTGGGGCACTGTAGCGCCTGCCACTCGCCGCGCAACCTGATGTTTGGTGAGAAAGGCGGCAAGGACCATCTGAGCGGAGGCGTGGCCGAAGGCTGGACCGCGCCGTCACTGGTGGCTAACTCCGACGCGCCGCTGAAGTGGACTCACGAGGATTTCGTCACCTTTATGCGCAGCGGCTATTCGGCCAACCACGGCGTCGCCGCCGGGCCGATGGGGCCAGTGGTCGCAGAAGGTTTGTCGCAACTGCCGCCAGAAGACCTGCAGGCCATTGCCACTTATCTGATGTCGTTCCAGAGTGACAGCGCGCCGCAGGGCAGCGCGGCTGAACTGAATCAACGCGCGGAAAGCAAGGTAGAGCCTCTGACCTCGGAAGGCGCGCGGCTGTTCTCCGGCTCCTGCATGGCCTGCCACGCGCAGGAGAAAGGCCCGCAGATGACCGGCGTGCGCCCTTCTCTGGCACTCAACACCAACCTGTTTACCGACTCGCCGGACAATGCGATTCGCATCGTGCTCGACGGTATTCAGCATCCGGCCAAGGCCGAGCTGGGCTTTATGCCCGCGTTTCGCCATAACCTGAGTGATGCGCAGATTGCCACTTTGCTGAATTATTTGCGCCAAGAGTATGCTGGAAAAGCCGCGTGGCCTGACTTGCAGCACAAAGTCAGCGAAGTGCGGGCAGAAACCGCAGTGAAATAAGCAGTAAATAGGAAGAAGACAAACCGGCGTGAGGAACAACTTACGCCGGTTTTTTTATGCTTACAGGAAGTTTGTTTTGCAGAAAGCAGAAACAACGAAGCCCTGAGTTATTGCTAACTCAGGGCTTCTGAATGTTGGCGGAACGGACGGGGCTCGAACCCGCGACCCCCTGCGTGACAGGCAGGTATTCTAACCAACTGAACTACCGCTCCGCGCCGTTCGGTTAAGAACGGAGCGGATATTAAGGAATGCCCGCGATGGCGTCAATGCTTTTCCTGACAATTTCGCTCGACTGAGCAGTTTTTCTGCAAGACGAGCATTTTAAAGGCAATTTCTTACTCTTCCGCCGCCGGTTGTGGCCGCCATAAACAGCTTCCACCCTTCTTCACCACCAGATCCAAACGCTCTTCGTGCCAGACCATCTCCTGCTCGCTGGCGTGGATCACTTTCAAACCCGAAGCTGGTCTGGCGATGCGCTGGATCCCCTGCCCGTCCGCGCCGGTTTTCTGGTCGCCTTCGTGGGTGAATTTCATGATGGTCTGACCGCCGGTCATCATCAGATAGACTTCGGCGAGGATCTCGGAGTCAAGCAACGCGCCGTGCAGAGTACGCTTGCTGTTGTCTATCAGATAGCGATCGCTGAGGGCATCAAGGCTGTTGCGCTTGCCGGGGAACAGCTTGCGCGCCATTTGCAGGGTATCGGTGATTTTGCAGAAGGTTTCAGTCTTCTCAATACCACGCCCCAGCATGCCGAACTCGTAATCCATAAAGCCGATGTCGAACGTCGCGTTATGGATAACCAGCTCGCCGCCGCGAATGTACTCGAGGAAGTCGTCGGCGATGTCGGCAAAGGTGGGTTTGTCGGCGAGGAATTCGTCACTGATCCCGTGAACGCCAAAGGCTTCGGGATCGACCAAACGATCGGGCTTCAAATAGACGTGGAAATTGCGCCCGGTAAGGCGACGGTTAATCACCTCAACCGCACCGATTTCAATGATTCGATGCCCCTCGTAATGAACACCGAGTTTGTTCATACCGGTAGTTTCGGTATCGAGAACGATCTGTCTGGTAGGAGAAGAAATCATATTGCAGTGCTCGCAGCGCTCGTTTATGTCAGACTTGGCTTTTACTTTCTGCGGAAGAGTCTACCAGAGATGACCAAACAGGTAGAAATTTTCACCGACGGCTCTTGCCTTGGCAATCCCGGCCCCGGTGGTTTCGGCGCAATCTTGCGCTACAAGCAACACGAAAAAGAGTTCAGCGCCGGCTTCCGGCTAACCACCAATAACCGCATGGAGCTGATGGCGGCGATTGTGGCCCTTGAGGCACTGACCTCCCCTTGCGAAGTGACCTTAAGCACCGACAGCCAGTATGTTCGTCAGGGCATCACCAGTTGGATCCACAACTGGAAGAAGCGCGGCTGGAAAACGGCAGACAAAAAGCCGGTGAAGAATGTCGATCTATGGCAACGGCTGGACGCGGCGATTCAGGGGCATAAGCTGAACTGGATGTGGGTTAAAGGCCACGCGGGCCACCCGGAGAATGAACGTTGTGACGTGCTGGCGCGCGACGCGGCGGGCAATCCGACGCTGGATGACGTGGGCTATAAACCAGAGAGTTAATCTTCGCTCTGGTGATCTTTACGATAACTTTTGCTGCTGGCCCCCACGGCCTGCGGTATCGCCTGACGCCTTGCCGGCACCTTCTTGGCGCTCGGCGTCAGCGGCAGCGTCCTTTTACGCGCCACCATCAATGTCATACAGCCTAGAGCGGGCAGATGCGTACTCAGCGTCTCCCCGCCCTTAGCGCACCACGGCAGCACCTGAAAACGGCTCTTCATCATCACTTCATAATTAAGTAAGCCCAGCCAATCGAGCAGGCGCGTTTGGGTAAACATCTGGCTGACATAAGGCTGGCGTTTGCGCACCAAGGGCACCAGCTTGGCCATTCCAACTAAACTCAACGGGTTAAAGCTGCTTAACACCAGCCAGCCGTCGTCAATCAGCACGCGATCAACTTCACGCAAAGTCCGGTGAGGGTCTTCGGCATAGGCTAAAGTATGGGCTAGCAGGCAGGCATCCACCGATTTGTGTGCGAAGGGCAATTGGTACTGCGAGCCTTGGACATGCAGATTTTCTCCCAGCTCAGCGACGTTAACCTGATGGGAGATGGGGCAGCCTGAGGTGTCGAGTTCAACGCTCAAACTGCCAATCTTTAATAGGTGGAAACCGTATAACTTGCCCCACCATGCTTGAAGTTGTCGCTCAAGCGCGGCACGGTAATACTCACCGCAGGGGAATGCATCCCATGAAGCTGGCGCAGTGATTTTTTTTCGTGTGCGGGCTGGTAGCATATTTTATTTTCGTCTTTCAAGCGTTTGCCAACGAGAGGTATCTATGAATCTTATCAGTATTCCCGCCTTGCAGGACAATTACATTTGGTTATTGGATGACCAGAACGGTCACTGTTTGATTGTCGATCCCGGCGAAGCCGCCCCGGTGCTGGAAGCGCTAAAAACGCGCAATTTAACCCCGACTGACATCCTGCTGACCCATCATCATCATGACCATGTTGGCGGCGTAAATGAGATTCTGTCGCATTACCCTGCTGTAAAAGTGTACGGTCCTGAAGAAACGGCGAGCAAAGGTGCTAAGAAAATTCTTAAAAACGGCGATGAGGTCGAAATTGGCGGGGCGAAATGGCACATCTTTGCTACGCCCGGGCACACTTTAGGTCATATTTCATACTATAGCGCCCCTTACCTATTCTGCGGAGATACCATGTTCTCCGCCGGATGCGGCCGATTGTTCGAAGGGACGCCTGAGCAAATGTATCAATCCTTTCAACAGTTAGCTCAGCTTCCAGATGACACTTTAGTCTGCGCGGCACACGAATATACTCTCTCAAATCTTAAGTTTGCCCGGTCAATTCTGCCAGATGATTCTGATATTGATTCTCATGAACAGAATGTGCAGGAAATGCGTAAAAAGGGGCAACCTTCCCTGCCTACAACCCTAGGTTTGGAACGTAAAATTAACCTGTTTTTACGATGCGATGATATTGATTTACAAAACAAATTAAACCTTAACGATCCCTTAAAACCTTCTTGGCAAGTTTTCGCCCATCTAAGGGGCCTCAAGGATAGCTTCTGAAGCAAAAGGTTGTGTTTTTGGGCTAAGCAAAGTATTATCGCTCGTCTTTTAAGCAACTATTGACACACACATGAAGGCAAAAGCGATAATCTTCGCCTCGGTGTTGCTAGTGGGTTGCCAAGCGTCCAGGCAGGACGTGAAGGTGCCAGAACAGCATGCACAGAGTTTGTCTTCAGCAAGTCAAAGTGAAGCAGGAGAGTACACAGATGGGGGGCGGTTAACCTCTTCGCGATGGTTGGACAATGATGACTCTATCGCGCAAAAGAATCTGTGGAACTTCATTGGCGACGAGCTGAAGATGAAGGTTCCGGAAAATGCCCGGATCCGTGAGCAAAAAGTAAAATACTTAAAAAATAAGAGCTATCTCCACGATGTAACATTACGGGCAGAGCCGTACATGTACTGGATCACCGAGCAGATTAAGAAACGCAATATGCCGATGGAACTGGTACTGCTACCCATAGTGGAGAGCGCTTTTGACCCTAAAGCAACCTCATCAGCTAACGCTGCGGGGCTGTGGCAGATCGTGCCACAAACGGGGCGCAACTATGGTTTGAAACAAAACCAGTGGTATGACGGTCGTCGCGATGTCGTGGCGTCTACAACTGCTGCGCTTGATATGATGCAAAACCTAAACAAGATGTTTGGCGGTGACTGGTTATTGACTGTCGCAGCGTATAACAGCGGTGAAGGCCGAGTCATGCAAGCGGTGAAAGCGAATAAAGCTAAAGGTCGTCCGACAGATTTCTGGTCACTGGCGCTTCCTCGTGAAACGTCGATTTATGTCCCGAAAATGTTAGCCTTGAGTGATATTTTAAAGCATAGCAAAAAGTACGGAATTAGCTTACCGACGCCGAGCCAAGACCGCGCATTAGCGCGTGTTGAAGTGGGGCAACAGATGCAGTTAACTCAGGCGGCTGAGATGGCGGGCATGTCACTTACTAAGCTTAAGTCGTACAATACTGGCTACAAACAAAATGTTACCGCGCCTAACGGCCCGCACTACATTGTGTTACCGACGGCTCATGCAGCGCAGTTGAAGGATTCTCTGGCCGATGGCGACATCGAAGCCGTGCAGAATACCAGACTAGCGAGCAACGCTCCGTCTGGCGCAAAAGCTTACAAGGTTCGCTCCGGCGATAGCTTGTCAGGGATTGCAGCAAGACTGAACGTTAAGACCCGTGATTTACAGCGTTGGAACAATTTGCGCTCGGCGAGCGCGATAAAAGTTGGGCAAACCCTGCAAGTGGCGGATAACAGCGTCAGTTCGGCAAGTAGCAGTAACGGCGGCAGTATTACGTATCAGGTTCGCAAAGGCGATTCGTTGTCGAGCATTGCTAAGCGTCACGGCGTAAACATCAAAGATGTGATGCGCTGGAATGCTGGCACAGACAACCTTCAGCCCGGCACTAAGCTGACTCTGTTTGTCAGCAATAAGTTAACGCCAGACACCTGATGCTATGCGCAGCGTCATCCCTACAAAAAAGCACCCTTTCGGGTGCTTTTTTTTATGCTCAAATTTGCGGGAATCGGCTTACAGAGCTTTGTTCGCCGCGCTCTGATCGGCCAGAAACTCCACCAGCAGCGGGTTATGGTCCGACGCCTGCGTTTCCATCACCGTCGCATGGGTGACGCTCAAATCGCGATAGAAGATAAAATCCAGCGGGCGGCCAAAGGCGCGACGGCGGAAGTCAGACGGGAACCTCACCTCTTGCAGACGAATGTTATTGGCGAACCCGAACAAGGCGTTGATGCGCTGACGGCTCCAGGCGTTGAAGTCCCCCGCCATCACCACCGGCCCTTTGTGGTGCGCAATCTGCTCGCCGATGGTCTCCAGCTGCTTGCTGTAGACATCCACCCCGATGCTGAAATTCACCGCGTGGATGTTCACCACCATCAGCAGTCTGCCGTCTAGCAGCGGGTAGACCGTCACCAATGCAGATTTAGCCAAACGTAGCAGTGGCTCACGCTCGCGCAGGGGGCAGCAGTAGACCGGATGGGCAGCGGAGAGCGTCATCACGCCAGAGGGGTGCTGAGGCAGCATATAGGCCGGAACCTGATCGGCGGCCAAATAGTGAGAGGTGGCAAATCGAATCAGCTCCGGAGTAGTTTGCGCTTCTTGCAGCAACACCAGCTGGGCATCTTTGCCAAAACCTTGCAACACCGAAAGCCAGTCGGCCCGTTGTTGCTTGAAAATGTTCCACACCATCACGCGTAGAGTATTGGAATTGGGCAGCGCGGCTCCGGGAGGCAATCCAGTACTGAGATGTGCCATGGCACCTGGAAAGATCTGCTCGACCGGTTGACCTGCAACATACCTCATTGCATATGTTCTTTTCGGCACGCTTATCGCCTATTCACTCAATCAAAAATCATGCTGCTCGAAGGCAGCGGACGTTTCAGTATACGCCCGTCAGTGCTCAGGCCAAATCTGTTTACAATCGTATACACCCTGCCCGCCTGACCGTCGGCGTTCTGTTATCAAGGTAGCATAGGATTTTTGGTATGCCTTGTTAATGAGTTAATCCTTGAAAGCAAAACGGCCCACCCGAGGGTGAGCCGCGCGTTGCACTGCCGGAAAGCCTTAGGCCATGGCCAGCTGGTTTTTCTTATCCAAATGACCACTCAGGCGAATCAGCGCCAGTGCGCCGAGCACAATCACCGCGCCAATCCACGGCGTTTGCGCCAAACCAATGCTCGACACCACCTGTCCGCCAACCACGGAACCGATAGCAATCCCGACGTTGAAGGCGGCGATGTTCAGGCCGGAAGCCACGTCTACCGCGTTCGGCGTCACTTCTTCTGCTTTCTGCACCACGTACACCTGCAAACCAGGCACGTTGCCGAAGGCGAAGATGCCCATCACCATTAGGGTGATCAGTGCCGGGATTGCAAAGTTGGCGGTGAACTGGAACACAAACAGGATGATAGCCAGCGCCGCGAAGATGATGCTCAGGGCTTTCACCGCGCCGTGTTTATCCGCCAGCTTGCCGCCCCAGATGTTGCCGATAGCCACTGACACGCCATAGGCCAGCAGGATCCAGCTCACCATGCTGGCGGAGAAACCGGCCTGCTGCTGCATCATCGGCGCGAGGAAGGTGAAGGTGGTGAACACCCCACCGTAGCCCAGCGCGGTGACTGCGTAAATCAGCAGCAGGCGTGGGTTCATCAATACTTTTAGCTGATCGGCAATCTTCGCCGAAGGGCCATTTTTGATGTTATTCGGCACCAGAATCGCGCTGGCAATAATAGCAATCACCCCAATCAGCGTGACGGCCAGGAAGGTTTCTCGCCAGCCGAAATGCTGCCCGATAAAGGTCCCCAGCGGCACGCCGGTCACCAGTGCCACGGTCAGCCCGCCAAACATGAGCGCGATAGCCGACGCCGCTTTCTCTTTCGACACCAGACTGGTGGCGATAGTCGAACCAATCGAGAAGAACACGCCGTGCGCCAGCCCGGTCAGGAGCCGCGCCACCACCAGCGTGCTGTAGTTGGGTGACTGCCACGCCAACAGGTTGCCGATGGTGAAGAACACCATCAGGCCAATCAGCAGCGCTTTACGCGGCACGCGGCCGGTCATCGCCGTCAGAACAGGTGCGCCAACGGCCACACCCACGGCATAAATAGACACCAGCAAACCGGCTGATGGCACTGAAACACCCAGTTGATCCGCGATGGTTGGGATCAGCCCAACAATCACGAACTCGGTGGTTCCTATAGCGAATGCGCTGATGGTCAGCGCTAACAATGCAAGAGGCATAACCTTACTCCACAATGAATATCGATTTGATGGCGGCTATTATCTGCTTGTGCTTAAATGACAGAAATAACCAAAGTATCAAATGATTTCTGCTGGAGTGACATCAATGAAAGCCAGTTCGGAAGAGTTAATGACCTTTGTCACCGTGGTTGAAATGGGCAGTTTCAGCCGCGCCGCTGAACAGCTCGAACAAGACAATTCGGTGGTCAGCCGCACCCTGAAACGCCTCGAGCAGAAGCTGGGCATTACCCTGCTTAATCGCACCACCCGCCAGATAAGCCTGACCCACGAAGGCGAGCGCTATTTTGTCCGCGTGCAGAAGATTTTGCAGGAGATGGCCGCCGCCGAGGACGACCTGCTCGAGCATCGCGATGACCCGCAGGGGCTGCTGCGCGTGGACGCCGCCACGCCGGTTATCCTGCACGTGGTGTCCCCTCTGGTGGCCGAATTCACCGAACGCTTTCCCAAGATGTCGCTGGCGCTGTTCTCCTCCGAGAGCAATATCAATCTGATTGACCAAAAGGTGGATGTCGCGATTCGCGTGGGAGAGTTGGAAGACTCCAGCCTGCGCGCCCGCAAGCTGATGTTGAGCTATCGCCGGGTGCTGGCCTCGCCCGCCTATCTGGAGAAGTGGGGGGCGCCGCAATCCACCGATGACTTGAAGAAGCATCGCTGTCTGGGCTTTAACGAAGTGTTGGCGCTGAATAAGTGGCCGCTGCTGTGCGCCGATGGCCAGCAGTTAACCATCACGCCGTTTATTAGCTCGGGAAGTGGCGAGACGCTGCGCCAGCTCTGCCTGATGGGCAACGGCATTGCCTGCCTGTCGGACTTTATGACCCAGCCGGATGTGGACCGTGGAGATTTGGTAGAACTGCTGATCCCCGACACCATGCGGATCTCCATGCCGCTGCACGCGGTCTATTATAGCGATCAGACGGTCAGCACACGCATTCGCTGCTTTATCGATTTTCTCAGTGAAAAGCTCAACCCTGCCTAAAACGAAAAAACCCATGCCTAAGCATGGGTTTTCCAGACACTAAAACTGTTTTGAGGAATTAATCCCACTCAGGCGCCAGACCTTCCGGGCTAACCAGACGGCCATTGCGTTCCAGCTTGGCAATCTCAGCCATATCGGCATCAGTCAGTTTCAACTGTTGCGCCAGCAGGTTACTTGCCAAGTTTTCACGCTTGGTAGAAGAAGGAATGACCGCGTAACCCAGTTGCAGCGCCCATGCCAGCACCACTTGCGCAGGGGTCGCGTCGTGACGCGCCGCAATCGCGATAATGGTTTCGTCTTTCAGTGCGTCGCCGTAGGCCAGCGTCATGTAAGAGGTGATAGCGATGCCGTTTTTACGGGCAAATTCCACCACGGTCTGGTTCTGCAAGAACGGAGACAGTTCGATTTGGTTAGTGGCGATGGCTTCTGCGCCAACGGCGTCAATGGCTTCTTGCATCAGCGCTACGGTGAAGTTGGAGATACCAATCTCACGGGTCAGGCCCAGTTTCTTCGCTTCAACCAGCGCGAGCATGGTTTCTGCCACGCTTACCGCGTTGCCCGGAGACGGCCAGTGGATCAGCGTCAGGTCAACGTAGTCGGTTTTCAGCTTGGTCAGGCTCTCTTTCAGGCTGGCGATCACCTGCTCCGCGCCCAGATTTTCCACCCAAATCTTGGTGGTGATGTACAGGTCCTGACGCGCCACGCCGCTGTCGGCAATCGCTTCGCCCACGGCGGCTTCGTTGCCGTAGATTTGTGCGGTATCAACAGCACGATAGCCCAGTTCCAGCGCAGTAGAAACGGACGCTTTAACCACTTCATCTTTCAAACGGAATGTGCCAAGACCAAATGCAGGGATGCTCATATTTTTCTCTCTATCTTTCTGAATTTAAAGTAAGTCCGGCGAGCCGGTAAATCGTATGAGGGAGAGTATGAACTTCCGTTTCATGGATAAAAACGACAGCTTGGTCAGAAGACTTTTGATTTTAACGCATCAATCGGCGCGGGAGAAAGGTAGCCATGAAGGAGAACAAGGGGCAAGCTGGCCCGAAAGGCCTGCCGAGAAGGCGTCAATCTGCTCAATGGCTGGCGGCAGGGCCAGCGCGATGGCCGAATCAGCCTTCATCCAACTCATCAACCGGCCAGCCGCCGATGGCGCGGAAAACTGATGCCGCAAAGGGTCGATTGTCACCGATGCCATTTGCCACACGCTGCCACCCTGCTGCTTGAGACAGGCTTCGCGTAAGGTCCAAAGCTGCCAGAAGGCCGCCGTCAGCTGTTCGCCCTGCTCTTGCAACCACTGGGTTTCTAAGTTGCTGAAAACCTCGCGGGCCAGCTCTGCCATCGATGCGCGCGGGCGCAGCGCCTCGATATCACACCCCACTTCGTCAGACGGGCACACCGCCACCAGCAGGTGCTGATGGCTATGGCTCAAAGAGAAGTGCGGAAGCGCGGGGTCGCAGAAAGCCGGTTTGCCATTGGCGCCGGGCTGAATGTCCGGCAATCTGCCACAGCCAAAATGGTCGCGCATCACCGTCGCCAGCAAGGCGCGCGCGCCCAGAAACGCCAGACGCCGCGCCTCTCCCATCCCAGCGGCCTGCTGTAGCACAGACTCTGGCAGCAGCTCCGGCGCGAACCGGCTGCTGAGATAACCCGTGGCAATCAGGCAGCGGCTCATGTTTAAGGCCAGCGTTTGAAAATCAGCGAAGTGTTAATGCCGCCAAAGGCAAAGTTATTCGACTGAATAAACTCAGTTTGGATATATCGCGATTCGCCCATGATGTGATCCAAATCGCCGCACTCGGGGTCGGGATCAGTCAGGTTGATGGTCGGCACAAAGCGATCTTCGCGCATCATCTCCAGCGACATCCACGCTTCCAGCGATCCGCAGGCCCCCAGCGTGTGGCCGAAGTAGCTTTTCAGCGAAGAGATCGGCGTCTTATTGCCGAAGATCGCCGCCGTAGCCTGACTCTCAGCAATATCGCCGCGCTCGGTGGCCGTGCCGTGGGCGCTGATATAGCCGATGTCCGCCGCCGCCAGTCCGGCCTGCTGCAATGCCTGTTGCATACAGATCTGCATGGTCTCTTTTTGCGGCTGGGTGATGTGAGACGCATCGCAGTTAGTGGCAAAGCCGATGATTTCTGCATAGATAGTCGCGCCACGGGCCAGCGCGTGATCCAGCGATTCCAGAATCAGCGTGCCCGCCCCTTCGCCAATCACCAGCCCGTCGCGCGCTTTGTCGAACGGACGCGGGGAGAGCCGTGGCGCGTCGTTTTGCTGGCTGGTAGCAAACAGCGTATCGAACACCGCCGCCTCAGACGGGCAAAGCTCCTCCGCGCCGCCTGCCACCATCACCTTCTGGTAGCCGTGCTTAATGGCCTCATAGGCGTAGCCAATGGCCTGACTGCCCGAGGTGCAGGCGCTGGAAGTTGGAATAACCCGCCCGCGCAGGCCGAAGAACAGCCCGGTATTCACCGCCGTGGTGTGCGGCATCATCTGCACATAGGTAGTACCGGTGATGTTATTGGTGTGCTTTTCGGTCAGCATGGTGGCGAACTCGCTCACCGGCTTGGTGCTGCCCGTTGAAGAGCCATAGGCAATGCCGGTGTCGCCATTGGTCAGCACCGGGTTGTCCAGCAGCCCGGCCTGCTCCAGCGCCAGCTCAGTGGCGCGGGTGGAAAGCAGCGACACGCGCCCCATCGAGCGAATGCGTTTGCGGGTATAGTGCGCGGGCAGAATAAAGTCATCGATTGGCGCGCCAAGATGGGTATTCAGCCCCTGATACTCCAGCCATTCGTCCATATGGCGCACGGCGTTTTGCCCCTGCTGCAAACGAGCAGAAACCTCGCTCCAGCTATTACCAAAGGCGGTCACGCCCTGCATGCCGGTTACCACCACGCGATGACTCATGCCATGCCTCCGTTAATGGAAATCACCTGGCGGGTCACGTAGGCCGCGATATCCGACATCAAATAGCTGGCAAGTCCGGCGACTTCCTCGGCGCTGCCCATGCGTTTCAGCGGGATCATGCTCATCGCCACGTCCATTGCCGCCGGTTCCATGTCGACGATGCCAGTGTCAATCAGGCCCGGCGCGATGCAGTTAACGGTGATTTTGCGTTTTGCCAGTTCGAGGGAGAGCGCCTTGCACGCGCCGATAATTCCCGCCTTGGCGGCGCTATAGTTCACCTGCCCACGGTTGCCAATCACGCCGGAAACCGAGGAGAGCGCAATAATGCGCCCGCCCTGCCGCAGGCCAATCATCGGCATCACGCACGGATGCAGCACGTTGTAGAAGCTGTCGAGATTGGTATGGATCACGCCGTCCCAATCTTCGTCAGTCAGCGCGGGGAAAGCGCCATCGCGGGTAATACCGGCATTATTGACCACGCCGTAATAGGCGCCGTGCGCGGCGATATCGGCTTCAATCACTTCCCGACACTGCTGGCGGTTGCTGACGTCAAAGCTGACAATTCTCCCTGCGCCGCCCGCCGCCAGCGCCTGTCGCAGCGTATCTTCCGCCCCGGCCCGGTCGCGATGGTAGTGGATCACCACCTGAAAACCGTCCCGCGCTAACTGGCCAGCAATCGCTTTGCCAATCCCCTTGCTCGCCCCAGTAATCAATACTGAACGACTCATTGCTGCATCCCCTGGGTTAATTTTATTATTTCATCCGCGTCGGGCTGATAAGTGTTCAGCCTCGCGTGCGCGATCTCTTGCTGTCCGTTTTCGACGCCTGCCAGCGTAATGGCGCATTCAAAATTGGCGAGCTTTTCATCTCGCAACATCATTTCTACTCGAATATCTAACAGAGTCTCAGCGGCGAACTCCGCCACGGCGCACTTCAAACCGCGCCCGCCGAGCAACAGGCCAAGCTTCGGCTCAGTGCCTTGCTGCTTGCCGTGCCAGCCGCTCCACACCCCCACCGTCTGCGCCATCAGCTCTATGGCAAACCACGCGGGTAATGTTCCCGTTGGGGTGAGAAAGGGCGCCAGAATGCCGGTTTTCGCCACCCTAACGCGGCAATGCGCGCTGACCTCGCCCACGTCGATCACCTCTTCAATCAGCACCATCGGCGCGGCGTGGGGCAGATAATCCTTGGCGGGCAAGTAGTGACGGCTCATGGCGCTCTCCCAATCAGAATGCAGGCATTGTTGCCACCAAAGGCAAATGAGTTGGATAAGATAACCGGGCGGGCAGGCCGCCGTTCTGCCAGCACTAAGTCGATTTCCGGCAGTGACGCATCGCGGGCCGCCATGGAGAAATCCTGCGCCGGCAAAGGCAAATCTTGATTGAGGATCAGCCAGCTCAGCGCCGCCTCGGTCGCCCCAGCGGCACCCAATGTATGCCCGGTCAGATGCTTGCTGGAGCTGCAAGGCACGCGGTCGCCGAACAGGCGATGGGTCACGGCGGCTTCGGCCCGATCGTTCAGCGGCGTCGCCGTGCCGTGCAAATTGATGTAACCCACGTCGTCCGGCGTCATTCCGGCCTGCTGCAAGGCCATGCGCATTGCCCGCTCTGCGCCCTCCCCCTCCGGGTGCGGCGCGGACATGTGCCAGGCGTCGGAAGACTCGCCAAAGCCCAGCAGGGCGATATCTGCCGGTTCACGGGTCAGCAGAATAAGCGCCGCCGCCTCGCCAATGTTAATACCGTCGCGCCCCTCGGCAAAGGGCGTACAGCGACCGTGGGACAAGGACTCAAGGCTATTAAAGCCGTTAATCGGCATGCGGCACAAGCTGTCCGCGCCGCCCACCAGCGCGACATCCGCCAGACCGGCGGCAATCAGCCGCTGGCCGCTAATGATCGCCCGCGCGCTGGAGGAGCAGGCGGTCGACAGCGTATAAGCCGGGCCTTCTGTGCCTAAATAGCTTGCCAAAAACTGCGCCGGGTCGCCCAACGCCTGCTGCTGGTAGTGATAATCCGCAGGCAGTTCGCCGGTCTGTTGATGATGGCTGACTGCCACTTCCCCTTCGGCAATGCCCGAGGTGCTGGTGCCCATGATCACCGCAATGCGCTGGTGGCCATACTTGGCAATCGCCTGATGAACCGGCTGCTCAATCTGCGCCAGCGTGGCCAGCAGCAGCTGATTGTTGCGGCTGCGGTGTGCAACCCATTCATCCGTTACTGGCGGCAAGTCGGCGGTGACCTGCCCCAGCCAAATCTGCCGTTTGCTGGTCAGCTGCTGGCTGTCCGGCAGCATGCCCGGCGCGCGGCCGTGGGCGAGGTTATCGGCAATCTCATGCAGATTATTACCCAGCGCGTTCACCATCCCGACGGCAGAGAAGTAAATCATGTTAGTCATCCACGTTCTGAATGGTTATCTGGTAATGGAAAGCGCGCTGGGTGATGGACACCGGCTGGCGCTCTGCGCCGCGCTGCAAATAGTCGATGCGGGTAATTTCGTTACCCTTATTGTCTGCCAAAATCCGCCGCGCGCCCTGATCTTTCAGCGTCCAACCCGCCGGTAGCAACGGCTGCCAGCGACTCACCGGCCAGTAGCAGAACATGATATCGGCCAGAACTTGATTAGCAGGAGGGAGTTGGGCGATTTTCATTGCCTGCTCGGTGTGGATCCCCTGCGCGTCGTAGGTGGCTTTAAATAGGCGGATGCCCAAAGGAGAAAGCCCGGCAATCTGTAGCGACTTGCCGTCGGCGCTCACCAGCACCAGCAAAGATTGCTGCTTGCCGTCAACCGTGGCGGTCAATAACTGCTGCTGATTGAAGGGCTTGGCAAACTCCGGCGTCGGCAGAGCTACCCGCACGCCGGGTTTCAGCCACGCCTGCGCGGTTTCATCCGGTCTGGGCTGTGAGGCACAGGCACTGAGCAACAGCACCATCAAGGCCGTTAGCATTCGGCTCATTTTTTTCTTCCTCTTTTTTTGACCGGCAGGGTGAGCGGCGACAGCAGAAAGGCGGTCAAAATGCCGCAGCTCAACACAATGCCAAAACTGCTGATCGCCTGAGTCGAGCTGAACACCAGCATGCCGAACGTCAGCAGCGTAGTAACCACCGCCATAAAGATGGCGAACATGGAGGTGGTCGGCGTGCCGCGCGGATTGGTAAAGAACAGCGTGTAGTTGATGCCAATGCCGAGCACCAACACCAAGGCCAGCAGTGAAAACAGGTTGAGGTTATGGCCGCTGTAGCCCAGCGCCGCGACGCCCATCGCCAGAGACAGCAAAGTCGGCACCAGGCAGATCAGGCCGTGCGGCAGGCGATAGCGCCACAGATAGATGGCGGCGATGAACAGCACCGCCAGCCCCAGCAGATAAGAGAGGTAGACGCGATACTCGGAGAACAGCTGGCTGAACTCGGTTTTGCGCTCCACCCAGCCGGTTCCGGCAAACTCTTTCGCCAACTGAGCCATGGCCGCGCCGTTATGCACGCCGTTGACCGGCACCAGCGTGGCGCTGCGCCCGTCGGGCAGTGACAGCCACAACAGCCGCCAGCCCTGGCTGACCTCGCTGTCCAGCCACGCCTGCGGCGTGACAAACCGATCGCTGAGATCCGCCGCCGGTAAGGCGATCCCCGCTTGTTGTAACTGAGTTACTACCTGCGGAGCCTGACGGCGCAGCAGATCCAAATCCTGCTGTTGCTGATGCAGCGAAGGCAGACCAATGGCGCGATAGCCGTCGATCCAGCCCTGCGCTTTGGCTTTTGCCAATGCCGGGCGCAGCTTCTCCAGCCGCTGTAGGGCCTGCTCGGCGTTTTCACCGTAAACCACCAGCCATTTCTGATCGTTAGTTTGCCCAGTCAGCGCCGCCATCTGCTGCTCCTGCTGTTGCAGGTCGGCGGGCAAGGCTTGCAGGTCGGCAATGTCATCATTGATATGCAGACGCGCTAATCCACCCAGCGCCAGCGCGGCACACAGCAGCGGTAGCCCAACGCGAATAGCTTTACGGCTGCGCCAGGCGTGCAGCCAGCGCAGGATCACCCCCAGCCCCGGCGTGGTGCCGACCGGCAGATTGCGCGATAAATAGGGGTACCAGCACATGACGGTAATGCAGGCGGCGCTCAGGCCAGCGGCGGCAAACACTGCCAACTGCTGCAAACCGGGGAATGGCGCGATCAGCAGCATCAGATAGGCCGCCACCGTGGTGAGCAAGGCGACAGAGAGCGCCGGAAAGAGTTTTTTCAGGCTCTCCAGCGGCGAATTCTCCGCGCCGTGTACTCGCCGCTCGGTGAGGAAATAGAGCGTGTAGTCGGCTGAGATGCCGACAATGCTGGCACTCAGCACCAGCGTCATGATATGGATTTCGCCGAACACCCACAGAGTCACCACCGTGCCGCTTAGCGCGCCAATGGCGATCGACAGCAGGCTGAGCAGCATCGGCAGGATCGAACGGAACATCAGCAGGATCAGCGCGAAGACGCCAATCACCGAGGCCAGCCCAATGGTGGAAATATCACGCTCAGCCTGATGGCTGGCGTAATCGCTATAGAACACCGTGCCGCGCTCCAGCACTTTGGCACCCGGCCACTGCTGCTCGAACACCTGCTTTTGCGCCTCCAGCGCGGCGACCACCTGCCTGCCGCTGGTGATGTCATAGGAAGAAGCTTTCAACTCGCCGTGCAACAGATACCAGCGGCGCCCCTGCTTGTCGGTGGCCACCAGCCAGCCGTCGTCGAGGCTCATGCCCGCGCTGTTCTGCTGCTGCGCCATTTGCGAAGCGCGCACCAACAGCAAGGGGTCGTGATTCAACTCTTTACCACTGACCCCGGCGAAAGCGGAATAGACCTGCCCCAAGATCCACTGGCTTTGGGCCTGCGACCCCGATGTCAGCCGCTGGCGCGTGGCGTCGTCCAGCATGGCGTTGCGATGGGCGTAGAAAAACGCCCCCCAGGCTTGCTGCTGCTCGGCACTCATCGGCCCCTGCACCTCGCCCAACGCGGGCAGTCGGCGCAGGCGTGCCAGCCAGTCATCTAACGGCGCGGTTCCGGCCGTCTGCGGCGGGCTGACCAGCCACACCAGCTGCCGGTCCAGCCGCTGGCTAAAGCCGCGAGATAACGCATCCGGCACGCCCGCTAGCTGCTGCTTGGGCAGCAGTGCCAGCACGCTGCTGTTAATCTGGCTGCGCGGCAGAATAACCACCAGCGCGGCCACCAGCAGCAGGCAAATCAGCAGCCAGCCCTGCGCCAGCCTGCGGTGAAGGTTAGGCGCCAAAGTGGGCCTGCTCCGCCGTGGTCAGCGTCGCCGGTTGGGTTTGCTGATTGAAGAAGCGAATGCGGGTGACATCGCCCTGCATGTCATTGATTTCTATATTATCCAGAAAGGCGCTGCCCTTCAGATGCAGGTTGCGGAACAGGCGATTGAGCGGCGTGGTGGTCGGCGTCAGGGTCAACTGCCAAGCGCCCTGCCCTTTATCGCTAAAATCAAGTTTAAAGTTCTGCTGCAAAGCCTGCCGGTCAGCGTGGAACAGGGCGGTCAGCAGCGAGTTAAACTGGAACATCTGCGGGTTGTTGTCCGCCGTTACCACCTGCGGCGGCTGGTCCTGCATGGTCTGCACCATGCGGTTTTCGGTTATCAGTAGCGTCAGGCTGAAAGGCTTCTCCTGTTGCCACCACAGGCCATTTTTCTGCGCAATCAGTAAGTTGCCGCTGGATTTCAACGGCTGGCTCATGCCGCTGATGCTGCGCTGCTGCTCGAACTGGGCGCGCAGCACCGGCTGCTGGCTAAAACGCTGCTGCAACTCTTCCAAGGTCACGGCGTGGGAGGCCAGACTGAACAAGCTCAGGCAAAAAAGCAGTATAGTTTTCACAGCGCGATCCCCGTTTTGTCGAACAGAACCTGTGGCGAGACGAAACACATCTCGTTGGTTTCGGCATCTACCGCCACCTGAATGGTGTAGCCGGTGGTGGTGCGTTTGCCGGTGGCGCAGTCAAAAATCTGGTAGCCAATGCGCAGGCGGTTTTCAATCTCTTCCAGCTGAGCATGCACCTCAACGCGCTGTTCAAACAGCAGCGGCGCAATGTACTTCACCCGCGTGTCGACAATCGGCCACACATAGCCCGAAGCCTGCATCTGCCGGTAGCCATAATCAAACTGCTTCAGCAGCTGCTCGCGAGCGATTTCGAGATAGCGAAAATAGTTGCCGTGCCACACTACGCCCATGGCATCAGCATCATGGAAAGGAATGGATATCTCTACGCGGGTGCTAAAACGCGGGTCGTCAAAGCGCGGATCGAGTTTCGAAGGCATATCAGTCTGGGTCCCGTTGTGCAGCATCCACCTGCGGCGGCTGCCAAAAATCAAAAAAGTTAAACCAGTCGTGCGGCGCCAGCAGGCAATAGTGCTCCAGCCGCTGCGCGTAGTGATCCACTGCCGCCTGAAGACTCTGCTGGCGCTCATTGCGCGGCAGTAAGAGAGGGTCGGCAAAGGCTTCAAAATAGATATGTAGCTGCTGGTTCTGCTTCAGGCCGAACATCAGGAACACCGGCACTTTCAGGGCGGAAGCCAGAATAAACGGCCCCTGCGGGAAAGTGGCGAGTTCGCCAAGAAAACGGCTGCGCACTACCCGAGGCGCTTCTCCGCGAGCATGCTGCCCGGCGGAAGTTCGGTCGCCGACGATGGCCACCCATTCTCCCGCTTCCAGCTTGCTTTTCAGCATCACGGCGGTATCCGGGCCAAGGGTCGAGACTTGGATCAGATTGATTTTGGCCTGCGGATTGACCTCTTTCATGATCTGATTGAAGCGCTCGGCGTGCTGAGTAAATACCAGCGCGTTGACCTTCACATTGTGATTGAGCTCGCCCAGCGCGCGGCAGGATTCAATATCGCCAAGATGGGAAGCAAGGATCAGCGTCCCGCGACCGGAGGCGATCTGCGCTTCGCAAAGTTCACGATTAACCATCACGGCGTTGTGGCCGAGCACCGTATCGCCGCGCCAGCTGGCGAGTTTATTCAGCATGGCGTCGCCGAAACGTAGGAAATGGCGGAAGCTGCTCAGTTGATAAGGCAAGCGGTGCTGATGCAGCTCGGCATAGCGCGCCACGCGGCGCAAGTAGTGTTGCGAGGCCTGACGCTGGGTTCGCCCGGTCAGCCAGAAATAGCCAATCACCGGATAGAGCAGCAGCTCAAAGGCTCTGCGCCCCAGCAGCTGATAGACCTTGAGCATCAGCCGGATGCCCCACAGCCCTTGCCGCTCGGGGGTTTGCGACCAGTGTGAGTTAGCAGTCACTTTACGCTGCATTCGAAGTAGCCGGGGGATGCGCGGCAACATGCCGAAGAACAGGCGGGTGTGCATCCACGAAATGCGCAGGTTGTCTTTCAGGGCGTCAAAGTGCGAAAGGCCGTCCTGCGGATAAGTCACGCGGGTCGGCAAGAAACGGCTGCGCGTCCCCTGCCAATAGAGACGAACCATGATTTCGGTGTCGAAATCCATTCGCTCACCCAGCCGATGGCGCTGTATTAGCTCAAGACAAGGGGCCAGCGGGTAAACGCGAAAGCCGCACATGCTGTCTTTCAGCGACAGCGACAGCGTTTCAATCCATACCCAAACATGGGTGACATAGCGGCCGTATAGACGGGATTTCGGCACCGACTCATCATAGATTGGCTGGCCGGAGATAAGCGTATCCGGGTATTTTTGCGCCTCGGCGAGCATCGTTGGGAGATCCTCCAACTGGTGCTGCCCGTCGGCATCCACCTGTACCGCGTGGGTGTAATTCAAAGCTGAAGCCTGTTTTAACGCCGCGATGACCGCCGCCCCCTTGCCCTGATTCTCAATCAGGCGCGTTAGTGAAACCTGAGGCAGCTCGGCGGATAAACGCCGTAACTCCAGCGCCGTGGCGGGTTCGCTGCCGTCATCAATGATAAGACAAGGCAGGTTGAATTTCTCCAGACGCGCCAACACGCCCGCCATCATCGGGCCATGATTGAAACAGGGAATAATGATGCAGGGGCGGAAATCGGCGGCGGTTAAGGACATAAAATCACTTTCCCGCTGCTCGCCGCCTGCTGTGCAGCCTGATAGCTAAACGCCAGACGCTGCTTCTCTTTCAACCATTCGATGCGCAGCTCAACCTGTTCGTTAGGAAATAGCGGCTTCTGGAATTTGAGTACTTCCATGCCGCCAAAGGTTCCCATCTGCGGGAAATCTTGGCGGGCAAAGGCCATCACCCAGTTCACCTGCGCGACGCCGGGCAGAATCGACAACTCGGGAAAATGACCTTCGAACCACAGCAGCTCAGGCTGTAGGCGCAGAGTGAGGGTCAGGACATCTGCCTCGCGTTGAGAGTGAAGCACCTCTGGCATCATCATAAAAACATTTCCTGTATTTCCGCATAGGCCCGTTTTCCTTGGGCATTGAGCGGGATGGAAGGCGCGATTCGCCAAAGCCGTGGAATGGCGACCGGGGAAAGCCAAGCGCGCAGTTGCTGATGCAGCGCAGCCTGAAATGCGGCCAGCCCCAAGCTGCCTAATTGCTGCTGCCCGGCTGAACTCAGCACAATCAGCGCCGCGACGTGATCCCGCCCGCGCTTCTGGAACACCAGCACGCTGGCATCTGACAGCCACTCCAGCCCCTGCAAACGTAGCTCTACTTCAGTCAGCGAAATACGCTGCTCGGCAATCTTAATCACCCGATCCTGACGATCGCCAAGGTGAAACTGGCGCGGATCGGCCAGCAGCTTAATATTATCGTTCAGCCGCACGCCTTTGGGCTGCGGGATCAATGCCGATAGTGCCGAATGGCCGCCCTCATCATGGCCAACCAAAGTGACGCCGGCAAATAGCTCCCACGGCGAATTGGGCACCTGTTGCTGGCGCTGGGCGAGAATGCCGGTTTCCGTGGTGCCGTAAATCTCTGTCGGCAGCACGCCGCATTGGCTCAGAGCGCGCTGGGCGGCGTCATAACTCAGTGGGCCACCCGCAGAGAATACCTGCCGGCAGTGGGTAGCAGGCAGCGCGGGGTCAAGCCTTTGCAAGAAGGCCGGGCTGGCAATCAGCACCAGATCGCCGCCATGGGCCAACTCAATCAGCTGCTCGTGGTATTCGATTCGGCTAGCGTAAATCGGCAACCCCAGCGACAGAGGCAGAATCAGACTGAATGTCAGCCCGTACATATGGTGATGCGCCACCGTGGCGGCCAGTCGAGCGTTAGTCGGGAATTCTTGCCAGCACTGAGCCAGCCACTCAGCTTCTTGCTCAAGGCTGGCAAGGGTTTTCACCACTTTTTGCGGCGTTCCCGTCGAGCCTGAGGTAAAAAGCACCACCGACAGCCCCTCCTGCCACGGCGGCAGAGCGAGTGATTCAGGCGATGGTGGCGGTTGAGAGTCGAAAGGAAAGTACAGCGTCGGGCAATTCAGTTCGAGGGGCTGGTCAGTAAGCAGTGCGTCGAACTCAGGCTGCATCTCGCGCAGCACCGCCTGACGACAATGGCCGGGTAAAATCGGCGTTCGCCCGCAGTAGAGCACAGCCAGCAGAGCGGCGGTAAAGGCGTAAGGGCTATCAAAGCAGAGCGCCCATCTTGCCGCCGTCGTGGCGCTGATTTGATTGACGAGATGAAGCACATCAAGCCGCAAATCTTTTACCTGCCATTCGCGGCTTTTGGACCAGGCCACCCGTTGGTCATCTGGCCGCTCTGCTGACAGCCAGCCTGATATTGGCAAAGTTAGTCGCGCCGCACCCTTTTTCTGACTATCCATTCAACACTCATCAATAAGCCAATCAGCAGATAACTTAACCCGCCGTTGTAAAACGTCCATAGCGCAAGGTCCCCGCGCAAACAGGTATAAAGCGCGAATGCACCGTTAAAAATAAAAAACACACACCAAGTCTGGGTGACTTTTCGCGTATAAGCGATGCCCCTTGGCGGTAAATCCGGCTCACTCAAACGAGCAAGTCGTTCGATAATTGTTGGCGTATAAAACAGAGAGGAGAAAAACAATATAAACAGTAATGCATTCACCGCGACCGGGTAGTAGAGCAGCATCTGACTCTTATTCAGCACCCAGCTCGAAAGCGCCAGCAGGATGCCCACCGCCGCAATCGCTTTGCCCAAAAACGCCAGCTGGCTCAGTTTCCCGCGAAAAGTGATCAGCCGCAGAATAAAAACCACGATTAAAATAGGGGCCAGAACTGCTATGCCTGCGTGCTTAATTCCCAACCAAACGGCAAAGGGATAAGCCAAAATGACTAGCGGCAACAGCCACTGGCTGGCTCGAATCAGTCGCGACACTCTCTTACTGCGGTTCTGATTCGAGCAGTTGGCCGATGGCGTCAACCACATCCTGGACGGTGCGCACCGACTTAAACATCTCAGGTTTGATTTTTCGACCCGTGGTTTTCTGCAAATGCACGATGAGATCGACCGCATCGATGCTGTCCAAATCCAGATCTTCATACAGTCTTGATTCTGGCTTGATATCATCTTCATCAAGCTCGAACAGTTTCACCAGCAGTACTCTAATTTCTTGATAAATCTCTTGCTTCTGCATACGTCTCTCTCAACCACGCTGTTCAGAAATAAATTTAGCGAGGGTCTCTACCGAATAAAAATGCGCGCGCATTTCCTGACTCTCTGCAGAGAGAACCAATCCATACTTATTCTTTAAAGCTAACCCAAGTTCTAAAGCATCAATGGAGTCCAGTCCCAGACCGTGACCAAACAGCGGCGAAGCGGTGTCGATCTCCTCAGGGGTCATCCCCTCGAGATTCAATGTCTCAATAATGAGGAGTTTGATTTCGTTACTTAAAGGAACCATGACTTATTTCTCGTTATTTTAATGACTACCGCGTCAACTCTGACCGTAAATGGTGCGTCAAACGTCTCGCTGCCAAAGCAGGAGAAAGGTCGTGTTCATCAATGAACTTATCGGCACTGAACTTGTTTTCTACAGAAATAATGAACTGCGGTTTAGTCGGCGGAATGTTATACCATTTGCCCTGTTTGGTCAGCATGGGCGGGGTACAGGAGATACGCACCACCCTGATATCACAATGTGCTCTGAGCGCGATATTGGCGGCGCCTCGCTGCAACGCCATCGGCTTCCCGACAACGGTTCGCGTCCCTTCCGGGAACACCAACAGCGTGCCCCCCATCTTTAAACGCGCTTCGCAGGCTAACATCAACTCCTCCGAACCGGCATTAACCAGATAGCCAGCTGCGCGGATCACGCCGCGAACAAACGGATTACTCAACAAAGCCTGTTTCACAATGCAATCACAGCGCGGCATGCAGGACGCAAGGAACACGTAATCAAGCAGGCTGGGGTGATTAGCAACCACTAGGCATCCGGCGTCCTGCTCAAACTTCTCAATGCCGATAAAGCGATAGTCCAACACGCCAACGCCACGCAGCGCGCTCAAGAAGAAGCGGAAGCTGTAGCGGATGCTCTGCAGCGTCAGGCGATGCAATTTCTCAGGCTGGCGGATAAATAGCCGCAACAGACTAAACCAGATCAGGGAGAGTGCTAATCCGCCAATTCCGAAAATGCCAAAAAAGAAGCCGGTGGCTGTCCAGCGCCAAACGCGATTTAGCCAATGTGCTTTCTGATAAGTTTCATTCACGAGCGGCGCTTCCAAGCCCAGCGATGAGCGCCCGCGTTAACCCAAAATTCGTTCTGATCGCGCAGCCAATAGCGTAAAAACTGCAAACTTTGCGGCAGTGCCTCATCCCCATGGTCACTCCCCTGCCATTGGCAACTGAAAACATCCCCTTTTGCCAGCAATAGCGCCACGGCGTAAGGATAGAAAGGCTCTCCACTTGGCGGTGAGTAGAGGTCAGGAACCAGACCGTCAAAATCAATAAGCAGCACGCGCTCCATACCGGTAAGTAGCATGGCCTGTGCTTCTAACATCCCCTGTTGGAAGCTATCTAGCCCGGCAGCCAGAGAAGTGATAGGTAAGGCTTTTTTACTAATAATGGTCAACCAACCTGCCGCCGTATTATGAACCGAGGTGGAGAAATCGGTTGGCGATACCTCCCCTTCTCGCGACAGGGTTTGCAGAATTTTAAATGTTTTCTCCAATTCACCGTGCTGGCTGGTAAAAATTGCAGCATCTACCTGATGAGTTTCGAGTAGTGTTAGACCCGCCTCAACGGCTGCGCGGCTCGGTGGACTCATCCGTCGCTCAGACATCATGGGGATCAGCGGGCTTTTCTCTAAAGTTTGAGTAAAACCTGGTGCAGACTCATGCGATGCCCATTGATTCCACTGCTGTTTAGAGCGTAGACCAGGCGCAACTGCCTGCCAGTCCAGGATATCTAATGAGTATTTCATACACTTCTGCATCTCAACATTTCGGAGGTCGGAACTTTATTATATAACCTGACAAGTTTCATCTGTAAATTAGCACAATAGGTCAAAACAGCTGAAATACCGGAATAAGCCGAAAAGGTTGAATGATTGTTTAAGGTTGTTAACTTTAGCCAAACGAAAATGGTAATGAGCTGTTTTAATTATTCTCATTAACTATTTAGTATTAGTAGGTATCGGTCAACACAGCAAAAAATTAACTCTCAATAGAGTTTCTAATAATTTAACGAGAATAAATTATGAAATATTCTAATACAATTTTAGCGTCGGTTGTCGTCGCGTGTTTGCTCAGCGGCTGCTCAACCCTTACGCCAATTCATAACGTAAGAGAAACTATTGCTCTGCAACACTCTCTGGAGCAGGTGCGCAAGGCGATTCTCATCGCAGGCGCACAGCGCGGCTGGTCAATGACCCCAGTGCAGGATGGCGTTATTGATGCAAAATTGGCTAAACGTGATTTCAGCACTCATATAAAAATCAATTACTCATCAACGCAATATAGTATTCAATATGTGGATAGCACTAACTTAAATGCTAAAAATGGCATGATCCACAATAATTATAATCGCTGGATTGCCAATCTCGATAAAGACATCAAGATCCAGTTAGCGGTTCAATAAAATCAATAAACCTAAAGTATTCATAAGTAGATATTCTATATAGGGTATCTACTTTTTATTGTTTGAAGGTAACCTGAAGCGATATTTAATGCGGAATTTGGAGAATTAGATTAATTAAACATGGATAGTTGTAAGAATCTAAATGCAAAAAACCCTGAATCTTTCGATTCAGGGTTATGC
>NZ_JBQSVB010000018.1:0-31859 GCF_052376015.1 Ewingella sp. AOP8-B2-18
GAAAACTGGAAACTACTATGAAACTGATCACTCTACTGAACAAGCATTTTGATACTGATTTAAAGGAGTATGAGGACGAGAACGGCGTTAACCACCCCGCTATATGGGTTTATGAGAAAGGTGAAGACTGTGAGCCTGTCGTGGTGCTTAAAGCTACTGAACAGCCGGAGATCTGGAAGGTTGGAAACGTATACTCAGCTCTTACTCACAATGCGCTGTTATCAGAGACTGAACTCAAAGCGTTAGTGAAAGCTGGCAAGGTAATGAAGTGAGTGAACAATCAGAGAGAAGAGAACACTAAACTCGTCCTCTTCTCTTTCAGTCTTACATACGCTTTCTGGTGGTAGCTTCATTGTTGGTTGTTGTGGCCTGTATGATGGCTGATAACTGTTCCTTTTGAACTGTAGCGATAAGCTCGTTTGCCAGCTTATGATTGACGTTCCTACACCCCTGTAGTGTGAACGTGTCTTTAAGAATTGCCTTTCTAATATGTTTCATTCTACTGTTGAGAAAGATAACAGCATTTTCAAACCCTTCTTTTTTATTGATTTCGTCAAGCACTATTATTGCTTCACCCGCCGAAAGCTGATTAGCTCTATCTTTTAATTGCTCAAATAATGTTTTTGTTTTTTTCATATAATCACCTTTATTTATTTACCAGTTCAATTAATAGCATATTTAAAATAAAAATCAAAAATAAATATACCAAAACAATAAAAGCCCCCGAAGGGGCTGTAAGGGTTAGTGTTTCATTGTTATTTGATGACCATCTTTTTTTAGAAGCTCTAACAATGCTGGAATAACCTCTGAAATATTTTCTTTTTTGACTCTCTTGTAAATTGTGTTATTTTTTTTGATTAAAAAGTGAGTTTCATTATCATGTATCAAATAGAATGTTGGATTCCCATTTCTGCTGTAATAAGTTCTTCCTATTTCAGTATAATCATAATCTTCATTCTGGCACAAAATAAATCCGCTATCTAAATCAAACTCAACCATATTCATAGTATTTATCATTGCGTTGTAAACTGTATTTAAAGTGTTTGTATTCATAACATATCTCCTTTTGTTTTTCTGTTATATATAATTAATAACACTTTTAAAATAATAGTCAAATAAATATATACTTTTATTTTAACTATCCGATAAGCGGTGTAAGTAAAACACTCTATATTTAAATGATTATTAATTTAACCGAAAGGATAATAGAAAAGAAAAAAGCCCCGGTGAGAGGGCTTTAGTCATACACACACATACATAGAAAGGTGAAGCATCATAAACATAAAAACTTTTATATAAAGGACAAGATTGCTTGTCTCTTATATATTAATTAGCACTTATTATATATAAGTCAACTTTAATTGAGAAAATATTTCAAAAAAGTAGTATAGGTTATCCGTCCGTCCTGTTTTATTAAAATACATTCTTTTTAATATTTACAATTGGGTTAGATATGTTATCTATTTAATATACACAATAGAAAAGGAAAAGGTGATTAACATGAGTATTATTTTAAACAAAGTAAAAGCATTTACAAACACAAAAGAAAACAGAATTGAAAAACTTTTATTCAGCAATGATATTGATTTGGTGAAAAGAGTATTGATAACTCATCCTGATATTAACTTAAACTTTATTAACAATGAAGGTAAAACAGCTTTGTTTGGTGCTGACTATCTTAAAGCAGAAGCTTTAATAAATGCGGGTATCAATATAAATGCTAAAGATAAAGACGGCAATACAGCGTTGTTCTTCTCTGATTATATGACTTCAAATCTTCTTTTAAACAAAGGGGCTAATGTCAATCATAGAAACAACATTGGTATGACAGCGATTTTCAGAGCAGACAGATCAAAAGCAAGCTTGCTTATAAAGGCTGGAGCAAGAGTTAACTTCAAATCCTACGTAGACAACACTACAGCTCTTCAAATGGCTTACATAAGACGTGATGAGGCTGTTATGACCGTTCTAATCGAAGCCGGGGCAGACATACACCACAATTGGAGAGGCTACTCAGCTCACGCTAAAGCATTCATGACAACTATTAACGAAAGACAAGCAGCATAAGGGGGAAACCCCTTATCAGGAGATTAATATGAAAAATAAAGTTGTTAAAACAAAAAAAGATGATGATTCCTATAATGAACTACTTGAAGTGCTTATAATGTTAATACTGGCATTGGTTTTGGTATCTTTTATTGAAAGCACCGAAAACAAAATGAGCACCGAAGAAATTAGTTTATATAACCTACAAACTGATGTTATGAATATCATGCTTTATGATACACCAATACCAATAATAAAATCATTAACAGAAGATCAAAAATCAAAGCTAATTATTATAAACAGGAATATAGATAATTGTATGGAAAGAAAGCAACAATTAGGTGCTTCAGGATTATCAGAATGCTATAAAAAAAATGAATTATTATTTAATGAACTTAAGGTTGGTTTTTCAGATAGATTGATTTTTAATAATTAAGTTATCAGACAGGCGGGATAGGTAGACACAAAAAAAACATGGAGCCTAAACCCCATGTTTTAATCGTTGTTATATACTCTGACGGCAATCTACAATATATAACTTATCAAATTAAACATCCTATAAGATGGGAAACACCCATGAACACCCATGCTTACTTATATTTTATAACGCTTTAATTTGTTATTGTCAAATTTAATAAAACCCTTCCGGGGTTTTATTTTTAAATAGAAATGGTTTAACTAATCCGCTCATCTGATATTTAAAGTAAAAGTATATATTTATTTGACTAATATTTTAAATATAGTATTAATTGATTATACACAAATAAAGGAGAGTTATTATGAGTAAGAATAAAAAAAACATTAAAAACAAAGGTATTAAGAAAGATTTAAACATTAACATTCAACAAAAAATTGAGTCAGAGGCTGGGGAAGAAATAGAAGTAGGACGTAAAACAGTTATAGCTTTTCTTCTGTTCTTACTTATTTTTTTAATACCTCTTTTTACGGAAACTTTATCAGAGAGAAAATATGACAATCAAATAACTTATGATGTTGTTAATGAAAATAACTATGAAATTATATTAAATAATAATAGATACTTCCTTGATTTAGATTTTGATGATGAACAATATGCTTCAGCCATAAAAAATTCCAATATTGATTTTATTAGTCTTTCTTTAGAAAGCAAAAGAATACAACTGAATGATGAAGAATGTTTATATACAGATGAAATATGTAAAAACAAAATCAAATCTGATAAGTTAGGTTTAATTACGAAAATACAGAAATGGTCTGACGATAGAGTTAATCTTGGTGTTGTTTGGTTGAGTAAAAACAAAGCAAAAGAAGAGGAATTAGAAAGAAACACCCCAGCAATTATAAAGGCACTCACATTTTCGCCTTCAAAATATAACCGCGTGAGAACGGCAGTAGGTAATAATCGTATAATGGTTAGCCCAATTGATTTCTGGATCAATATATTTAAAAAAATAATACCTTAAAAAATGGTTTAACTAATCCGCTCATCTGATATTTAAAATAAAAGTATACATTTATTTGACTAACATTTTAAATATAGCATTAATTGATTATACACAAATAAAGGAGAGTTATTATGATAAAAAAAACAAAAACATACTTAAAGGAAGTTCAAGAAAAATACATTGAAAACGATTTATTTCGTGTGATATTGGGATTGTTTATAAGTTCAGTTTCCTTTTCAACACTTTTATTGCTTCCTGAAAAACTCATAGAGGAAATTAGCATGACTGATATGGGGGTGAATATTTTTTTTATTATATTTACAGGCATGGTAATAACAATGTCAGGATTAATACCGATAATAATGGGTGTTATCCATAAATTGTTAAAGACAGATGGTAAAAAATTTATAGCAGGTGTGATTATGATGGGTATGGCATTTTTTATTCCTCCGGCTTCTATCTATGGACTAATACCAATGCTTGGCGCACTTATAACAATGAGTATTTTATTTGGGTAATATGTATCTGAGGGGGTATAAATGAAAAAAGACATAATAAGAGATTTAAAAAGATTAGGTTTACATAACGGAAGTGAGTTTATATCAAGCGCATTTTTAATAAAGGATAACAGATTAGAAGCGATAATAGCATTAATAGACAGACTTGAAGCACGAAAGATTATACCAGCCCATATTAAGCATGGTTTCAATCAGATAAGAGCATCATATAAAAGATCTGGCTACATCAATCAAGCTCTTGCTGTTATACTGTTTAAGGCTTATGTGAACGAGCCAGCAGAGCATTTTAAAGCAGATATATATTGGAGTATTTAACAAAAGAGAGGTGAGTATGGGAACAGAAACAAGAGAAAAAGAAATAGAAACATGGTCAGATTTTATTGATGAGTTTCTTAAAGAAGGTGGTGTTATTTATAAAAATCAAAACAGACAAAAAAGAGAGGTGGCATATGATAGATAAAATAACAAGAATATTAAAAGAGTATTCAGATGATGATAGTAAAAGAGGTAAATTATTAAAAGATTTCTCTATGTTCGTTATTAGGTTTGGGGTTTTTGTTATGCTGTATTGCTCGACAACCATTCTCTTAAAAAATGAGTTGGGCATAAATAAAGAAGTAGCTGATAAAATGTTTATATACTATTCATATGGAGTTGGTTTTTATATGGCAGGAGCTTTATTACCTTGGATGTTTCGTCAAAAATACAACATTATGAATATTTTTGAAAAGGATAAGAATATCAAATCAAAAGAAGAAAATGAAATTGAACGAAACGACAAAGGAGAATGATTATGATAAATAGTTTTATATTATTAAAAGACAGGAAAAGTAAAAAAGGGTTTTCACTATTAGAATTGCTTTTAACGTTAGGTGTTATAGCTGGAATAATAATAGCCGCTTTTATAGTTTTTCCAAAAGTTCAGGCTTCACAAAAGATAGACAAAGAGAGCAGAAACATAACAGCTATTCAAGCGGGAGTGAAATCACTCTATGGCGGCAGAGCTAAGATCTCATCATTGAATACTGATAGCTTCATTGCGTCTAAGAACGCCCCTGACAACATGATCTTGGATGGGAAGTTAGTGAACGAGTGGAAAGGCAATGTAAGCGTTGAATACAGCGGCAATCATGGCAAATACAACATTATGTATGATGCCGTTCCCCCTGATGCTTGCGCAAAACTCATTACAGCGGTTTCCGGTAATTTTGTGAGTATCACAGTATACAACGATAACGGGAGCACTGATGTTAAGAACTTAGAAGAAGGGTATGGAATAGACATAACCAAAGCTACAGCCGCTTGCGCATCACAAGAAAGCTCAACTGTTATGTTTACATCCATCATTTAAAAAGGAAGGTTATTTATGACACACATATTAAGTAAGAAAAGGAAGAAAGGATTTTCATTGTTAGAGTTGTTGTTGGTTTTTGGTGTTATAGCAGCAATCATAGTAGCTGTATTTATGGTTTACCCTAAAGTAAGTTCAGGTCAAAAAATTGACAGTGATATTAAAATATTGGGAACATTAAACGCAGGTATTAAAAATCTGTATGCTGGACAAGCCGACTTCACAGGTTTATCAGTAGACGCAGTAATCAAGTCTAAGATAGTTCCAGAAGATATAGTTGATGATAATCTGATTTGGGATAGTTGGGGCGCGAACGTCTTAATAGAACCTTACTACGATGGAAGCTTTTATATTGGGTTTGAGAACGTATCTGTAGATGCTTGCCCTAAGTTTGTTTCACAAGCCGGAGCAAGTTATTTTAAAATAGTTGTTGGATCTACAGAAGTTAAAAACATAGAAAATGGTTTAGATTTAAATATGGCTACTACAACATCGGCTTGCGCTAATGGTGAAGATGGATATTCAGACAAACCAATTACAGTTTACTTTTACGATAAATAAGAGGTGGAGTTATGAAAAATAGAGTTTTAGAAGCGTGGTTTTATATAGTTGTAGCAATGACATTTACAGGATATTCATTTTACTTGTTTTTTGAGGCAACAGATATATCAAAATATGGATTAATAGGTATCGTTTTTAATCTGGTTTCATTAAAGCTGTTATATGAGTCTTACAAAATAAACAAAGAGATAAAAAGAGAGGTGGTTAATGAAGGATAATTTTTTAGTTAGGATATTTGCTTTTCTCGTAATAGCATTTATATTTTGGAATGATACAAGCTTTACCGCCAACTTGATTTACTCTGTAATAATGGCTACGTTAGTTGTTGACAATATTCTTATGATGAAAGTAGCAAATAGAGGTCAGATCTATAAAGGGATGAGTATAAAATTGCTAAAAGAAAGTTTTTTAAGAAAAGTTAATCCAAATAAAAGCCCCTGAATAGGGGCTTGGTTTTCTCTGGTATTGACCGTTGTTATTAGTCTTTTTTGATCAGGAAATCGTCTTTTTTAGCCCCGCCTTTAATGGCTTCTTCAATAGGTTTTGGTGGACGACCACGACCAGACCATAAGACCTCTTCACCATCTGCGTTTGTATAAGCATACTTAGGCTCTACAGAACCACGTTTAACGCCCTTAGCACCCTTACCCGGTGCAGGAAGCTCTTGCCCTAACAGGAACGCTCTCACGCTGTCTAAGCTCACTTCAAAGCCTTCAGACTGGAGTAGCTCAGTAGTAGCTTTAAGCTTGTCTTCAACCAGTAGCAGTTTCTGCTTATCTTCTTCAATGCGCTTGTTGATCTCTTCCTTTACAGCCTCAACCTTTTCAGCGAACACTAAGAACTCTTCATCACCAATTTCATTAGCGATTTTACGCAGAGAACGGATGTTTGATAAGTGAGAAAGATCGCTCATGTTAAACCCCTTAACCATACAGTAAAGGGGTAATCTAACATACAGCATTTTAAATAACAAAATGTTTTATAAAGCAATCATGATAGGTTTCTCAAGGCGAGGTTTTATTTTATAGCAACCGCATACATACAATAATATTTGATTTAAGAATGAATAGTTTTTCATATAACCATTATGAAACTCTTTAGCTAAAATCTCTATCTCTTTAGTTAGCTCTTCCTGATTGTATTTTGTGTTATCTATATAAGCCCTTAACTTATCTCTGACAACATAATCAAATAAATCCTCAATATCTTCATCTTTATCACTGTAAGCGAAAATATGACCCTCCACACCCTCTTTCATGAATGTTGAGGCGATAGCTCCATGTTTTAAATTCATTATGTAATCAAATCTACCACTGTAGTTATTGTCTAAATATTTTTTAGCTCTGTTTGTTATGATTAACTTATTGTTGTTGTATTTCTCATCCAGCATGTCAAAAGCTATAAATGCTAAAACATCCAGCAATAATTTTTTGTTGGTATCACATGGTTTCATATTGTTTCTCCTTTTTTTGTAATCATCAATGTTTTGTTTTTGGTATCCAGCAAATCAATTCCATACTTAACAAGACCGATAACAGCTATCGTATAGTATGAGTTTGTATTTGCTTTTATTCGTTGTATAAAGTTTTCGTAAGCCCAAATTGTTGTTCTCGTAAGGTCTGTGCTTATATCGCTACGCTCACAAGTGATAGATATATGGTTGGTGTCGCTATCAATGTAATCTCTCAACTGATAAGACACATTGCCTGTTTTCTCTCTCTTGAGAACAAGATGTTTTTTATTCTTGATCACGTCATTAAGAGCATAATCAGCTAAAGAACAAACAGCATATGAAATGCTACCCATACTTATAGCCTTTATCTTTCGTAATAAACTACGCTCAACACGTATAGCTATCTTTTCATCTTGCTTGTTTATTTTTGTATCATTAATCACTTTTATATGATTTTTACTTTCTATTTCTAACCAGTTCGTTTCACTCATTGTTTTCTCCATTTAGCTAAAGAACCAATAAGCGACAACAGACATTATCACAATAAAAATGATGATTTGCTTCATTGTGTTATTTTGCTCTGTTATGAATACTGGTTTAGCCTTTTCTTCTTCTATTATCTTTGCTTCATGTTCATCTTCATACTCTTCTATCTTTAGCCTTCTTACTCTATGCTTTTTTAATAGATTGAGTATCCTTTCATTCACAATAAGATCATTGTTTTCGTTCAAATATATTTCTTTGCTTTCCTCTCCTTTTTTGAATGGTATCAGTCTATACCATTTAGGTATGCTCTTATTCGGATGTTCCATATTGTGTTTAACACTAAACTTTATTTTTAAATCTTCATGTTTAATGATGTTCACACAATTAACATTACTTTCTATTAATGTGTTTAATAGCGATCTACTAATCAAATAACATCCCGGATCGCAATACACTATCTCTTCTCTTGTTATTATATCAATTACTGCTATTTCTTCTGACTCAAACTTATCAATCGAACATTCACCCGCAACAAAAGGATGAATTACATATTCTTTTGTATTACCCATTTCTTAACACCTCCTTTCTATATATATAATTAAATATAATTTAAATTTAATATTGTCAAGCAAACGGCTACCTATTGACAATCTTTTAAAATATATTATTTATTAAATAATGGCGTTTAATAAAAATAACAAAAACATCAGAAAAAAACTTTTATATAAATTACATGGAGATATTTTATGATTAAAAAAATATTGCTTATAATGGCAATGCTATTGTATGCGACAAATGCGAGTGCTGATACTTTTTCAATGGATTGGTTAACTCCATTATCAACAGATTGGTTTATGAACAACTTTGTAGACAAATATCTTAATCCTGAAGCTTTAGGCGTATTCTCTGGAATAATGGCTTTATTTCTTAGCTTTCTTTTAGTGTTGGGTGGTATCTTAGCAGCATATACATTAATTGCTGGCACAATGGCTACAGCTCATGATGGTGAGATGTTAGGTAAGAAATGGTCTTCAATGTGGCTTCCTATAAGAACAGCTTTAGGAACGGCTATGCTTCTTCCTATGCCAACTGGTTTTTGTGCGATTCACATGGTGATTTACTCATTTATAAAAGCTGGGGTTGGTTTAGCAGGAACAATGATACCTCTCGCTATTGCCTGTATAACTATATTCTTTGATTATTCAAGTGTAAGTTCAAATCTTGAGATAAGAAAACTTGCTAAAGATACGCTTTTGGGTGCTGCGTGCGTTCAAATATATAATGAAGAAACAGCAAGAGAATTAGCTCAATCATCTAAATATTTTAGAGGTAATATTCAATATTTTAGTGTTCAGAACTTTGAAGCAAAAAGCGATGGAAAAAGAGTAATCGGCTATAACTTTGGTGGTTTAAAAGATGACTGGAATACAGGTGATAAATCTCAAATGTGCGGTTTTCTTAGATTAGATGTATCAAACTCTGGTGAACAACAAAATGCTCTTGCGTCTGGATCTGGATATAAACCATTAGTTGATGTTTCGTCAATTCAAAATGCGGTTCAACAAGCTCAGGCTAAGGCACTCAACAAAATGGTTTTAGATGCTATCGCTTACTCAGATACTTTAGTTAAAGCTGATCCAGCAAATCCAAAACCTATTAATGATAAAATTGAAGAAATGACGGCAGCTTATAAAAAATCAATGAATGACGCAGGTAAATTAGCAATGGCTCAAGCAATTAAAGTTGATTCAATTGCTGATATAACAGAAAAAGGGTGGGCTTTCTTCGGCGCTTATTACATGAAAATCGTTCAGTCTATAAATGGAACTAACGCAGCTATGAATAGTATTCCAGCTTCCTCCGGTCAGGCTGCTGAACGTTTAAATTATTTAGCTGATAGATTTGGCCCTCGTTTTGAGAAAGTTAAAAATATTGTTAATCGCTCTGATAAACTTAATGCTGACACTACTAATATCGCGGGTGAAGATAGTTCATTATTTACAAGTCTATTAAGAGGAGCAAATTCAAACGGTGGTATTTTCTTGGGTGATGGTAAAGTAGATCAATTGCTATCTATTACGCAACAAGTAAACGTTGGTAATCACGTTCTTAACGGCGTAGCGGCAATGGGTATAGGCGCAAGCTCTGTTTCATTGTTAGCATTGATACCTAAGTTATCAGATGTGTTGATAGCAGCCGGAACTATAATTGGTCCATTCTTCTCGTTCTTGATGATCGTAGGCTTGATAAACGGCATCATGCTTGCTTACGTAATACCTATGATACCGTATATCATCTGGATGGGGATTGTGTTGTCATACATGGCTACGTGTATAGAAGCTTATGTTGCCTCACCCATGTGGGTTTTAGCTCACTTAGCGCCGGATGCTGATGATGTTGTAGGTAAACAAGGACAGGGCTATATGCTTACACTGGTAGTAACACTAAAGCCGGGGTTAGCAATATTTGGTTTCCTTGCTTCCTTCGTGATGATGTGTGCGGGGGCTGCCCTCATAAACGCAACATTCTTGATAGCAACAAGCTTCGTTGACTCCGGTTGGTTAGGTATCACTTACTCAATAGCAATGATAGCTGTTTATATGTGTTTAAACTTAAACAATACGATGAACGCTACAAGAGTTATGTCTACTCTTCCTGATACTGTTTTAGAATGGATCGGCGCAAGAGCAACTTCATTAGGCGGTAAAGTTATGGGCGGTTCAGAAGAAGCTCTTAATAGTGCGAAAAGTAATACTACTAATACCGTTGAAAGAGCAGGACAAGCTACAGCAAGTTCTATGTCAAATATGGCAAGAAACCGTGAGAAGAAAAGAGATATTGAACCTAAAGGCGGTAATGAAGGTAATATTGGCAAGGGTAATAATCAAGAGCCAACTAACAACACGACAGCAGATAAAGGAAATCATGGTCAATCTATAACAGATTTAAACCCAAAGGAATAAGTAATCCTTTTATCTGAAACTAACTAAAAGGTAGCGAGTTGCTACCTTTTTTTTATCAATTCTATTGACGTGTTTATTTTATGTGTTAATTAATTTATATACATACACAAAAGGAGATATTTATGAAAGATAAAGAATTTGAAGATAAAGTAAAAAACACTGCTAAAAATGTTTTAAAGTCATACACTACTGTTAATCCAAAAAAGATTATGAATAATCTATATGACTCGGCATCTAATACAGTTCAAGCCCCTATTGAGACAGCTCGCTCCAGTATAGAACTTTTTAATAGGTTTAAAGGGAATAACGATAAGAAGTTATCATATGAAGAGTTGTATTGTATAAATAATGCTGATGAAAATTTAAGACAAAAAAATTATACAAACTTCTCTATAGCTTCTTTAGTGATTTTTGTTTTTATGATTGGTGTTGCTGTGATGGGTGGTTATAAAATCTATTATGGCATTGACACAACAGCAAAGGTTTTATCATTCATGACATTTGGATCAGGTGTATTCTTATCATTTGCTGTTTATTTTAGATGTGTAGTAAGAGCTTATTGTTTAAAATACGCAACAGTTGATAACAAGCTTAATGCTTTAAAAGGTATTGATAACATTTTACCCAATCCATTCTATGATGTTAGAGCTACAACAAACAGTGAAGATAAACCAATAGTTGCTTTCCTTGAAACAAAAGAAGAGCAAGAAAGAAATAAATAAATAAATAAATAAATAAAAGGTGGTAGCCACCTTTTAAAAAATACTTAAAAAATAATTTGAATTCCATAAAACTGTACGATATTATTTAATCAACAAACAACGAGAGAGGATTTTAAAATGATGACATTACTTAGCACTTTCAACTACATCCCAGCTTTTATTGTTGGTTTAGTAATGATTTTTTTATCTGTTAAAGTAGTTCTTTTACCAATGTCTGATTTAATCACTAAAATCAGAGACAAAACAACTGATGTTGCTATTTACCCTCTTAGTGTTTTTATGGGTGTTCCGGCTATCGCAGTCTTTTTTGTAGCTGTATCTTTTACAGTAAGTATGTTTGCTTACATGGTTGGATTGGTTCACTAAGAAAATTCTACTCTCTTGTTGTTGACCCGCTACGGCGGGTTTTTTGTTGCCAAAAGAAAGGGGGCTTTCGCCCCTTTTTACATTTTTAAACTTCTACCACGTTTAACCTGATACTCCGGCATAAGTTCTTCCTTTTTAATATCTTCTTTTTTTGGTTCTCCGAACTTCATATAGCGATCTAAATCATATGCTTTGTGTATCATCTGAAATTCTTCTTCTTGTTTAAGAGAAGTGGCTTCAACCCTGATACCATTTTTTATAGCACTTATATAAGCCTGTTCCATAAAGACAGGATTACCCTTAGTTAAAACAATACTGTTCCATCCTTTTTGTTTAGCCACATCAATCAAATCAACAGCAATATCATTAGCTTTACGCCTACCACGTATTGCTATAGCATCTTCTGTTTCTTTAATTAAAAGACCATCCCCGAAGTAGTGAGTTCTTGAAGTAAGTTTTCCTTCCTCAATGTTATCTCTTGAATGAAGATAGTTATCACCAAAAAGATTTTTTAATTCATCGTTGGTTAAATATCGGCTTCTGCCGTTGGTTTTAACATTCAATTCAGTTTCAGGCATGAGATTTTTTTCGAAGTCTTTCACATATTGAGGTCTGTTATCCTTCTTGATCTCCCCCTCTTCTTCTTCACGGATGTTAGAACGAACAGACTTGATGCGGTCTTTAAGACTCTTAGCCTTAACAGGATGTTTAGCCTCTTCATTCTTCATTTGGGTAAACTTGTCCAGATCAGTGAAGTCTTGAGCTGGTATGTTATCAGCAGCGGAGACAACAGCAGCCGGAACGGTTGGTTTGGCCTCTTCTGGTTTCTTCTCTATCAGGGAAGCGGTAGGAGCTGGCTCCTCAAGGTTAAGTGTCTTCTGTAGCTTAACGTAAGTGAGTTCCAGTTCTGAAAGCTGGTTCTTAATCATCTTCCTTTGCTCGTCACTCATACCGAACTTGTCGCCAATATTGAGCACGTCTTTAAAGCTATCTATACGGCTTTTTACTTCCATCATGTCATGCTCAAGGTTAACTTCTGGTTCAGGTTCTGGCTTCTTAACCGGAGCTGCAGCTGGGGATACGTTGTCGGCCACAATCTCATAATCAGGGAAATCAGGCATTGGAGCATCCATTGAAAAAGCCTGTTCAAAATCATTTAAATCGTTATCTTTACTCATGTTTTTACCTCGCGTTTTTTATGTTGAAATGTAGTATATACTAATATATATTAATATATATTGATGGTTAGTCAATCGGCTAACTACATTTAAGTCACTGTAAAACAGGACAAAAGGAGTAGGTGTATGCTTGCTATCTCGATTTACAATAAAAAAGGTGGTGTTGGGAAAAGTCTCTTCAGCATCGTTATCTCCTCTTGGTTTGGACACAACGGCAAAAAGACAACTCTGTTAGACCTCGATCCACAGGGCGGGAGTTTGCTCTTTGCGAGCATCGCAGAACAGGCCGGAACAAAACTAACGTTTAACGTAGCTCGTAAGCCAACCTCTAAAGATGTTGATGTGTTCGTATTTGACCACAGCCCCGGCATTCATAGCGGTGGTGATGGTCAGCTTGCCCCGTTCGTAATCATTCCAACTATCCTTGATGCCAGCTCATACAGTGCTACGCTCAAGAGCGTTCAGGAACTACGTGAACAGGGTAAGACAGACAATGATTTTATCGTTGTTCCTAATCGTGTTGAGATCCAGAACAAAGAACAGCTCGACCTGTTAATCAAGCTACAGGAAGAACACAGGGCAGCAGGCCATGACTACGATTTGCCATACATCAAAAAGCGTGTTGCCTATCCTCGTTCATACAACAACGGCGTCACCATCTTTGAAGAAAAAACAGGCTTACCGCTGGTATCTGATGCCCGTAAAGAGTTTGAGTTGCTGATGGATGCCGTAGGTAAGAAAATCAAAGCCGGTGTTGAGGCTCGACGCAATAAAAGTTAATATATATTAATATATATTAATATATATCGTTTCTCGTGAAATCTGATGGAGTTTCAGCATGACAGACCACAAAAAAGAAAAATCTAAAAAACCTGCCGGATGGCTCGATGATATGGAGACTTTTGAAAAATTGTCTCTGGAAACGGCCTTTTCCGATCCCAATGCTGGCACATACTGGGCACATCGAGAAGAAGACTTAGGAGAACTCCAGCCGTTCACTACGTCATACGTTCGTTGCGACTTTAAAGTAGTAGCGGAAGATGAACCCCGCTTAATTGGTTTCCGTGTTCCTAAAGCTCTGGAAGAGAAGTTTAAGCTTCTTTCCCATGATGCTTTATCAAATACTATTCTTGCTCTTGCTGATTTAAAAGCAGATGAGTTAATCAGAGAAAATAAATCTATTCATTTTACTAAGAAAAAGAAATCCTGATAAAAGGCGTAATTAAACAGGATGAACGGACTACCGTTATATTTTCAAATGTAGGATTGTAGGGTAGATTAATATAGTAAGAACAAAAAAAATCTACATTCAAAAAATACATAGGAGATACATTATGAGTGGAGCAAAAATATTAGCAGTATTAGATAAAGACGGAATGCGTGATGCTCAGGGCATTAATGGCGGTAAAACAAGTCCATTAGAGCCAACCATCAACGGCGCTACGTATAAAGATAGTGAACTTGATATAGTTATTAAAGCTGAAAACGGTTTAGAGCTTCTTAAAAAAATTGAAGCTACAATTGACCGTGGGATAATGTCAAAACAGTATTTGAATACCATTCAAAGACCTCTTTCAGAACTAAGCACTAATAAAGATCCAAAAGCTCTTTTTGGTGATATTGGAGGCAGGGGGAATGAGTGGGAACAGCTATTTATTGATTTATCAGGTTTTAGAGCAGAAGATCAGGTTTTAGCACATGACATAATCACTGACAGTATGGCTAACCCTAATTTTATTTATGTAAAAGATCAGGGGCCGGGAAAATCAAAGCAATATATGCCTGTTATTGGTAAAAACAGTGTTTTTGCTTGGGGTGTTCATAGCGACCAAAAAACTAAAACTCACTCTCATATATTTAGGCATACGCATACCATTACTGATAAAAACTATGAATACAACCCAAATACTGGTGAAGTAATCATAAATCAGTTAAATCCTGACGCAAGAAGAATAACAGCAAGTCTTTCATTAAAAGATAACTTTGTAAGAACGCAGGTTCTTAAAAATATCAATGACAATCTTAAAGCCGCTGGTTTACCTCTTTTAGATAACATTTACTTATCTAAAGGTAAAATGCTTTCTCCAGAAGAAATCAAAGCACAAGAGGTTATTGATACAAATAATAAAGAATATCTTGATGATTTATACACTACAGCAAGAGAAAAAGCTAAAGAAGAGTCTATTAAAAATCAAGAGCAAATTCCAAAAGAAGTTATTGAAGATGCTGTTGTTCAGAATGAACTAAATGAAATAGATGCTCTTATCAAGCAAAAACAAAAACTTGCTGCTGAATACGCCGCTAAAGCTATTAAAGAAAACAATGAGATACAAGGCTTTGAAAAGGCTCGTGAAGCTGTTATAGCTCTTCATCAAGAAAAACGTGTTAATCAGGAACTTACTACAGAGCTGACCAACACTAAGCAATCACTTGAAGAAGAAGCGAAGCTTAGAAGCCAGTTTGAAGAAAAGGCCAAAAAAACAAGTGAAGAGTTAGCAGAAAAAACAGAAGCGTTTAATGCTCTTTCTGATGAGTATAAAGCTCTTGGTGAGCAGTATGATGATTTAGAAAAAACTCATATAGCTACCATTGAAAAACATAGAGAAGTTGTTGAAAGACTTAATGAACAGCTTGTTCAACAAGACCTTGATCATACGAATGAAGTTGAGTTGTTAGAGAAAACTCATGAAGCCGTTGTAAATAAACTAAACAGCGATCATAAACAAGAGATTGAAACGCTTAAAACTCAACAAGCTTCTATTGTTAGTGGTTTGAATAGTGAAATAACAACTCTTAACGATACCATTAAAGCTATTACTGAAGATAGAGATAGCCTTAAATTCGATAATGAACAGCTTGAGATTGAATTGGCAAAAGCTAAAAAAGCTATTATTGATATGGAGCGTAAGCACAAAGAAGAGCTTGAAAAACGTGATGAAGAGAAAGTTTCATTCGAACAAACCATAAAAGATTTGATGGATGAGAAGATTGAAGCTGACAAAGCTATTAAACTTCTTACTGAAAGCAATGATAAACTTATCGAAGAAGTTAACCAACATATTGACTCTTACAACAAGCTTAAGAGCGAAAATGTTAAGCTGAAAGCTGATTATGATAAAGAGAAGGAAGAAAACTCTACATTAAAATCAGAAAATGAACAGCTTAAAATTGATAAACAAGCTTTAGAAGAAACAATAAGAAAAGATATAGAAAAAAAGAATAAAGCTGATAACAGCAATAAAAATAAACCAACTAAAAAATAAAACATTATTAAGGGGGTTAACGCCCCCTGTTTTTCTTACCTCAAGGAGATTATATATATGGGATTATCAAAGTCAGTTAGTGATTTACTAAGACAAAAAGAGAGTTTAGATAATGAGCCTGATGAAGTTCAGAGTGAAAATGAAGTTGAAATATCAGGAGAAGAAAAGGCTTTAACATTAGAAAGTGATTTGGTTCTTTTAGGTATCGTCTGGAACGCTATTAGACCTCATGAAACTTTTGAAAAGTTAAAAACTCGCTATTATGTTAATGAAAACTTAGCTGTAGAAAAAGGGAATAACAGCTTTTGGATTTACGGCAAAGAAGATTTAATATCAGAAAGCATTGTTTCTTTTGTTGATTATTTTGCTAAAGATATAAGAGATTTTAAATTTATCAGGCCAGAATCATCATATGATAGTTTTATTTATTATTTCTTTAAAGAAGCTATTATGTGTAGGTTAAATGTTTTAGTTTCAAACTCTTTCCATGAAAGAGATTTACAACAAGTAATAATCAAGGATGTTATTAGAGAACTTAAAGACGACGCAAGAAAGATGGATAACATAAATAAAAAATATCATCTTCAAATGATCGACAACTGGATAAGTCAAATACTCGTTAAAAACACACACTTATCTATGTGATATACAATTTGACGTGTTAAGTATTGAATTTTCTAGAAAAAATGGTATAACAGTAAAAGAGTGTGATAACACACCAAAAATACATACATAAAAATATTATAATAGGTGAGATTATGAATAGAGAAAATACAGAAATGGAAGCTGAAAAGCTTCTTGATAATATGGATTTGTCATTAGATGATGAAGAACAACAATCTGATGAAGATACAACTTTAACGCATCCTGAAATTGATGCTTTCGATAATGCTAAATTATACGACGAGCGTATTACTGATGAAGCTTTCTATGCTTCAAATAACTACGCTATTCATCCTAAAGGCTTCTTTAAAAGGATTTACCCAAAAGATGGTAATCCTTACTGGAAGCAAATTCACAACTATTTTGCTATTCCATACTTAAAGCTTTCCACTGCTAAACAAGGTTCAGGCGTAAAAACCTTAGAAGCTAATACTGGTTATACAGGTGTTCGATTTCTCAATAACGATTTAGAAGTAAATGAAGTTGCTCTTTCTTCATCGGATCGAGCAGAGTTTACCAGCTCTAAATCACGTCTTACCTTGAACGATTGGACGCCTCCTGCGGGTTCTGATCGTTCAGAAGTGTATAAAGCTTTCATGGAGGCCGCACAAGCTGGCTATGAGCCTCATGTAAGGCCAAATGGTAAAGTCTATCCTGCTTTCATCAAGCGCATGACAGGCTACACACAAAGAGGCTGGGTGACTCCTGACCTTCATATCCGCTCTAAGCATGATCTGTATGTCGGCAAGGTTGCTACTCAGAGTGAAAAGAAAGGTGATCCTGAAATCCAGAAGGAAACTACAAGAGAGATAATTAAACACTCTCCGGCAGTTCGTATTTTCTTAGCAGGCACATATGCGTCATACACTAAAGGCCGTATTTGTATTTCAGATGAGTTTTGCCCGATTGTTAACTACACGGGTGAAGGTGAAAAGGGTAAATCTACAACTCTTAAAATATGTGCGGCTACAGAAGGTTCTCCAGCTAAAGGCCGTATGATCATTGAAGCTATAAGTTCAGAAGTTGGCGTTGAAAACTTTGCTACTGCTTATAATCATGGCCCTGTTTTTCTTGATGAGATTGACGAGCTACTTAGAACAAATGACTTACCACAAAGGATAATGCGCCTTACTAACGGCGGTGGTAGAGTTATTTTCGATAAAGATAATACTTTCAAACAACCTAACGTTTGGAACGGTATGTTCTTCACGACTTCCAACCAATCACTAAGACAAAGTGTTAAAGGTGATGGCAAAGAGTCGGCTATTTTAACTCGTCTTATTGAAATAGATATTCATGATCCTGACCTTCATATCTTCTTCCCTGACAAGAATGATGGAGGTAAAGTTTCTCAGTGGATGTCTAAGCTTTCAGAGAACTATGGTCATATATATGATGAAATTATCGCATATATAACAAAAAACGCTGATGAACTTGAGCAAAAACTTGCTGATTTTGAATCTGAGTTATTAACTACAGAAGAGTTAAGATATTTCAAAAAGAACCGTCGTTCAGCGCATACTTTAGCTCTTATCATGCTTGGTGCTGAAATTATGGAAAGTGTTTTAGGCAAGGAAAGTGCTATGTTAACTCATGAAGCAATAAATATTTATAAAAATAAATATGCTCAGGATATTAACGAACAAATTGATTATGCTGATTATAAATACATTTCTCATCTTGAGCGTCTTTATGAGTGGATTAATGCTAACAAAGGCATGATTTCTTGGAGTAAGTTTGCTTATGCTGAACAATCTGATGATATAAACGAAAGTATCAGTAGGACGCAGAAAAAAGCGGCTCAGACGCTTACTAACAATGCGACTCACAGAGGTTCGGTTTTAGCGGAAGTTAAGATCAATAGAGTCATGGAACACTCTGATGATTTTGAAGGAACAATAGTTTTCAATGCTATGGGTATCAAACACCTCAAACAACATGCTCAACTTGATTTTAACGAGCTTTGCCAATCTCTTGAAAAATTAGGAATGGTTGAGCCTGACGCAAGATTTACACCGAACAAAGTTAAGGATTTGGGCTTATCAAGTTCAAGAACTACGCGCCTTACGCTGAAGCCTATTGATGAGCTACGTTCTGACATGATCACTACAAAGAATTCTATTCTTGTGAACGATAGTGAGAAAACAGAAGGGCAAACAGAAATTCTTAATCAAAACAATGCTGATAGTGAGTTTAACATAAACAAAATACTTGAAGCTTCCGCTCAATACGAAGAAGATTATTCCGCTTACTTTGATAGAACATAAAAAAAAGGGGTTGCGAAAGCAGCCCCTTAAACTTTATTAAATAGTCGTTTTCCAAAATAGAAAACACATTATGAATAGATCTTCAATATACACTCTATTCATGGAATAATCAATTTTATTTTACTTGATATTTTTCAAATATATGCGCTAAATATTTTATATTAAGCGTGTAAAATTTGATTTTATTAAAAAAATAGTATATATATTTATTATAAATAATTTAAACTATAAGAGGTGGTTTATGCTTGATTTAGATATTAAAAGAGAGTTGCTGTTTGCTGAAACAGCCGAAGAAGTAGATATATTGGTAAAGGCCGGAGCTGATGTAAACGGTCTTATGGGTAGTGTTTTTCCTTTAGCTTTAGCTGAAAACTTAGAAGTAGCAAAGGCATTAGTTGCTAATGGTGCTGATGTTAACTTTACCAATAAGAAAGGTGAAACAGCTATCTTCTATAACAAAAACATCGCTGTTATCAAATTTTTGATTTCACAAGGCGCAAATATTAACCATTTAAACAACGATGGTGAAACAGCATTGTTTAAAACATCCGACATTGAAATGATTAAAGCGCTTATCAAGTTGGGTTGTAGTCCATTCCTCAAAAACAAGAATGGAGATCGCCACGACACAAAAATAAAACCAGCAGATAAAGAAGAATACCAAAGCTTTATGAATAAGCTTAAAGAAATGATCAGGAACGCACTTGAACAAAAAAAGCAGATGCTACAAGTAGCGTAAAAAAATAACCGGACTACCTCTTTAGTTTAACCCGCTTCTGGCGGGTTTTTTCTTTTCTGGCATTGACATATTTTGTTTTTATTTTAATTTATAATTATCACCCAATTGAAAAGAAAAAGGAAAAATCATGAAAGCATTAACAGACATATTAAAAACCAAAAATACAATTGAAATTGAAAAATTCATTAATGAAAACCGCGTTATTGAAGAAGATTTTTATATTGATGAAGTAGCCAATATTTTCCATGTTGTTCTACTTACAAAACAATATAAGAGCTATGAAGTAGCAAGAATGCTTACCAGATACTTTGACATTAACAAGCAGGATAAAGCTGGTAAAACAGTTCTGTTCTATGCCGTTCTCATGGGGAATACTGAGGCTGTTAAGTTCTTTATCTCCGCAGGAGGCGATGTATCAATAAAAGACAATCAAGGCAGAAAAGCGGCAGACCAGATAACACTACTTGATCTTCAAAATGCTTCTTCAATGTCAAGAGTATTACTATCAGCAGAGAAATAACATGGATGAGTTTTCTTTAGATACGTTAAAATCATATATAGACAGAAATCAAACTTCACTATTCTATGATTATCTCACTAAGCACCAATTAGACACTAATATGAATATCTTATCTTGGTGTCTTTTGTCTGTTTTTTCAAAGTCAGAAAATGAAAACCATCAATACTATAATTTTTTCTGTTTAGTAGTGGGTTTGTTCAAAGATGTTAATAAGCCAATAAATGGAAGACTGCCATTAGAAATAGCTTACTCAATCAATAACATTAAGTTTTATATTCACCTTCTTTTGAATGGAGCAGATCCCCAAAAGAAAAACAGCAAATACAAATCCACTTATGAAATAATCATTAAAGATGAAAATGAAAAATTCCTTTCCTATATATTTCGGTATGAGCAAAGCTTGATTAATGAAATACACAAAAGAAAAGGCACTCATTAAGAGTGCTTTTTCTAAAAGTGATACTTATATGATGTCAAAACTTACAATAAATAGAAATTGGGTATTAATATTTACGTATTAATTAAGTAATCAATTACCTTCCTTCCGTCAATAGCAGTTGAAAAATATTTTCCATTTTCTTGAAAAAAGTGTTGATCGTCATAAGCGTTCTGTAGACAATTACCAAATCAAAGCAGTCATATGCTTTACGCATCATGTAGGTTCAGGCTTTAAGCCTCCATCTTTCGATAGATGATGATGCACCAACCGCCGGAATGGTTCCGGCCTGTTCCATGAACTCATGGAGCTGATCTATCTATAGAGGTTGGTTTATGACTGTATCTATACAAAACACCCCATCTTCAAGCCTAAAGCCACTAAAGCCCCTTTACCGTTGGGCTGGCGGCAAATCTAAGCTACTCAAAAGCTACAATCCACATTTACCAGATTTGAACAGCGTAAGCGCATACGTAGAGCCGTTCTTTGGAGCTGGCGCTCTCTTTGCGTCTGTTAAGTCTACATACAACCAGATCCCCACAATCATCAACGACATTAACCCTGAACTGGTAAGTCTACTCAATACCATCAAACACGATTTTGAAGCGTTCTGTATCGAGCTGCAGGAGCTGGAAGCGGCCTATCTGTCTATACGCTCTCATGAAGTCAGGAACTACCGTTTCTATCAGCGTAGAGAACAATACTGGAAAGAACAGATTGCTAGTGTCCGAGCATCGGCTTTGCTGTTCTTTTTGATGAGCACCGGCTTTAACGGGATATGGCAGGTAAACAAGAAGACAGGACGCTATGGAACAGGCGCAGGGTTGCTTAACCATAAGAGCGGCCTGTTTGATTACTCACTCCTGAATGAGTGGCATAACGCTTTACAGGCAACGTCTATTCATTGCGGTTCCTATGCCGATCTCGATGTTCCAGCAGGGGCTTTTGTCTACTGTGATCCACCATACAGAGATAGCATTGCTGACTATGGCCATGCATTCACTGATGAAGACCACAAAGACCTTATCGAATGGTGTCGGCAGCTTCAGGAGCGGGGCTGTGTTGTGTGGTTAGCCAACAGAGAGGCAAATGATAGCTTCTTTGAAGAAAACGCTTCTGATGCTTCTGTATTGCGGTTTGACATTACCTACACAGCCGGAAGAAAAAAGAAAACGGAAAACGGACATGAAGCAGTAAAAGCTAAGGATTTGCTGATGATTTGGAATAATAAAAACATGATTAAAGCCGCTTAATAAAAAATATTTGATTTATGCTTTTGTCATAGTGTTAACTTTAATATATAAACTAAAAGAGGAAAATGAAATGAGTTATATGTCATTAAATGTAGTAAGCATTCAGATTAAAAAAGCAAATGTTGAAAAACTCACTGCGTGGGTCAGAGATTTTGAAAACATACGTGCATATGGAAGCGCATCAAATATAGATATTATAAAAAATGATGATAGAGAAGAAGATGCTCATTACATAAAAACGAAAAGGTATAGAAAAGAATGGTTTGATATTTTCTTTGAATCCTCTGATGAACTTAATCATTTTTATCAAGACGGGTTTTTAGAAGGGATCGCGAGAATGTTTGATTGCTATGTCAATATTAGCTCAATAACATCTTGGTGTTGTCCTTATCATGAGTCATATACTATGTATATGGATAACTGGTATGAACCGTATTATAAAAACTTTACCGGAGATGAAAGTAGAAAATGGCCTCGCCATATAGGTATGTATTTTTGGAACTGGGTAAATCTTGATGAGATTTAAATGACGTGAATAAACAGGTCTTGAGTAAGAACTGGCACACCCAAAAAGCAGCGTAATTATTTTTTAATAAAAGAGAGGATACAAAAAATGAGAAAGAAGTTTAGACCTGTGGATTTTCATACAAGCAATATGGGAAATAACTATATAACTTTAGAATGTATGATGTCAGCACCATTTCATGAACATTCACCAGAGCTTTTCGCTAAATGTTTAGCAGAAGTCCCCAAAATAAACAGGCTACTTATTGATAGACGTAAGTGTGAGAATAAGGAACATTACGAAAAGGTTTTGATGGTTGCTGATATGTGTTTATCAATGATGATGATTGAGCGCCGTATGGGTATCGTTAACGAAGATAATAGTTATTTTAATCAAAAATAAGAGGTGATATATGGAATACATTAACGTAGTGAGAAGTGATTTTGAAGAGTTTGCAAAAGAAAACGTAGAAGGTTATGAACATAGTAAAACATTGATGAAACCTGAAAGAGTATCAAACAAGGATTATCCTCAACTTGAATATGTTCCATTTTTTTCATTTGAAGGTAGTAAGTTGTTGTTTACTTATAATCAACTGGAAGAAAACAGAATAAATAAAGCTGTATTAAAGTATGCTGTTAACCTTTGCTTTAATAGTGATATGAGTAATAAATATGGAGATATTGAGGCTTTAAGTAATACGTATTCCGCTGTTTATTACTGTTTACTCGATAACATGTATAAGACATTAAAGAAAAAAGACATTGAGAGTGTTTTATATTGGCTTGATTAAATAAGGGGCTTACATAGCCCTGTATTTAAGAAAATGAAATGTATTTTCAAGGTGGTATCTATTAAACATAACATAAAAAAGGATAAGTAATATGAAAGACAACAAAGAACTAAAAATAGCAACTATAACAACTAATATGTTAGCAAAATACATTTATGAAGGAATAATTAAACTTGATGATGAGAGTTTAGCAAAGTATGAAGATTTAGCTGAGTTTCAATCTCATAAAGTTGATATGGATGTTTATGATGTTTATGATGTTTTAGAGGATATAGAAGCATATCTAAATGACGTTATAGATTTATTAGAAACAGATGTTTTTTGTGAAAATATTCTAACTAACTTTAATGGGAAAAATCATGAATATGAAGCAATCCATTTTGATACAGAAGAAGAGTTAAAAGAATTTCTTTTAGAAGAAGATCTATTTATCATTAATAACTCTTTAATCATTAACTCTGTTTCTGATGATTTAGATGCTTGCACACAAGTTTTAGAAATGCTTGAAGCTAATAAAATCCATAACGATTAATCGTGAGTATTTAGAGAGTGAAATGACTTGCTTGATTTTATTGATTAAAGGGCTTACATAGCCCTTTAATCCAGATAATGAAGCATATTTAAAATAAAAGTATTTATTTATTTGACTAATATTTTAAAAGAGGTATCTATTTAATATAACATAAAACAAAAGGAAAACATTATGAATGAGAACAGTATAATTGAAGAACTCTTTGGGATTGTAGAAAACAATAAAAGACATAGCCATGATGATTTAATCAGTGTGATTGATGAAAAGATTAAAACCATAGCTGAAATAACTTTAGAAGCAAAATCCAAAGATAAAGAGATTGAAAAACTTAAAGAGAGAATAGAGATCCTATCATTTTTGTTAGTTAAACGTGATTTGAAAATCAGTGCTCTTGAAGATGAAATAGAAGAGTTAAAAATATAATAAAACAACCATTGGGGAGCAATCCCCTTTTTTATAAGGCAATATAAGGAAATTACTATGAGTGAGAAAACAATAGAACGTCAAGTTATAGACCAGATCTTAGAACTTAAAACAAAAAACGAGAAAGAGTTAGTTGGTAGATTAAAAATTTTAGAAGAGGAAAAGGAATATATGAGAATGGAGTATGAACACATTATAAGTGAATTAAAAGATAAGCTTGAATGTGCTCGGAAAGAAAATGAATGGCTTTTGTCTGATATTTATCATATTCAAAGCATCATTAAAGAGGGTGATCATGACAAGTAATAATAACTGGAATGGAACAACAAGAAAAGATGATGAAATTTCATTAGATGACTCGACTATCACAATATCCTTATCAAAAGAAGATGAAGAGACAGAAAAGAAACAGTCTTTAAGGAAGAGATTTAATATCGAAAATCATTTAGAGAATGCTGCTATGTCAGGAGGTGTTATTGTAATGATCTTAGGTATGATTATCTACCTTCCTGTTATCCTTGTGATGATGACAGGGTTGATGATAAGAGAGTTGATAGACACGGTGAGAGAATGGTGATGCAAGGGGCTGTAAGCCCCTTTGTCTTGCCCGTTCTGTAGCTCTATCCTGTAGAAAATCGACTCAACACATGGTATGTTGGTTAAGTTAAGTCCTTATGTGTGTATCTCATGCTCAAATACAAAAGCTTGAAAGATTTTCTTGATGAACAGAAACAGCAAGAGCTATATAAAAAAAGGCTTGCTGAAAAGCTCTATTACACTGTTAAAAAGGGAACATCAGAAGAGATATTATCAGTTTTCAAGCAGTGTTCTGAAAGTAGTTTAGATTTCAAACAGGTGAAACATGACTACTTACTTGAATACTTTGATACGTTCAGATCTGGATATAACAAACCCTCAATTCTTATCACCCGCCTGATTATCAGTTATCAAAAAAACATTTCCGTAAAAGCTATCCAGTCATTTTATAACAATATTTATTACAGGCATCTTCTGGATGATGAAGAGTTAATAGAGTTAACTTCTCTTATCATTAAAGATTAAATCTGTAAGTAATCCGCTTATCTAAAACACCTTCCGATTATTTGACAATTGGGTTAGTTTTGTTATTTATATTTATATACATAACAAACAAAGGAGATATTTATGGATTACGCACAAAGTAAAGAACTATCTTTACACATTATAAGCTCTATGAATTTGAGCGTTCACTTTAACAAATACGAAGTAGATAACGAAAAAGATTTAGATGGTATTAAATATATAATCGAAAGAAACAAAGCAAACATAAAGATCAGCACAGCAAAAATTAAAGTTGTTGAGCAGGGAAGCTTGTTATTCTTATCAAGTAAAATGAGAGATACGTTAACAGCTACTGATTTATTCATTATTTATACTGATGTTGATGAGAATAATGATGAAGAGATCACAAAAAAACTAAGAGACTTTGCTTTTAGACATAAAGCATTTGTTGTTCAGATAACCAAAAGCAGGGGTGGTTATGATAATAGATAAAATACAGTATTGTGATTATGACTACACGTTAAAAAAGATCAAGCATGGAAACTACTATCACTTTAGGATTTATAAAAAACAATCAAATCATAAAGTAGTTAGAGGAACAGAACCTAAATATTTAGTAAAAAGGGAAGTTGATCTTTTAACAGATAAAAGAGTATATGCCGGAAAAGATAAAGCAAAAATAGAACAGTTCGCAGAGTCAATGAAGGATGAGTTAACAAACATAGTTTTTGACGTGATGAGTAAAACCAATAGCGTTGATACAAAAATAAGCAGAGCAGGAGAATAATATGATATTTTTAACATTGGTTATTATAGTGAATTTATTGATATTCATTAACATAGGGAGTTTTGTTAGCTGGGTTTCAGAGCACAAAATTTATGGAATATGGTATAAAAGAATATTTAAGATCGGTTTTCTTTTCTTGTTCGCTATGTTTATTGCCAGCATTTTAGGAGGTGAAGCAGTTCAGACAGCAGCTAAATCTTTCTTCTTTTATATTGATTGCGTCATTGCGTTTGTCTTGATGACTATAGTTCACGCCTTTTACATCAAACTAAAATCCAAAAAGAACACGTCCAAACCCGCATAAAGCCCCGCAAGGGGTTTTAAAAGCATTCATCTATTCACTTCTTTACATTGAATGCTAAAACCTATCAAAACCCTCAATCAATTGATAAAACCAATTAATCGCTTGATTTTAATTGTTGGTTACGTCATTTTTACCTTGTTTTGAAATTTCTTGTTACAAACACAAATCAGAACAGATAAGGAACACATTATGAAGAAGCAGATTTTAGCAGCAGCGGCTCTTGTGGCTTCGCTGGCGCTCTCAGGTTGTGGTGATGATGGTATCTATGGAACGTATGAAAACGCTCAGTACGGCGCTGTTCTCGACGTTCAAAAGGATGTAATCAAGTTCAGGGGTGAAAGCTTTCCGGTGAAGTCATGGGATGAAACTAAAAAGCCCGTATACATCGCCAGAACTCAACATAGCGTTGTCGGGTCATGGACGTTCAAGCTTGAGAAGACCAAAGACGGCGGCGTTATCTATCAAGGCACAAAGTTTAAAAAGGATTAATCAAAATGGAAAATAAAACTGTTCGCTGTCCTTTTTGTGATCATGAAACTAAGCATGGTTTAGGTGTGTGCTTACCATGTGGCGCGAGCATTACATACGGTAAAGCGCCGTTATGGTTCGGTCAAATTGGAGCTTTATTATCTGTTGTATTAAGCTTTTTAGTTCTGATTTTTTCAGAGAATATGTTTGTTGGTTTAGCTTCTCTTTTTGTATTCTTGATATTAACTATTGTTCTCTCCAAAACCATTTATGCGGATAGAGTTGTATTCACAAGATAACACCCCTCTCTTTAAGCCCCTTCGGGGGCTTTCTGTTTTATAAATAAATTTGATTTATGCTTTTGTCATAGTGTTAACTTTAGGAATAAATAACTAAAGGAAAACATTATGAATAATATACAGCATTTATCAAAACTCATCACAGAAATCAAAAACCCCTCAACAGCATTAAACGCAGCCAGTATTTTAAAAGCAATAGAACTCTTTACGGGGTTTTGCCTTTATCTGGTTTGTGATGCGCTACATACCAAACAAAAAACCTTTCAGATTACGTCCAGTATCTTTGATGGCAATATCATAGCTAACATGCCAAAAAACGAGATAGAGAAGTATAGCAAGGCGGCAGATGCCGCTTACCAGTATGTTCATATCATCAAGCAGAAAGAGGCGTTTACAGACGTTCTATCAGAGCTGTATGAAGAGATCTATCTTACAGGTAAGTGCGGTGATGGTTTAGGCCAGTTCCTGACGCCTGACGATGTGAGCAGTCTAATAACATCTATTGGTATGCGTTCAAGAGCTGATACAGCGAAAATCAATGAAGAATGCTGTGGTGCTGGCTCTATAGTGCTATCGACACTGAAAGAACTACATCAGAAAAATGGAAGCTATCTTAATACAACACTAAATCTGAATGACATAGATCCTCTTATGGTAAAAATGGCAATCATTCAAGTCATAGCTCCAATTGCTTTTAAAGAAAATGTAGATATTAAAGAGATAAATATTTTTAATCACAATACTTTGTTAAATAAAAATAAGCAGGTTTTTAAATACACTTCGGGTTAACTACTCCATTCATCCTTTATTTTAAAATAAAAGTATATATTTATTTGACTATTATTTTAAATATAGTATTTATTATATATAACATAAAACATAGGAGAATAGTTATGAATATAAAATACATTCCAATAAGTTGTGGAAAAAATGAACCGTTAACATTTAATGAAAGTGGTTTTCTTGAGGTGGATGAACTTGATAACATTGAAGTTCAAAAAAATTCTTTTAGTGATATTGAAAAACTTATAACGTTAATAGAAGTAAAGGCATTAATGTTAAGTATTGTTTATCAGGATATAAACGCTCAAGATCTGGATATAACATTATCAACAGAAAGAGGCTATGTATGTGCTGAGTTTTGCGGTGGTGTCTATGAGATTAGCATAAGAACAGACATAGGAGCAGGACGCTACGAAGCTTCTGTAGGTAATGAGCTGGTTATGTTTAACAGATTGGATGATGCGGTTGAAAGCTTCTTTGACTGTATAGAAGAAGCTGTAAAAGAGGTAATAAGAAGAGAGGGGGGAGATAACTAATGAGCAAACTAATAGAAACAACAACAGCACAAAAGATTTTCAAATCCATGATTGATTTAAATCTTGATAAAGATGAAGTCATTTACTTTGAAGAGTTCATAAACTTGCTATATGAGGCGGGGTTATTAAACCCCGATTTTCAGGAGCATCAGGAATTCATAGAAAACAACAGAAACTATTTTATTGAGTTAAAGAGGATTAGAACAGAGGGAAATAAGACTTTTGTAATAAGAAACTATCTAAATGATATGTTCGCAGAGCTAAGAAGGTTAAACAAGGATTTAGGCTATACCTATAAAGAGAAGGTAGAAGAGCTTATCAAGGAGTTTGAAAGCTTCTCAGAGACAGCAAAGTCTCTTGGTGATGGTAAAAGTCTTGTTTATCTTGTAATGCTTGGAACTCAGTCAAAAGGAAAATCACACAAAAAGATTGTGTGTGTGTTTATAAGAGATGATGAAAACAAAGAAATGTTCAATCAATCAATGAACTCTAAAATCATTCTCGCTGAAAAAGTTATCTTCTTTGAAGAAGTAAATACATTTAGAAGACCAAAATACTATTTAAGTGTTCTTGATAAAGCATTCAATATATTCAATGAAACCATGTAATCCCCGCAATGGGGATTTTTTATTGAGTTAAATTAATAATCAAAGATTTATATACCGGATTAATTAAACCGTTTATCTGGTTATTTAAAATAAAAGTATATATTTATTTGACTATTATTTTAAATGTTGTATTAATTATATATAAACAAACAAAAGGAGAAGTAATATGAAAAAAATTAAATACATAGAAATCACTGACGCAGCTATTTTAAAATTCATTTCATTAAATAGTTTAGACGCTTCGGTAAAAATAGAAGACGAAATAAGAAATGTTGCGGATTGGATGTTAAGCAATGAAATGTTTAAAAAAACTGGAAATAAAAAGATCATTGGAAAAATAGTAGACGCCGCTTCTGATTATCATAAAGGTTGCTATTTAATCTATAACTTTGAAAAGTATTATAATATCGAATGTTTTTACACTGTAGATTTTAACGATTATATAAACAGCTAATATCTAACACAGCCCCGCAAGGGGCTATGGTAAGGAGAATATAACATGATTAACTTTTTAATAGGTTTTTTGATAGAAATAAAGGTATTGGTTTTAAAGATAAAGATTGATAAAGCCTCACATGTATTAAGTAGGGCTATGCTTTCAAAAGGGTATAGCAAAGACTTTAATGACAAATGTAAAACAGTAAGAAAAAAGCTTTTGGCTTTCTATGATAAAGATTTAAAACAACCATCCAACTATAGAAACGCTGAATATATGTTAGATGAAGCAATGGTTTTGTGTAATAAGTTTAACTACCTTGTTGAAAAATCACTTATTACAGAACATAAAAGAAATAGTAAAAGCTCAGGATCGTCAACCTCAGACTCATTTTTTGGAAGTGGTGGAGATTGTGATGGTGGCGGCGATTGCGGCGGTGGAGGAGATTAATAATGAATAAAACAGAAAAACCAATCAATATTATAACTTCTTCAATTTTTAATGTGGCGTTCAGTTTAGGGATAACATCATTATTTGAGATAACAAACAATATTCCAACAATGATAGCAATGGGGATTTTAACAGAGATTATGACTTTAATAGCATACAAAGAGGAAATAAAAACACTAATAAAAAATAGAAACCTAAACCGCTTATCGGATAGTTAAAATAAAAGTATATATTTATTTGACTATTATTTTAATATGGTGTAATTAATATATATAACATAAAACAAAAGGAGAATATTATGTCAAAATTAAATAGTGAAGATTTTAACGCAATGAAAGAAGCTGGTTTTATTAATGAATGGAAAAAACCCGGAAGTGATGAAGTTAGATATTACATCAACACTAAAGAGATAATCAATCTATGGTCAGAAGATAAGATTGAATTAGGTTATTCAAGAAGAGAAAGGTCTGAGTTAGAAGCACATAAATGGTGGTATGTTGAGTCTAAAAATGGTGGTTTTGTTTTAAAAACATCTATGAGTTATAACAACACTAAGCATAAATATATATTCCCATCACTTTCAAAAGTATTGATAGAAGCGTCTAAAAGCGATCTTTCTGACTGAATGTTATAGGATGGTATTGAAAGGTTAATAAACATAAAAAAAGGAAAGTATTATGAATAGAACAAACTTTAATGTAATAATGAAAGATATAGTAGCGGAGCGTTTTGATGATGAAAGTGAAGCTTTGACATTTCTTGTCTCTGAAATGAGAGCTAATGGATATTATATTAACCCAAATGATTATTATCTATGTTGTGTTAGAGGTGGTTTAAATATTACTAAACTAGATCGCATTCAAAACTACGGTAAAAGGTTTAAAGCACATCAGATAAAAGAAGAGTTAAAATCAGTTTATGAACACATTAAAGAAAAATGTAAAGAATACTGAATAAAAAGCCCCATAACAGGGGCTTTCTTTTATCGGTTAGGTATGATGGTAATGTAGTCGCTGACAAACTCAATCAGCTTGCTATCGCTGGTAATTAAAGGAAGCTTGTTATGCTTCGCTTGAGCCACGATAAGACGGTCAAACGGGTCTTTGTGTAGCTTCTCCGGCAAATCGGCTACAACAAGCGTATGCTCACTTTTAACAGGTATCTCAATCAAGCCAGCTTCAAACAGACCATCTCTAAACAACGTTGGATTATCAACGTCAAAGGGCTTGTTAAGACTACTTTTAATTACGACTTCCCAAACGCTGGCAGCAGAGAAGAACAGGCGGTTTTCGGTGTCTTCCAACAGCTCTACAACCTCTTGCTTTAAGCGATCAGGACGAAAACCCATGAATATTAAGATATTGGTATCTAAGAGGTAATCCATTACTCATATTTCCCTTCAAACATATCTTGAATTTCATCAGCGTTCATATCATCAAAGTTATCAAGGAAGCTATCAGAAACGCTACCTTTGTTGAGCATGAAACCTAATTTACGCTTAGGCTTCTCTTCTCTGTATGCGATGACTTTTACCAGAGCGTGACCGTTCTTTGCGATCACAACTGGCTCACCAGTCCGGGCGACCTCTTGAACGATCTTGGACAGGTTAGTTTTGGCATCATAGATGTTAACCTTTTCCATAGTATTACCTCGCATTGAACACATTTTAAGCTTACTCCCTGTAG
>NZ_JBQSVB010000019.1:0-27162 GCF_052376015.1 Ewingella sp. AOP8-B2-18
CCGGTTGCCGCTGTTTATAATCTTTCCGACTCGTTCACTTCGTGATGTTGTTCACGTTGTTCCCTGTCGATGGAGCGGCATTATAGGGAGTTCTGAGCAGGCCGCAAGGGCTAATTTTAAGAAAAATTACCGTTTGCTGCATTCCACAGCAAATACACCGCTTATACCGTGTTTTACACAAACTTATCCACAGAGCAACATCTTGCTCAAATTTTACGAGCGCCGCGCAATCGTTTTCGCTACAATTTCGCGCGTCTGTTTTTACGTTCATTAAGGTAACAACTAAGAAAAATGAGATGCGAAAGGACAGTTATCTCAGTGCAAAGCCGCTCTTTTCTCAAAATTACTCTATATAAAGAGAAGAAAGCGCCTCTTGAACTCAGATAACACTCTTTACTGCGACTTCAAAGCCAAGGAAATAACCACCATGTTACAACCTCGTCCAATCCGCCGTGCCCTACTCAGCGTTTCTGATAAGGCCGGTATCGTAGAATTCGCCGAAGCTTTAGTGCAACGCGGCGTGGAATTGCTCTCTACAGGCGGAACTGCTCGCTTACTCGCTGATGCAGGCCTGCCGGTGACCGAAGTTTCTGACTACACCGGGTTCCCGGAGATGATGGATGGACGCGTCAAGACCTTGCACCCAAAAGTGCACGGCGGGATTTTAGGTCGCAGAGGCAAAGACGATGAGATCATGGCGCAACACGCCATCGCGCCTATTGATATGGTGGTCGTCAACCTTTACCCGTTTGCCCAAACCGTTGCGCGCCCAGACTGTTCACTGGAAGACGCGGTTGAGAATATTGATATCGGCGGGCCAACCATGGTTCGCTCAGCGGCGAAGAACCATAAAGACGTGGCGATTGTGGTTAAGAATGGGGACTTCGCTTCTATTATAGAAGAGATGGATAACAACGACGGCTCCCTGACGCTGGAAACCCGTTTCAACCTGGCGATTAAAGCCTTTGAGCACACCGCGGCTTACGACGGCATGATTGCCAACTACTTCGGTACTATGGTTCCGGCTTACCACGGCGAAACCGACAAGCCTTCCGGCCAGTTCCCGCGCACCCTGAATCTGAGCTACATCAAGAAGCAAGATATGCGTTATGGCGAGAACAGCCATCAAAACGCAGCCTTCTATATAGAAGAGAATGTTAGCGAAGCTTCGGTCGCCACCTCGCAGCAGCTGCAAGGCAAAGCGCTCTCTTACAACAATATTGCGGATACCGATGCTGCTCTGGAGTGTGTGAAAGAGTTTGCAGAGCCGGCCTGCGTCATTGTTAAGCACGCCAACCCGTGCGGCGTAGCCATCGGCGATTCCATTCTGGCAGCCTATGAGCGCGCCTATAAAACCGACCCGACTTCTGCTTTCGGCGGCATTATCGCTTTCAACCGCGAGTTGGATGCTGATACCGCCAAAGCCATCATCAGCCGCCAGTTTGTGGAGGTGATCATCGCCCCTTCCGTGAGCGAAGAGGCTCTGGCACTGACCGCGGCTAAACAAAACGTTCGCGTGTTAACCTGCGGACAGTGGCAAAGCCGCCAAAACGCGCTGGACTTCAAACGCGTGAATGGCGGCCTGTTAGTGCAAGACCGAGATTTGGGTATGGTTGAAGCCTCAGACCTGCGCGTGGTCTCTTCCCGCCAGCCGACTGAGCAAGAGCTGTCCGATGCCCTGTTCTGCTGGAAAGTGGCGAAGTTCGTTAAATCCAACGCCATTGTTTATGCCCGCGACAAAATGACGATCGGCATTGGCGCAGGCCAAATGAGCCGCGTCTACTCGGCGAAGATTGCCGGTATCAAAGCCGGGGATGAAGGTTTAGAAGTGGCGGGTTCCGTCATGGCGTCCGACGCCTTCTTCCCATTCCGCGATGGTATTGATGCCGCCGCTGCCGTGGGCATTACCTGCGTGATTCAGCCGGGCGGTTCAATTCGCGATGATGAAGTTATCGCCGCGGCAAACGAGCACGGTATCGCCATGCTCTTTACCGACATGCGTCATTTCCGCCATTAATTCATAGACCACGACTCATTTTTTAGCGGGCTGACTCAGCCCGCTCACCCGGAGCTTCTCATGAATATTTTAATTATTGGTAACGGCGGGCGTGAACACGCCTTAGCGTGGAAAGCCTCACAGTCCCCGCTGGCGGATAAAGTCTATGTTGCTCCAGGCAATGCGGGCACGGCACTAGAGCCTCTGCTTGAGAATGTGGACATCGCCGCCACCGACGTTGCTGGCCTGCTGGCCTTCGCCCAGAGCCACAACATTGGTCTGACAATCGTTGGGCCAGAAGCGCCGCTGGTTATCGGCGTAGTAGACGCTTTCCGTGCTGCCGGTTTGAAAATCTTCGGCCCGACGCAAGAAGCGGCCCAGCTTGAAGGGTCAAAAGCCTTCACCAAAGATTTCTTAGCTCGCCACAAGATCCCAAGTGCGGATTACCAGAACTTTACCGAAGTTGAGCCAGCACTGGCCTACCTGCGCAGCAAAGGCGCGCCAATCGTCATCAAAGCCGACGGCCTTGCCGCAGGTAAAGGCGTGATTGTCGCCATGACGCTGGAAGAGGCAGAAGCCGCCGTTAATGACATGCTGGCGGGAAATGCCTTTGGCGACGCCGGGCATAGAATTGTTATCGAAGAGTTCCTCGACGGCGAAGAAGCCAGCTTTATCGTCATGGTTGATGGCAAAAATGTGCTGCCGATGGCCACCAGCCAAGACCACAAGCGCGTCGGCGATGGCGATACTGGCCCGAACACCGGCGGCATGGGTGCCTATTCACCGGCTCCGGTAGTGACCGATGAGATCCACCAGCGCGTGATGGATCAGGTGATCTGGCCAACCGTGCGCGGCATGGCGGCTGAGAACAACACCTATACTGGCTTCCTGTACGCTGGTCTGATGATTTCTGCCGACGGCCAGCCGAAGGTGATTGAATTCAACTGCCGCTTTGGCGACCCAGAAACTCAGCCAATCATGCTGCGTCTGCGCTCTGACCTGGTGGAGCTGTGTCTTGCCGGTGCAGAAGGTCGCTTGGACGAAGTGACCTCAGAATGGGATCCGCGCCCTTCTCTTGGCGTGGTTCTGGCCGCGGGCGGCTATCCGGGGAACTACCACAATGGTCAGCCGATCCACGGCTTGCCGCTGGAGGAAGTGCCGGACGGTAAAGTGTTCCACGCCGGGACCCGTCTGCAGAATGAGCGCGTCGTGACCAACGGTGGCCGCGTGCTCTGTGTTACCGCACTGGGCAAAACGGTGGCCGCCGCACAGTTACGCGCTTACCAGTTGGCGAAAGATATCAGTTGGGAAGGCAGCTTCTGCCGTAAAGATATCGGTTATCGCGCCATTGCTCGCGAGCAAGACCAGTAACCCCTGCCCCAGAACGGCAAAAGGCACGCTTCGGCGTGCCTTTCTTATTTATACAGCTTTCGCCAAGTCTCTTGGCTTATAAGTCGGACTCTTTCGGTTCCCACTTACAGAAATCTTCATTGGCCACCAGCAGCAATTCATCCCCTTCTGGCGCACTGAGCCAAGCTAGCCCAAGGCGGTCATTGGCCTGCGCGGCGCGCTTGGCTAACCAAACCTGCGAGCGAACGCTGAGGCTTAGAGTGACGGGCTGGCCCGCGCAAGAGGTAATATTGCCCTGTTTCCACTGCCCCTGAATCAGCTGGACGTTACCGGCGCGCAGCGTGTTGCTGAGTTCGAGCAACTTCGCGGCTTTATATTTGTACAGCTCGATATCATCTGACGAGAGCTTTTCCCGGCGTTCGGGGAGCTGTCTCTGCATAAAGCTGACGTGGCCTTCATTGTCGAATCGCAGCATCACTCCAAGATCGGTCTTGGTGGCGTGGGTTTCGCGCATCAGGTGCAGTTGGTCTTGCTGATATTCATAGCGGGTGATCACCGTGTCACCACCATAGTAGGGGCTGTACACGTTGACGATAGTTTGAGGGTGGTGGTCGGCGTTGTCGCGACGCCACAGGCGATTAATCCCTTGGTCAGCGACATAACCACTGGCGCTGAACAGCGGCGTGGTGTCTTTGGAACTGCAACCCACCAAACCGAGTACCAGCAAAGCGGCAGCCAGTTTGGAGGTGATAAACAAAAGGGGCCGCTTAGCCGCCCCCTCGCTTATTCTTTTCACTGCAAGCAATTACTTAACAGCGTCTTTCAGAGCTTTACCAGAAACGAACGCAGGCACGTTGGCAGCTGCGATTTTGATTTCTTTACCAGTCTGTGGGTTACGACCAGTACGCTCGTTACGATGATTTACCTTGAAAGTCCCGAAACCAACCAATTGTACAGCATCACCTTCTTTCAGAGACTCGGTAATAGCAGACAGTGTAGATTCAAGAGCAACTTTGGCCTGTGCTTTGGAAAGATCAGCTTTGTCCGCAATTACATCAATCAGTTGAGTCTTGTTCATAAGTTATCCTTTACAGTGTGTTTATCGTTTGCAAAGCATCGAGTGCGACGGATATGCCGATTGACAGCACCCTCCTGCATACACGCACCGATAGCCACTTTTTTTACGCACCCCAAATGTAGACCAGACAGGGTGCGGATGTGAAGCCTTAAGGCACGACAAATCAGGCGTTAAATCACGTTTTCTTGCCTTATTGCGCTAAATTTATGCCAATGTTACTCACGGCGGCTTCACGCAGGTCAGAACGTAACCCTTTTATTAATTCAAGGTCACGCTCTTCACAGTCAGCCAACAGGCGGAAAATCTCCCATTGGATGTCCCATTCTTCCTCAACAGCAGGGATAACTTTCAGTTCTTCATCGGTCATTTCTTTGCCAGCCTGAGTCATCTCAAGCATAGCAACGGTGCGAATTGACGTTTCACTGACAGCAATCGCATGCGAGAGCGTCTCACCGCTGAGCCGCGAGTGGATCAGTTCACCTAATGCGATACAGGCGTCAATTGCTGGGTAAACGCCGTAAATATCGTAGTCTTCAGCAGAAGGCACCGCCTCCTCTAACTTCTCAAGCTGTGTGTCAAAATTGACTTTGGCGTCCTTGACCACCAGCGTTTCCCAAACCAAATCCAAGATACGACGGTACAGCTGTGGTTCGCCGAACCCGGATTGCAGACAGAACATCTGATAGTTGGGATACATGCGCTCACAAAGGCTCGCCATAAACGTCAGGTGTTGCCAGCTTTCTAGCTTCTCCAGACGTAAATGTATCGGATTACGTAACATGGTTGGTTCTCGTTAACTTTTTCTGCGCAGGAGTTTACCTGAAATGATTGCAGATCCCTATGCCTTGATTCCTAAAGATTCCCGCTCAGGCGCTGCCAGCGCTGAAATGCTACCCTATTTGAGGCGACGGCGTCGGCCCAACGAGTAGGTTCAGGTAGTCGATAACCCCGCATGCATTGTTCCACCCAGAAAAAAGCAGATTCTATGCTGATGTGATTTCCGGGTGAAATGAACAATGGGTTACAGCGTAGTTTACTGCGCCACACCCAGCCAATTTGTTCGTCGCGGTCATACAGCGACTGTCGGCTATGCAGGGCATCTTCGAGGGGTAAAAACTTGCCGAACAGGCGGCTTTTTGCGACACCAATGGTCGGCACGTCGATCATCAAGCCAAAATGGCTGGCGACGCCCAAACGTCTTGGATGCGCAATGCCCTGCCCGTCTACCAGCACTAAGTCAGGCTGCTGTTGAAGCTGCTGCCAGGCCTGCATCAGCGCTGGCAGCTCACGGAAAGAGAGAAAACCGGGGATATAGGGCATGGTGGTCGCGATACGGGCAATCTGGTATTCCACCAGCTCAAGGGAGGGATAACTCAGGATAGCAATCGCCGCCCGCGTCACCTCGCCCCCCTGCTCGAATCCTACGTCAGCACCGGCAATAAAGCGCGGCGTCTGAAAACCGTCCGGGTCCTGTAGGACAATATTATCCGCCAGCACCCTCTGCTCTTCTCGTAAAACTCGAGTATCAATCATTCCTATACCTTATAAGCGCTTACTGATGGAAACGGCGCGATAAGTTGTGCACGGCCTCCACGAAGACGCCGGCATTCTCAGGCGGCACGTCCTGATGAATGCCATGTCCCAGGTTGAAGACGTGACCATTACCGCTGCCGAAACCAGATAAAATCGTTTCGACTTCCTGCTCAATGCGCGCAGGCTTAGCGTAAAGCATAGACGGGTCCATGTTACCTTGCAGGGCAACTTTGTCGCCCACGCGACGGCGCGCATCGGCAATGTCCGTGGTCCAGTCCAGACCCAGCGCGTCACAGCCGGTGGCAGCCATCGCTTCCAGCCACTGCCCTCCGCCTTTGGTGAACAGCGTTACCGGCACGCGGCGTCCGTCGTGTTCACGAATCAGGCCATCAACGATTTTATGCATATAGTTCAGGGAGAATTCGCGGTAATCGCGAGGGGTCAGCACGCCGCCCCAGGTGTCGAACACCATCACCGACTGAGCGCCGGCTTTGATTTGCGCGTTGAGATACAAAATCACGCTGTCCGCCAGCTTATCCAGCAACAGGTGCAGGGTTGCCGGTTCGGCATACATCATCTTTTTCAGTTTGGTGAAGACTTTGCTGCTGCCGCCTTCAACCATATAGGTCGCCAGCGTCCACGGACTGCCGGAGAAGCCAATCAGCGGCACTTCGCCTTTCAGGTTTTTGCGAATGGTGCGCACGGCATTCATCACATAGCCCAATTCCATCTCTGGATCAGGGATTGGCAGCTTTTCAACGTCAGCGCGGCAGGTCAGCGGAGAAGTGAAACGCGGGCCTTCGCCAGTCTCGAAATACAGCCCAAGGCCCATGGCATCAGGAATGGTCAGAATATCGGAGAACAGGATCGCCGCATCCAGCGCATAACGGCGCAGAGGCTGTAGCGTCACTTCACACGCCAGCTCGGCGTTTTTGCACAGCGACATAAAATCCCCGGCCTGCGCGCGAGTCTCTTTGTATTCTGGCAAATAGCGCCCGGCCTGACGCATCATCCACACCGGGGTCACATCAACGGGCTGACGCAGTAAAGCGCGCAGGTAGCGATCGTTCTTCAACTCACTCATTGTTACTCATTCCTTCAATAATCTTGGCCGCACGGCATTCATCTGGGCGGCATTGTAGCATGCCTGCTATTCGGCATCGCCGTCACGCTCGGCGCGGCACAGCACGACAGTATCTTCAATCAGTCGACGGGCAATAGTGCCGACCGGCGGCAGCTGCGGTAAGGCGTCGAAGCGATACCACCCAGCGTTAAGCAGCTCTTTCGGGTCGTGTTTGATGTCGCCGCCGTCGTATTCCGCCATAAAGGCCATCATCAGGGAGTTCGGGAAAGGCCACGGCTGGGAGCTGACATAACGCACGTTTTTAACGCGCACATTGCTCTCTTCCATCACTTCGCGGGCCACGGTCTCTTCCAGCGTTTCGCCAACTTCGACAAACCCGGCCAGCACGGTGTGGATGCCATTGCGGTGGCGAACATGCTGCGCCAGCAAAATCTCTTCACCTTTACGGATAGCGACGATAATGCAGGGGGCGATTTGCGGGTAATAGCGTTCACGGCAGTGGCTGCACAGGGCGGCCCACTCGGTTTTGCTGACTTGCATTTCATGGCCGCAGTAACCGCAAAACTTATGCGAACGGTAGAACTCGGCGAGCTGCACGCCGCGCCCCACCAGCTGGAATAAGCCTTTGTCCTGATCCAGCAGTTGGCGTGCGGAGAACATATTGTTGTCCATCGCCTGACGAACCAGCCAAACCGGCGCACCCTGCCATTCGCCAATTTGTCGGCCAATTTTGCCAATCAGCGAGAATTGCGCCGCATTACCAAAAGGTAATTCGCCCTGTGGCAGCCACAGCTTGCCCTCGTGGCTGATCACCCACCAGCCGTTATGTTGGTCTGTTATCTGTAATTCCATATTGTTGTTGCATAACCTCGACGAGACTGACAATCTGGTTTTCGGAAGTTAAATATTAGTAACCTTTAACCTTTTGGTTACTTTTCTCTCGCTCACGGAGTCAACCATGCTAAATCGTCTGGAAAGACTGACCCAACGCGTTGGTGGCAGTAACGAGTTAATCGATCAGTGGCTTCATGCGCGCAAAGAACTCTTAGTCTCCTATTGCACGCTTGTTGGACTGAAACCGAACAAAGAAAAGCATACCCCGCTAAACGAAAAAGCGCTGGATAACTTTTGCCACAACTTGGTGGATTATCTCTCAGCCGGCCATTTCCACCTTTACCACCGTATTATCGATGAAGTTGAAGGTATCGACAGCCCAAAACAGCTGATTGCGTCGAAAATCTATCCAGCCCTTGAACTGAACACCGAAGCTATCATGGCTTTCCATGACAGTTATACCGAAACAGATATCACCGATGACAACGCCTTTGCTTTCCACTATGCGCTTTCCGATATCGGCGAAGCTTTAGATGCGCGCTTTGTCCTTGAAGATCAGCTAATTACCTTAGCATTCGAACCTTCACAAGATGTGTTACCACCCGTTGCAAACGACCAGATCCTCGAACGTCCGGCGTAATTTCGAAACAATCGATTAACCTATTTCAACATTAAATAACCCTATCTGGGTTGTAGTTTATTTTTCAGCCCCCTATATTGGGGCTTCTTGTCGGAGTGCCTAGCGCATGATGTTCCTCACGGACGTTACGCCAGGCTGAGACCGTTAATTCGGGATCCGCGGAACCTGATCGGGTTAATACCCGCGAAGGGAACAAGAGTAATGTCATGCGTTTAGCCTCATTTCGGCCCTGCATCGCCACGGCCTTTGGCGGCTAAATCGACCGTTTTTACTCCTGCCGTAAACCTCCAGACAAGCAATTTTCCATCACGTAACGTTTTTTATCATGAAAAACACGAGGAATTTGCTATGTCGAGCATTCAGTCAAACACCCCTAAAAAGCCCGTAAACCGTCGCGAGCAGCGCGCCGAAGCTCAAGATTTTATCGACAGCCTGCAGGGCGTCGCCTTCCCTAACTCCAAACGTATTTATCTGCAAGGCGAGCGCGCCGACGTGCGCGTGCCGATGCGCGAGATCCAACTCAGCCCGACGCTCATTAGCGGCACCAAAGACAATCCGCGCTATGAGGAAAACGAAGCCATTCCGGTGTATGACACCGCCGGGCCTTATGGCGATCCCGAGGCGACGATTGATGTCCACGCCGGTCTGGAGAAGCTGCGTGCGGGCTGGATTGCTTCACGCAACGATACCGAAGAGCTGCCACAGGTAAGCTCCGGCTTTACCCAGCAGCGTCTGGCCGATGACGGGCTGGACCACCTGCGCTTCGAGCATTTGCCTCGCCCGCGCAAGGCACTGGCGGGTAAAAATGTCACCCAGCTGCACTATGCCCGCCAGGGGATAATCACCCCGGAAATGGAGTTCATCGCCATCCGCGAAAACATGGGCCGTGAGCGAATTCGCGGTGAAGTGCTGCGCCAGCAGCATCCGGGGGAGAGCTTTGGTGCTCACCTGCCCGCCAATATCACGGCGGAATTCGTGCGTCAGGAAGTGGCCGCAGGCCGGGCGATTATCCCCGCTAACATCAACCATCCAGAGTCCGAACCGATGATTATCGGCCGCAACTTCTTGGTGAAAGTGAATGCCAACATCGGCAACTCGGCGGTGACTTCCTCTATCGAAGAAGAGGTGGAAAAACTGGTGTGGTCCACCCGCTGGGGCGCGGACACCGTAATGGACCTGTCCACTGGCCGCTATATCCACGAAACCCGCGAATGGATTTTGCGTAACAGCCCGGTGCCTATCGGCACAGTGCCGATCTACCAAGCCTTGGAAAAAGTGAATGGCATTGCAGAAGACCTGAACTGGGAGATGTTCCGCGACACCCTGCTGGAGCAAGCGGAGCAAGGCGTTGACTACTTCACCATCCACGCGGGCGTGCTGCTGCGCTACGTGCCAATGACTGCCAAACGCCTAACAGGCATTGTGTCGCGCGGCGGCTCAATCATGGCGAAATGGTGCCTGTCGCACCATAAAGAGAGCTTCCTGTTTGAGCATTTCCGCGAAATTTGTGAGATTTGCGCCGCCTATGACGTCTCTCTGTCGCTGGGCGATGGCCTGCGTCCGGGTTCTATTCAGGATGCCAATGACGAAGCCCAGTTCGCCGAGCTGCGCACCTTGGGCGAGCTGACCAAAATCGCCTGGGAATATGATGTTCAGGTGATGATTGAAGGGCCGGGCCACGTGCCGATGCAGATGATCCGCCGCAACATGACGGAAGAGCTGGAACACTGCCACGAGGCACCGTTCTACACGCTGGGGCCACTGACCACGGACATTGCGCCGGGCTATGATCACTTCACCTCGGGTATCGGCGCGGCGATGATCGGCTGGTTCGGCTGCGCCATGCTGTGTTATGTCACGCCGAAAGAGCACCTCGGCCTGCCGAACAAAGAGGACGTGAAGCAAGGGTTGATCACCTACAAGATTGCCGCCCACGCGGCGGATCTGGCGAAAGGGCATCCGGGCGCGCAGATCCGCGATAACGCCATGTCGAAAGCGCGTTTTGAATTCCGCTGGGAAGATCAGTTCAATCTGGCTCTCGATCCCGCCACGGCGCGGGCCTACCACGATGAAACTCTGCCGCAGGAGTCAGGCAAAGTTGCCCACTTCTGCTCAATGTGCGGCCCGAAATTCTGCTCGATGAAAATCACCCAAGAAGTGCGCGATTACGCAGCCACCTTGGAAACTCAGGCGCAGCCTATCGAGATTGTGCAAACCGGCATGGCGCAAATGTCGTCTGAGTTCCGTTCACGCGGCAGCGAGCTTTACCACCCGGCCGACAGCTTCAGCGCGGAGGCCGGCAAATGAGCGCGCTAACCCACGCCTTCCCCGCCGTTCCTTTCCGTCTGGGGCTTTACCCGGTGGTAGACAGCGTTGAATGGATAGCCCGCCTGCTGGAGGCAGGCGTTAAAACTATTCAGCTGCGGGTCAAAGACCTGCCTGACGAAGAGGTCGAACCGGCCATTATTCAGGCCATCGCATTGGGCTATCAGCATCAGGCACAGCTGTTTATTAATGACTATTGGCGTCTGGCGGTGAAACATCGGGCCTACGGCGTGCATCTCGGACAGGAAGATCTCGACACTGCCGACTTAGGGGCAATTCACGCCGCCGGGCTGCGTTTGGGGGTTTCGACCCATGACGATGCCGAGCTGGCGCGCGCCGTGGCGGTGAAGCCTTCTTATATCGCCCTCGGCCATATTTTCCCGACGCAAACCAAAGAGATGCCTTCCGCGCCGCAGGGCTTGCAGGAGCTGGAGCGCCACATCAGGCAGCTCGACGGCAGCTTCCCCACCGTGGCGATTGGCGGCATTAGCATCGACAAAGCGCCGTCGGTGTTAGCCACCGGCGTCGGCAGCATCGCGGTGGTCAGCGCCATTACGCAGGCGGCGGACTGGCGCAAGGCAACCGCGGAACTTCTGGCGCTCTGCGCCAGTGAAGAGGCTGATGATGCTCAATGATCAATCCTTTATGCGTTACAGCCGCCAGCTGCTGCTCGAGGAGTTTGGCCCCGACGGGCAGGAGAAAATAGACGCCGCCAAGGTGCTGATTGTCGGCCTTGGCGGGCTAGGCTCTCCCGCCTCGCTCTACCTTGCGGCGGCTGGCGTCGGCAAACTGACGCTGGCGGATGACGACGCACTGCATATTTCGAATTTGCAGCGGCAGGTTATCTATCGCAGCGCCGACGTGGATAAGCCCAAGGCGGCGGTCGCCAAGCGCGAGTTACTCAGGCTGAACCCGGAGTGTGAAATCGTGGCAATCGAGCAGCGGCTGGAGGGTCAGCCCCTCACCGAGGCGGTGCGAGCTGCGGATCTGGTGCTGGATTGCAGCGACAACATGGCCACTCGACACGCCATCAATCAGGCCTGCGTTGAGAATCAAAAAACCTTGATTAGCGGCAGCGCGGTGGGCTTTAGCGGCCAGCTGCTGGTGCTCGAACCGCCTTATTCTCACGGCTGCTACGCCTGCCTCTACCCCGACCACCACACGCCGGTGCGCAATTGCCGCACCGCCGGGGTGCTCGGCCCGGTGGTCGGTGTGATTGGCACGCTGCAAGCCTTAGAAGCCTTGAAAATTATCGCCGGGCTCGGCAGTTCGCTGAGCGGAAAATTACGCTTATTCGACGGCAAACAGCAAAGCTGGCGGACGGCCCAACTCACGCGCTCAGACCTTTGCGCGGTATGTGGAGCTAAACCGTGAAGCTGATGATAAATGATGAACCTCACCATTTCGCCGCGCCTCTCACCCTGCTGGACCTACTTGAACAGCTGAATCACTCGCAGGAGGGCAGCGCACTGGCGGTTAATCAGGTGATTATTCCTCGCCACAACTGGTCTTCGCACATGTTGACCGACGGCGACAATATCTTGCTGTTTCAGGCCATCGCTGGAGGATGACATGTTAAAGATTGCTGATATGACTTTTACCTCGCGTCTGTTTACCGGAACCGGAAAGTTCGCCAGCGCGTCGCTGATGCAGCAGGCCCTTGCCGCGTCGGGCTCGCAGCTGGTGACCATGGCGATGAAGCGCGTGGACCTGCGCCGCGGCGGCGACGACATTCTTGCGCCGCTGCAAAAGCTGGGCGTCAAACTGCTGCCGAACACCTCGGGGGCGAAAACGGCTGAAGAGGCGATTTTTGCCGCCCAGCTGGCGCGAGAAGCGCTGGGCACTCATTGGGTGAAACTGGAAATTCACCCGGATGTGAAATACCTGCTGCCGGATGCCGTTGAAACCCTGAAAGCGGCAGAAACGCTGGTAAAACAAGGCTTTGTGGTGTTGCCTTATTGCGGTGCCGACCCGGTGCTGTGTAAGCGTTTGGAAGAAGTGGGCTGCGCGGCGGTCATGCCGCTTGGCGCGCCAATTGGCTCCAATCAGGGTTTGATCACCCGCGAGTTCCTGCAAATCATCATCGAACAGGCCCGCGTGCCGGTGATTGTGGATGCCGGAATTGGTACGCCAAGTCAGGCGGCGGATGCGCTGGAAATCGGCGCGGACGCGGTGTTGGTCAATACGGCGATTGCCGTCGCGGGCGACCCAATCGCCATGGCGCAGGCTTTCAAACTCGCGGTAGAAGCCGGCGCGCTGGCCCGCCACAGCGGTCTCGGCGGCAAACACCGCACGGCGTCGGCCTCCAGCCCGCTCACCGGATTCCTTTCTGCTTCGGCTGAGAGTGCCACATCATGAGTACTTTTACCCAAGTCTGGGAAACCCTCGACTGGGATGACCTGTCGTTGCGGATTAATAGCAAAACAGCTGGCGATGTCGAGCGCGCGCTTGGTAAAACGAAAATCAGTCGCGATGATTTTATGGCGCTGATCTCCCCCGCCGCGCTGCCCTATCTCGAGCAGATGGCGCAAAAGGCGCAGGCGCTGACTCGCCAACGCTTCGGCAACACGGTGAATTTCTTCGCCCCGCTCTACTTATCTAATCTTTGCGCCAACGAATGCACCTACTGCGGCTTCTCAATGAGTAACCGCATCAAGCGCAAAACGCTGGATGAAGAAGAGATTGACCGCGAGTGTGACGCCTTAAACAGCTTAGGTTTCAAGCACCTGCTGCTGGTGACGGGTGAGCATAAAAGCAAAGTGGGAATGGACTACTTCCGCCAGCATTTCCCGGCGATTCGTCAGAAATTCGATTCCCTGATGATTGAGGTTCAGCCGCTGGCGCAGGATGAATATGCCGAACTGAAAACGCTGGGGCTGGACGGCGTGCTGGTGTATCAGGAAACCTATCATGCGCCGACCTACGCCCTGCACCACCTGCGCGGGCAGAAGCAGGACTTTTTCTGGCGGCTGGAAACGCCGGACAGGCTGGGCCGAGCAGGCGTGGATAAAATCGGGCTGGGCGCCCTTTTCGGCCTCTCCAACAACTGGCGGACCGACAGCTATATGGTGGCGGAGCACCTGTTTTATTTGCAACAAACTTACTGGCAGACGCGCTACTCCGTGGCTTTCCCACGATTGCGCCCCTGTGCGGGAGGGATTGAGCCTGCGTCGATCCTTGAAGAGAATCAGCTGGTGCAGCTGATCTGCGCTTTTCGGCTATTTACGCCGGATGTCGAACTTTCGCTTTCCACCCGCGAATCGCCTTACTTTCGCGATCACGTGGTGCCGCTGGCGATCAACACGGTCAGCGCAGGATCTAAAACACAGCCCGGCGGCTATGCCGATGATGACCATCCCGAGCTGGAGCAGTTTGCTCCGCACGATAACCGTTCGCCAAAACGCGTGGCCGAGGCTCTGACGCTGGCTGGGTTGCAGCCGGTGTGGAAAGACTGGGACAGTTTCCTTGGACGCGCCTCGCAACAAAATGCTGATTCGCTGAGAGCCAAAACTATTATCTGAATAGGGATCGGGAGGCTGATAACCGGCCCTCGCCGATAAAAGTGGCAAAGGATAAGGTGTCTTTGCCGCGACAATTGTGCCGTGGCCGGAGCCAGCCATCCCGGCTCCGCCTCCCAAAAGCCGCCCTAAACTGGTCTCATCCCCGGTTCAGGGCGGTACCTCTTTGCCCCGCCACCAGCAAATTTTCCTTCTAGAGTGCGCTTTCAACAGGCAAAAAAAAACCGCCCCCGAAGGAGCGGTTTTCACGCAGTCTGCTATCAAAAACGATTACTCGTCGTTGTTACCAAAACCGGCGTTCAGCAATTCAGCCAAGTTAGCCGTTGCTTCGTCCGCGCTAACCTGCGGAACAACAGGCACTTCGCCCTGTGCTTTACGGCGAGCACGATCCTGATGATAAGCGTAACCGGTACCGGCTGGGATCAGACGGCCAACGATGACGTTTTCTTTCAGGCCGCGCAGTTCATCACGTTTACCCGCAACAGCGGCTTCGGTAAGAACGCGCGTCGTTTCCTGGAACGATGCAGCGGAGATGAAGGACTCGGTCGCCAAGGATGCCTTGGTGATACCCAGCAGGTCACGGGTGTACGTGGCCGTGATTTTGCCTTCAGCTTCCAACTGACGGTTAGCGATTTTAACGCGAGACATTTCTGCCTGCTCGCCTTCCAGGAAGTCGGTGCCACCAGCGCTAACGATGGTGCCTTTACGCAACATCTGACGAACGATAACTTCGATGTGTTTATCGTTAATCTTAACGCCTTGCAGACGGTAAACTTCCTGCACTTCGTTGGTGATGTAACGGGTAACCGCATGAACACCACGTAAACGCAGAATGTCGTGTGGAGATTCTGGGCCGTCAGATACAACGTCACCACGTTCCACAACTTCGCCTTCGAACACGTTCAGCTGACGCCATTTCGGGATCATTTCTTCGTAAGCATCGCTGCCATCCAACGGAGAAATTACCAGACGACGCTTGCCTTTGGTCTCTTTACCGAAGGAGATGATCCCGCTGATTTCAGCAAGGATTGCAGGCTCTTTCGGACGACGCGCTTCGAACAAGTCAGCAACGCGTGGCAGACCACCGGTGATGTCCTTGGTACCGCCGGATTCCTGAGGAATACGCGCCAAGGTGTCACCTGGGTGAATCTGAGTACCATCTTCCAGCTGTACAATTGCTTTACCTGGCAGGAAGTATTGAGCAGGCATATCAGTACCTGGGATCAATACGTCGTCGCCTTTGGCGTCAACAATTTTCAGTGCCGGACGCAGGTCTTTACCGCTACCAGTACGCTCTGCAGAATCCAGAACAACCAGTGAAGACAAACCAGTCAAATCATCGGTCTGACGGGTAATGGTCTGGGTATCAACCATATCAGCGAAGCGAATGAAACCGCCCACTTCACTGATTACAGGCATGGTGTGCGGATCCCAGTTAGCTACGGTTTCGCCGCCGTTAACTGCCTGACCGTCACCTTTGCCCATGATGGAACCGTAAGGCACTTTATAGCTTTCTTTGGTACGACCAAATTCGTCGATCAATTTCAGCTCGGTGTTACGAGAAGTGATAACCAGTTTGCCGTTAGCGTTAGTAACGTGCTTGTGGTTGCTCAGCTTAATCGTACCGGTGTTTTTCACCTGAATGCTGGATTCTGCTGCCGCACGAGATGCCGCACCACCGATGTGGAACGTACGCATCGTCAGCTGAGTACCCGGCTCACCGATGGACTGTGCTGCGATAACACCTACTGCTTCACCTTTGTTGATGATGTGACCACGTGCCAGGTCGCGACCGTAGCAGTTTGCACACACACCAAAATCGGTTTCACAGCTTACGACTGAACGTACTTTCACGCTGTCGACTGAGTTCTCTTCTAACAGATCACAGGTCTTCTCGTGAAGCAGGGTGTTACGTGGAACCAGAATATCCGCCGTACCCGGCTTAAGGATATCTTCAGCAGTTACACGACCCAGAACGCGTTCGCGCAGTGGTTCTTTAACGTCGCCACCTTCGATGACCGGAGTCATCATGATGCCTTCGTGAGTACCACAGTCGTCTTCGGTCACTACCAGGTCCTGTGCCACGTCAACCAGACGACGGGTCAGATAACCGGAGTTCGCAGTTTTCAATGCTGTATCCGCCAAACCTTTACGAGCACCGTGGGTCGAGATGAAGTACTGGAGTACGTTCAGACCTTCACGGAAGTTCGCGGTGATTGGCGTTTCAATGATGGAACCATCTGGCTTAGCCATCAGGCCACGCATACCGGCCAGCTGACGAATCTGTGCAGCGGAACCACGCGCACCGGAGTCGGCCATCATAAAGATGCTGTTGAAGGAAACCTGCTGCTCAACAACACCGTCACGGTTGACGACGTCTTCAACAGACAAGTTTTCCATCATTGCCTTAGCAACACGTTCGTTAGCTGCGGCCCAGATATCGATCACTTTGTTATAGCGTTCGCCAGCGGTTACCAGACCAGACTGGAACTGCTCCTGGATCTCAGCAACTTCGGTTTCTGCTTCTTCGATGATCTCTGCTTTCTTCGCAGGGATAACCATGTCATCGATACCTACTGACGCACCTGAACGGGCAGCGTAAGCAAAACCGGTGTACATGATCTGGTCAGCAAAAATAACGGTCGGCTTCAGGCCCAAAATGCGGTAACAGGTGTTCAGCATTTTGGAGATAGCTTTTTTACCCAACGGCTGGTTAACGATAGAGAACGGCAGACCTTTAGGTACGATCATCCACAGGATCGCACGGCCAACCGTAGTATCGATAATGGTCGTTTGGTGTACAGACTCGCCTTCAGTGTTTTTGATTTCTTCTGTAATACGCACTTTGACACGCGCATGCAGAGAAGCCAGACCGGCGCGGTAAATGCGCTCAGCTTCTTTAGGGCCAGTCAGAACCATGCCTTCGCCTTTGGCGTTAACACAGTCACGGGTCATGTAGTACAGACCCAATACAACGTCCTGAGAAGGAACGATGATTGGCTCGCCGTTCGCTGGTGACAGGATGTTGTTGGTAGACATCATCAACGCACGCGCTTCCAGCTGGGCTTCCAGCGTCAACGGTACGTGAACAGCCATTTGGTCACCATCGAAGTCGGCGTTATATGCCGCACAAACCAGCGGGTGCAGCTGGATTGCTTTACCTTCGATCAGAACCGGTTCAAACGCCTGGATACCCAAACGGTGCAGGGTTGGTGCACGGTTCAGCAGTACCGGGTGTTCGCGGATAACTTCGTCAAGGATGTCCCAAACGACAGCTTCTTCGCGCTCAACCATTTTCTTAGCAGCTTTGATGGTGGTCGCGAGGCCACGCAGTTCCAGCTTGCCGTAGATGAACGGTTTGAACAGTTCCAGAGCCATTTTCTTCGGCAGACCACACTGGTGCAGACGCAGGTATGGACCTACGGTGATAACGGAACGACCAGAGTAGTCGACACGTTTACCCAGCAAGTTCTGACGGAAACGACCTTGTTTACCTTTAATCATGTCTGCCAGAGATTTCAGCGGACGCTTGTTAGAGCCGGTGATAGCACGACCGCGACGGCCGTTATCCAGCAAAGCATCTACCGCTTCTTGCAGCATACGTTTTTCGTTACGTACGATGATGTCAGGCGCAGCCAAGTCCAGCAGGCGTTTCAGACGGTTGTTACGGTTGATAACGCGACGATACAGATCGTTCAGATCTGAGGTTGCGAAACGACCGCCGTCCAACGGAACCAATGGACGCAAGTCTGGCGGCAGTACTGGCAGCACGGTCAGGATCATCCACTCTGGCTTGTTACCAGATTGAACGAACGCTTCCAGCAGCTTGATACGCTTGGTCAGCTTCTTACGCTTGGTTTCGGAGTTGGTTTCGTTCAACTCTTCACGCAGCTGTTCGCACTCTGCTTCCAGATCCATGTTTTTCAACAGGGCCTGAATAGCTTCTGCGCCCATCTTGGCGTCGAATTCATCACCAAACTCTTCCAACGCGTCAAGATACTGCTCTTCAGTCAGGATCTGGCGTTTTTCGAGATTGGTCATACCGCCTTCGATAACCACATAGGATTCGAAGTACAGTACACGTTCGATATCACGCAGTGGCATATCCAGCAGCAAACCGATGCGCGATGGCAAAGATTTCAGGAACCAGATGTGTGCAGTTGGAGATGCCAGTTCGATGTGGCCCATACGCTCACGGCGTACTTTAGTCTGGGTCACTTCAACGCCGCACTTCTCACAGATCACGCCGCGATGTTTTAAACGCTTGTACTTACCGCACAGGCATTCGTAATCTTTTACTGGTCCGAAAATACGGGCACAGAAAAGGCCGTCACGCTCTGGTTTGAACGTACGGTAGTTAATGGTTTCTGGCTTCTTAACTTCACCAAAAGACCAAGAACGGATCATGTCTGGCGATGCCAGAGCAATTTTGATCGCATCAAACTCTTCGGTTTTAGTTTGCGCTTTCAGAAACTTTAGTAAGTCTTTCACGGATTGGCTCCCGTCGGGTTAGACCTGTTAGGCACCTGTTGTCTATTGATAAACAGGCAGGTGCCCCTGTGATCATTGCGAATTCGAGTACTTACTCGTCTTCCAGCTCGATGTTGATACCCAGAGAGCGGATCTCTTTCAACAGTACGTTGAAGGACTCCGGCATGCCTGGTTCCATCCGGTGATCGCCATCGACGATGTTTTTATACATCTTCGTACGGCCGTTCACGTCATCGGACTTAACAGTCAGCATCTCTTGCAGGGTATATGCGGCACCGTATGCTTCCAGTGCCCACACTTCCATCTCACCGAAGCGCTGACCACCGAACTGAGCTTTACCACCCAGCGGCTGCTGAGTAACAAGGCTATAAGAACCGGTAGAACGCGCGTGCATCTTATCGTCAACCAGGTGGTTCAGTTTCAGCATGTACATGTAGCCGACAGTAACCTGACGCTCAAACTGCTCGCCGGTACGGCCGTCAAACAGTGTGATCTGACCAGAGGTTGGGATTCCGCCCATTTCAAGCAGCTGCTTGATCTCGGTCTCTTTCGCACCGTCGAAGACTGGCGTTGCGATTGGCATGCCTTTCTTCAGGTTTTCAGCCAAACGAAGTACTTCGTCATCGCTGAAGGTGCTCAGATCCACTTTCTGACGAACATCGTCGCCCAGGTCATACGCTTTCTGGATGAACTCGCGCAGCTTGGAAACTTCTTCATGTTTCTTCAGCATCGCATTGATTTTTTCACCAATGCCTTTCGCGGCCATACCCAAGTGGGTTTCCAGAATCTGACCAATGTTCATACGAGATGGAACGCCCAACGGGTTCAGTACGATGTCTACCGGCGTGCCGTTTTCATCGTAAGGCATATCTTCGATCGGGTTGATCTTGGAGATAACACCTTTGTTACCGTGACGACCAGCCATTTTGTCACCCGGTTGAATCTGACGTTTAACGGCCAGATACACTTTAACGATTTTCAGCACGCCAGGTGCCAGGTCATCGCCTTGGGTGATTTTACGACGCTTCGCTTCGAGTTTTTTCTCAAACACGGATTTCAGTTCGTCGTACTGTTCGGCCAGCTGTTCCAACTGGTTTTGTTTTTCTTCGTCGGTCAGAGACAGTTCGAGCCAACGATCGCGTGGCAATTTGCCCAGCTTATCGGCTTCAACACCGCCAGCAACCAATGCTGACTGGATACGCGCAAACAGGCCAGCTTCAAGGATCTGCAACTCTTCAGTCAGGTCTTTCTTAGCCTGCTTCAGCTGCATCTCTTCGATTTCCAACGCACGCTTGTCTTTTTCCACGCCATCGCGGGTGAAGACCTGCACGTCGATAACCGTACCTGAAACGCCGTTTGGTACACGCAGAGAAGAGTCTTTAACGTCAGACGCTTTCTCACCGAAGATAGCGCGCAACAGCTTCTCTTCTGGCGTCAGCTGGGTTTCACCTTTCGGCGTTACCTTACCAACCAGAATGTCGCCGCCGGTTACTTCAGCACCGATATAAACGATACCGGATTCGTCCAGTTTAGAGAGTGCAGCTTCGCCCACGTTCGGGATATCAGCCGTGATCTCTTCAGGCCCCAGTTTGGTGTCGCGGGACACACAAGCCAGTTCCTGGATATGGATGGTGGTGAAGCGGTCTTCTTGAACGACACGCTCGGAGACCAAGATGGAGTCTTCGAAGTTGTAACCGTTCCAAGGCATGAACGCGACACGCATGTTCTGACCCAGTGCCAGTTCGCCCAGATCTGTAGATGGACCATCTGCCAGCACGTCGCCGCGCTCGATTGGCTCACCCAGATTCACACACGGCATCTGGTTGATGCAGGTGTTCTGGTTAGAACGGGTGTACTTAGTCAGGTTGTAAATGTCGATACCTGCTTCGCCTGGGTACATCTCATCTTCGTTAACACGAATAACGATACGGGATGCATCCACGTACTGAACAGTACCACCACGCTTGGCTACGGCAGTAACACCGGAGTCAACCGCTACAGCACGTTCCATACCGGTACCAACCAGCGGCTTATCAGCACGCAGAGTAGGAACCGCCTGACGTTGCATGTTCGCACCCATCAATGCACGGTTGGCGTCATCGTGTTCCAAGAATGGAATCAGAGAAGCACCAACGGATACGATCTGCTGGGTAGAAACGTCCATGTAGTCAACTTGGTCGCGGCTGAACAGGCTTGATTCGCCTTTGCTACGACAAGTGACCAGGTCTTCCAGGAAGCGGCCTTCGTCATCCAAGTTGGAGTTCGCCTGAGCGATTACGAAGTTGCCTTCTTCAATGGCAGACAGATAGTTAATTTCATCAGTCACCACGCCTTCACGCACACGGCGGTAAGGGGTTTCCAGGAAACCATACTCATTGGTCTGTGCATAAACAGACAAGGAGTTGATCAGACCGATGTTTGGACCTTCTGGCGTTTCGATTGGACATACGCGACCGTAGTGAGTCGGGTGTACGTCTCGAACTTCAAAGCCAGCACGTTCACGGGTCAAACCGCCCGGGCCCAATGCAGAGATACGACGTTTGTGCGTGATCTCAGACAACGGGTTGTTCTGGTCCATAAATTGGGACAGCTGGCTTGAGCCGAAGAACTCTTTCACCGCAGCCGAAATCGGCTTAGCGTTGATCATGTCCTGAGGCATCAGAGTGTCGAGATCGCCAAGAGACAGACGCTCTTTAACAGCACGCTCAACACGAACCAAACCTACGCGGAATTGGTTTTCAGCCATCTCACCGACAGAACGAATACGACGGTTGCCCAAGTGGTCGATATCGTCCACTTCGCCCTGGCCGTTACGAATGCCGATCAGTTTTTTCATTACCTGAATGATGTCGTCTTTGCTCAGGATGCCTGAACCTTCGATTTCATCACGCAGCAGAGAACGGTTGAACTTCATACGACCAACAGCAGACAGGTCGTAACGATCTTCAGAGAAGAACAGGTTCTCAAACAGGCTTTCAGCAGCTTCGCGAGTTGGCGGCTCACCAGGACGCATCATGCGGTAGATCTCAACCAGTGCGCTCAAGCGATCGCTGGTTGGGTCGACGCGAATGGTCTCGGACATGTACGCGCCATGGTCGAGGTCATTGGTGAACAACGTTTCGATGGTTTTGTGACCGGATTGGCTCAATTTAGCCAGTAAATCCAGAGACAATTCCATGTTCGCAGGAACAATCAGCTCACCGGTATTAGTGTCGATGTAGTCTTTAGCAACTACTTTTCCTGCGATGTATTCAACAGGAACTTCGATGCGCTGAATGTCGTCTTTTTCAAGCTGACGAATATGACGAGCAGTTATGCGGCGGCCTTTTTCTACATAGACTTTGCCGTCAGCTTCGATATCAAAGGAAGCTGTTTCACCGCGCAGGCGCTCAGGTACCAGTTCCATCTGCAACTTGTTGTCGCGGATCTGGTAAGTCACCTTGTCAAAGAACAGGTCAAGGATCTGTTCAGTGGTGTAGTTTAATGCACGCAGAATGATGGTCGCAGGCAGTTTACGGCGACGGTCAATACGTACAAACAGGTTATCTTTCGGGTCGAACTCGAAATCTAACCATGAACCGCGGTAAGGGATGATACGTGCGTTATAAAGCACTTTACCCGATGAGTGGGTTTTACCCTTATCGCTGTCGAAGAATACGCCCGGACTACGGTGCAGCTGAGATACGATAACCCTCTCAGTACCGTTAATCACAAAGGTACCATTTTCGGTCATGAGCGGAATTTCGCCCATATAGACTTCTTGTTCCTTGATGTCTTTGACCGTACCTTCTGGTGCTTCACGCTCATAGATCACCAGACGCAGTTTCACGCGCAGTGGCGCGGAGAACGTCACACCACGAATCTGGCATTCTTTAACGTCGAATACAGGCTCACCAAGACGGTAGCTAACGTATTGCAGCTCAGAGTTACCGCTGTAGCTCTTGATAGGGAATACAGAACGGAATGCAGCTTCCAGACCGTACTGGCCTTCCGGATCTTGCTCGATAAACTTCTGGAACGAGTCAAGCTGGATAGAAAGGAGATATGGAATATCCAGAACTTGTGGACGTTTACCAAAATCCTTACGAATGCGTTTTTTCTCGGTATAGGAGTAAACCATAGGGTTCCTCAGCTCGCTGATCAGTGACCCAATCTTGTCTGCCCTGAGAAGGACAGTTCATGCAACACCGTTTATGTCGACCGAAAAGCAGAGACGCTTTCCGCAATACCCGTTTCTATCACTCTTAAATCATTTCGTTGTGCATTATCTGTGGATGAGCCACAGCAAGGGGCATCAATATATTAAGTCGTCTATAGAAAGAGATATTAGAGTAGTTCAGTGTTCAAACAGTGTGAAACACCACTGACACTCTATAGCGCAAAAAGGCTGGTGACTAAAAAGTCACCAGCCATCAGTCTGTTAGGACAGACTGCACTCCGGGAAGTTAAACTTACTTAACTTCAACAGAAGCACCAGCTTCTTCCAGAGATTTTTTCAGTGCTTCAGCGTCGTCTTTGCTGATGCCTTCTTTCAGAGCTGCTGGAGCAGACTCTACCAGGTCTTTAGCTTCTTTCAGACCCAGGCCAGTAGCGGTACGTACTGCTTTGATAACAGCAACTTTGTTAGCGCCAGCAGCAGTCAAGATAACGTCGAATTCAGTTTTCTCTTCTACAGCTTCAGCAGCAGCAGCTGGGCCAGCAACGGCAGCAGCAGCAGAAACGCCGAATTTCTCTTCCATAGCGGAGATCAGTTCAACGATTTCCATTACAGACAGAGCTGCAACGCCTTCAATGATTTGTTCTTTAGTGATAGACATTTAATTGTTCCTAGAATTCAGAAATAGTTTATACGTAAGCATTTGAACGAGAAAAGAAAGGCTGATTAAGCAGCTTCTTTCTGATCGCGTACTGCAGCCAGAGTGCGAACCAATTTGCCAGCAGCGGCTTCTTTCATGGTTGCCATCAGGCGTGCGATTGCTTCATCGTAAGTAGGCAGAGTTGCCAAGCGGTCGATTTGAGCCGCAGAGATAAACTCACCTTCAAAGGCCGCAGCTTTAACCTCGAATTTTGCATTCGCTTTAGCGAAATCTTTGAACAAACGAGCAGCAGCGCCCGGGTGTTCAGAAGAAAATGCAATCAAGGTAGGACCGACAAACGTGTCTTTCAGGCACTCGAACTGAGTACCTTCAACGACGCGGCGCATCAGGGTGTTACGAACAACACGCATGTAAACGCCAGCTTCACGACCTGCTTTACGCAGTTCAGTCATTTTATCTACAGTTACGCCACGGGAATCCGCAACAACCGCAGACAGCGCGCCTTTGGCTACTTCCATGACTTCAGCAACAATCGCTTGTTTGTCTTGAAGATTTAATGCCATTAGCTTTTTGCTCCTGGATTTAGCCGGGGAAAATCCCCGGAACTCACATCACCTATAACCGAGATCGGAGATAGGCGTACAAACACGGTGAGCAGAGAATCCAGCAAAGACTATTCAAGTTCTTCATACTTTCTTTAAACAAAGAAAGACAAAGAAAAATTTTCTTCAGGCTCTGTCACCGTCTACGCAGGAAGGATTAAGTCCCTTGCGGGACACCTGCGGTCTTGGACGGAGGCCTGGATAGGCCAGGCTCCAACCGAAAAATTCTTGGTTTCGCGTTAACGAAACAACGGGCCATAGATTCTAGACAAATCCATCGCCCGCGTAAAGCGATAAACGTCAGCAGTTAATTAGTTAACTGTTGCGCTCAGGCCGCTTTGATCAATTGCAAGACCAGCGCCCATGGTAGTGGACAGGCTTACTTTCTTGATGAAAACGCCTTTAGCCTGAGAAGGCTTCGCCTTTTTCAGTGCAACCAACAGAGCTTCCAGGTTTTCTTTCAGCTTGTCGGATTCGAAATCAACCTTACCAATAGTGGTATGGATGATACCGTTTTTGTCGTTACGGTAACGAACCTGACCTGCTTTAGCGTTCTTAACCGCTTCAGCAACGTTAGGAGTTACAGTACCAACTTTCGGGTTAGGCATCAGACCACGTGGGCCCAGAACCTGACCTAATTGACCTACAACGCGCATTGCATCTGGAGAAGCAATAACAACGTCAAAGTTCATTTCGCCTTTCTTAATCTGATCAGCCAGATCTTCCATACCTACCAGCTCAGCGCCTGCAGCTTTAGCAGCTTCAGCGTTTGCACCTTGGGTGAAGACAGCAACGCGAACAGAACGACCGGTGCCGTTAGGCAGAACGGTAGCACCACGAACGTTTTGGTCAGATTTACGTGCATCGATACCGAGGTTAACGGCAACGTCTACACTTTCAACGAATTTAGCAGTGGCCAGCTCTTTGAGCAGAGCAACAGCTTCGTTAATGTCGTACTGTTTAGTAGCATCAACTTTGTCACGGATCACGCGCATGCGCTTGGTCAGCTTAGCCATCTATTAATCCTCCACTACCAGGCCCATGGAACGAGCAGTACCTTCGATAGAGCGCGCCATGGCCTCTACGTCAGAACCAGTCATGTCCGCAGCTTTGGTTTCTGCGATTTCACGAACCTGAGCAGTCGTTACTTTACCCACTTTGTCTTTGTTCGGCTTGCCGGAACCAGACTTGATACCAGCCGCTTTCTTCAACAGCACAGCTGCTGGAGGCGTTTTGGTAACGAAGGTGAAAGAACGGTCAGAGTAAACGGTAATGACAACAGGGATCGGCAGGCCTTTCTCAACGCTTTCAGTCTTAGCGTTGAATGCCTTACAGAATTCCATGATGTTAACACCTTGCTGACCCAGTGCCGGACCTACCGGTGGACTTGGGTTAGCCATACCAGCTGCAACTTGCAGCTTGACGTAGGCTTGTACTTTCTTGGCCATTTAAATTTCCTCAGTTGGGTAATATCGCCTGTTTGAAGAGGCTCCCCGTTATTTGCAGTACTTTTCTGTGCAGAGGCTGCACAGAAAAACAAAAGGCGCGAAATTATAGTTTAATTTCGCGCCCTGCACAACATCTGTTCGAACCGATGTTGAAAGAGTTATTAACCCTTTTCGACCTGACCGAAGTCCAGCTCAACAGGCGTTGCACGCCCAAAGATAGAAACAGACACTTTCAGGCGGCTTTTTTCGTAATCCACTTCTTCCACAACACCGTTAAAGTCAGCAAACGGACCGTCGTTAACACGGACCAACTCACCTGGTTCAAACAGCGTTTTCGGCCGTGGCTTATCGCCGACTTGTTGCAGGCGATTCATAATAGCGTCAACTTCTTTATCGCTAATAGGCGCCGGACGGTCAGAAGTACCGCCAATGAAACCCATTACGCGAGGAACGCTACGCACTAAGTGCCAGCTGGCGTCATTCATCACCATTTGAACAAGCACATAACCTGGGAAGAATTTGCGTTCACTCTTGCGACGCTGACCACCACGGATTTCAACAACTTCTTCCGTAGGAACCATGACTTCGCCGAACAGCTCTTCCATGTCGTGCAATTTGATGTGCTCACGCAGCGATTGTGCTACGCGGCCTTCAAAGCCGGAAAACGCCTGAACGACGTACCAACGTTTTTTAGGTGCTTCAGACATTTAGAACCTCAAGCCAGTAATAAAAGATACCAAGCGAACCAGAATACCATCTAGTCCCCACAGAATCAGTGACATAACGGCAGTTACCGCAGCAACGATCAGTGTGGTATGCAATGTTTCCTGGCGCGTAGGCCAAATTACTTTACGTACTTCGGTACGCGCTTCGCGCGCAAACGCAACTGTCGCTTTGCCTTTAGTCGTCAATAATGCCACTGCACCAGCGATAGCAATGATGACAACAACTGCCAGCGCACGTAACGGCAGGCTGTATGCACGGTAATAATAGTTACCGACAATAGCTACGACCAACAAAACGGCAACAACTAACCATTTTACCGCTTCCAGGCCGCGCCCGCTCCCTTGAGCCTCGGTATTCGCACTCATAAACCAACCCGTCACAATGATTCAGAACAAACAACTTTGCCTCGCATTGCGAGGCAAACCAAACCGATCGATGCTCTACAGTGAGCGCAACTCGGTGTTTTACGCTATATCTCAGAGCCTATCTCACCAATGATTATGACGTATAAATCGCTGATGAGATAGGTTCTAGCGCCACAGCGTAGAAAAGGGCATCGAATGATGCCCTTTTAGTGTGCATTGCGTCAACGTAAAGTGACAAAAAAGTATCAGCGATTAAGCGATAACTTTAGCAACAACACCTGCACCAACAGTACGGCCACCTTCACGGATTGCGAAACGCAGACCGTCATCCATCGCGATTGGGTGGATCAGGGTG
>NZ_JBQSVB010000020.1:0-26542 GCF_052376015.1 Ewingella sp. AOP8-B2-18
TCGGTCGCCGCTGTTTTTAATCTTTCCGACTCGTTCACTTCGTGATGTTGTTCACGTTGTTCCCTGTCGATGGAGCGGCATTATAGGGATCCCTGTTTTTTCCACAAGCGTTTTTTCGAATAAAATGATCAACTGCGTACTTTTCCACCCTTTCGTTGCGATCTTGCACGAAAAGCTGATTTTCTCTTCGATCCCAGACGCTGTAAGTTTGTAATCCCTTCTTCACGGGCTATATTCCCAAAGGATAAATGTCTTTCTAACGGGGTAATTCATGTCTCACTATCCATTGCGCACTTATCAAGGTGTGGCGCCCACCACGGGGGATCGCGTGATGATTGATCCTTCGAGCGTTGTCATTGGTGAAGTTGATCTGGCTGACGACGTCAGCATCTGGCCATTAGTGGCTATTCGGGGTGACGTAAATAAAGTGGTGATTGGCCGTAGAACCAATGTTCAGGACGGAAGTGTTCTGCACGTCACCCACCGATCCCAACATAATCCGGAGGGCTTCCCCCTTATTATTGGTGAGGATGTCACCGTGGGTCATAAAGCTATGCTGCATGGCTGCAAGATTGGCGATCGGGTTTTGGTCGGCATGGGATCGATTTTGCTCGATGGTGCGATAGTTGAAGATGACGTGATGATTGGCGCGGGGAGTTTGGTCCCCCCAGGCAAAAGACTGGAGAGTGGTTATCTCTATCTAGGCAGCCCGGTGAAGAAGATCAGGGCGCTGAGCGCCGAGGAACTCGAAGGGTTACTTTACTCATCGAATAACTATGTGAAGTGGAAAGATCTTTATCTGAACGATGCTGATCAAAAACAGCTCTTCCCGAAATAAACTCTATATAAGAAGAAACGCCTGAACGTGTTAACGCGAATCAGGCGTTTTGGCATCTAATCAGCCCAGTAAATCCTGCTTGAGTTGCTTGTGGACAGGTTCAATCTCCGGCATAACGCCATGCCAAAGATGGAATGCATGAGCGGCCTGCCCCACCAGCATGCCTAAGCCGTCCGAACAGGTTTGAACGCCATGTTCTTGCGCCCAGGTTATAAAAGGCGTTGGGCCAAGTTGATAGTACATGTCATAGATTCGGGTGTTGGCCGTTAATAAAGAAGAAGGTAAATCTGGGATCTCGCCGTGTATGCCGGAAGCCGTGGCATTGATAATGAGATCAAACTTCTCATTATCCAGACCCGCCATCGGCAAAGCGCGGATCTCCCCTTTTCCTTGAAACAGCTCGCTGAGGTGTTCTGCACGGCTAAAGGTGCGATTGACCAACGTCACCTTGCAGTGATGGGAAAGCAGCGGAAGGATCACGCCGCGCGCCGCACCACCCGCGCCCACCAGCAGGACGCGATCGTTTTCATGCAACATGTTCAATCGGATAAGATCGCTGAGCATGCCGATGCCGTCGGTGTTGTCGCCCAGCAGCCGCCCATCCTCAAGCTTCTTGAGGGTGTTTACCGCTCCCGCCATTGAAGCCCTTTCGGTCAGTTCATCTGCTTTCGCAAAAGCCTGCTCTTTGAAAGGCGTGGTCACATTCGCTCCTTTCGCCCCCTCGGCAAAGAAAGCGTCAAGATACTCGGCGAACTCATCACGAGGCGCCAGCACGGTACCGTAGGTATGCTCAATGCCAGTTTGCTCGGCGAAAAGAGCATGAATTCTTGGAGACTTGCTGTGCGCTATTGGGTTGCCAAAAACGGCGAAAGAGGGCATCAAAAATTCCTTAACCTTGGCGGAAAAGATGGCCAGTCAGCGCATCTTTGATTTCTGAAGGGTTTTGGCGTCCGCCGACATTGCCTTCCAATACTGGGAAGTCGTCGCCAAACTGTTGTTTAACTTCTTGGGCAAAGCGACAAGGCTCAAGGCCGTTGAGATTCGCACTGGTCGACACCAGAGGTTTGCCAAACCGGCTGCACAGCTCTTTGACCAAAGGATGGTCGGTGACGCGCACGGCGAGTGAAGAGAACTGGCCGGTTAGCCAAGATGGCGTCGTAGCCTTCGCGGGCATCACCCAAGTCACGGGGCCGGGCCACTGGGAAAAAATGGTCTGGCGCTGCTCATCAGTCAGGGTGCTGTCATCTATATAGGGGAGAAGCTGCTGATAGTTATCGGCGATGAGGATCAGCCCTTTCTCGCGCGGACGGCGTTTGAGGCGGAGTAACTCTTCTACTGCGAGCTCGCTATCAGGGTCGCATCCCAGGCCAAAAACGGCCTCTGTCGGGTAAGCAATCACTTGCTGCTGGTTCAGCGCATTTAGGACTTCGGTGAAATTGGTTTCTTTATCGTTATTCATCTTGATCTTTGTTTATGTCGTTTACAGCCTTGCCACATGACTTGCTGGCACAAAAGAGCTTCACTCCCTGAGCCGTTTTCTTTTCCATTAACAGCGGATACTGGCAGTGACTGCATTGCCCGGCGACAGGTTTATTGTTTATCGCAAACTGGCAATCCGGGTAACGGTTGCAGGCGTGAAAGGCTTTGCCGTACCGAGATTTACGCTGCAGAAGGTGGCCCTGTTTGCACTGCGGGCATGACAGACTGGTTTCTTCTGGTTTATCGATAGTCTCAATATGATCACATTCAGGGTAATTACTGCACCCGATGAACATGCCATAACGCCCCTGACGCAACACCATCGTGGAGTGGCATTTAGGGCATGACTGACCTTCAAGGACTTTAACAACATGCCCGTCTGCCTGACTTTTTAAAGGACGGATATACTGGCAGGAGGGGTATGTCGAACAACTAAGAAAGGGGCCGTGACGACCACTGCGGATCACCAATACAGCCCCACATTCCGGACATGTTTCATTTTGCTTTTCAGCAAAAAGTGCTGCTTTTGTCATACGTTACGCTTTATCCGTTATCTCTAATGCAGATAACCATCATTAACTTCAAATAGTAACTCTTCCATTTGCTCATAGGCATTTTCATATCCGGGGATATTGAAAAGCACCATTAAGACCACCCATTTGAGATCTTCAAGATCAAACTCTTCGGTGTCGAGAGCCATGACACGATCGATAACCATTTCTCTGGTATCGAAATTCAATACTTTTATCTGTTCGAGGAATAACAAGAAACCACGGCAATCGACATCAAGACGCCCCGCCTCTTCATTGGTATAAACACGCAATGCAAAGGGGTCTGCATCCAGTAAGTGCGATGGGGTTTCACCTTCTTGCAGCTCGGCGAGCTTTTCAAGCCAATTTAAAGCATTGTGGATATCGGTCCGATGGAAGCCTGCTTCAGCCAAATCGGCGGTTAACCTATCCTGGTCGACACTCATCTCCGCTTCGTTATGAATGTAAGTTTCAAATAAGTACATTAGTACGTCGAACATGGCCTGCCCTCCTAATTCGGACATAGCCGCCGGGTACAGCTGCGATCCATCCTGCTAACTCCAGTTCGAGTAGTTTACCTACCACGTCTGGCACAGGTTGGCCGGCACGTTCGGCGACGACGTCAACAGGTGTCACCTCATATTCTACGTTAGCCAACACATCAGCAAATGGCAATTCAACTTCGTTGTCTTGAGCATAAATAATCTCTTTTGTTGCAGATTGAACTGCTCCATGAGCAGTTTGTGACGATAAGCCACTTGCCGCCACCGGCAACCAGGTCAGCCCACTGCCAATTTGCTCTGCGATGTCATTGGGTTCAGTGACCAGATAAGCCCCCTGCTTGATAAGCCAGTGAGTCCCCACACTGGTGGCATTCTCTAACGGGCCGGGCAAGGCAAAGACGTCTCGGTCTTGTTCCAACGCATAACGCGCCGTGATGAGAGAGCCGCTACGTAAAGAGGCTTCGACCACCAGCACGCCGGCGCTCATGCCGCTGATAATTCGATTTCGTCGGGGGAAGTTAGCCGGCATCGCTGCAGTGTCAGGCCAGAGTTCTGATATCAGTGCGCCGCCGCTCTCTAGAATGCGATCGGCAAGCCCAAGGTGACTGCGTGGGTGGATCTTCGCCAAGCCGCTTCCCAATACCGCGATGGTGTTTCCTCCCGCCTCTAGCGCGGCGGCATGGCTAATTCCATCAATCCCAAGAGCTAACCCGCTAGTAATAGTAAAACCGCTACTCACTAATCCCGCGGCAAAATACTGCGCCCACTGCTCGCCGTAATCACTGTAGTTACGACTGCCGACCATGGCCAATTGGGGCGTCGCCAATACGGGGAGTTGGCCTTTGACAAACAGCACCGGCGGAGCCGAGGAGATGTGCTTCAGCATCGACGGGTAGTGTGCATCTTGCAGCGTGATGAAGTGGTGTGACTCAGCGTCTAGCCAGTTTAAAGCTGTAAAAATACGTTGAGATTCAATATTGAAGAAACGCTGGATTTGCTCTTCACTCAGGCCGTAAGAACTGAGCGATTTGGCGTCGCACCTGCCATCATCAATAAATGCGTCAACAATGTGACATATTGAGGCAGCATCTAGCCGCTTTACCGCTGACAAACGTAACCACATTTCCCTAAGTGTCACTCGCATCCTCCTTAATAAAGCCAGCTGGCTACTGCTCCAATTGGTAGAGGATGCTGTCAATCAGGACGGGAAATGTCTAGAATAGAGTCTATATATCGTCAATCATTTGAATGAAGATCCAAAAAATTTATGTCCGTATTAAACATCTTACATTTCCCAGACGAGCGTCTTCGCATTACTGCAAAGCCGGTCAAAGAAGTTAACGCCGAAATCCAGCAAATCGTGGATGATATGTTCGAAACCATGTATGCCGAGGAAGGCATCGGTTTGGCCGCAACTCAGGTAGACATCCACCAGCGTATTATCGTTATCGATGTCTCTGAGAACCGCGATGAGCGCTTGGTGCTGATTAACCCTGAAATGCTGGAACAGAGCGGCGAAACGGGTATCGAGGAAGGTTGTCTGTCGATTCCTGACCAGCGTGCTTTGATTCCGCGTGCTGAGAAAGTGAAAATCCGCGCACTCGACCGCGATGGCAAATCCTTTGAGCTTGAGGCCGATGACCTGCTGGCTATCTGTATCCAGCATGAAATGGATCACTTAGTCGGTAAGCTTTTCGTGGATTACTTGTCTCCACTGAAACGCCAGCGTATTCGCCAGAAGATGGAAAAAATGGCCAAGCTGAACGCTCGTGCTGACTGATTTTCGTCAATAACAGGAATGAGCTTTGCGCATTATATTTGCAGGAACACCTGACTTTGCAGCGCGTCATCTTGACGCGCTTTTAACATCTGAACATGAGGTGGTTGGGGTCTTTACTCAGCCAGACCGCCCTGCTGGCCGTGGCAACAAGCTGACACCTAGCCCGGTAAAAACCTTGGCTCTCGAGCACGGCATTCCGGTATTCCAACCGAAGTCATTACGCCCGGCAGAGAGCCAACAGCTGGTCGCTGAACTTAATGCGGATGTAATGGTGGTGGTGGCTTATGGATTGATCCTGCCGCAGGCCGTGTTAGATATGCCAAAACTGGGCTGCATCAATGTCCATGGTTCACTGCTGCCGCGCTGGCGTGGTGCGGCGCCGATTCAGCGTTCTCTGTGGGCGGGCGATAGCCAAACTGGCATCACCATCATGCAAATGGACGTTGGTCTGGATACCGGCAACATGCTGCACAAAATCGAATGCGATATTGAGCCGCAGGATACTAGCGCCACGCTGTATAACAAACTTGCAGAACTTGGCCCGACCGGCATGCTGGCGACATTGCAGCAGTTAGCAGAAGGCACGGCGCGTCCGGAAGTTCAGGATGAAGCTCTGGTGACCTATGCCGAAAAGCTGAGTAAGGAAGAGGCGCGCTTAGACTGGTCGCTCTCCGCCAAACAGCTTGAGCGCTGCATTCGCGCTTTCAATCCGTGGCCAATGAGCTATTTCGTCATTGATGAGCAGCCGGTAAAAGTGTGGCAAGCCGAGGCTCTCAGTCAGCAAACCTCAGCCCAGCCGGGCACGATAATTGCTGCTGGAAAAGCCGGGATACAGGTTGCTACTTCTGACGGTATTTTGAATATCTTGCAATTACAGCCGGCAGGCAAGAAAGCAATGTCAGTCCAAGATATCCTTAATTCACGCCGTGAATGGTTTATTGAAGGCAATATTCTCGCCTAATCATTGCCAATCGTACCCGGCCATCCGCCGGGTCATTTCCTTCTAATAAGCTGACCTTTGCAGCCTTTCTGACTATGAAAACAACCTATAATCTCCGCAGCATCGCTGCAAAAGCCATCAGCCAGGTTCTTGATCAAGGCCAGTCTCTTTCTACCGTATTACCAGGGTTACAAAAGAGTATTTCCGAGAAGGATCGCGGTTTGCTGCAAGAGTTGTGCTTCGGGACGTTGCGCGTTCTGCCACAGCTCGAATGGTGTCTGCAGCAGCTGATGGCTAAACCCCTCACTGGTAAGCAGCGTACTTTGCATTATCTGCTGATGGTGGGCATCTATCAGTTGGTCCACACGCGTATTCCCGCTCACGCCGCATTAGCTGAAACCGTTGAAGGTGCCGTGGCGCTGAAACGCCCGCAGCTGAAAGGTCTGATTAATGGCGTGCTGCGCCAATTCCAGCGCCAGCAGGACGAGTTGATTCAGCGAATGGAGAATACCGACAGCCGCTATCTGCACCCTAGCTGGCTACTGAATCGCATTAAGAAGGCTTACCCAGAGCAGTGGGAATCCATCATTGAGGCAAATAACCAGCGTCCGCCAATGTGGTTACGCGTCAATCGCATCCATCATTCACGCGATGAATATCTGGCTCTGCTTCAAGCCGCCGGCATCGATGCTGCTCCGCATGCAGAATATGCCGATGCCCTGCGACTGTTAACGCCTTCCGCCGTAACCGAATTACCCGGTTTTGCCGATGGTTGGGTGACGGTGCAAGATGCCTCTGCCCAAGGCAGCGTTGATCTTCTTGATCCCCAAGATGGTGAGATGATCCTCGACCTGTGCTGCGCGCCGGGCGGGAAAACTACCCATATTCTGGAAGCCGCCCCTAAAGCCCACGTGCTTGCGGTGGATGTTGATAAGCAGCGGCTGGTTCGCGTAAATGAAAACCTTCAACGGCTAAAATTACATGCCGAGGTCAAACAGGGCGATGGCCGCGAGCCTCAGTCTTGGGCCGGCGATCGTCAGTTCGACAAGATTTTGCTCGACGCGCCATGTTCTGCGACCGGCGTGATTCGCCGCCACCCAGACATCAAGTGGCTGCGCCGTGACAGCGATATTGCCGAGCTAGCCGGGTTGCAGCGCGAAATTCTCGAAGCCATTTGGCCACGTTTAAAACCTAATGGCGTGATGGTTTATGCAACTTGCTCAATCTTGCCAGAAGAGAATAGCCAGCAGATCAAGGCCTTCCTACGTGACCACCCGGAAGCTAAGCTGGTTGAGACTGGCGATTTGGAGAATCCGGGCAAACAGAACTTGCCACACGCTGAAGATGGCGACGGCTTCTATTACGCTAAACTGATTAAGTCAGCGAAGTAATTTCTAAGCGAGAATGAGCCTCTTATGAAAATTATTATTCTTGGTGCCGGACAGGTTGGCGGGACGCTGGCTGAAAACCTGGTGGGTGAAAACAACGACATCACCGTCGTTGACACCAACATGTCGCGCTTGCGCCAGCTGCAGGATAAGTTCGACCTGCGAGTGGTTCAGGGATATGGCTCGCACCCAAGAGTGCTGCGCGAAGCCGGTGCAGAAGATGCCGATATGCTGGTTGCGGTGACTAACTCCGACGAGACCAACATGGTAGCTTGTCAAATCGCCTATTCACTTTTCAACACGCCAAACCGAATCGCGCGCATTCGTTCTTCTGAATATATTCGTGAATCAGAAAAGCTCTTCAAGCCCGAAGCCGTGCCAATTGACCACCTTATCTCCCCTGAGCAGCTGGTTATCGATTACATCTACAAGCTGATTGAGTATCCGGGCGCTCTGCAAGTGGTCAACTTTGCCGAAGGTAAAGTCAGCATCGCGGCGGTTAAAGCCTATTACGGCGGCCCATTAGTCGGCAGTGCCCTGTCATCCATGCGCGAGCATATGCCGCACATCGAGACGCGCGTTGCCGCTATCTTCCGCCAAGACCGGCCTATTCGGCCACAAGGCTCAACCATTATTGAAGCAGGTGATGAGGTCTTCTTCGTTGCGGCGTCGCAGCATATTCGCGCCGTAATGAGCGAGCTTCAACGTCTCGAGAAGCCTTATAAACGCATCATGATCGTTGGCGGCGGTAATGTCGGCGCAGGCCTGGCCCAGCGTTTAGAAAAGAATTACAGCGTAAAGCTTATTGAGCGCAATCAGCAAAGGGCAGCTGAGTTAGCCGAAATCTTGCAAGACACCATCGTATTTTACGGCGACGCCTCGGACCAAGAGCTGCTCGCAGAAGAGCATATCGAGCAGGTCGACGTATTTATCGCCATCACCAATGATGATGAGGCCAACATCATGTCGGCCATGCTGGCCAAACGTATGGGTGCCAAAAAAGCGATGGTGCTCATCCAGCGTGGGGCATATGTCGATTTAGTGCAGGGCAGCGTGATTGATATCGCTATTTCCCCACAGCAAGCGACCATCTCGGCACTGCTTGGTCACGTGCGCAAAGCGGATATCGTCAGCGTCTCCTCTCTTCGCCGCGGCGTGGCGGAAGCCATCGAAGCTATTGCTCACGGTGATGAAAGCACTTCACGCGTTGTTGGCAGAACTGTTGAACAGATCAAGCTGCCGCCTGGTACCACCATCGGCGCTATCGTCAGGGGTAATGAAGTTATTATCGCCAACGGAGCAAGCCGCATTCAGCAGGGCGACCACGTGATCATGTTCATCACTGATAAGAAATTCGTGCGAGACGTCGAGAGATTGTTCCAGCCGAGTCCATTTTTCTTATAAAATGCCACCGGTGTTTGAATATTTATCAATGAATTGGAATCAATTCTTCAACTTTTGTAGCGCGGACGCAACAAATGGTCTTTACTTTGTTTGACACAAAGTATCGATTTGCCAAGGGGATATTTTATGAGTTTTATGAAAGAGTTTCGTGAGTTTGCCATGCGTGGCAATGTTGTCGATCTTGCCGTCGGTGTGATCATCGGTGCAGCATTCGGCAAAATTGTGTCTTCGCTGGTCGCAGATATTATTATGCCACCACTGGGCCTGTTAATCGGCGGGGTGGATTTCAAGCAGTTCGAATGGGTTATACGCGAAGCTCAGGGCACAGTGCCTGCGGTTGTCATGAAGTATGGCGTGTTTATTCAAAACATTTTTGACTTCGTGATTGTTGCTCTGGCTATCTTCTGTGCAGTCAAGTTGATGAACAAAATGCGTCGCAAAGAAGAAGCCGCGCCAGCTGAACCACCAAAACCAACGGCAGAAGAAACCCTGCTAACAGAAATCCGCGATTTGTTGAAACAACAACAAACGCCAAGATTGTAAAATCAGACTTCTCATAATTAAAAAAGCCATCATCAGATGGCTTTTTTAACGCTAGAAGGACAGTGCTAAGAACCCGAATAAATGCTTAGCACTGCCCTCCTGATAACCCTTCTTGCCGTTCTTCTCTTTTCTACGATAACTGCCTTTGCCTTTGAGATTCTTTTCTACTCGCTGTCTGAACAGTGGATCATGCAACAGAGCCTGAATTGCGTTGTCCTGAATGACACCTTTTTGATGCTTATAGCTACTCATGTTGACCTCTTAATTAACTTTATTGTTTGGCTTCTTCATAATGAGACACGGAGCTTATTTCTCTTTAACAGCCCCTGCCTCTAGCGCCTCAAGAATAGAGCAACTCGCGCTGGAATGCGAAGAGCCACAGCACGCTTTGCTTAGGCGCGTCAGTGAATCCTTCATTCGCTCTAATTCACTCAGCTTTGCTTCCACTTCTGCCAGTCGACTATCAACAATAGACTTGGACTCCTGACAAGTATGATGCGCCGGATCGATTCGCAAAGAAAGTAGCTCCTTGATAGCCTCCAGCGTAAAACCTGTGGTTTTGGCATAACGAATGAAGCGCAGGCGCTGCAAATCGCGATGATTATATTGGCGATAGCCGGAATCGCTTCTTTCGCCACATTCCATCATGCCCTGCTTTTCATAGTAGCGAACCGTGTCTGTGGACACGTCTGCTAACTTAGCAAGCTCACCTATCTTATACATGCTACTTACCTCGCAATCTTTCAAGCAGCGGATTTTGATAATCACCGCGTAAGAAGTCGGTATTCTGACCAGCCTGATGCAACCTTAGTTCAAGCAATTTTACTCTCTTCTCTAACTCAGTAAACATGGCGTCATCTGCGGTCAGGGTTTGCAGTAAGGTATTTAGCTCCAGAGCTTCCTTTCTGTCCTGCAGTTCGGGCGGCAAGAAACCAGAGTTCTTCAGAATTCGATATGCCATTCTTAGTTCAAGCGGCACGTCACTATCATCATCAAGAAGCAGGGGGCTACCGGCGCCGGGCAGATTATCCAATTCACCTTTATTTATAGCTTCCACAATTTTTTGCTCAGCCATAGCATCACCAAGAAACATAATCTCTCCCGTTAGCGAAGTAATGTTTATGAGAAAAGGATAACGGCTGGATAGGAAAAAGTTAGAGAAAAGATGCTTTCAAAAGAAGGTGAGAAACTGTAGGCGTAAAAAAACCGGGCAAGTGCCCGGTTTTTTCATGCATCTACAGATTATTCAGCAGTTGCTACTTCTGCTTGTGACTCTGCACGATCAACGAGCTCGATGTATGCCATCGGCGCATTGTCGCCTGCACGGAAACCACACTTAAGAATACGAGTGTAACCACCGGCACGGCTCGCGAAACGCGGGCCCAGTTCATTAAACAGTTTTGCCACGATCTCGTTATCACGAGTACGGGCGAATGCCAGACGACGATTTGCAACGTTGTCGGTCTTGGCAAGAGTAATCAGCGGCTCAACAACGCGACGCAGCTCTTTCGCTTTCGGCAGGGTCGTCTTGATGATTTCATGACGAACCAAAGAGCCGGCCATGTTACGGAACATAGCCTGTCTGTGGCTGCTGTTACGGTTCAGTTGACGACCACTCTTACGATGGCGCATGACCTTATCCTTCTCAGTAAAACCTTAACCTGTGATCCGGTTACTCGTCAGCGATGCTTGCTGGTGGCCAGTTTTCTAGGCGCATGCCCAGAGACAAACCACGGGAAGCAAGCACATCTTTAATCTCAGTAAGAGATTTTTTACCAAGGTTAGGCGTTTTAAGTAGCTCAACCTCAGTGCGCTGTACCAGATCACCGATGTAGTGGATTGCTTCTGCTTTGAGGCAGTTAGCAGAGCGGACAGTCAATTCCAGATCGTCAACAGGGCGCAACAAGATTGGATCGAATTCTGGCTTCTCTTCTTTAACTTCCGGCTGACGTACATCACGTAAATCAACGAAAGCTTCAAGTTGTTCAGCAAGAATGGTTGCCGCACGACGGATCGCCTCTTCAGGATCGATCGTACCGTTGGTTTCCATTTCGATAACCAGCTTGTCCAAATCGGTGCGCTGTTCTACACGCGCTGCTTCAACATTGTAGGCAATACGCTCTACAGGGCTGTAGCATGCATCTACTAACAGACGGCCAATTGGGCGCTCATCTTCTTCCGAATGAATTCGGGCAGACGCCGGCACATAACCACGACCGCGCTGAACTTTGATACGCATGCTAATAGCAGCGTTCTCATCGGTCAGGTGGCAGATAACGTGTTGCGGCTTGACGATTTCGACATCACCATCATGGGTAATGTCGGCTGCAGTCACAGGGCCAATGCCAGACTTATTCAGGGTAAGAATAACTTCATCTTTCCCTTGAACTCTCACCGCCAGCCCTTTCAGGTTGAGCAGGATCTCCAGGATATCTTCCTGTACGCCTTCTTTGGTGCTGTACTCATGCAGTACACCATCAATCTCAACCTCGGTCACCGCGCAACCCGGCATGGATGAAAGCAGAATACGGCGCAGTGCGTTGCCTAAAGTATGGCCAAAGCCACGTTCTAAAGGCTCAAGGGTCACCTTGGCGTGCGTCGAACTGACTTGCTCGATATCTACCAGGCGCGGTTTTAGAAACTCTGTCACAGAACCCTGCATTGTGTCCTCTCTTTGGTACTAAGCTTTACTTAGAGTAAAGCTCGACGATCAGGTGTTCGTTAATGTCAGCAGACAGATCAGTACGCTCAGGCTTACGCTTGAACACACCTTCCATCTTCGCAGCATCAACTTCAAGCCAAGTCGGCTTTTCACGCTGTTCAGCCAACTCCAAAGCGGCCTTAACGCGAGATTGCTTTTTAGCTTTCTCACGGATGCTGACAACGTCATTCGGAGATACCTGATAAGAAGCGATGTTAACAACGCGACCGTTTACCATAATAGCTTTGTGGCTAACTAACTGGCGAGATTCCGCACGAGTAGCGCCGAAGCCCATACGATAAACAACGTTGTCTAAACGCCCTTCAAGTAGTTGCAACAGGTTTTCACCGGTGTTGCCTTTCAGGCGAGCAGCTTCTTTATAATAGTTACGGAATTGACGCTCTAAGATGCCATAGATACGGCGAACTTTTTGCTTTTCACGCAACTGCACACCATAGTCAGATAGACGCGGTTTACGCGCACCATGCTGACCAGGAGCTTGTTCAATTTTACACTTGGTATCGATCGCTCGAACGCCAGATTTAAGGAATAAATCTGTGCCCTCACGACGGCTAAGCTTGAGCTTAGGACCCAAATATCTTGCCATTTTCTCTCTCCAACAATCCTAAAAGCAGCGTTATACGCGACGCTTTTTCGGCGGACGACAACCGTTATGAGGGATAGGAGTCACATCAGTAATATTAGTGATGCGGAAACCAGCCGCGTTTAACGCGCGGATAGTAGACTCACGACCAGGACCAGGTCCTTTAACCATAACTTCCAGATTCTTGATACCGTATTCTTTCACTGCGTCAGCGCAGCGCTCTGCTGCAACCTGAGCTGCGAACGGAGTGGATTTACGAGAACCACGGAAACCGGAACCACCAGCTGTTGCCCAACCCAAAGCATTACCCTGACGATCGGTAATGGTTACAATGGTGTTGTTGAAAGAAGCATGGATATGAGCCACGCCGTCAGAGACTTGTTTTCTTACACGTTTACGTGTACGAACAGGTGCCTTTGCCATTTATTCAATCACCCCGATTATTTCTTGATCGGTTTACGCGGACCCTTACGGGTACGTGCGTTAGTCTTAGTACGCTGACCGCGCACTGGAAGACCACGACGATGACGCAAACCACGATAAGTCCCAAGGTCCATAAGACGCTTGATGCTCAGGGTGACTTCACGACGCAGATCACCTTCAACAATGAACTTGGCAACTTCGTCACGCAGCTTTTCGATTTGCTCTTCAGACAGCTCACTGATCTTAACATTTTCAGCAATACCAGACGCTGCACAGATAGCCTGTGAACGGGTTTTACCGATGCCGTAGATCGAAGTTAATGCGATCACGGTATGTTTTTGATCAGGAATGTTAATGCCTGCTATACGGGCCACTATGCACTCCTACTATTTATATACGGCAACACCATTCTGAAAAGCCCGTTTTCAGGATACTCAAATAATGTTGCAGCTTACATACAAAAGATTGGCTGGCTAATCTAGCCAGCTCAACCCAACTTTGCAAGAAAAATATGCGAGATAATCAGCCTTGACGCTGTTTATGCTTCGGCTCGGCGCTGCAGATTACGCGAACGATACCGTTACGCTTAACGATTTTGCAGTTACGACATAATTTCTTGACGGAAGCACGAACTTTCATTTTTACTCTCCGTAACTTCGCAAACGCACCAGATTAGCGGTTATAGCCTTTCAGGTTTGCTTTCTTCAATGCAGACTCATACTGACTTGACATCATCAGAGTTTGCACTTGAGCCATAAAGTCCATAATGACAACAACTACGATTAGTAGTGAGGTACCACCAAAGTAGAATGGCACTTTCATTGCGTCACGCATGAACTCCGGGATAAGGCAGATGAAAGTAATATACATCGCACCAATTAAGGTTAAACGAGTCATTACTTTATCGATGTACTTCGCCGTTTGCTCTCCCGGACGAATTCCTGGTACAAATGCACCGGACTTCTTCAGGTTATCTGCTGTCTCGCGAGGGTTGAAAACCAACGCAGTGTAAAAGAAACAGAAGAAGATGATTGCAGTCGCATAGAGTAACACATAAAGCGGTTGCCCAGGCTGCAAATACAGCGAAATCGTAGTCAGCCAGTTCCAACCAGTCCCGCCCCCAAACCATGATGCAATCGTGGCAGGGAACAGAATAATGCTGGAAGCGAAGATCGCTGGGATAACCCCGGCCATATTCACTTTCAACGGTAAGTGCGTGCTCTGTGCTGCATAAACACGACGACCCTGTTGACGTTTAGCATAGTTAACAACGATACGACGTTGACCACGCTCTACGAACACAACAAAGAAAGTCACTGCAAACACTAAAACTGCAACCAACAGCAACAGGAGGAAGTGCAGGTCGCCTTGCCGAGCTTGTTCGATAGTATGAGCTACTGCCGGTGGCAGACCTGCTACGATACCCGCGAAGATTATGATTGAGATACCGTTACCGATACCGCGTTCAGTAATCTGTTCACCTAACCACATCAGGAACATTGTCCCGGTAACTAAGCTAACAACAGCAGTAAAGTAGAAGGCAAAGCCTGGGTTTAATACCAGGCCTTGCATACCAGGCATGTTCGGTAAACCGGTAGCAATACCGATTGACTGAAACACAGCTAATACCAGCGTACCGTAGCGGGTGTACTGGCTAATCTTACGACGGCCAGCCTCCCCTTCTTTCTTTATCTCTGCTAACGCTGGATGAACCACCGTCAGCAGCTGGATAATAATCGATGCCGAAATGTACGGCATGATACCCAATGCAAAGATAGAAGCACGGCTGAGAGCACCACCAGAGAACATGTTAAACATTTCAATGATGGTGCCTCTTTGCTGCTCGAGCAATTTGGCAAGTACAGTGGCATCAATACCAGGGATCGGAATAAAAGAGCCGATACGGAAAACGATCAACGCACCGATAACAAACAAAAGTCTGCGCTTCAGTTCGCCTAGTCCACCCTTGGCACTTTGGAAATCTAACCCCGGTTGCTTAGCCATCTGCTACTTATTCCTCAATTTTACCGCCAGCAGCTTCGATAGCAGCACGAGCGCCTTTGGTGACACGCAAACCACGCAGAGTTACCGCACGACCAACTTCGCCAGAAAGAATAACTTTCGCGAACTCGATCTGGATACCAACTACGTTAGCGGCTTTCAGCGTGCTCAGGTCGATTACGTCGCCTTCTACAAGAGCAAGTTCAGACAGACGAACTTCTGCCGTGATCATTGCTTTGCGAGAGGTGAAGCCGAATTTCGGCAAACGACGGTATAAAGGCATCTGACCACCTTCAAAACCACGACGTACGCCACCACCAGAACGTGAGTTCTGACCTTTGTGACCACGACCGCCGGTTTTACCCAGGCCAGAACCAATACCACGACCTACACGCTTCGGCGCTTGTTTGGCACCTTCAGCCGGAGACAGAGTATTTAAACGCATCTCTTACTCCTCAACCTTAACCATGTAGGAAACCAGGTTGATCATACCGCGTACAGCAGGAGTATCCTCACGCTCTACAGTATGACCAATACGACGCAGACCTAAGCCTAACAGCGTTGCCTTGTGTTTCGGCAAGCGGCCAATAGAGCTGCGAGTTTGTGTTACTTTAATAGTCTTTGCCATGGTTAATTACCCCAGAATTTCTTCAACGGATTTACCACGCTTGGCAGCGACCATTTGTGGGGATTTCATATTTGCCAGAGCGTCGATAGTTGCACGAACCACGTTGATCGGGTTTGTAGAACCATAAGCTTTAGCCAATACGTTATGCACCCCAGCGACTTCCAGGACGGCACGCATTGCACCACCGGCGATAATACCGGTACCTTCGGAAGCCGGCTGCATGAACACACGGGAACCCGTATGAGCACCTTTAACTGGGTGCTGCAGGGTGCCGCTGTTCAGCGCGACATTCATCATGTTGCGACGGGCTTTTTCCATCGCTTTCTGGATCGCTGCCGGAACTTCGCGTGCTTTGCCGTAGCCAAAACCAACGCGACCGTTACCATCACCAACTACTGTCAGTGCGGTAAAGCTGAAGATACGGCCACCTTTTACGGTTTTAGATACGCGGTTTACCGCGATCAGCTTTTCCTGCAGTTCGCCAGCTTGTTTTTCGATGTGAGCCATCTTAAACCTCTTCCTTAGAACTGAAGGCCAGCTTCACGGGCAGCATCTGCCAGTGCCTGGACTCGACCATGATATTGGAAACCGGAACGGTCAAAGGATACTTTCGTGATCCCTTTTTCCAATGCGCGTTCTGCGATAGCTTTACCTACAGCAGTGGCAGCATCTTTGTTGCCGGTATACTTCAGTTGCTCAGTAATAGTTTTTTCTACAGTTGATGCAGCAACTAATACTTCAGAACCGTTTGGTGCGATAACCTGTGCGTAAATATGACGCGGGGTACGATGTACCACCAGACGTGTCGCACCCAATTCTTTGAGCTTGCGGCGTGCGCGGGTCGCACGACGGATACGAGCAGATTTCTTATCCATAGTGTTACCTTACTTCTTCTTAGCCTCTTTGGTACGCACGACTTCGTCGGCGTAACGGACACCCTTGCCTTTATAAGGCTCAGGACGACGGTAGGCACGTAAATCTGCTGCAACCTGACCGATAACTTGTTTATCAGCGCCTTTCAGCACGATTTCAGTTTGGGTCGGACATTCAGCAGTGATGCCTTCCGGCAGCTGGTGATCTACTGGGTGAGAGAAGCCTAAAGCTAAATTCACCACATTGCCTTTAACGGCAGCACGATAACCAACGCCAACCAATTGAAGCTTTTTAGTGAAGCCGTCGGTAACACCAACAACCATTGCATTCAACAGTGCACGAGTTGTACCCGCTTGGGCCCAACCGTCAACAAAACCTTCACGTGGAGCGAAAGTGATGGTGTTTTCTTCCTGTTTAACTACAACGGCGTCATGGATAGTACGTGACAGCTCGCCGTTTTTACCCTTAATCGTAATAACCTGACCGTTGAGTTTTACCTCTACGCCGGCAGGAATGACGACGGGTGCTTTTGCAACACGAGACATTCTTTCCTCCCGATTAAGCTACGTAGCAGATAATCTCGCCACCAAGACCAGCCTGGCGAGCTGCACGATCAGTCATAACACCTTTAGAGGTAGAAATAACAGCGATACCCATACCGGCCATAACTTTTGGCAGCTCATCTTTTTTCTTATAGATGCGCAGACCTGGACGGCTGATACGTTGAATGCTTTCTACCACTGCCTTGCCCTGGAAGTACTTCAGTACTAATTCCAGTTCAGGTTTGGCGTCGCCTTCGATTTTAAATTCTTCAATATAACCTTCTTCCTTCAGCACGTTGGCAATTGCCACTTTCAGCTTGGAGGAAGGCATGGTGACCGCAACTTTGTTCGCGGCTTGACCGTTACGGATACGGGTCAGCATATCCGCGATCGGATCTTGCATGCTCATCTGTCTTTACTCCCGTGATTCAATTGGTGAAAATTACCAGCTAGCCTTTTTAAGACCCGGAATTTCACCGCGCATAGCGGCTTCACGGACCTTAATACGGCTCAACCCGAACTTCCGCAGGAAAGCATGCGGACGACCAGTTTGACGGCAGCGGTTACGCTGACGAGACGGGCTGGAATCACGCGGCAGAGACTGCAGCTTAAGAACCGCATCCCAACGATCTTCGTCGGAAGAGTTCACACCAGAGATAATAGCTTTCAATTCCTCGCGTTTAGCGCGGTATTTGTCAGCCAGTTTCACGCGAACGACTTCGCGTGCTTTCATGGATTGCTTAGCCATTAGTAACCCTGCCTTACTTGCGGAACGGGAAGTTAAAGGCAGCCAGCAGAGCGCGGCCTTCATCATCGGATTTCGCAGTAGTGGTGATAGTAATATCTAAACCACGAACGCGATCGACTTTATCATAATCGATTTCCGGGAAGATGATCTGTTCACGCACGCCCATGCTGTAGTTACCACGACCATCGAAAGACTTAGCAGACAAGCCGCGGAAGTCACGAATACGTGGAACAGCAATAGAGACCAGACGCTCAAAGAACTCCCACATGCGTTCGCCACGCAGAGTTACTTTACAGCCGATCGGATAGCCCTGACGGATTTTGAAGCCTGCAACTGATTTGCGTGCTTTGGTGATCAACGGTTTTTGACCGGAGATTGCTGCCAGGTCAGCTGCTGCATTATCCAGCAGTTTCTTGTCAGCGATCGCTTCACCTACACCCATGTTCAGGGTGATCTTCTCGACCCGAGGGACTTGCATGACAGAATTGTAACCAAACTCAGTCATGAGTTTTTTTACGACATCGTCTTTGTAGTAATCATGCAGTTTCGCCATCGTACTACTCCAAATTACTTGATAGTTTCGCTATTAGACTTGAAGAAACGGACTTTTTTGCCGTCTTCGAATCTAAAGCCTACACGGTCAGCCTTACCGGTTGCCGCGTTGAAGATAGCAACGTTAGAAACCTGAATTGCAGCTTCTTTTTCAACGATGCCGCCTGGTTGGTTCAGAGCCGGTACAGGCTTCTGATGTTTTTTAACCAGGTTGATACCTTCAACAATGACCTTACCAGAAGACAGGACATTTTTTACTTTACCGCGCTTACCTTTATCTTTGCCGGTAAGCAGGATAACTTCGTCATCACGACGGATTTTCGCTGCCATGGTTCGCTCCTTAGAGTACTTCTGGTGCCAGAGAGATAATTTTCATGAACTTCTCATTACGCAGTTCACGAGTTACCGGCCCAAAAATACGCGTGCCGATTGGCTGCTCGCTGTTATTGTTTAAAATAACGCATGCATTACCATCGAAGCGAATGACAGAACCGTCCGGGCGACGAACACCCTTCTTGGTGCGCACCACTACCGCCTTCAGCACATCGCCTTTCTTCACCTTACCGCGAGGAATTGCTTCCTTGATGGTAATTTTGATGATGTCGCCGACGCCTGCGTAGCGACGGTGCGAGCCACCTAGAACCTTGATACACATTACGCGACGTGCACCGGAGTTGTCGGCCACGGTCAGCATAGTCTGTTCTTGGATCATGTTAGTGCTCCGCTAATGTCAACTACAACTTTAGGACCCAGGAATAGGTCGTTAAGAAATCCCCATAAATGAGGGCGCGGCATTATAACACCGGTTCCAGATTATGGGTAGAAAAAATAAACGGCCCACAGTTATGAGCCGTTTATCTATTTTTGAGACGACGAGTCTATTACAGAATCGCTTTCTCTACAACGCGAACCAGTGTCCAAGACTTAGTCTTAGACAGCGGACGGCATTCGCTAATTTCAACGACGTCGCCGATACCGCATTCGTTGTTCTCGTCATGTACGTGCAGCTTAGTCGTACGCTTGATGAATTTACCGTAGATTGGGTGTTTCACAAAACGTTCAATCGCAACAACGATGGATTTCTCCATTTTGTCACTGATAACACGACCTTGCAGAGTACGGATCTTGTCACTCATTACGCACCCGCCTTTTCAGTCAGTAAAGTCTTCACACGTGCAACATCACGACGCACTTGTTTCAACAGGTGTGTTTGCTGCAACTGGCCACTTGCCGTTTGCATGCGCAGGTTAAACTGCTCACGCAAAAGGTTAAGAAGCTCAGTGTTCAGCTCTTCCACGCTTTTTTCGCGCAGCTCTTGTGCTTTCATTACATCACCGTCTTAGTTACAAAGGTGGTTTTGATAGGCAGTTTGGCTGCTGCCAGCTGGAAGGCTTCACGAGCCAGCTCTTCAGGCACACCGTCCATTTCGTACAGGACTTTACCAGGCTGGATCAAGGCAACCCAATACTCTACGTTACCTTTACCTTTACCCATACGAACTTCCAGTGGCTTCTCGGTGATCGGTTTGTCCGGGAATACACGGATCCAGATCTTACCTTGACGCTTAACTGCACGGGTCATCGCACGACGTGCTGCTTCAATTTGACGAGCAGTCAGACGACCACGGCCAACAGCTTTCAGACCGTAAGTGCCGAAGCTCACATCCGTACCTTGCGCAAGACCACGGTTGCGGCCTTTGTGCACCTTACGGAATTTTGTACGCTTTGGTTGTAACATCAGCGACTCTCCTTACTTGCGGCCTTTACGCTGCTGCTTTTTAGGTTGAGCAGCCGGTTCCGGTTGTTCAACTGCAGCCATACCACCCAGGATCTCACCTTTGAAGATCCATACCTTAACGCCGATTACACCATAAGTGGTGTGCGCTTCAGATGTGTTGTAATCGATATCCGCACGCAGAGTGTGCAACGGAACACGACCTTCACGGTACCATTCAGTACGCGCGATTTCAGCACCGCCAAGACGGCCGCTTACTTCAACTTTGATACCTTTAGCGCCAAGACGCATTGCGTTCTGTACAGCACGCTTCATAGCACGACGGAACATAACGCGACGTTCCAGCTGTGAAGTGATGCTGTCAGCAACCAATTTAGCGTCAAGTTCCGGCTTGCGGACTTCGGCGATGTTAATTTGCGCAGGAACGCCAGCGATATCCGCTACGACCTTACGCAGTTTTTCGACATCTTCACCTTTCTTGCCGATAACGATGCCAGGACGAGCGGTGTGAATAGTCACACGGATGCTCTTCGCTGGACGCTCGATAACGATGCGAGAAACGGAAGCTTTCGACAATTCTTTAGTCAAGAACTGGCGAACTTTAAAGTCGCTGTCCAGGTTGTCAGCGAATTCTTTGGTATTTGCATACCAAGTAGAGTTCCAAGGTTTGACAATACCTAGTCGAATACCATTAGGATGTACTTTCTGACCCATTGCTAGTCTCCAGAGTCTCAGCGATCGGACACAACCACAGTAATGTGGCTGGTGCGCTTCAGAATGCGATCTGCACGACCTTTAGCACGCGGCATAATGCGCTTCATGCTTGGGCCTTCGTCTACGAAAATCTTCGTGACTTTCAGATCATCGATGTCAGCGCCATCGTTGTGTTCTGCGTTAGCAATGGCAGACTCTAGTACCTTCTTAACCAAACCAGCAGCTTTCTTGTTGGTGTAGGCCAAAGTTTCCAGAGCTTGCGACACTTTCTTACCGCGGATCAGGTCAGCAACAAGGCGAACCTTCTGAGCAGAAGAACGAGCGTGGCGATGTTTAGCGATAGTTTCCATCTCTTCCTCCTACCTTAGCGCTTTTTAGCTTTTTTATCAGCCGCATGGCCGCGATAAGTACGAGTCGGCGCGAATTCACCCAGTTTGTGACCGACCATTTCGTCGGAAACAAATACTGGTACGTGCTGACGACCATTATGGACAGCGATGGTCAAACCGATCATGTTAGGAAAGATCGTTGAACGACGGGACCAAGTGCGCAAAGGCTTCTTGTCACCGCTTTCCACCGCTTTCTCTACCTTCTTCAGCAAGTGCAGGTCAATAAAAGGACCTTTCTTGAGAGAACGTGGCATGGCTTATCCTCTAATTATTTTTTGCTACGGCGACGTACAATGAATTTATCAGTACGCTTGTTGCTACGGGTCTTCTTACCTTTGGTCTGAACGCCCCACGGGGTTACCGGGTGCTTACCAAAGTTACGACCTTCACCACCACCGTGTGGGTGATCGACTGGGTTCATCGCAGTACCGCGAACGGTAGGACGAATACCACGCCAACGTGCAGCACCTGCTTTACCCAGAACGCGAAGCATATGTTCAGCGTTACCGACTTCACCTAAGGTGGCGCGGCAATCAACTTGAACTTTACGCATTTCGCCAGAGCGCAGACGCAGAGTTACGTAGGAACCGTCACGTGCAACGATCTGAACGTAGGCACCAGCAGAACGAGCCATCTGGCCACCCTTACCTGGTTTCATTTCTACGTTATGAACCGTTGAACCTACTGGGATGTTGCGCATAGGCAGGGCGTTACCTGTCTTAATTGCTGCATCAACGCCAGATTGGATCTGGTCACCCACTTTCAGGCCTTTCGGCGCCAGGATATAACGGCGTTCGCCGTCTTTGTACAGAACCAGAGCGATATTCGCTGAACGGTTCGGATCGTACTCCAGACGCTCAACCACTGCTGCGATACCGTCTTTGTTGCGTTTGAAGTCAACCAGACGATAATGCTGCTTGTGGCCACCACCGATATGACGGGTGGTGATACGGCCATTGTTGTTACGACCACCGCTTTTGCTCAGTTTTTCAAGCAGCGGGGCATAAGGTTTACCCTTGTGCAACTCCTGGTTAACCACTTTAACAACATGGCGGCGGCCCGGAGATGTAGGTTTACATTTAACAATTGCCATTGTTCAAACTCCTCCGACTTACTCTGCGCCGCTGATGAAGTCCAGATTCTGGCCTTCTTTCAGGGTAACGTAAGCTTTTTTCCAGTCGCTACGACGACCAACACGCTGACCGTGACGCTTCACTTTGCCTTTAACAAGCAGGGTGTTAACGTCTTCGACTTCGACTTCAAACAGTTTCTTAACCGCAGCTTTGATTTCTGCTTTAGTCGCGTCTTTGGCAACTTTGAGAACGATGGTGTTGTTCTTTTCCATCGCAGTAGAAGCTTTTTCAGAAACGTGCGGCGCGCGCAGCACTTTCAGCAGACGTTCTTCACGAATCATGCCAGCATCTCCTCAACTTGCTTCACCGCGTCAGAAGTCATAACGACTTTGTCGAAGGCGATCAGGCTTACTGGATCGATACCTGCTACATCACGTACATCAACCTTGTACAGGTTGCGTGCGGCCAGGAACAGGTTCTCGTCGACTTCGCCAGTTACAATCAGCACGTCTTCCAGAGCCATGTCTTTCAGTTTCTGTGCCAGCAGCTTAGTTTTAGGCGCTTCTACAGAGAACTGCTCGACTACGATCAAGCGATCTTGACGTACCAGTTCGGACAGAATGCTTTTCAGCGCGCCGCGGTACATCTTTTTATTTACTTTTTGACTGTGGTCCTGTGGCTTTGCAGCGAAGGTAACACCACCGGAACGCCAGATTGGGCTCTTTACAGAACCTGCTCGCGCACGGCCAGTACCTTTCTGACGCCATGGTTTTTTACCGGAACCAGTTACTTCAGCACGGGTCTTCTGAGCGCGAGTACCTTGACGGGCACCTGCTGCATACGCAACAACGACCTGGTGTACCAGCGCTTCATTGAAATCACGCCCGAAGGTAGTTTCGGAAACAGTCAGCGCGCTTTGCGCGTCTTTCACTACTAATTCCATTCCTATCTCCTCGACGTTAAGCCTTAACAGCAGGTTTAACGATCAGGTTGCCACCGGTAGCACCCGGAACAGCACCCTTGACCAGCAGCAGGTTGCGCTCAGCGTCAACACGTACTACGTCCAGGCTTTGAACGGTTACACGCTCGTTACCCAGTTGGCCTGCCATTTTCTTGCCTTTGAACACTTTGCCCGGAGTCTGGTTCTGACCGATAGAACCCGGAACACGGTGAGACAAGGAGTTACCGTGGGTAGCGTCTTGGGTACGGAAATTCCAGCGCTTAACTGTGCCAGCAAAACCTTTACCTTTTGAAGTACCGGTAACATCTACTTTCTTAACGTCTGCGAAAATTTCAACGCTAATGTCCTGACCTGCAGTAAATTCTTCACCTTCTGCAAGGCGGAATTCCCACAGACCGCGGCCAGCTTCTACGCCAGCTTTAGCGAAGTGACCCGCTTCTGGTTTAGTTACACGGTTAGCTTTTTTGCTACCAGTAGTAACTTGCACAGCACGGTAACCGTCGTTGTCCAGGTCTTTGACCTGAGTAACGCGGTTTGCTTCAATTTCGATAACGGTTACTGGGATAGAAACACCATCTTCTGTGAAGATACGTGTCATACCCACTTTCTTACCGACTAAACCAATCATTGTTTCAACCTCTCAATCGCTCAATGACCCTGATTAACCCAGGCTGATCTGCACGTCTACACCAGCAGCCAGATCCAGACGCATCAGAGCATCAACGGTTTTCTCGGTTGGCTCAACGATGTCAACCAGACGCTTGTGAGTGCGAATCTCATACTGATCGCGCGCATCTTTATTGACGTGCGGAGAAATCAGAATGGTAAAGCGCTCTTTGCGGGTCGGCAGCGGGATTGGACCACGAACTTGCGCACCAGTGCGCTTCGCAGTCTCAACGATTTCCGCAGTTGATTGATCGATCAAACGATGATCAAACGCTTTCAGGCGGATACGGATTCTTTGGTTCTGCATGAGACCAGAGCTCCAATTATTTTAAACGTAAATAATTACTCCTCAAACCCATTTCGATTGATGGGAGAGTGTAATCGTTCTTCATATAACCCCCATATCGGGAGTATTGTTTGATTAGCGGTACAGCATTGCTAATCAACTAATCCTTATCGAATTAGGCTTACCAAGATTAGGTAAGCCCGCGCATTATACGTAAATAGAGGTAGGAAGCAACCAATACGGCGAACAAAATGCTTTTATTTTGCACTCATCACTTTCCAGCACTGATCGCAGAACGGCTTTTTAAGCCCTTCAAAAGACAAAAACCTCTCGTCCCCTCCCCCTCTCTGCTGATAACTTACGCTGAAGGATTAGCCAGCAATCGGCTTAGATACCCTTCATGGAGGAAGGCAAAATGGATGAATGGCAGTTACTTGGTGGTGCTGTAATATCGCAGGGTTGGTTTTACCACAGCGGCATCACTCTCTTCGGGCTGCTTGCCGGCAGCTTTCTCAATGTGGTGGTTTACCGTATCCCTTTGATTATTGCTCGAGCGGAAAGAATTACCACACACAGATTTAATCTTTCTTTCCCTTCTTCCCATTGCCCTGCCTGCCAACACACTTTGCGGTGTTGGCATAACGTTCCGCTGCTCAGTTGGTTGGTTTTGAAAGGGAGATGCCACTACTGTCAGAGTAAGATCCCTGGCTTTTACCCTTTTAATGAAGGTCTGTGCGCCCTAGGCTTTTTAGCACTTTCTTTCATGCTCTCAACCCCAGCGGCTTTATGCGCCGCACTTATCTTGTTTTGGTTTCTGTTGGCGCTGAGCCTGATTGACCTTGCCACATCCTTGCTGCCGGATAGCCTGACATTGCAACTACTGTGGGCAGGTTTGCTGGTCAATTCATTCTTAGGCAACGTGGCGCTGCAAGATGCAGTTTATGGCGCGGTGGCCGGATACTTGTCTTTATGGTTTTTATACTGGGGAGTCAAAATAGTCACAGGTAAGGAAGGGATGGGATATGGTGACTTCAAGCTGCTTGCGGCACTGGGCGTCTGGGTTGGCTGGCAAATGTTGCCGCACCTATGCATTTTGGCTGCGTTGACGGGAATGGTGTTCGCACTGGTAAGCAAAAGGAGAAATCATATGACTAAGCAAATTCCGTTCGGCCCGAGCTTAGCCTCTGCGGGGCTTATTGTGTATATCAGCCAGCAGAGTGACTCTGTCTGGCTGACGTTCTAATAAAGCACATCGCTATTTCTGTGATTCTTCTTTGAGTTGAGACTGAAGGTAGTTTTGGATCCCCACGCGCCCAATGAGTTCGAGCTCGGTTTCAATCCAATCAATGTGATGTTCTTCGTCAGCGAGGATGTTAATCATCAAATCACGGCTAACGTAGTCGTGGACTGTATCGGCGTAGGCGATTGCCTCACGCAGGTCTTTGGCCCCGTCGAGCTCAAGCAATAAATCTGACTTCAGCATCTCCTCAACATCTTCCCCGATATTGAGTTTGCCGAGATCTTGCAAATTAGGAATGCCTTCCAAGAAGAGAATGCGCTCGATATAGAGGTCCGCATGCTTCATCTCATCAATTGACTCATGGTATTCGATGCCATTGAGTCTCATCAGACCCCAGTTTTTAAACATTCGGGCGTGCAAAAAATACTGATTGATTGCAACCAGTTCATTTCCAAGAAGTTTATTGAGGTGTGCAATGACTTTTTTATCGCCTTTCATAGGTAACTCCTCCGTTCCGGTATCTAAAGCGTAGATCCGGTTCAGAGTAAGTCAAAGAAAAGGCTTACATTTGGCGAGGTATTTTTAAGCGATATTGTCGAATTGTGGAATCTGCTGCAATTCGTCTTCCATTATCTGGCGCGCGACGCGGATACATTTACCGCACTGCGTACCTACCGGAACAAAACTTCTAAGCTGCTGGAACGTTTGGGGCTGATAGCGACGAACTGCCTGACGGATTGTTTTATCACTAACGCTATTACATAAACACACGTACATAGAAACCACACATCGAACAAAACCTGAGCTAACTGTAAATGAGAATCGTTATTACTGCAACACTCAGGCATAAAAAAAGGGTGCCGAAGCACCCTCTTTTCTATTGCAGAAATTATCAGCGATTAAGCGATAACTTTAGCAACAACACCTGCACCAACAGTACGGCCACCTTCACGGATTGCGAAACGCAGACCGTCATCCATCGCGATTGGGTGGATCAGGGTT
>NZ_JBQSVB010000021.1:0-23725 GCF_052376015.1 Ewingella sp. AOP8-B2-18
CGGCGTACTTCGCAAAGCTGTCCGACTGAGGTAAGCCTTTATCCGTGACAACACCTGTTGCTGGCCTGTTCGCCTGCTCTGTCGGGTGCTGGATGTTCATCCCAGTGGTTTTTACGCCTGGCTTCAGCAGCCGCATTCACAACGCCATCAGGCAGACCTGAGACTGACAGGACAGATTAAACAGTTCTGGCTGGAATCGGGATGCGTCTATGGTTATCGCAAAATCCATCTGGATCTGCGGGACAGCGGGCAACAGTGCGGAGTGAACAGAGTCTGGCGACTGATGAAACGTGTCGGGATAAAGGCTCAGGTCGGATACCGGAGCCCGCGGGCACGTAAAGGCGAGGCCAGTATCGTGTCGCCCAACAGGCTCCAGCGACAGTTCAATCCGGATGCTCCGGATAAGCGTTGGGTAACGGACATAACCTACATCAGGACCCACGAAGGCTGGCTGTATCTTGCCGTGGTTGTTGATCTGTTCTCACGCAAAATTATCGGCTGGTCCATGCAATCCCGGATGACAAAGGACATTGTCCTGAACGCACTGCTGATGGCTGTATGGCGCCGTAATCCCCAAAAACAGGTGCTGGTTCATTCGGATCAGGGCAGTCAGTACACAAGCCATGAGTGGCAGTCGTTCCTGAAATCACACGGCCTGGAGGGCAGCATGAGCCGTCGCGGTAACTGCCATGATAATGCGGTTGCAGAAAGCTTTTTCCAGTTGTTGAAACGCGAACGGATAAAGAAAAAGATCTACGGAACGCGGGAAGAAGCCCGCAGCGATATTTTTGATTACATCGAAATGTTTTATAACAGTAAGCGTCGGCATGGTTCCAGCGATCAGATGTCACCGACAGAATATGAAAACCAGTATTATCAACGGCTAGGAAGTGTCTAGATTATCCGTGGCGATTCACTTTGCAGTGGTTTCATATGTGCATTGATTATGACATTAATGCAGCAGAAGACCCACTCTATACTAATCTGGCTGAACCTGATCCCTACTACGTTACTCCAGAATATCTGCAATTTGTACTCGAACGCTTCGAAATAACGGATATTGTAATAAAGCCCGATACCTCTGGGCTTTACGAAGAATTATTAATGGATCAGCTTTTAGACCGATAACTAAGCTGCCAGCAACAGACGTGCTGGCATAAGCTCACTTAACTGTAATGTCAGATACTTCATGTAAAATGTCCGGACTCGTTTGAAACCTATCCAAAACTATAAATATATTTTCGTTATAATATAACCTTAATTGAATTGCTTTCTAACAGTTCCCACTCTTCTTTTTTAAGTACATTTTTAATTATTGTTCCATTGGCAAGCGTCAGCTCGTATTCCCTGTCACTGTAAATAAGGTTTTTATTTTCGACTCGTCGAAAGCTGGTAATGGCAACTTTTCTGTATCCACCTAACGAATAATTATCTTTGATTTCTGCGAACATTTAAACTCCCGTATATTAACGTTTTAAAGACAACTGAACTTTCTCGGCCCTTTCTGCGCCCCGACTAATGATACTATCGTAGTTGTCGATTTCATCATCTTCGCCATGTACTGACCAGTCACAACTGGTGCATCTAAGGCCAAAACGCGACTCCCCCGTGGTGTCCGTTACGATAGCAGGTCTGGAAAGGCTACCGTCGGGTTTCACGGCATACCTGACCTCTACGTTAAGGTCAAACCAGACATTTATGGTGCCTGAACATTGAGGGCATACAGCGTTGCTTACTTTTTTCATCCTGCTACCTCAGCTTTTTTTTAAAGGCTATCCTTAAGCCTGTTTTCAAAATCGAAAAGAGAAGATTCGAATTCTTTTTTTTCTGGATGAGAAATTTTTACTTGCTCATATCCGTATCCAAAATTACTGAAATCGACAATTACAGTCAAAATTTTATTAAGCGCATTTAAAACCTGAGCTGCTTTTGTTCTGCTTTCAAGGAAATTTAGCTGCTCTTTAGCACTGCTATAATAGCTGTCAAGTCTGCGATAATATTTCTGAATTATTTTGCCATCAATAATATCTGATTTATTAATCCATACCTGTAAGTTTAAGGCAATGGCAAGGGCTTCGGATAAAATATCGTTGAACGTCTTTAAAAGATCATCCTGAGTTTTAAAACTCATGAGTGCAGTAAAGGGAAGCTTTTTGTTTTCAGCGATGTACTGATAGAACGCAGTGATCGCCTGTGTCTGACTGACATCGAGGTTTTTTAAAACCTCATCAGCAGTCATTTTGATTTCATCGTCAATCCGAACGTTTATCGTTGCCATCATCTCAGTTCCTGTTGGGAGAAGATATTAATGTAATGCGTTTTTGCATTACACGCAACCAGTAATGCAAAAATGCATTACATCAGGCGGATTAGTTTTTTCTGGTCAAAATAGACGATGTGATTTTTCTTTAGCCGAGATCCATCCGATCCCCACGCAACCGGTAAAGGTTCGCAGGTTTAATCAAGATAGGTTTCGTATCTCCCTAAGGGTGGGATGGATAAACTCATAATGGCATCTGTGTTTACAATGTACGTATCCGGATAAAACTCATCCAATTTAGTAAAGTTTAGTTTCTTGCAAAAGCTTAATAAATATGGATTTTTTACGTCTTCAATTACAACATCGCCCCAGGGATTCGCTTCACAGCAAAGCTTCAGAAAAGACTTAAACCATCCCTTGTTTTGTATTTTTTCGGAAGCTGTACCACATGTATGGCCAGACAATCTCCCTGGTAACGATTAGTACTTTGTCTAAGCCCTACAACAATCCCCTTTTCTTGAATCTGTACACCTGCCTGATGCACTTTCATGTCCGGCGTATAGTGCCTTGCTCTGTTTAACCAGGCCACCAGCTGCTGAGCCGTAGTTGGTGACTCTTCAGCTATCCATTTCAGGTACTTGATGCGGTCCATATGCTCCTCCCTGTACGATTTCCAATGAATAAAGGCTCTACAGTATTAAGCTGCTGTAGAGCTCATTCAACCATGCTCAAACTGTGCGTATTAAAGGATGCCTAACCTTTTTGTTTCATCGATCCACGGTCTGAATTCTTCCAGTAGATTATCATATAACTTTTCATCGCTAATCGAACCGAAATCATCCATGGCAAAGAAGTGGGTGTTATCAACCCGGCGGTCAGTAAAGTCATCCAGATTTTTGAGGATACCGTAGCTTGAACCACCCAGCCCGACAAACTTCCAGAAGATGGGGTAGTTGGCAGAACGCCGGATTGCATCTTTAATCGCCCGGGTCTTGCTGATCCCGCCATCGGTAATAAAGACAACATATACCGGGATTTTCGAGTCCTTAAAGTAGTCGACTATTTCTTCCATCACAGGAGGCTCGTTGTTTGTCCCCCCAAGGCCCGGCAGGTTCTCCCAGGATGAACGCTTACCAGCCCCGCGAATGGACTGAATATATGTGTCCAGGTTGTCCAGTGTGACGTTTGGATACTTCTTATGCTTCTCTCCAAATCCCCAGACATCCATTTCACCGTCGTCGTCGAACTGGGCGGCAAGAACGGCGATGCGGTCCAGCACAGACTGAACGTTACCCTTACTGAACTGGCCACTCATTGAGCCGGATGCGTCAAGTACAAATGCAACCGCTGCCTCAAGGGTGTCCAGTTTATTTTTAGTAAGACTGACCGAGGCTTTTTTAGCGAGGCTTACAAGGCGCGGAGATCTGGTTTCCAGTTTCTTTTCCAGACTGATACGAGCAGGCTTTGCTGGCTGCGGAGCTGGCTGTGCGACATCAACGCCATAGCTAATGGCCAGAGGCTCAAGACCACCGTTGAAACCCTGCCCGAGCGCACGAAGCTTCCAGGCGCCATTGTGCCGATATACTTCACCCAGGATAATTGCTTTCTCACTGCGGCCCTGAGTCTCAGCCTGGAACTCAGCGATACCTTGAGCCTGCATGCTCAACGAACTGAGCCCACTGATGGTATCTTCACCATCAATGACAACGGTGATTGCAATTTTACTGATGTTCGCAGGAACACGATCCAGTGCTATCTCAATGCTGGACTGCTGAGAACCGGTAACGAGCTTTACTGCCCCTTCAGGAGAAGACAGATTATTGTAAAAGATAAAGTCAGAATCGCCGCTGACCTTTCCCTGAGCATTAAGCAGGAACAGGCAGGTATCGGGTTCGCCTTTAAAGCCGGATTTGGTAGGGTACTGAAGATTCAGCCTGATCGCAGATTGCTGAAGTGGTATGTTTTGTCCGGATTGTAGATTCACATTAACTCTCCTGATTTTTGATTATTTTAAAGCGCAGCGTTTATATATGTTCCCCAGGCTTAGTTCAGGACGCTGGATTTCTGGTGAGGCGTATATATGGTGTGACACCATATTTCATCACGTTGAAGTTTCTATACCTGTTGAATTGGAATTTCCATTGGTCGGGTATTTTATCTTCCAGAACCCGTGCCTTCATAAGTCGCAAACGTAACATATATCAGAGGGGCATGCTGTTGATATAAGGCACGGAATACAGGCTTTAACCAGCAACCAGAGAAAAATCCGTTTCCTGCCTTTAAAAGGCTCACGTCAGAATTAACATCACTCTGCTTTCTGAAATTCCCGAACCCTTTCTGCTTCCCCCATCCTGATAGCGGATCGCAACCAAAAAAAACCCCGGCATTGCCGGGGTATGATTCAGCGTTATTTTAGATGTTAACGCCGTGCTGGGAGGCAAGAGCCGCCAGGCCACCGGCAAAGCCCTGACCGACAGCTTTAAACTTCCACTCAGCGCCATGACGATACAGTTCACCGAAGACCATAGCGGTTTCGGTTGAGGCATCTTCAGACAGATCGAAACGGGCAATTTCCGTGCCGTTGTCGTTGTTGTAAACGCGCATGAAGCTGTTGCTAACCATGCCGAAGTTTTGTTTACGCGCTTCTGCATCATAGATGGTAACGGCAAACACCAGTTTTTTGATATCTGCTGAGACTTTGGTCAGATCGATTTTGACCTGCTCATCGTCGCCGTCGCCTTCACCGGTGCGGTTGTCGCCCTGGTGCTCTACCGCGCCATCAGGGCTGGTTTTATTATTGAAGAAAATGAAATGCGCATCTGACAACACTTTACCGTCTTCGCCTACTGCGAACACGGAAGCGTCCAGGTCAAAACCCTGACCATCGGTTACACGGGCATCCCAGCCCAGGCCAACCATAGCAACATTCATGGTTGGTGCTTCTTTGGTCAGAGATACGTTGCCGCCTTTTACGAGAGAAACTGCCATTTTTAGCTCCTGCAAACAGTTGAATGAGGGCTGCATTAACAGCCCCGGGTAGAAAAGTTACTTTTCGATCAGGACGCGTTAATGCCGTACTGAGCACATACAGATGCCAGACCACCAGCATAACCCTGGCCTACTGCGCGGAATTTCCACTCACCATTGTGGCGATACAGCTCGCCGAACAGCATGGCAGTCTCAGTGGACGCATCTTCGGTCAGATCGTAGCGAGCGACTTCAGTCTGGTTATCGTCATTAACCAGACGAATAAACGCACCGGATACCTGACCAAAGCTCTGGCGACGAGCCTGAGCATCGTGGATGGTCACAACGAAGATGATCTTGTCAACTTCAGACGGGACGGCGTCCAGTTTAATTTTCAGCGATTCATCATCACCATCGCCCTCACCGGTGCGGTTATCGCCGGTGTGCGTTACGGAACCGTCGGATGACGTCAGGTTGTTATAGAAGATGAAATCTGAATCGCCGCGCACTTTGCCGTTTGAGGCCAGCAGGAATGCTGAAGCATCCAGGTCAAAGTCCTGACCGTCTGTTGAACGCGCATCCCAGCCAAGGCCCACCAGGACGTTTTTCATTGACGGAGCTGCTTTACTCAGGGAGACGTTCCCGCCTTTGGAAAGAGAAACACTCATAAAATAACCTCTTCGATTAGTAATTGTTCAGGTTAACACTTAAGGGGATTAACTCCCCTTTTCCTCAGATTCAGGTTTGCCCGGGAACATGACGCTTGCGAGAATGCCCAGCGCCAGTACACCCAGTACAACATACAGGCTGGTTGTTGCCGCGATGCTGTAACCATGATGCCAGATGTGATCGGTCGCATTCAGGCCGAGTTTTGCCGCGATGAAGAACAGCAGCACGATAACGGCCTTCTCCAGATGAACCAGGTACTGTTTCAGTGCCTCAAGGACAAAATACAGAGTACGCAGGCCCAGGATAGCAAACATCATGGCACTATAGACGATAAGCGGTTCACGACTGACGGCAATGATTGCCGGTACCGAGTCAAACGCGAACATTACGTCCGAGAGTTCAACCACAGCCACACACAGGAACAGCGGGGTCGCATACAGCGCCGCTTTTTTACCGCGGCCAATGGTGACATCGCTGTTTTCTGGTTTCGCCAGTTCAGCATCCACTTCCTTCTGGTTAAGCAGGAAGGCATGCCCTCTGAGCTTCGGCCAGATAGGGAAGAAGCGTTTAACCATGCGGTAAGCCAGATGCTGGGAGTAATCCTCAATTTCATCATCGTCATCACCGCTTTTAAGCATCATGACCGCTGTCCAGGCAACGACAATAGCGAAGACAACTTCAACGTACGGCCCCAGACTCAGCAGGCTCGTACCGATGGCGACAAAGATGCCCCTGAAGACAATGGCACCAATGATCCCCCAGTAGAGAACACGGTGGCGATAACGATCCGGAACGGCGAACCAGGAGAAGATGGCCATCATGACGAACAGGTTATCGACCGACAGCACTTTCTCCAGCGCATAACCCGTGACAAACAGACTGGCAACCTCAGCACCGTGGTGGATATAGAGGAAACCGGCAAATGCCATCGCAACCACAACCCAGAATACGGACCAGAGCGCCGCACTCTTCAGCGAGATAGGCTTGTCATCACGGTGCATAAACAGGTCAATAAAGATGGCACCGACTGAAAGCGCAATAAAAACAATGACCGTTTCAGTCGGGAAGCCAATGTGTGTGGAAACCATATTTTACCCTTAGGGATGTGGATCAGAGGCCAAATTCAGCCGGGTCGAAGCCCAACGCGATAGCGATCTCGCGGGAGGCCAGTTTCTCGTCCTGATCGAAGTTACCGTCACTTTTCGCAACGGCAATACCAACACGTAAGGCCAGCTGAGCGGCCTCAGGCTGATCTTTCAGCGCCAGGATGTATTTCATGGTTTCGCCCTTGCCGATTTCAACATCGAAATCGAAGCTTGAAACCAGTTTATTGAAGAACTCGATCACCTCATTGGTATCGAAGACCTTCAGCTCTTCTGAAGAGCGCAGAAAGCCCATCATTTTCTGCTTTTCTTCCGAACTTACGCCGTCACTCGATACGGCAATACGGGCACATACAGCAACGGTGCCCTGCATGAATTTTTTGTTTTTGAAACGGCCAACCTGGCGGGTCAGTTCGTCACGGCCTGAGTTAATGGCACCTTTAACTTTGTCGAAAAAGCTCATACCTGTTTCCTTTGTTGCTGTGTTATTTAGAACCGGCGCTCCAGCGAAATCCCCAGCCAAATGCCCTGTCCATTTCGTCCTGGCCTTTGAAGTACTGGTTAATTCGCTCGACTTTAATTGCGCCGTTTTCGTTTACGAGTCTGGCAATGGCGCACAATGTGCGACGGTTTTCACCTTCGGTCAGGCGGGTCTCAATGGGCGGTTGATCCGGCACATGAATGGTGACCACACCATCAGTCTTGTCCCAGCTGGGAACACCTTCATAAATAAAGGCGTAAATCAGCACTTCGCGGATATGCTTCCATTCACGTCCATTGATATGCAGCCACTCGCCGTCTGATACATCACCCGTCCGGTCATCGCCCTTGAGCTGAACATACGGTTCATCGCGATAATCACCGAATGCATTACCGAGCGCCTGAATGACCGATTTATACCCGTCCTGAAGCTCAACAAAGGCCCCCAGATCCAGGTCGATTCCTTTGGAGCCGAACATGCCAGCAAAGCCGGATTTGCCACTGCCCCGGTGCCAGTTCAGGTTGATCCGGATTTCACCGAAGTTATCCCGTTTGGTCAGGCTGATTGCAGGCTTCTCTTTTGTCAGCGATACCTTGCTCAGGCTGATTTTTGTCTCAACTGGCGGAGGGGTTACAACCGGAGGAGTCGGGGCTGCGGGAGCCGGTTCGTCGGCAATATTTACGCCGAAATGCTCTGCCAGCGGTTTAAGTCCACCGTTGAACCCCTGCGCAACGAAGCGGAATTTCCAGTCATTATTACGACGGTAAAATTCACCCAGAATTAAGGCTGCTTCCTGACGGCCGCTCAGTTCGACACTGCCGCTAACCAGGCCGGTAGCCCCTTGCTCCACGTCGATGGAAAGATTACGAAGACCGGACACCGTCTGCCCACCGTCACAGGTCACGGTGAACGCAATTTTCTGGACATCAGGTTTCAGCCGGTTGAGTGCGACAGTAAAGGTTGAGTACTGGCCTTCACTGACCAGGCTGACGGTACCATCATCGTTACGTGGCTGACCATAAAACACCATGTCCGCATCACCCTGCACCTTCCCGTCGGCATACAGGCGAAACGCCGAAGCATCCACCTGGCCGCCCGAGGTGATCCGGACCCGCAACTCCTGGGCTGGAACGGGGGCATTGCCCCCCGGCGTCAGGTTCATTAGCGAATAACCGCTGAAACGATATCGGAGTGCATATCGTCAATTGTGCGGCCGCGACAGGCATGGCCAAGGGCGGTAAAGTCCCAGTTGCCGTTATTACGGCGCAGCGAAGAAATAACGATCCCGGTATGTGAGCCCTGCTCAGTCAGCTTGTAGCGAGCCAGCTCTTTGCCGGTTTGATCGACAACGCGGCAGAACGCGTTTTCGACGTCATTGAACGACTGACCACGGAAGCTGTTTACCGTAAACGCCAGGTATTCAACGTTTGCAGGCAGTCGGGAGAGGTTGACCTTAATCACTTCATCGTCACCGTCACCCTCACCGGTCAGGTTATCGCCACTGTGCACAACAGCGCCGCAGGTGGATTCCAGTTTGCGGAACCAGATGGTGTCAATTGTTTTACCGGTGCTGTCCATTAATACGCAGCCAGCATCGAGATCGATTGAGTCGTTGCCTCCAAACAATCCTCCAAGAAGACCTTTTTTCTTAACCGGATCCCAACCGAGACCGAAATGAAGCTGGCTTAATGCAGATGATTCTTTGCTGAGTGATACCGTCTGGTTCTTAACTAATGAAACCATGTTTTATTCCTTAAAATGGTAATGACCGAGACAATCAAAGGTATATTTAGTAACTGACGAAGAAAATCATATCATGATGAAGTTCTCTGACAAGGGAAATTTTGGTAGTTTTCTGTAAAAACACAAAAAGAAATCCTTTTCAGGGTGTTAATTTTTCTATGTTTAATTTAAATATCAATGTGTTATCAGGAATCAAAAAAACACTGACGCACTCCATAACCACAGGAGTTATTAATCATATTATGATTGACATGTAGCTTAGACACTCATAGACTCACTTCTCAATCATAAATTTGCATGGCGTTCCGGATAATTAAAAAAAATGAACAAGAAAATTTGGTTTATGGAAGGTTTATCCTCCCAGCGAGATATTATTCAGGGGGTAAAATCATTTGCACAAAAAAATAATTTTGCCATTACCGTTTTTGCCTCCCACCGTAACGAAAGAAATGAAATCCTTTCTGTTGCCGATTATTCTTTGACTGAACCTGAAGATCCTCAAAAACGTCTTCAGTTTATCCAGGAAACCATTCAGACCTACGGCATCCACCATATTCATACTGGCCGTAACAGCCAGTGGTTTGAAGAACACCGTTCAGCCATTGAATCGACCGGTGCCACCCTTACTACCGGTGCAACGGGCGTCGACTGGTTAACTCTGGCTGACGAAAAAGTTACTTTTGCTCAGTTTATGGAGCAAAAGGGTCTCCCGGTCGTACCATCCTGGCGGGTGAATACGCTGGCAGAATTAAAGACACACCTCGCGGCCCCGCCGTTCACTGACAGCCCGGTATGCGTGAAGCCGGTGACGGGTATCTATGGCATGGGATTCTGGCGCTTTGATGACAGTGCTTCGCCTATGGCCGTCTTTAATCATCCCGAACATCGTCTGGTCAGTCCGCAACAGTATATTGCAGCAGCATCAGCTGCTGAGTCGTTTAAACCCCTTGTTTTGATGCCGTACCTGCCAGGCCCTGAATTTTCTGTCGATATCCTCGCGGATAAGGGCGAAATACTCGCAGCCGTGGGACGCCGTAAGGAAGGGGCTATCCAGTATCTTGTAAACGAAGGAAGCGCCTGGGAACTGGCGTGTGACTGCGCCCGGGTCATGAAGGCCGACGGGCTGGTGAATGTTCAGACGCGAAACGATGTGAATGGCAACCCGGTGCTGCTTGAAACCAACATGCGTCCGTCAGGGGGGGTGGGTTATACCCTTCACAGCGGGGTGAACCTTCCTGGGTTATTTGCTGCCTTTAAGCTCGGTCTGATGTCTGAAGATATGGTGCGCCAGAGCGCTAAAAACACCTTTTCTCCGGTTGCGGTGAGATCCATTACGGATGTAATTGCATACCCGGAATCACTCTCTAACCTTCTGAATTAAGGCGTATTTATGTCTGATATCCTCGAAGATATGATTTATCGCCGTACCCTCTCATGCGGTACGATTCAGGTAACCCGCGACCAGGGTGAAGTTTCGCTCGATGACCTGTTTGACATCGCTGAAAGACGTAACCCGAAACGCGCCTTTCTGTTTGTCAGCAAAGTACTCGGCAGGCACATTCCCGTGCCACCCTCAGTCATGCGGCAGGCCTACAGACAGCTTGCCAGCCAGTTCCCCTCGACACTGACAGGACCCGTACTGTTTATCGGTATGGCTGAAACCGCCGTTGGGCTAGGGGCCGGTGTGTTTGATGAAGTGCGCCACCAGCATCGTGAATCTGTCTATCTGACCTCTACCCGTCACCCGGTTGATGGCACGTTGCTTTGCGAGTTCAAGGAAGAACACAGCCACGCCACCGATCATCTGATCTATCTGCCAGATGATGAAGAGAAAAGACGTCGTGTTACCAACGCACGAACGCTGGTTTTGATTGATGACGAGGCAACCACCGGTAATACCTTTATTAACCTGCTTTCTGCCCTGCGTAATACCGGCAAGCTTCAACATATTGAACAGGTTATAGCCGTTACGCTTACCGACTGGAGTGGCAAAGCCTTGTCCGAGCGCAGCACCTTACCAATCACTTCGGTTTCTCTTGTAAGCGGTAAGTGGGGATGGACCCCATTACCTGATGCACCTGTCCCGGACATGCCGAAAGTCAACGTAACTTCACGAGGAGAATGGGACATCCAGGGAAAACAGTCCTGGGGCCGACTGGGGATGCTCGCACCTGCGGCCGATCTCGGCCATGAGGTCTCCGTCCACAAGGGGGAACGTATTCTGGTTCTCGGGACCGGGGAATTCGTCTGGGAGCCGTTCCTGCTTGCTGAACGGCTCGAAGCTGCCGGAGCACAGGCATTTTATGGATCGACCACCCGCTCCCCTATCGCCGTTGGTTATGCCATTGAGTCCGCCATTTCCTTTACGGATAACTACGGGCTGGGCATCCCCAATTTTGTCTATAACGTCGCCCACCAGCAGTTTGACCGCATTCTTGTGTGTACTGAGACACCCGCAGAAAGTATTGACACGCAGCTTCTTAAAGCGCTGGCTGAGGTTGCGGCCGTCGTGGAGATTGTTACCTATGAATAAACCCGTTGTTCTGAGCGACCTTGACGACACGCTCTTTCAGACCCGTCGTAAAATGGTGGACGAGCTGGCCCTGGAGCCATTCCGTACCGGTGCCGTTGATCGCACCCTGAATCCACGAAGCTTTATGACGGAAGAACAGTCCATGTTGGTGGACTGGCTCCTGGAGCAGGCTGAACTCATACCCGTTACCGCACGGGGAACTGAAGAAATCAGCCGCGTACGGATCCCTTTCCACTCCTGGGCAATCACCACGCACGGGGCCGTCATTCTCACGCCTGAAGGCAAACCCGACGAGGAGTGGAAGGCCCATATGCTCGGCCAGCTGGCTCCCTATCAGGAAAAGCTGACATCGATGCAGCGTCTGATCACTGAAATGATGGACGCAAAAGGGATCAATGCCTGGGCAAGGCTGAACTTCGAATACGGTGAAACGGCGGTTTATATGGTGATGAAGCACCGCGACAGCACCCGCCTTGACGAGCTCAATGCCATTGCAGATGAGATAGAAACGGTGTTTCCGACCGAGGGCTTCTACATCCACCGCAACAGTAATAACGTGGCCTGGCTTCCCACCCCGGTTGAGAAAGGGCTGGCAGTCAGATGGCTGCTTGAAAAACTTCGGGCTGAACGCGGAGTCTTCCCCGTAATTGGTCTGGGCGACAGCCTGAGCGATCATCGTTTTATGAAACTGTGCAGCTGGTTTGGCATCCCGCGTCAGAGTCAGTTTGCAGATGCCATTTCACAGCGAATTTTTGGAGAAAATTAAAATGCAGCCACATGACACATTTACCGGCTCATACCAGCCCGGTGACGTGGAATTTCTGCTAAAGCCGGTAGTCATTGAGATGACGCCGGTTGAGCAAAAAGAAGAGCTGATTCAGTCAGGGAAGAAACATTATTCGGACATGCTCAGTCAGGAGCCAGCGCCAACACAATGGCATCTTGATTTGTTTCACCGGGCGCTGGATCGGGGCGCAGAGAGACTTGCAAAAGAAGTCACACAGCTCGCTATTGCTCTGGCCGAACGCTTCGGTGATGAGCCCATTGTACTGGCCAGTCTTGTCAGGGCTGGCGTGCCGCTCGGCGTTATGCTGCACCAGGCCCTGCGTGACATGGGGAAAACCTCATGGCATTACGGTATCAGCATTATCCGGGAGCGTGGAATTGACGGTGCAGCCCTCGACGTCATTGAAGAGCGCCATGGTACCAGCGGTATTGTCTTTGTTGACGGATGGACAGGTAAAGGCGCAATTACCGGAGAGCTTGTACGCGCACTGAAAGATCGCCCGGGCTATCCTGAGCAGCCGCGACTGGTTGTCCTGGCCGATCCCTGTGGCTGCTCCTGGCTTGCAGCCAGTGATGATGACTGGCTCATTCCTTTTGGCATCATGGGTGCGCCGGTATCAGGCCTGATCTCCCGGTCAGTATGGTCCTCTGAAGGATTACATGGGTGCATGGTTTGCGAGCATCTCAGTGAATTCGAATGCAGCCGGATGCTTGTCGATACCGTCGCCCATTTCCGTAAGAAGTTAACCCCGTCATCCCTCGCTACCCTGAGCTGGAATATGGAGTCAGCCCGGGTCTTATGGCAGACAAGTCGCGACGTTATCGCGTTCCTGGCCGATGAATTTAAAGTGGACAGCGTCAATCGTATTAAACCCGGTATTGCTGAAGCAACCCGGGCTGTATTACGTCGGGTACCGGACCATGTATTTGTGCGTTCTATTGACGACCCGGACGTTGCCTTGCTTGTAGGGCTTGCTCGTGAAAAGGGAATAGTTGTTACAGAAATGGGGGGAACCCTCGGCCAGTATCGGGCTGTAACCATTATCAAGAAGGTACTCTGATGAAAAATCGTCTTTCTCCCTGGAATCTGGGAGCCACGCTATACATGCCTGCAACACGGGAAGATATTGCTGATGCCGTCCTGCACGGGAAAATCCCGGGTTTGCGCTCTCTGGTGATTTGCCTGGAGGATGCTGTCAGTGAAGCAGACATCCCCGTCGCCCTCAAAAATCTGGAGCACCTGCTGCACGAGCTCAGTAACAGCATGCGTAGCCTGGGTAAAAATGACTGGCCTCTGGTGTTCATTCGCCCCCGGCATGCCGAAATGGGCAGATGTTTAAAAGCGCATTATGATCTTTCCGCTGTCGATGGGTTTGTGTTGCCGAAATTTACCCTCAGTTCGTTAGCTGAATGGTGGGATATCATGGGCGGGACTCACCTGTGCATGATGCCAACGCTGGAAACAGAAGACGTCTTTGACGTGGTTCAGATGCGCGAGCTGGCCACCCATCTGGTGGAACATCCCTGCCACGACCGCATTATTGCGCTTCGAATCGGCGGCAACGATCTTATGAACGTTGTGTCGCTTCGCCGTCCCCGGGACCTGACGCTGTATGACAGCCCGATGGGCTACGTCATCAAAATGCTCGTTTCGGTCTTCGGCCCGCGTGATTTTGCCCTGACCGCGCCCGTATGTGAGCATATTGACGATCATGCCGTTATGGCCAGAGAGCTGGCTCTTGATATGGCACATGGGCTTGTTGGGAAAACGGCCATTCACCCGGGTCAGATAGAGGTCATTCAAAACGCGCTGATGGTCACTCAGGGTGAGTATTCTGACGCTCTGCGGATTCTGAACTCTACCCAGGCCGTGTTTAAGTCGCAGGGAGCAATGTGTGAACCCGCCACACATCGCCGCTGGGCGGCTGGCATTCTGGACAGAGCTCGTTTTTATGGGTTACAGAACGAGCAAAGCGCTGATGGAATCAGATTACTTACCGTGACCCAGCATCATTAAGGAAATCATAATGGGGTTCAGGTTCAGAAAGTCGATCAACATTATTCCTGGCGTTCGCCTCAACCTGAGTAACGGTGCACCGAGCCTGAGTGTCGGGCCGAGAGGTGCTTCCGTTTCTTTTGGTAGCCGGGGGACCTATGCCAATCTGGGCTTGCCCGGTACCGGGCTGAGTTACCGTACCCGGCTTGACCGGGCCGCGCGTTCCGGAGGTGGAAACCGGACGGCAACCGACCCGGGGCTCAGACAGGCGCTTGAGCAGGAAGCCGCTGAACTCATGTCAGCGGTAACCGCAATCCGTAATATTCACGAGCTGACGCCGGATCCAAAAACAGGCATCAGCTGGGCAGAGCTGGAAGCAGTATACCTGCATAACAGAACGTCGCCTTTTCAGGTTCCGGCACCGGTGCGTCCAGAAAAGCCAGACTACCTTGCATTGCCGGAAAAGCCTGCCGAGAGCGAAGGCATTAGTTTTCTGGGTAAATGGTTTGAATCGGAATCAGCTAAAGCTGAGCGCCACGCCGAAAATCTTCGCCGGTGGCAGCAGGAGCTGATTGATGTGGAGCGTGAGAATACCCTTCGACAGCACCGGTACCAGCAACAACGGACGGCCTGGGCCGAACAGTATGCAAACTGGAAGTTTGAAGCTGAAGAACATGAAAAACGGCTCGCCACGGCTCAGGCAGATGCCCGGCAGCAGTTCCGGACAGACGCCGCGTTTTTCGAATCATACCTGGCGGGTGTGCTGGCAGAAACTGAATGGCCGCGTGAAACGCTTGTTGCATTTGAAGTAAAGCCGGAGCTATCAGCAGTCCTGCTGGACGTTGATTTAGCTGAGATTGAAGATTTCCCTGATAAGATTTACGGCGTTAATGCCCGGGGAACGGAGCTGACGGAAAAAGCCATGACGCAAAAAGCCGTACGCGAAAACTATGCCCGCCACGTCCATGGCTGCTTGTTCCGCCTGGTCGGTATCGTTTTACATACGCTACCTTTCGACAACGTGATTGTGTCAGGCTTTACGCAACGGGTCAGTAAGCGGACCGGCTATCTGGAGGATGAGTATATCCTGTCCTGCAAATGCACTCGCAGCCAGATGTCGTCAGTAAATTTTGAAGGCATAGAACACATTGATCCGGTTGAAGCGTTAGGCGATCACCCGGTTATTAGAAAGATGAGCAGTACCTTCATTTTTCAGCCTATTGAACCACTAACCCTTTAAGCAGGCTAAATCTTACGATGCAATTAAATACCAGACAGGCCCGGATTTTTAAGCTTGCCAACTTACTGGGCACCGGCAAGCCCGTTTCCGCTGCCGACATTATAACCAGTCTGGAATGCTCAGAGCCGACATTAACCCGGGCCCTCAAAGAGCTACGCGAGTCATATTCTGCGGAGATCAAATACAGCAAGGCAGGTCATTCCTACCATCTCGTTAATCCGGGCCAGCTGGATAAAAAGACCCTTCGCCGGATGAATGAAGCGCTCGCACAGAATGCTGAACTGAAAACCGGTGAGTCCACAGGGAAGGTCGTACTCGATAAGGATAAAAAAACAGCAGTGTCATTATCGCTACGCATGCGGATTCTAAGAAAAATTGACCGTCTGGCTGCGCTGAGTGGCTCGACCCGAAGTGAAGCGGTAGAGAAGCTGGCTCTGCACTCCGTTGATGAACTGATAAAAGAATACAGCACTAAAAAGTCCTGACGCTAAATCTCAGACCGGGGTGAAAACTCCGGTTTTGTCATATTTCACCTCTGTATTGGCGTGAGGGAGTTTTGATCTATTCTCCTTCCGCAATGTCAGCAGCGCCTTACTGCCTACAAAAGCTGGTGTCTTGACATCCTCTTGTGCTACACATCAATCTTTGGGCGATTTACACTCCATTCATGCAGATCTGTGATGTATGATGATTTTCATACATAAGAAAGTTTATTTTTGCCGGAGTTTTTTTCGGAATCTTATATTCCAGTACGGTCTGAATTTTTTTCTGTTGATAAGAGGCCATTCACATGTCGGTAATTCAATGGTGGTTAACTTATTTCTATAATGCCGCTTCTGAGTATTTAATCTCCATCCGACAGATGTCGTGCCGTTTTATCAAATCAACAAACTCTGGCCTCTTCCTGAAACTACTCTCCTCTTCCGATCTCTTAAGAAGGAATTACATTTGAGACGCTTACCCGTATATCTGCTACTCGACACGTCCGGCTCTATGCACGGAGAGCCTATCGAAGCGGTTAAGAATGGCGTTCAGACGCTGCTTACCACGCTGAAACAGGATCCGTATGCACTCGAAACGGCTCACGTGTCAGTGATCACCTTTGATTCTTCAGCCCGACAGGCAGTCCCCCTGACAGACCTCCTGAGTTTCCAGATGCCAGCACTAACAGCCAGCGGCACCACGTCTCTTGGCGAAGCGCTTTCCCTCACGGCCAGCTCCATTGCCAAAGAAGTACAGAAAACGACGGCTGACACTAAAGGTGACTGGCGTCCCCTTGTATTCCTGATGACGGATGGAAGTCCGAATGATGACTGGCGTAAAGGCCTGAATGACTTTAAAGCGGCCAGAACCGGCGTTGTTGTGGCATGTGCAGCCGGGCATGATGCCGATACCAGCGTCCTCAAAGAAATCACTGAAATCGTAGTTCAGCTCGATACAGCTGACAGTTCGACGATTAAAGCTTTCTTTAAATGGGTCAGTGCGAGCATTTCGGTAGGCAGTCAGAAAGTGGAGTCCAGCAAAAAAGAAGTGATCGGTCTTGAAGACCTGCCACCGCCGCCGCCAGAAGTAAATGTGGTCTTATAATTTTAATGATTAAGGGGATGTCATGTCTGTCAGTCTGAGCAAAGGCCAGGGCGTAAGCCTGAAAAAAAATGAATACGATCTCTCGTCCGTTACTATCGGCCTCGGTTGGGATATTAATGAGGAAAAGAAAGGTTTTCTCGGCGGGATCTTTGGTAAAAAAGAAGAAGAATACGACCTTGATGTGATCGCTTTCCTGTGTAATTCAGCCGGAAAGGTGACCGATCTCGGCAATGTGGAAAATGGTAAACCAACGCTTGTGAATGGCGATATCATCTTTTTCAACAGCCTTCGCCATAAGTCAGGCAATATCTGGCTGACGGGCGATAACCGAACCGGAGCCGGTGACGGTGACGATGAGCAAATTATTGTGCGCTTGAATTCCCTTGACGCTCAGTACGAGAAAATTGTGTTCATCGTTCAGATCTACAATGGTGAAAAGCTCCAGCAGCACTTTGGTAAAGTTCAGAATGCCTTCATCCGGGCAGTAGATGCCCGTAATATTGAAATGGCACGATTCGATCTTTCTGGCGGACCCGCCTTCGCCAGCCAGCGCTCCATGGTCTTTGCCGAGCTGATACGCGAGGCTACAGGCTGGAAACTCAGGGCAATTGGTGAGCCTTCAGAATCAGATTCGTTTGTCTCGCACCTGAGGAATTACATGTGATGCGCCGCCTGCCTGTTTACCTTGTTATCGACACATCCGGCTCGATGCGCGGTGAGTCAATCCATTCCGTTAACGTTGGAATTCAGGCGATGCTTAGCGCTCTTCGCCAGGATCCCTACGCCCTCGAAAGCGTTCATATCTCCATTATCACCTATGACAATGAGGCGCGTGAGTTCATTCCTCTCACGCCGCTGGAAGACTTCCAGTTTTCTGACATCGTTGTGCCAAGCGCAGGCGGGACGTTCACCGGTGCTGCCCTTGAATGTCTGATGCAGTGTGTTGAACGGGATGTACGTCGCTCAGATGGTGATACCAAAGGAGACTGGCGTCCTCTGGTATTCCTGATGACTGATGGAACCCCTTCTGATGCCCTGGCGTACGGTGAAGCGGTAAAAGCGATTCGCGGCCGGGGATTCGGATCCATCATTGCCTGCGCCGTTGGTCCTAAAGCAGGCCATGAGCACTTAAAACAGCTCACCGATAAGGTTGTGTCTCTGGAGACGCTAGATTCAACCGCGTTTGCAGGTTTCTTTAAATGGGTATCGGCCAGCGTGTCTTCCGGCAGCACAAGCGCGGGGATCAATAACGGAACTGATACCCTTCCCCCTCCTCCACCAGAAATCCAGCTGGTGCTCTGACAGACAGAAAGGTGCTGCTTTCCGGGCAGCACCTTTCTGTACAGCAACGTTTTCTGCTGGCCGTACCAGCCGTACGAGGAAAATTATGAGACGCCTTCCCGTGTTTTTTGTCCTGGACTGTTCAGAGTCCATGATTGGTGAAAACCTGAAAAAAATGACTGATGGTCTGCAAATGATCGTCGGAGATTTAAGAAAGGATCCACACGCACTTGAAACAGCCTGGGTTTCGGTAATCGCATTTGCCGGTGTAGCCCGTACGATTGTACCTCTTCACGAAATTGCCTCGTTCTACTCTCCCCGCCTTCCCGTTGGCGGCGGTACGAGCCTTGGGGCCGCATTGCGTGAGCTGACCGTACAAATTGATACCCAGGTCAGAAAAACCACTCATGAGGCAAAAGGCGACTGGAAACCCGTCGTGTACCTCCTTACCGACGGGCGTCCGACTGACGACACAACCGTAGAAGTGAAGCGCTGGAAGGATCACTACGCGAGTAAAGTGAATCTCATTGCCGTTGGCCTGGGGCCGTCAGCGGACCTGAATATCCTGCGGCAACTGACAGAGAATGTCATGCTGTTCACCGAGTCTCAGGAAGGGGACTTTACCCGCTTCATCAAATGGATCACGGCCTCGGTTACGGCGCACAGCCGCAGCGTCGGGGACGACAAACAACCTGAGCTCAGCCAGACTGAATACATAGTCCGGCTGGCCAAGGACGAGCCAGTAAAAGCGTACGACGAAAACTGCGTTACGCTTACCGGCCGTTGCAGCAAGACCCGTCGTCCGTACCTGATGAAGTATGAACGGCCACCAGCAAGGGTTTCCGGGCTCGATTTCAGCCTGAACCTGAACAGCTTTAATATTGCCGGATGCTATCCCATCGATGAGGACTATTTTGCGTGGTCAGATGCCACCGCTACCGGTTTGCAGGTAAATACCAGCGAACTGCATGGCGTACCGGGTTGCCCCCACTGCGGTAATGCCAGTGCGTTTGCCCTGTGCTCATGCGGAAAGTTGCTGTGTATTGACGGCCCGGATGACGTGATCTGCCCGTGGTGTGAAACAGGCCTGTCATTCAGCAATCATGGCGGAAACACTAACTTCGACGTAAACAGAGGGAGAGGTTGATGTCGCAAAATGCTTTACTTGAAGAGAAGATTATCCGCTTAGTTCTGTCTGAGCTGGGCCACCCTGTTGAAGGTGAGCGGCTTTTACTTCTTTCGCAGGACCCATCCCTTATCGAAGAAATTATGCGGCTTAAAGAGCGGATTGAGAGCCTTGCACAGGGTTTATCTGCGCGGGTTAGCGAAGGTGATAACGACGCAGAGATTGCCGCCTCGTCAGCATCCAGTCTTTCCGATCAGCAACAAACGGTCGTAAGTGTTGCTGATAACCCGGGCATTGACGCTACCGATACACCATTACTGCAACCCCTGCCAGAAAATGTACCTCATCCTCCGCTCTGGAAGCTGATGCCTTATTACGAATTTGATAAACCAGCACAGAGGGAAGACGAAAACCTGTTTTCCTTGGTATTAAAACCCGGGCAGATACCGACAGGCCAGCAGCGGGCCAGATTAGCTGTGACGCCTGCCGTTCCCCCGAGAGCTAAAATAACGATCCCCAACGCCCGCGCAGGCGAACGTTTCTCTTCGCCGGTTGCTATCGTTCTGGATGAGGGCCAGCAGGCTACTGTCAGGGACGTTGTCTTTCCCCGGAACATTGGCCTGTCCTTTGACAAAGACCAGGAGTTGCTGACAGGTACTCCCACCGAAAGCGGCGATATAGAGCTTTCAGTAATCTGGTCATGCGCGTCGCACGACGAATGTGAAACTAAACAGCTATTTATAGTAAATCCCGATCCGAGAAGCCTGTGGAAGGTGGTAGAGCCACCAGCAGACGCTCCCTACCCTAAGTCCCATCTGGACGCTGCTGGCCTGGTCAGGGGTGACATACGTATTGCTGCCGCCAGTCGCCGGGGACGCTCTCATGAGCATGCCGGGAGCTTCAGGGATGACGACTTCTATATCAACCACTGCCAGGAAACAGGATGGTCTGTCATGCTGGTCGCAGACGGGGCCGGTAGTGCGGTAAATTCCCGGGAAGGCTCCCGGATAGCAGTCAAAACGGCTGGCGATTACCTTTTCAATCAGCTCAGTGGTGTGAAAGGCATCCATTTAAAGCAGCACATCACGGCGTGGGAAGGGAGCGATCAGCAGGCAACCATAAACGCCATGCTTCATCATTTTAAACAGGCAGCTACGCTCGCGGTCAACAGTATCCAGAACGAAGCCATTTGTGCAGAACAACCTGTGAAATCCTATTCAACAACCCTTCTGGCAACTGTAGCGCTACGAACTGATAACGAACTGTTTGCGGCTGCATTCTGGCTTGGTGATGGTGCGATAGGTGCATACAGCCCTTCCGGTAAAGTCAGGATACTGGGAAATCCCGATAGCGGAGAATACGCAGGACAAACCCGTTTCCTTGACCAGAGCATTATCGCAGACCCCTCGTTTAGCGGCCGCATCAGCGTGGGTAAATGGAATGATGTGTCTCACTTGATACTCATGACAGACGGCGTATCAGACCCTCTGTTTGAGACGGATAACGGGCTTCGCAGTGACGAAAAATGGACCCGTCTCGTTGATGAGCTCAACCCTGTCCTTATAGACGCCAGTATTGCGCCTGAGAGGTTAGGCGACTGGCTTAACTTTTTCTCCACAGGGAACCATGATGACCGCACTATTGCGGTGTTGTGGTAAGGGATACGCTTTTTCGGTGATCAATATGGCAAATATCGTTACGTGCAAAACAAAGGACGGCGAAACAGTCCAGTATGTTGACGAGGTAATTGGTTCGGGCTCGATGAAGGATGTTTACTTTTCGCCTGATAAATCATACGTCGTCGCTTTTTATCATAAACCGCAGAACGAGCAGGCCCGGGATCGGATTGATATGATCACCGGACGCTACAGGCAAAACATTTTTGGCCAGTCCGGAGGTGAATACTGGAAGGATCTGTTTTGCTGGCCGACCCACGTTGTTGAGCATGGGGATAAAATCGGCATCGTGGTTCCAACCTACAAAAGCTACTTTTTCTTTAAATACGGCTCAAAAAACGATGATTTTCTGGGCATAAAAGGCCGTGAAAAGGAAGGCAAATGGTTTGCCAGCGCCAGCAACCAGAATAAATTTCTCGACCCACGTGAACGAGGCAATACGCTTACCTATCTCAAGGTCTGTCTGCTGTTGACAAGAGCCGTCAGAAGGATGCATGCGGCAGGTCTCTGTCACAGCGATCTAAGCTATAAAAACGTGCTTATCGATCCAGAAATGGGACATGCCTGCATCATTGACGTAGACGGCCTGGTTGTCCCTGGAAAGTATCCTCCCGACGTCGTGGGCACCCCGGATTTTATCGCTCCGGAAGTGGTGAAAACAAGTCATCTTTCCAGAGAGGATCCGAACCGCGTATTGCCAAGCATTACTACTGACCGTCATGCGCTGTCGGTGCTTATCTACATGTATCTGTTCTTCCGTCATCCGCTACGTGGCGGAAAAATACATGACATGTCGGATGAAGTACGTGATGAGACCTTATCTATGGGTGAGAAGGCACTCTTCATTGAACATCCGACAGACAAAAGCAATGCAGTCAAAGTCAGTCAGCTATCGTCCTTTTCACTGCCCTGGGCTGACCCGGAGAAAATTCCTTACACCATCATGGGCCCTTATCTGACACCTTTGTTTGAGCGTGCCTTTATAGATGGCTTACACGATGCCACTAAACGCCCGACCGCCGATGAGTGGGAAAGCGCCCTGGTTAAAACAGTCGATCTGATACAGCCCTGCCAGAACAAGGCGTGTGAACAGAAATGGTACGTTTTCTCGGGTAAGACAAAGCCGGTTTGTCCCTACTGCGGTACGCCATACAAGGGTAAATTACCGGTTCTAAATTTATACTCTTCCCGAAAGGAAGGCAGTTATCGTCCTGACGACCACCGGTTGATGGTGTGGAGCGGGCAGTCAATCTATGCGTGGCATGTGAATCGCCTCATTGCGCCAAATGAGCGTACAACCGATTTGCAAAGGAAACGAGTTGGGTATTTTGTTTTCCATAACGATCAGTGGTGGTTAGTAAATGAAGGCATAAATGTGCTTATGTCATTACCGGATAAACGACAGATTGCCATTGGGGAAAAAATTGAACTGACGAATAACGCTCAGTTTGTTCTGTCAAAGGAGGAAGGCGGCAGGCTGGTCGTCGTTCAGTTAGTAGAAAACTAACGGACGCCCATAACGACTAAAACGTTCTGGCAGCATACTGAACCTGTTTAATGAATCACTATATTAAGCTGTGTCAAATTTAAGCTGCCAGAAAAACTGACTGTCTGTGCCGGATATGCGGTACACCGCCTGCGGCAAGGGTTTAATGCACAAAGCCCAATTTATTTATAAGAGTGAATAGTTTTGTGGCTCTACCCTGCCGCTCTTCTTTCCAGTGTCATGGTTTTTAACATCTGAAATACTGACATTGTTAAGCCGGTGATTGTAAAAGGCGATGCGGACAATCTCATGAAGATATTCAAGTTCATTTTGTGTCAAGGACTGGCCTTCCTGGGTTTTTGAAATCATTTCCTGCCAGCAGATCAGTCTTTCGTAACTGACATGTTCGCTGTTTTCCAGGCAGTGCAACCTGAAATAGCGAAGGAACTGTAGTGGCACAGTAAATTTGGCCACCTGATTAAAGGTGATATTCTCACCTCAATACAAAACAGGTGACTTAATGAACAAGAAAACTAAGCGTACTTTCACCCCCGAGTTCAGACTGGAATGTGCACAGCTGATTGTTGATAAGGGCTACTCCTATCGACAAGCCAGTGAAGCGATGAATGTCGGTTCTACCACGCTTGAGAGCTGGGTACGCCAGCTCAGGCGAGAGCGCCAGGGGATTACGCCCTCTGCCACACCTATTACTCCAGACCAGCAACGTATCCGCGAGCTGGAAAAGCAGGTTCGTCGCCTGGAGGAACAGAATACGATATTAAAAAAGGCTA
>NZ_JBQSVB010000022.1:0-20209 GCF_052376015.1 Ewingella sp. AOP8-B2-18
CATGACAAAGTCATCGGGCATTATCTGAACATAAAACACTATCAGTAAGTTGGAGTCATTACCCGATAATTTCGATGAATATATCCCCTGTTTGCCCTCCTCTGGCCTGGCGACATGGTGTACACTCCTGGCAACGCTGAACTCAGAATATTTATCCAGTCACTCTATTTTTTAAGAGCAGTAAACCTATGACTACAATAAAGAACCGTCGTTTACGTCCGCGTGCGCATCGTTTTGCTCTTGAGTCTCGCCAGCTTTTTGATGGAGCCGCTCTGGCTGAAACCGCCATCCATGAGGCATCGGCAAGCGATCTGGTGCACCATGAAAGCGCCACCGAACCCGCGAAGGCGCTGGATATTCCCCACGCCGCCACAGCCGACGCCGCAAGCGAAAAACCGGGCAGCGCCGCCAGCGAAGTCTATGTAATAGACCAGCATATCTCCGGCTGGCAGTCGCTGGTGGACCAGGTGCCGCAGGGCAGCCAGGTGGTGATTATCGATGAAAACAGCTCGGGTCTGAGCCAGCTTGCCGACGCGCTGAAAGGCGAAACCAATATTTCCGCCATTCATATTCTGAGCCACGGCGCGTCCGACGCCATTACGCTTGGCACCGATGTGCTGACGGCGGACAACCTCTCGGCGTGGTCTTCACAGCTCAGCGCTATCGGCGCGAGCCTTAGCGACAGCGGCGACATCCTGCTTTACGGCTGCGACGTCTCCGCCCAGGATAACGCCTTTATCACCCGCTTCGCCGAACTGACTCAGGCGGACGTGGCGGCCTCCAGCGACATGACCGGCAGCGCGGCGCTTTCCGGCGACTGGGTGCTGGAAAACCATACCGGCAGCATTGAAGCGAAAACCTTCGCCTTTGATTACGACGGCCTGCTGGCCGGGCCGGAAGTCACCGCGCCGGAAAAAGGCATCACCGTCGCCGAGCCGAGCAGCCTTAACGCCGCAGGCGCCGATACCGCCACGCTCAGCGGCTGGCAGGTCAGCACCACGGACGCCAGAGAAACCGTCATAGTCACGGTGAGCCTGAGCAACAGCGCCATCGGCAAACTCAGCGACAGCCAGACCAGCAACGCTTCGCTGACCATGACCGGCACTGCCAGCGAAGCGCAGGCCTGGCTTAACAGCATCACCTTTACCTCCGCTGACGTCGAGCTTGGCAACACCGGCGCCAGCGGCAAGCTGGACGTCACGGTGCGCGACAGCGCGGGCGTCAGCACCAGCAAATCCATCGATGTGACCGTGACCCCGTCGAACGACCCGGTAAGCGTGGCCGACGCCACCCAGAACGTGCCGGAGATCGAATCGGGCGGCAGCGTCATCACCACCGTGACCCTTAACGCCATCGATGCGGAAGTAACGGCGGGCACCCAGCAGCCCGTGCAGATTGTCTATGGTCTGACCGACCTGCCGCAGTATGGCTATCTGACGCTGAACGGCGACCGGATGGGCGTCGGCTCTATCTTTACCCAGCAGGATTTGATCGACGGCAAGGTGAAGTATGTCCACACCGCCACGGGCGCAGACCAGAACGCCGCCGACGGCTTTACGGCGGTCATCAACGACGGCGCGACGCCGAAGGCGCAGTCCGATACCGTCCACGTCACGCTGAACATTACCCCGCAGAACCAGGCGCCGACCCTTAGCGGCAGCGGCGTGGTCTTTGAAGGCCAGCCCAACAATGCGGTCAACACCGGCAACGTCGGCCAGTATATAGAGGCGGACGGCGGCGGCGATCCGGGCGACACAACGCTGACTCTCACCATTACCGCCCTGCCGACCCACGGCACGCTCTGGTTTAACGGCGTCGCCGTCACCGTCGGCCAGACCTTTGACTATGCCGATCGCAATCTGCTGACCTATGCTAACGACGGCAGTGAAAACCAGGGCACCGACAGCTTTGGCGTACGCGTCACCGACCAGGGCGGCGGCACCGGCGTGCCGGCCAGCACCGACGGCACCATTACCCTGACCGTGCGCCCGGTGGATGACGACCCGACTCTGGACAACGTAACGCTGCACGCGCAGGTGGACGATCTGGCGAACGCCGTCACCCTTACGTCTGCGATGATCGGCGCAAGCGACGTGGATTCCACCGATAACCACCTCAGCTTTATCGTTGACGACAGCAAGCTCACCCACGGTTACCTGACGCTGGACGGCTACCGCCTGCAAAACGGCGGCACCTTCACCATGCAGGATATCGTCGACGGCAAAGTGCAGTACGTGCAGTACGCCAGCGCCAGCGCATCGGGTGACACCGACAGCTTCAACTTTGTGGTGGTGGACAACACCGCTGCGCTGCGCTGGAACGCCGACGGCACGACCTACAGCCGCATCGGCGGCGTGTACACGCCGGGCACCGAAACGCTGACCAGCTTTACCTTTACCATCGGCCTTGCGGTGGTCACGGGCGGCGGTCCCGGCACGATTCCGGATCGCGTCACCACCATTACCAACCGCGATTCCACCTGGGCGGGCGTGGACTTCACCTCTGGCTACGCCCGCGGCGAAGTGGAAGAAGGCGGCATCCTCGTACTGAACGGCACCAGCGGCGACTTCTCCAGCGTGCCGGGCCTGAGCTACACCGCCACGGGCGTGGACGCCTCGCAGGTGGTCTATACCTTCCTTGGTTTCTCGAACGGCGCAACGGGCGGCGAGCTGCAAAAAAATGTCGGCGGCAGCTGGGTGACGCTCGGCGAATACGCCACCTTTACGCAGGCCGACCTCGACAGCGGCAATATTCGCTTCCAGCACGACGGCGGAGAGACCTTTGTCTACGCCGCGGCGTTCTCTGTCTCGGCGGGGCTGACCACGCTCGATGCTAACGGCAACCCGGTGACCGATATCTGGACGCCGACGCTGAACATCTACGTCACGCCAGTGAACGATCTGCCGGTGGTAACCGGCTCCTCCTCCACCGTAATCGCCGAAGGCGAAACCGCTTACCTGACCACCGGCCAGATAGCGATAAGCGACCCGGACGACGCCAACAGCAGCAACGGGCTGGAAGAGAGCGCGACGATCAAAGACGGCAGCGCCAGCGCCAACAACTATGCCTATAACAACGACGCGACCGACGCCAACGCCCTGAAGTTCACCATCAAAACGCTGCCGGACGGCGGCACGCTGCAATACTACAACGGCTCGCAGTGGGTTGACGTTACCGTCGGCCAGACGCTCAACGCCTCGCTGCTTACCGCCAGCGCCTCGACCACCGGGCTGCGCTTCGTCAGCGACGGCTCGGAAGTGCGCTCCACCACCTTTACCGTATCGGCCACCGACCGCTGGGGCGCCACCTCCGCCAGCGACGCGACGGTGAAAATCCAGATAACTAACGTCAACGACGCGCCGCAGATCGCCAAAGACCCGACCCAGGCCGACCCGACGGTGACCGCAGGCTCGCCGAACCTGATTGGCGGCACGCCAGTCAACAACCCGCTGTACGTCACCGAAGGAAGCTATGGCCAGATAACCAGCGCCATGCTGCAAGCCTACGATTCCGACAGCAGCTCAATGCAGGTGCAGTACACCATCACCGGCGCGCCGACCCACGGCACCCTGGCCTATTCCAAAGATGGTGTGAACTTCAGCCCCATCGGCAAAGGCTCCTCCTTCACCCAGCAGGATGTGGCGAACGGGTATATTTACTACCTGAACGACGGCACCGAAGGCAGCGGCAACAGCGAACCCGCCACCCCGGACGATAAGTTCACCTTCACGATTTCTGACGGCGACAAAGAGCAGACCGGCAACGCGTTCTGGATCTACACCCGCCCGACCGACGACGCGCCGGAAGTGACCGCGCCGTCGGGCATCAAGAACATCGCCAGCGCCACGGCGACGAGCAACGCCCTGCCGGGCTTCTCGGTCAAAGATGGGGATCTGACAGACGGCGTGACCGATGGCGAGAGCGATTATTTGCAGGTGACCGTGCGTCTGCTGCATGCGGACGGCAGCGCCTTCGTGGCCAGCGAATACAGCGACGTGACCCTGGGTTACGCGACCAGCAGCGGCGCGACGATCTCTACCGCCCACGGCGGCCAGCACGACTATCTGGTCTTGAGCGGCACCCGCGCCCAGGTGAACGCGGCGCTGGCGGGCCTGACGGTGACCTTCAGAACCGACCGCAACGCCACCTATCAGGTGCAGACTATCGCCGATGACCGCCTGCGCGACGCAAGCGGCACGCTGACGGCAGGCGCTAACGGCGGCACGCTGAACCAGCCCGCGACGCCTGGCAGAGGCGCGGCGGCCACCGCCGTCGACGCCACCGAGTACAACTGGTACAGCGCCTCCGTACCGGAAAAAAGCGGCAACCTGAGCGCGGCGTCCGTCACCATTCGCGCCTCGGAAATCAACGATCCGGGCACGCTGACCGTGACCAACCTGGACCGTACCGTTTATGAAGATCAGGCAAGCTTTATCGGCGGCAATATCGTGGTGCAGGACACCGAATCCGCCGCCTTCGGCACGCCGGTGACCGTCACCATCACCGCGCCGTCCGGCACCCTCGGCATCGGCGGCGCGGACGTGAACACCAGCGCCACCGCCAGCGCCGCCGGCAGCCAGCCGGTTACGATTTCCGGCGACAACTCCGGCACGCTGACGCTGACCGGTCGCGCCAGCGACATTGAAGCGCTGCTGAACGACGCGGCGCTCGGCCTCACCTGGCAGAGCGGCGCCAACGTCAACCACGACCTGAACGGCGCAGCGGCGGGCGATGTCACCATCACCCTGCATCTGGACGACGGCGACTCGCATATCGGCGACACCGTGCAGGCCGACCCGGCCGACCAGACGCTGAACCTCACCATTGTGCCGGTGAACGACGCGCCGGTTGTCTCTGCAACGGGCGGTACGGTTTACCTCAACAGCGATCCGGCGGTAGTCGACGGCACCAAAGTCGGCGGCTTTGTGATTTCCGACCCGGATTACACCGACGGCGGCAATATCGCCGACGGCGAAACCGATTTTATGCAGGTGACGGTGCGCATCACCGACGCCAGCGGCGTGCCGCTGACCGCCGCGCAGTACAGTAACGCCGGCGTATCCGACATCACCATTAGCTCCGGCAACACAACGTCCGGCGTGACGATTGACAGCGTCTATAACGGCAGCGAGTCCGCACTGGTGATCCGCGGCACGCTGAGCCAGGTGAACGCGTACCTGGCGGCGCTGACCGTCTCCATGACCGGCTCCGCCCTGTCGAACGCCGATAACGCCTGGCGTGTGGAAGTGATTGCCGACGATCGCCTGCGCGACGCCTCTGGCAACCTGACAAGCGCCAACAGCGCCAACGGCGGCCAGAACGATGCCGTCACCGGCGTCGCGGCGGTGCCGACCACGGCTATCGACCCTTACGGCGCGCTGCCTTCCGGCCTGAGCCAGAACGTCAGTACCGCATGGCGCAGCGTCTTCCCAAGCGACGTCAACGATCCGGCGACCATCACGGTGACGGACAAGTCAGTCAACGAAGGCTCAACGACCGTCGCCCTGCCCGCCATTACCGTGGCGGACCCGGACGCCGACAGCGCCAGCCTGACGGTGACGGTCACTCTGCCGGGCGGCTTTACCTTTAAAACGATTGGCGGGACGGGCGGCACCGTTGATGCGGGCGGCGTCAACACCACCAGCTTCACACTTACCGGCACGCTTTCGCAGATCAACAGCCGCCTCGCTAACCTGACGGTGAACCTGCCGACCAACGCGGGCGTCACCGCCGCCGACTGGAACGGCACCTTTAACGTCACCGTAGTGGTGAACGATAACGCCAACCACGGCAGCCGCCCGACCACGCTTACCGGCGACAGCAATAACCCGAACGCGAACCCGGGCGACATCAGCTACGCCGATGACACCTCCGCCGCGCTGGTCACCACCCGTACCTTTAGCGTGACCGTGAAACCGTCGAACGATGCCCCGGTCGTGCTGGACGGCGCTACCCAGACGCTGGCCCCGGTGAGCGAAGACACCAGCGCCGCAGCGATTACCGGCGACACCATTGCCAACCTGTTTGCCGGTAACTTCTCGGACCCGAACGATCAGGTCAACAATGCGTCCATTACGGCAACCGGCGGCACCAGCGCTGACAGTTTCTGGGGCGTGGCTATCACTAACCTGTCAGTCAACAGCGCGCAGGGCGAATGGCAATACTCCACCGATGGCGGCACGACCTGGGCTGCCATTGGCAGCCGCACCGACGCCAACGCCCTGCTGCTGGATGCAACGGCCAAAGTCCGCTTTGTACCTGCCGCTGACTTCTTCGGGACGCCTGCTGCCTTGAAAGTACGTCTGGTGGAAACCAACAACAACGGCGACACCACCGCAACGACAGGGTCGCTGACCAGCGGCCAGACTGTATCAACGGCAACCAACGGCAGTAGTTCACGCTATAGCGCAGCGATGGTCACCCTCTCAACCAGCGTCACTAACGTCAACGACCGTCCGACGATTAGCGCGACGCCGCTGACCATGCAGGAAGATACGCCAGTTGGCAAAACGCTGACCTCTATTCTTGGCAGCTACAGCGACGCCGCCGACAACCAGACGGGAATTGCTGGCGGCGACAAAGCCAGCGGCGCTATCGGCTATGTGGCGATCGTCGGCAACACCACCGACGCAAGCCTCGGCCACTGGGAGTACTCTACCAACGGCACGACCTGGACTGCGCTTGGCACAAGCTACAGCGAAACCAACGCGCTGGTGCTGCTCGCCTCGACCCAGCTGCGCTTTGTGCCGCTGGCCGACTACAACGGCGCGGTGCCGGGCGGCCTGACGGTGCGCGTCTCCGACAGCACCAGTTCCGCCGATACCGGCGTCAGCGCCGCGGGCAGCACGCAGGATCTGCAAAGCGCCTTCAACAGCGGCCAGACCAGCCACTGGAGCACGGCGCAGAGCATCAGCATGAGCATTACAGCGGTGGCGGACGCGGTGAGCGACACCGCCGCCACCCATTCGGGCGAGGCGAAAACCATCGACGTGCTGGGCAACGACAGCTTCAGCAACAGCGATAAAGCGATCACGGCGGTCACCCAGGGCGTTTATGGTTCCGTGGTTATCGACAACGGCAAGGTGATTTATACCCCTAACACCACGAGCTACGTCGGCAGCGATACGTTCACCTATACCGTCACCAGCGGCGGCGTGACCGAAACCGCGACGGTCACGATTCAGATGAATAACGCCGCCCCGGTCACCCAGGGTGAAAACGTCAGCACGCCGGAAGATACGACGCTGACCAGCTCCGCCGCGCAAAACCTGCTGCTGAACGATTCCGACCCTGATGGCGATACGCTGAGCATTCTTAACTACTCCGTCAGCGGCGTCGGCACGGTGTTTACCGCAGGCCAGACCGCCGACCTCACCGGGTATGGCAAACTGACCATCAACGCCGACGGCAGCTATACTTTTGTCCCGGTCGCCGACTGGAACGGTACGGTGCCGACGGTGACCTACCGGGTGGTTGATGGCCGCACCAACGGCGCGACCACGGCGCAGTTGAAGATAACCGTCACGCCGGTAAAAGACGCCTTTGACGACAGCCTGACGACCCACGCGGGTACGCCGGTGACCATCGACGTTTTCGCCAACGATAAATTCAGCAACGGCGATAAAGCGATTACCGGCAAGACCAACGGCGCTTACGGTACGGTTAGCATCAGCAACGGCCAGGTGATTTACACGCCGACCAGCGGCTATGTCGGCACCGATACCTTCACCTATACCGTCACCAGCGGCGGCAAAACCGAAACCGCGACGGTCACCCTCACTCTGGTCAACGACGCGCCGCAGGTCGGCCTGGCTAAAACCGGCAGCACGGCGGAAGACACAACGCTTACCAACGGCGAAAATCTGCTGACGGGCGCCAGCGACCTGAACGGCGACGCGCTGACGGTGAAATCGTTTACGGTGGGCAATACCACCTGGGCCGCCGGCCAGACCGCCACGCTTGCGGGCTACGGCGCGCTGACCCTCAACGCCGACGGCAGCTATACCTTTGTTCCGGTCGCCGACTGGAACGGCAACGTGCCGCAGGTGACCTACACCATCACCGACGGTCGCACCAACGGCGACGTCACCTCGACGATCGATATCTCCGTTACGCCGGTGCAGGATGCGTTTAACGACAGCCAGACCGGCCACGGGCGCGACCCGCTGGTGATTGATGTCTTTAATAACGACAGCTTCGCCAACAGCGACAAAGCCATTACCGCCACCACCAACGGCGCGCACGGTACGGTGACCGTCAGCAACGGCAAGGTGGTTTACACCCTGAACGACGGCTATGTCGGCACCGATAGTTTCACTTATACCGTTACCAGCGGCGGCAAAACCGAAACCGCGAACGTCAACGTAACGTTAACGAACGGTGCGCCGACCGGGGTTGTCGGCAAAACCGCCAGCACAGCGGAAGACCAGACGCTGACCAGCACGGCTTTGCAGAATCTGCTGAACGGCGCCAGCGACCCGGACGGCGATACGCTGAAAGTCAGCGCATTTACGGTGGGCGCAACGACGTGGGCCGCAGGCCAGACCGCGACGCTTGCGGGCTATGGCGCGCTGACCATCAACGCCGACGGCAGCTATACCTTTGTTCCGGTCGCCGACTGGAACGGCAGCGTGCCGCAGGTCACTTATGAGGTCACCGACGGGCGCGACAACGGCGTGCAAACCGCCGCCCTCGATATTACCGTCACGCCGGTGCAGGACGCCCATGACGACAGCCGGACAGCCCATGCGGGCGCCCCGGTCACGGTCGATGTCCTGACCAACGACGGCTTCACCAACGGCGACAAAGCGATTACCGGCGTCACCGACGGCGCGCACGGTACGGTTAGCATCAGCAACGGCCAGGTGGTTTACACCCCGACCAGCGGCTACGTCGGCAACGACAGCTTCACCTATACCGTCACCAGCGGCGGTATCGAGGAGACCGCCACGGTTTATCTGACGTTGACCAACAGCGCGCCGACGCTGCCCCACTGGACAGCGATTAACGTTGAAGACTCGCCGATCGGTATCCCTGGCTTTTTATTAGATACCAGCAGCGACGCCGACGGCGACACCCTGACGGTGACCGATTTTACCGTCAACGGTACCACCTGGCAGGCAGGCGAGACGGCCAATCTGGCGGGGTACGGAAGCCTGACTATTACTTCTGACGGCAGCGTGACGTTTATTCCGGTGGCTGACTGGAACGGCAACGTACCGGTGGTGACCTACACGGCAACGGACGGCCGGGATAACGGCAGCGTCACATCGACGCTCACCATTCAGTACAATGCGATCCCTGACGCCGTTGACGACAACGCCACCACCCACGCGGGCGTGGCGAAAGTCATCGACGTGCTGGCGAACGACAGATTCAGCAACAGCGACAAAGCCGTTACCGCCGTCACCCAGGGCAATAACGGCTCGGTGGCGATTGAAAACGGCAAGGTGCGCTATACCCCGAACGCGGGCTTTAACGGCACTGACAGCTTTACCTATACCGTCACCAGCGGCGGCGTAACGGAAACCGCGACCGTTAATGTCACCATCGCCAACATTGCGCCGGTGGCGCACGATGATTTTACGTGGACTGCGGAAGACACTACCCTGACGCGCAGCGCCGCCACCGGGTTGCTGGCTAACGACAGCGATGATGACAATGATGCTCTTGCCATCACGCAGTTCAGTACCGGTACGCAGATTTACGCGGCGGGCCAGACCGCGACGCTTGCAGGCATGGGCGACCTGACCATTAACGCCGACGGCAGCTATACCTTTGTGCCAGTCGCCGACTGGAACGGCGCCGTGCAGCCGATCCTTTACCAGGTAAGCGACGGCAACGGCGGATTTAGCGTGGCGACGCTCTTACTTACCGTCAACCCGATCGCGGATGCGGTCAACGACAGCGTCAGCACCCATGCCGATGTGCCGGTGGTGATCGACGCGCTCGACAACGACAGCTTCAGCAACAGCGACCAGACGATTACCGGCGTCACCGCTGCCGCCCACGGCACGGTGACGATTGAGAACAACACGCTCGTCTACCGCCCGAACGCGGGCTATGTCGGCAGCGACACCTTCGACTACACCGTCACCAGCGGCGGCAAAACCGAAACCGCGACCGTTACCGTGGACGTCACCAACGTGGCGCCGCGTCTGACCAGCGTACCGACGATTTCCTCGCCGGAAGACACCACGCTTAACAGCACTGCGGCGCAGAACCTGCTGACTAACGCCCACGATGACGATGGCGACGCCCTCGCCGTGACGGAGTTTACCGTCGGCGGCACCCGCTACCTCGCGGGCGACACCGCGACGCTGGCAGGCTATGGCGATTTGACGATCCGCGCCGACGGCAGCTTCACCTTTGTGCCAGTGGCCGACTGGAACGGCGTGCCGCCTGCCGCGACCTACACCATCAGCGACGGCAAAGACGGCGGCGTCTCCACCGCCACGCTCGCCTTTAGCGTAACGCCGGTGGCGGACGCGAAGGACGATACGGCCAGCACCCATGCGGGTGTTGCGGTCACTATCGATGCGCTGCATAACGACAGTTTCAGCAATGCCGACAAAGCGATTATCGATGTGGATCAGGGCCAGCACGGCTCGGTGACCATTGAAAACGGCCAGCTGGTTTATCGTCCTGTGGCAGGCTATGTCGGCCAGGATACCTTCACCTACACCGTGGAGAGCGGCGGCGTTCGCGAAACCGCCAACGTCACCGTCACCCTGACCAACAGCGTGCCGGTCGCAACGGGCGAGACAGTGGCTTCGCCGGAAGATTACGAGGCGCGCGGCGACCTGCTGCTCAACGACCGTGACGCGGACGGCGATCCGCTGTTTATCGCGGGCTTCACCGTCGGCGGCCAGACTTATCAGCCGGGCGATACCGCGCGGCTCCCGGGCGTCGGCGAGCTGACCATTGAGCGCAACGGCGGCTACCGCTTTACGCCGGTGGCCGACTGGAACGGCACGGCGCCAGTAGTAACCTACACGGTCAGCGACGGCAACGACGGCGGCACCGCTACCGCGACGCTCGCCATCACCGTCACCCCGGTAGCGGACGTGAAAGATGACAGCGCCACCACCCACGCAGGCGTGCCGGTGACGATTGATGCGATCGGCAACGACCGCTTCGTTAACCCGGACCAGGCCATTACCGGCGTGACCCAGGGCGCGCACGGCTCCGTCGCTATTGAAAACGGGCAGCTGGTTTATACGCCAAACGCGGGCTACGTCGGCCAGGACACCTTCACCTATACCGTCACCAGCGGCGGCGTCACCGAAACCGCCGCCGTGAGCGTCGTGATGACCAATACCGTGCCGGTGGCCGACGGTGAAATCGTCACCACGCCGGAAGACACCGCTATTGGCGGCGAACTGCTGACCAACGACCGCGACCCGGACGGCGACCCGCTGCACATTGCGGGCTTTACCGTCGGCGGCCAGACTGCTCAGCCGGGCGACACCGTCCAGCTGGCGGGCGTCGGCGCGCTGACCGTTAACCGCGACGGCAGCTACCGCTTCACGCCAGTCGCCGACTGGAACGGCACGGCGCCGGTGGTGACCTATACGGTCAGCGACGGCAACGACGGCGGCACCGCTACCGCGTTGCTCGTTATCACCGTTACGCCGGTCGTGGATGTGAAAGATGACCGCGCCACCACCCATGCAGGCGACCCGGTCACCGTTGACGCGCTCGGCAACGACAGCTTCAGTAACGCCGACCGCGCTATTACCGGCGTCACCAACGGCGCGCACGGCACGGTGACCATTGAAAACGGCAAGGTGGTCTACCAGCCGAATACGGGTTATGTCGGCCAGGATACCTTCACCTATACCGTCACCAGCGGCGGCGTCACCGAAACCGCCCAGGTCACGCTTGAGGTCACCAACACCCCGCCGGTCGCGGTGGCGGATAAAGCGAGCACCCTGCCGGAAACGCCGGTCAGCGGCAATCTGCTGACCAATGACCGCGACGCGGACAGCGACCCGCTGCACGTGGCGGAGATCACCGTCGGCGGCGCGACCTACGCGCCGGGGGACATCATTACGATCCCGGGCCAGGGCACGCTGGTGGTTAACCGCGACGGCAGCTATCTGTTTACCCCGGCAAGCGGCTGGTCCGGCTTTACGCCAGTGTTGAACTACACCCTGAGCGACGGCAACGACGGCGGCACCGCCACGGGCGAACTGCGCCTGCTGGTGAACCCCGTAGCCGAGGCGTGGGTGAAAGAGGCAGGTCTGGTCGATACGGCCAGCGGCGCGCAAACCACCACGGGCGCGATGGCCGTACTGTCGCTGGAGCCGGTGGAAAGCCTGACCATTGGCGGCCAGACCCTGACGCTTGCGCAGCTCCAGGCGCTGAGCGCCCAGGCGCCAGTGGATATCGCAACGCCGGACGGCGTGCTGTCGCTCACCGGTTTCCAGGTGGACGGCGAAGGCCGCGCGACGCTGCAATACCGCTTCACGCTGACCCAGGCGGTTAACCAGCCGGGCGAATCCACCACCCGCGAAGAGATTCGGTTCTCCGTCAACGGCCAGCAGACCCGCGCGCCGGGCCTGCTGCGCGTCAATATTCTCAACGACGCGCCGGTCGCGGCAGCGGACGACAACAGCATCGACCAGGATCGCGGCCAGCAGGCGGCGTCGGGCAACGTCTTTAGCAACGACGCTATCGGCGCAGACGGCGCAGACGGCGCCGCGGCGGGCGGCCCGGTGAGCGCGATTTCCTCCGTGAACCTCAACCGCGCGGGCGCGGTCGGCGGCGTAAGCCTGGGCGAGTTCGGCGCCCTGACGCTCGACGCCCGCGGCAACTACAGCTATGTGCTGAACCGCAGCAACAGCCGCGTGGCGTCGCTGGACGCCAACGCCACCCTGAGCGAGGTGTTCACTTACACCATTACCGACGCCGACGGCAATACCAGCCAGGCGCAGCTGACCATCGTTATTCACGGCGTGACGCCGCCGCAGTCGGTACGCACAGGCGATCAGCACTTCCCGAGCTACTACACCAACTACGAGCTGTCGCTCGATCAGCCGTATTCGCCGGGTCTGTTTATCCTGCCCGCCATCTACGGCGTGTACAGCGACCAGTTCCCTCGCGAGGTGGAGCTGAACCGCAAAATTACCGAGCTGGGCCGCGGCATGAATGACAACGGCACGCCGGTGCTGGAAGACGGCATTCTCTTTACCCGCTGGGTAAACACCACGCTGCAACGCAGCGTGGTGAACACCTTCGCCGCCACCGGTATCGGTTCGCAGCTGCTGGGCGATCACTTCAGCCACTTCTCGCTGAATAAATCCGTACAGCCTGCGCCCGTGCTGGAAAACGCGCCGGAACGTCCGCCGCTTAACGAGCGCATCAACGAAAGAACCACCGTGCAGCAGGAGCGCGGCGAGAAAACCCCTGATGCGAAGCAGGCTCACGCCGCCGCGCCGGGCGTGGTGATCGTGCCGCAAGCCGCCGCCCGACCAGGCGCGCCGTCACTGGCGGCGCAGGTCGACGCGCTGGCCCGTAACCGCGTCGCCGCGCCGGAACCGGTCACCGTGGGAGGCGCCACACCGCATCGTTAATCGCGCAACTCCAAAAACCTTTTACACCGGCGGCGCCGCGCCGCCGGATTGTTAACTCAACACTTTAAGCATAACAATGATGACGACTTTAACTACCGTAACCCCGACTGCCGTACGTTCTGCGCCTCTGCTCGCCCCTGTCGCCGCACTGGTTTCCGCGCTGCTGTTAAGCGGTTGCGGCACCATTAAACCTGAACCGCTGACCCAGGATGAAATCGGCGCGCGCGTCAGCGCCGACCGCGCCGCCATGTACCGCGACCAGCAGCCGGTCTCTGGTCCGCTGACCCTGTCAGACGCCATGGCCCGCGCGCTGAAATACAACCTCGACTACCGCCTGAAGATGATGGAAACCGCCCTGTCGCGCGGCATCCTGGATATCTCCCAGCAGGATATGCTGCCGAAGTTGATGACCGATGCCGGCTACCGCTGGCGCGACAACGATTCCGGCGGCACCAGCGTCGGTATCGAAGACCGGGTCGTCAGCCTGCGTCCGTCCACCTCTGAAGAGCGCGAGCACCTGCTGGCCGACGCCACCTTCTCCTGGGACGTGCTCGATTTCGGCATGAGCTACTACCGCGCGAAGCAGCAGGCGGATAACGTCAACATCGCCGAAGAGCGTCGCCGCAAGGTATTGCAGAATATTGTCCAGGAGGTGCGCGACGCGTACTGGCGCGCGCTGGGCGCACAGCGTCTGCTGAGCGAAGCGCAGCCGCTGGCCGAAGAGATCCAGACCGCGCTTGAGAAAACCCGCGAAGCGGAGCGCGCAGGCATTCTGCCGCCGGTCGAGGGCCTGGAGTACCAGCGCGCCCTGCTCGACGCGGTGGCGCTGCTGAACCAGAAGCGCCAGGAGATGCAGATGGCGAAAAGCGAGCTGGCCGCCCTGCTGAACCTGCCGTCCACCACCGACTTCACCTTACAGGACGTCGCCAATCCGGCGCTTTCCGGCGTGCCAAGCCAGCTTGATACGCTTGAGCAGATGGCGCTGGAACGCCGCCCAGAGCTGCGTGAAGAAGATTACAAAACCCGCATCGACGTGCTGGAAACCAAACGCCAGATCGCCTCGCTGTTCCCGAACCTGAATCTGTTCGGCGGCATCAGCTACGACTCCAACAGCTACCTCTACAACAACAGCTGGGTGCAGGGCGGCGTGGGCGTTTCCATGAACCTGTTCAAGCTGCTGAGCGCGCCGGCCATCAGCCGCACCAACGACGCGCGCCTGGCCACCGACAATGCCCGCCGTATGGCGCTGAGCATGGCGGTGCTGACTCAGGTGCGCGTCTCGGTTGAGCGCTACAAGCTCGCGGTGTACGACTACCAGATAGCCCAGGAGTCCGCCCGCGTCGACCAGCGTCTGGCGAGCATCTCCCGCGCCGGTTCCGACAACTCGCTCTCAAGCGACCTGGAATCCCTGCGCACCCAGGCGCGCTCCATCGTCTCCCGCTTCCAGGAAGCCGCCTCATACGCGCAGGCGCAGTCCGCCTATGGCCGCGTGCTGAACTCGGTAGGCATCGACCTGCTGCCGGAAAAGGTGACCAGCAGCGATCTGCCGACCCTGTCGCGTGAAATCAACCAGAGCCTGGTGGCGGGCGAGAAGCAGGTCTTCACCCAGAGCGCCGACGCGGTAGTTTCCCGCCATCCGGTCAGCGTCACCCTGGGCCGCCTGCCAGCGGGCGTCAACAAGAGCGCGATTTATCAGTCGGTCACCCATGTGCTGGCCGCCAACCAGCTGGTGCAGGGCAACGGCGCCGACAGCGTGAAACTGCAAATGAACCTCAATCTTGAACGCGCGTCAGGCTCGCAGCGCGGCGTGTGGGAAATGGCGGTCTATAACGCCCAGGGCGCGCAGGTCGCCTACCAGAAATACACCAGCTATCTGCCGAATGACGTCAACACCCGTTCGGTCAGCGCGCTGGCAGAAGCCGCCGCGCTCTCCGTGGTGTCCGACCTGCATAAAGCGGCAGGCGACACCGGCGTGATGACGGCAAGTAACCCTTAATAACAGGAACAGGTATGAACAACGTGAACGAAGGCTGGCGCAGCGTCCGCGCGCTCATGCCGCTGACGGGCCTGGCGCTGTGCGCCAGCGCCTTCGCCGCCGACCCAACCCCCGCTGCGGCGGGGGCAGTCGCAACGCCGGATGCGGCCGTTGCCGCAGCGCCTGAGAGCGCGCCTGACGCCACCGCCGACAACGGCGCCGCGCCGGTGCGTTTTCTGGTGATGGCCAACCAGGAAAGCCCGCTATCAAGCGTGGTGGCCGGGCGCGTGTCGCAGGTCAACGTTGAGCTGGGCGATACGGTCAAGGCAGGCAAACTGCTGGTGACGCTGGACTGTAGCGAGCTGAAAGCCCGTCGCGACGCGGCAGACGCCGAGTACAGCGCCGCGCAGATCAAATATGAAGCGAAGGCGAAATTGCAGGGTCTGCATTCCGCAGGCGCGCTGGAGGTTGGCCTTGCCGCCGCCGACGTGAACCGCACCCGCAGCCAGATCAAAATCTTTGAAGCGCAGCTGGCGCAGTGCCGCTTTACCGCGCCGTTCGACGGCCGCGTGGCGCGTATTTACGTCAAAGAGGGCCAGGGCGTCGGCGCAGGCGCGCAGGTTATCGATCTTGTAAGCAACGGCACCCGCAAGGCGCGCCTCAACGTGCCGTCAGGCTGGACCACCTGGCTTGCGCCCGGCGCGCAGCTTGACGCGGTGGTGGGTGAAACCGGCAAGCATTACCCGATGACCGTCACCCACATCAGCGGCCGCGTGGACGCCGTGAGCCAGACGATTGAGATTGAAGCGGAATTTGGCAGCGACGCCCAGGACGTACTGCCCGGCATGAGCGGCCGCGCGACGCCAGTCTGCCCGAAAGCGGCGGCGCAGTGCCAGAGCGGGACGAACAACTCGTGAGCATCGCCCTGTTCTATTCTCTCGCGGCGCGCGTGAAAGCGGCGCGCAGCCCCGAAGAGCTGGGTTTTGTGATGTGTAACGATACCCGCTCGCTGGTGGAGTATCGCCAGGCGGCGCTGCTCGCCGTTTCCGCCACCGGGCGCGCCCAGCTTGCGGCGCACTCCGGCCTGAGCGACACCGACCGCAATACCCCCTACGCGCTGTGGCTTGCCGCCGTTGCCTGCGACATCGCGCCGCGCTGCGCCGCGCTGCCGGAAACTGCCCGCGTGATGCCGCTGTCGCCGGAAATGCTGAGCGAGTCGCTGGCGCGCGAGTGGGACGAATGGCTGCCGGGCCACGTCTGGGTGCTGGCGCTGACCGGCCCGGACGGCAAGCTGCACGCCCTGCTGCTGCTGGCCCGCGATACCCCGTGGCCGACGCAGCTTGGCGTCGAAAGCCCCGAATACGCCCTGCTCCAGCTGGCGAACCTGTACGGCTACGCCTGGTGGGCGCTGGTGGCGCGGCCTTCTCGCCTGCAACGGCTGCTGCCCGCCACGGTGCGCCGACGCGCGGGTCTCGTGTTGCTGCTTCTGCTGCTGGTTATGCTGATCCCGATTCGGGAATACACGCTGGTGCCCGCCGAGGTGATTTCGCTTAACAGCGAAGTGATCGCCGCGCCGAGCGACGGGGTGATTCACCAGATGAAGGTGCCGCCGAACACGCCGGTCGTGGCCGGACAGGTGCTGGCGGAGCTGGATGATACGACTCTAAAAAACCGTCTCGCCATTGCTCAGGCGGAGCTGGCGACCGCCACCGTCAATATGCATCAGGCGTCTCAGCAGGCGATTGAAGACCCGAACGCCCGTGCGGAACTGGCTCTGACCGAAGGCAAATGGCGCGAGCAAAAGGTGCAGGTTGCCTCGTTGCAGCGCGAGCTGGAGAAGCTGTCGATCCGCGCCCGCAGCAGCGGCGTGTTTGTCTACACCGACCCGGACGACTGGGCGGGCCGTCCGGTACAGACCGGCGAGCGCATCGGCCTGCTGGCGGACCCGACGAAGCTCGGCGTGCGCGCCTGGGCGCCTGCGGCGGAATCCACCAACCTGAACCCGCACGCGGCGATGACCGTATTTCTTAAGGTCGCCCCGCTGCACCCGCTGACCGCGCGGCTGGATTACGCCGGTTACGAGACGGTGGAAGCGCCGAACGGCGTCGCGAGCTACCTGCTGCGCGGCACCGTAACCGACCCGTCCAGCGCCGCCCGTATCGGCTTGCAGGGCACGGCCCGCGTCTCCGGCGACTGGAGCCTGCTCGGTTATCTGATTTTCCGTCGTCCGCTGGCGACGCTGCGCGCCTGGTGTGGATTCTGATATGCAAACAGCCGCGACGCTCCCGCCTGCGGGCGGGACAGCTCTTGCGCAGCCGCAGCCGCTGCCGCCGCTGCGCGACGAGCTAAAAATTCACCCGGCGGGCAACAACCGCGACGGCTCGCCCGCCTGGCATCTGGCCGACCCGGTGCGCAACCTCTATTTCCGCCTGGGCTGGCTGGAGCTGGAGATGCTGCGCCGCTGGCCGCTCGGCGCGCCGCAGGCGATTGCCGACAGCATCAGCCAGGAGACCACCATGACGGTGGACGAACAGGATGTGTTGCAGTTCCTGGGCTTTTTACAGCAGCAACAGCTGCTGCGCCGCGGCGCGTTCAAAGCGCGCGGCTCGCTCTGGCGGCGTATTCTGCACGGCTACCTGTTTATCCGCCTGCCGCTGGTGCGCCCGGAGAAAGCCCTGCGCCGCATGCTGCCGTGGGTGGAGTGGCTTTTCAGCGCGCCGTTTCTACTGCTGACCGCCGTCGCCGCGCTGGCAGGCGTCGTTCTGGCCGCGCGCCAGTGGGATAACGTCGAGGCCGCGCTGCACGGCGCCCTGAGCTGGAACGGGGCGCTGGCCTTCGCGGTGGCGCTGATCCTCTCCAAATGCTGGCACGAACTGGGGCACGCCTTTATGGCGACCCGCTACGGCGTACGCGTCGGCCATATGGGGGTGGCGCTGCTGGTGATGTGGCCGATGGCCTACACCGATACCGGAGAGAGCTGGAAGCTGTCGCAGTCCCGCCACCGGCTCTCCATCGCCAGCGCGGGCATTATGGCCGAGCTGATGCTGGCGGCCTGGGCGACGCTGTTCTGGAGCTTCGCGCCGGAAGGCAACGTTAAAGGCGCGCTGTTCTTTCTCGCCACCACCGCCTGGGTGCTGACGGTGGCGGTGAACGCCAGCCCGTTTATGCGCTTTGACGGCTACTTTATTCTCAGCGATACGCTGGACTACCCTGGCCTGCACGAACGGGCGGGCAACTGGGCGAAGCGCTGGCTGCGCTGGCACCTGCTGGGGCTTGAGGATCCGATCCCGGATAACGTCTCGCCCGCCTTTGCCCGCTTCCTCACCCTTTTCGCCTTCGCCACCTGGGTTTACCGGCTACTGCTGTTCGTCGGCATCGCGCTGGTGGTCTACAACGCCTTTTTTAAGGCGCTCGGGCTGGTGCTGTTTTTTATTGAGATAGTCACTTTTGTGGTGCAACCGATGTTTCGCGAACTCAAAATCTGGCGCGCGCGCCGCCGGGAAATCGCTCCGGCGCGCCTGCTGCGCCTTGTCGCCGTCGCACTCGCGCTGGGGCTTTCGGTCTTTCTGCCCTGGTCCGGGCAGGTCTCCCTGCACGGCGTGATGGAGGCGGGCGTGGCGCAGCCGGTTTACACGCCCTATGCCGCCCAGCTTGACAAGGTGCTGGTGCAGGAAGGCCAGCAGGTCAAGGCGGGCCAGAAGCTGTTTGAACTGGTGGCCCCCGTCCCGGCGGACGAGCAGGATAAGGCGCTGGCGCTAAGCCAGGCGTGGCAGACCAGCGCCCGCGGCGCGATGGCGCTCGATAAAAACGGCGCGGCGAAGCAGGTGGTCGCCGACCAGATGGCGCGCCAGTACGCCATTCAACAGCGGGCCAGCGCCGTTGAGCTTCAGCGGCTCCAGCTGGTGGCGCTGGAGGATGGCGTGGTGCATGACGTTGAGCAGACCCTGCGCCCCGGCAGTTGGGTCTCGCCTGGCACCCGCATCGCAAGCGTGATCGACACCCACCGCTGGCGCGTGAAGGCGCTGGTCAGCGAAACCGACCTGGCCCGCCTGCGCGACGGCGCGACGGCGCGGGTTTATCAGCAGGGCCGCTGGCAGCCGCTCGCAGGCGCGGTAGTGACCATCGACCACGACGCCATCCGCCGTCTGCCTAATCTGATGCTGGCGCAGAGTCACGGCGGCCCGGTGGCGCTGAACCCGGTTGCGCCCGCCAACGAACTCCGTCCCGCCGCCGTCTGGTACCGGGTAGTGATCGAAGGCATCTCCGCCGCGCCGGTCAGCAAAGAGCAACTGGTACGTGTTGACGTGGCGAGTGACCGCCAGAGCCTGGCTCACGGCTGGGTCAACAGCGTTATGCTGATGCTTATCCAGCAAACTGGCTTTGGTAAAGAGGGTTAGCGTGCGATTTTCGCGCCAGGCCGCCTGGCCTGGCGCAGGTTTTCTCCCCACCGCGGTTTTAGGTTAAACCCCGTTTCGCCAGAGCAAACTGGCACCTACGTTTTGTTAGTCTGTTCGGTGTTCTGCAACTGGACCCGGAGGTTATATTACTTGCAGGCGTGCAGCTGATGCTCGCAAGACTCGTTGGTTTCTGTTTCCGGAGGTGTGGTTATGCAAAAAATTGTCTGCAAAACGCCACGATTGTCATCACTGGCATGTCG
>NZ_JBQSVB010000023.1:0-19270 GCF_052376015.1 Ewingella sp. AOP8-B2-18
GAAAGAACCGCTGAAACGGCATCTGGGCCAAGGGTTTTGATTTCTGCCAGAGATTTACTGATCTGCAAATACTGATTATGCGGATTGGCTGCCGCGACGTGTTTGGCTAATTGATCATCGGTATAGGCTTTAACCTCGATGACCTTATCGTCGACGTATTTGCGGGTAGCCAGCACCACTGACGGATCGATTTTCAGGGTGACCGCGTCGGTGCTGCTGACAACGATGATCATGCGCACGGTTTGGGTTCGCCCGCTGCCTTCTTGCAACTGAGGCTTATACGTCTCCGGGCAGTTGGCGATGGCGATCAGCGTATTGTCTTGGTCGAATAAGCCGATTTCGCGGATCCAGAAACCGCCCTGATCCTCAGGGATAATCTGCTCGGCGATGATCTGGTTGGTATTCGCGGGGTCAACGCTTAGCGAATTCAACGACGCTCGGCGCTTTTCGCCAATCAGCTTAGTTTGAGCAGGATCGGGCGTTGGCAATACACCGCCGCCGTCGCCCACCGCCATTTGGGTAAGGCTCAATTGCGTACCGAGCGCGGTCGCATTAGCCAGTTTGGCTGCGCCCTGATTGGTCAGCAGGGCAAAAAATTTAGCTGTCATAGTTTACTCTCAGGTTGTCGATTAAATGGATTGCTGAACCGGTGATTGCAGCGCCGGACGCGGTAATGGTTTCAGGGAAATAGGGGTAAACCGTCAGCTCTTCGCCGTCGTAACTCGCGGCAGCTATCAGGCAATCGCCGCTGACATCGAGATTGATTGACAACCCAATCAGATGGCGGCTACAAGGCTTGGCGTCGGCAATCAGGCGCTCAAGCTCTTGGTACATCTCTTCGGTGATACCGGTTTCCAGCACGCCAACGTCCAGACGAAACGTGCCAGGTGCGTCTTGGGTTTGCCACCACTCTATGACGCGGATCAGATAGCCCAGCGGCTCGACCACCCGACGCAACGCGCCGGTGGTGCCTTTGTGTTTATGAATAAACCAGGCGGCGCGCACCGCCGCGCGCTTCGCTGATTCGGACCATTTCTCATCCCATCTGTCGACCGAAAACGCCCACGCCAGATAGGGCAGCAGAGGCAGCGGGCAGGTGTTCGGGTTCCACAACAGGCGCAGCGGGACCGGCAGACGGGCTATGTGTGAGAGTGCCTCGGCTGCCGCGATTTCAAGTTGCGTTGAGCCGGAAGGCAGCAGGCGATCATTCATCAGACCCTCCGACCGACAGGCTGTAGGCCGTGCACAGTGAGGCCTGAGTTTTATCCAGCACGATATCCGCCAGCGGCGATTGCAGCTCTACGCGCTGAACACCTTCTACGTGCAGCGCGGCATAAATAGCCGACAGGTGAATGTCACGACCTAGCCGCCCTTGGGTGTTGATGTACTTTTTGAGCTGTGCTTCGGAGGCGGCGCGCACGGGTTCTATTTCAGGGGCGGGCAGCACGTAGAGCACCGCCTCAATCTGGTAAGGCACAATCTCGGCGGCCTGCACGGTGACGCGGTCCGCGACGGGGCGAACGTCTTCGTCATTCAGCGCTTTATCCACCGCGGCCAACAAATCTGGCGTGGCTTTGCCATCGTTATCACGCGACAAAATGGTGATAGTGACTTCGGCGGGAGCCGGGCTGATGGCGGACGCGTCGGCCACGCGGCCATCGGCGCTGCGAGCATGGTATTCGTAAGCACCACTCGGCCCCGCGACGCTCAGCCCCTCGAAGGCTTGCGGGATGCGCATGCGCAGATCGCTGTCGCTTTCCATCACGGCGTCGGTGGGAGGAATGGTGGTGCTGTCGGCGGGTTTGAGCACCAGACGCTGCACGCCATTATTGGCCGCCAGCTGGTCCAAATCGCTGCCGGTGGCGTAGGCCACCATCACGGCGCGCGCGGCTTCGTTAACACGCTGGCGCAGGATCACTTCGCGGTAGGCGTTCTCCTGTAACAGCTTGACCAACGGCTCGGACTCCAGCGACAGGGTGCGGCTAATCGCCTCCTGCTGTTCGGGCGGATAGAGCGAAATCAGCGTGGATTTACGTTCTGCAAATAAGCTTTCATAGTCCAGTTGCTCCACCACGTTGGGGGCGGGTAACTGGCTTAAATCGATAGTCGCCATAGTCTCAGCTCACAGGAATACTCAGGGAAAATTCGGTGTCCGTATCGCTACGGCTGCCGGTCATGTCGACCACCATCTTGCCGTTGTAGTCGGCGTTGAAGGTGATGGAAGTCAGCGAAACTCGCGGCTCCCACTGCAACAGCGCGGTGTAGCAAACCGCCATGATTTGCAGGCGCAGCGCGTCGTTTTGCGGTTGGTCGATGAGTTCGGAAAGCAATGAGCCGTACTCGCGGCGCATCACTCGTGACCCAATCGGGGTCTGTAAAATGTCGCTCACCGACTGGCGAATGTGGTCGAGATCTTCAATCGCCAGCCCGGTGTCGCGAGCCATGCCGAGATATTTAGCTTCACTCATTGCGGTCCTCCGGTTTGGCCGCCGCCGGTCTGAACGCCGCCGTGGCGGTGGGTGTGTAAGGCGATGCCGTTGGACGTCAGGCTACCGCCGCTATGGCTGATATCGCCGGTCATGCTGCCGCCCTGTTGCACCTCGAGTGAGCCGGTGGTGAGCTTGTGGGTGCAGACCACTTCCGGACTGTCGAGGGTGATGCGGGTGCTGGCGTGGCATTCAATCTGCGGCGCGGTGACTGTCACTTTCTCCGCCGCGCTCAGGGTGGCGGTTTTCACGCCGATCACGGTCAGAGCGCTGGTTGCCGGTTCATACTCGATAACCGCGCCGTCCGGGAAACTGAGGTGAACCGCGTCGGCAGAGGCCGAAGGGGCCGGGTTGGCGTCGGAGAAAATCGCGGGCAGCACGAAAGCCGTGTTCAGCTCGCCGCCCATCGACAGCAGCAGCACCTGCTCGCCCACCGAGGGCGCCCACCAACTGCGGCTCTTGCCCGCGCGGCTGGTCAGCCATGGTAGCCAGGCTGTGGTGTTATCGCCGCTGGCGACGCGGCAGCGCGCATTCTCGAGGTCGACCGCGCTGACATTGCCGATGCGAATCAGGTTGTTGATCAGCCGCATCATGTCGTTGATTTGTGTGTATGTGTTCATGGGATTAAGGATGCCGTTTAACGAGGGAAGTCGACAATCGGAGACCGTCCGGCGGGCCGTGGCACAACGAGCGGTAGCCGAAAAGGTTACTCAGCCCATTGGCTGATCAGCTCGCCATTGAGGTAAACCTGGCGCGGCCGCGCGTTGTTTTCCGGCAGCGGCGGCTCGGGCAAGTGGGTGATGGTGCGCACGCCGTCGGCGTCCTTCACCTGCACGCGCTCGGTGAGTTGCAGCGTCAGGGTTAATGTGTCGGCCAACTGGCTGAAGGTGAAATCCGTCAGCCGCCGCGCGCTGCTGCTCATCACTTCCGGCTGGTTGACGGTCAGCCAGTCCAGCACCTCGACCACGATAGGGTCGGCAAGGGATTCGCTGAGGTCCGCCGTGGTGACGGCCAGCGTTAAGGGATAGTGATATTCAAAGGAGAGGGAGGGCGCCGGCGTGGCCACCACGCTCCCCGGACCTGCGGTCACTTTTAAGATTTCTGGATGCGCGCCCAGCTCGGGGATCTGCTCAATGAGCCGCTGTTGAAGTTGTTTCGGTTTTAACACGATAGGTCTCCTGACACTGTTTAATGGCGTCGACCTGCAGGCCGCATGAGAGCAGCGCGGCTTCAAGTTGACGGACGTCGGCACTCAAATCGCCGTTATTTTTGGGATGGCTGGCGGGTACCTGGCAGGTGCTGACTGGCGGACAGCCAATGTAAATAATCTGTGGCGGAGCTGAAGGCGGGGCGCTGGTGCAGCTGGCTAACAGCAGCGGGCAGAGCACTATCAGCCCAGGTTTTAACCAAGGGATCATCATTGCGGCTCCTTTGAAAGCGTTGTTCTCGTTGCCAAACCAGGCCGTTGGCCTGCGCTAACGCATCGCGCAGCGTGGCCTCAGCCTGTTCACGGGTTTGCATCTGCTGGTTGAGTTCAGCGATCAGCTGGTCGCGCTGGCTGAGCTGCTGGGCCAGCACGTCGCGGCTTTGGGTCAGTTCGTGCTTGTCGCGCTGCAATCCGTGGCTGTAAACAATCATCCCCAGCAGCGCCAGACCCAACACGAAAAGGGCGATAAACAGTACGCGCATATCAGGCTCCTTTCAGGCACAAAGCCCGTTCTGCGGCTCTGCGGCGTTCAAGCCCGGCGGTGCGCACGCCATTAACAAACACCCAGCGCGGCAGCTGCTCGCAGGCATCGCGCCACTGATGTTTTTTGATGAAAAACGCCAGCGTCGAGTTGCACGAGGCGCGCACGCCCACATTGAAGGTAAACGCCACCACGGCGTCATACACCGGCTGCGGCATCTCCACCGGCATGCAGGCTTGCAGGCCTTTTTCGACATTTTTGATATCCGCCAGCAGGTTTTCGGCGGCCTGATGCTCGGTTATCTGCCCGGTGGGCGCCACGCCCGCCGTGTGACCAATACCGCTGGTCCAGACCCCGGCGCTGCATTGGTAAGGCGATAACTGGCAGCCTTCGAAATCGGCAATCAGCTTCACCCCCTCGACCGAGGTAGAGATAGACAAGTAGCCCGGCAGCAGAAACATCAGCCCGAGAACCACGGCGGCGCTGCATTTTTTAAGAATTGAGGCGTTCATATTTCTCCTTACTCAGCCCGCTTCGGGCCAGCAGCAGATAGCTTTTTCGCCGGTAGTACCAGTTGACTAAAAAGGTACCGATGCCGACGCCGGAGCCGACCAGAAAGGCGATATCCTCTAGCGACAGCCCACCCAGCCAGGCCATGAACGTCGCGATGAGGTAAGCGCAGGCCGAAGCCACGCGTTCGGCGGTTAGTCCCATAATCTGATGGACTCTTTGACTGACTTCTCCAGCTGATCCGGCATCTCGACCAGAGTGCCGTGGGGCAAGATGGGGCCAAAATCCGCAATGCCTTTGTTCAGGCTGTAGACTTTTTCCACCATTGAGGCGGTGCGGCCATAAACGCGCCAGCACATCGAATCAACGGTATCCCCTTGTTGTGCATAAAGTTTCATGATGGTTTTCCGGTTTTGTGTAGATGAGCTGGGAGGAGTAGGTAGTGTCTGGAATGTGGCTTATGGGCGCAACGAGGTGCGGTTGTGAACCTGATGGCACAACAGAGAGTGGGGGCGAGGGGCGAGACGTTTTTTAAGGAGAGTGGAGCAACAGGAGGAGACGCGAAACAACAGGGTGAAAGCAGGCGCGCTTAGCCAACTTTCGGCGAACCGAAACAAGGTGGCGTAAGCGCCTGACTCTTTGCGTTATGGATTTTTGCGACCGGGATCGTCATCCACGTTGCACAGCAAGGTTTCATTATGGTTATCAGGCAAGGCCTGACTCGCCAGTTCTGAAATCAACGACATGACAATAAGGAACTCTTGCGAATTGCATTGCGCCGTCTGCGAGATGTCGGCAATGACCTGAATACGCGAGAGTATTAATTGTTGTTTATTTAGGTTTTCCACCGTGCGGCCCTTCATTCACTGTGTTTATATACAGTATTATTTAATTAAAGGATCACGTCAATACTGTGTGTCTTTGAAATGCACTAATTGATTGATTTAGTGTTATTTCTTTGCGCCGATACTCATTTTTCATCTTAAAAGAATCCCAGCCATTAACCGGCGTTTTTGACGGCTTCCCAGTGGTTTGCTGCTCCTTTAATACATAAGCATTTCCACAGTTAATGACAGAACTCCAAGGCATAGGAATATCTTTATCGGTGGAAACTCTTTCGCTATTTGGCTCACGGCGAACCACCCGCCAGCGGCTGGAACGTGTCTGGTAGCAATGATCTTCACCCAGATGCGGAGCATAGATGCCGACCACCTCTTTCTGCTCTTCGGCGTAGCGATTGAAACGCCCGCGGGGTTGGCGGGCAACGCGCACCGTTTGCTGGTGGCGCGGAACATTGGTGCCACCCTGAGAGTGAATGTAACCCGCGTAGTCGCCGCAGTCGGCGGCGTGGCGCACCTCTTCCACTCGGCGGTCGAAGCTGTTTTCCAGACTGACGCCGCGAATGCGCCGACACTCGCGGTAAGTGCCCACCGAGGGCAGTCCGATGGGGTGAAATTGCGGTATGCGCCAAGTGGATGCCCAGGCGGTGACGGCGGCGGCGCTCTCTTTCAGCGGCTTGCCGGAGTCGAAATCCACTTCGCCATCCAGCGCGTAGCCGTCGATATTTTTCGAGATGTATTTAGCGATGTAAGCCGCCGCGCCGCCGCGATTCAGCGGCTTACAGTCGAAACGGTTTTTAGCTGCGCCCGGCTCGTCGCCCTCTTCCTGCAAGGCGTAGCGGCGCATAATGTCGATGGCGGTTTGTTGCTGGCTTGGCGCGGTAAACAGCATCAGGTGCCAGTGCGGCGTGCCGTCGTGGTGCGGCTCTACCACCCGGACGCCGTAGATTTTGATGTTTTTATCTTTGAACGCCGTGCGGACTTTCGCCCACACGGCGACCAGATAGCGCTGGGCCTCTTTCGGCGAAAAAGCCTGCTCATCCCAGCGACCGTTGAAATGCACATGGCCGTTGAACATGCGAGTAGGGTGGTATTTCGACGGCGTGGTCAGGGTGATAAACAGGCCGCGATCGCCCTGATCGCTGGCGACCTGCTCGACTCCGGCAATTAGCGTCATCAGCTCCATCCGGCGAATAGCCGGGTTAGCAATGCTCGACATAACAGTCTCCAGCATATTGATGCGCTCGCCGGTCTGCTCGTTCTGCAAATCGTTTTGCTTGAGGTAATTAATCATCGAAAGGCGGCGCGAGCGCACCTCGCGCTGGGCGTTTTTGCTGACATAGGCCGAGACGCGGCGGTTGACATAACCTCCGGCAATCATCAATGCCTCGCGCCAGCGCGCCTGTTGAGCAAGCAGCTGGCGTCGCCACCAGTCGGCATTCACCAGTCGCGACAAGCTGGCGATGGCGGCGTGAGCATCCAGCTTGCCCTCAGTAAAGCGCGACCAGTGCAAAGGCGTGACGTTTAAGGCACGCGCCATACCAGCCACTATCGAGTAGAGCTGGTTTTGCGTGGCATCGCTGAGCAAATCCTCCGGTGAGCTTGTCAGCGCAAGCTGGCGGTCGCACAGGTGTTCATAAGCTTCGTGGCAGTGCGCGGCTACTCGCCATGCCAGACTTTTCAGCTGTTTTTCATTTAAATCGGGCAGGCGGTTATAGGTCCCTTCTTCCGCCATAAAGCGCAGCGAAATTTGCCGTTTGAGTTGATTCTTCGCCGTGACTTTCTGCACCCTTGGCCACAGCCGCTGGGCAAATGTCTGCTTGAGAAAGGCATTTGCCTTCTGCCTGCTTTCTTCATCTATAAGCTGCTGGTAGCGTTGATAAAGAGGAAAACGCAGGCAGGCGGGCAGGGCAAGAAGCTGGCTCAGCGCCGCCTGGGCTTGGCTATCTACCTGATAGATTGGCGCGGAAACTTCGCGCGTTATCGCCTTACGCGGCGCATTCCACCACCATTGGCCAACAAAGGGCGCGGCAGCGGGTGAGGAAAAACGCGGCGGTGGCGTAGGGGCGAAACGCCCGCGATGAAGGTGATGCATAGGGCAGATGTCCAATTAAGGGTGTCGAAAATGCCGGGCATTCTTTTCAACAATTTCCTGGCAATGTATACAGCGCTGCACGCCGATAATTAATCGTCGTCGCGGCTCAGGTATCTCTTCGGCGCAATCCTCACAAAAGAAGGCGGAAGCTTGGCGTACCGGCGTTTTCGCCTGCGCAATCTGGGCATCGAGCACTTTGGCTTGCCACTCTTGCGCATCGTCTATCCAATCGGGCATGGTGTTTTCCTTATAAATCGTCAGCCGCCAGACTCCGGTTTTAGCTAGTGGGAGGCCCGACGGGTTACACGTCATTGTTGAGTTAAAGGTGGAGAGCGAGTTTCTAGGCTTACCTGAAGAGATTATTCAGCCTGCTGCCGAACTGCTTAATCGCCAGCACGGCGTCAATCACTGACTGTTTTTCACCGGGAGAGAGCTGTTCAAAAGTCATGCTGACATGCCTGACCTTCAATCCCGCGAGGAAACACAGGGTTCTTTTCCACTCTTCCGGCGCGTTATCAAATAGCGTCTGCATCTGATTGCCCGTGGTGTGGAAATGCCGTTTTTTAATCATTTCAAGGTGATGTAATCCTTGCTCACGCTGGGTTTCACTTCCCATAAACATGGTTTCCTCCCAGTTCTCACAGTTTGGAAGTTGAGAATGAATAGATAATGATCGCCTTGGCGCGAAATTTGTTATCATTACGCGTCCAATTTCAGGCTATAGATGAAATTTAAACTTGATTTTGCAAGTCGTCAAGATGGTTTTTTAAGTTTGAGAGGTTTTTGCGAGATGCGGCTGGATGAACTCGAAGGTGGTAAAGCCGTGCTGGGACGGATGCTACAGGCATACGGTTTCAGCATGCAAAAAGAGCTGGGTGACTTGTATGGTCTCTCCTCGGGTACGATAAGTACTTGGGTAAGAAGAGATTATTTCCCAGGTGATGTGGTGGTGGCTTGCGCTATCGACACCGGCGTTTCTTTGCGTTGGCTGGCGACGGGCAAGGGCGATATGCATGACAATCAGCCGAATGCGCAGCAGTCAGGCGACGCCATCACCAAACTTGCAAAATTAAGATTGCGCGGCGGCGCGTTGGAAGACGAGGGCCTGTGGGCGGTTGATAGCTCGCTGGTGGACGCTTCCGTGGAAAAGCCGACCTATCTGGTTAAAGGCAATCACTCTTGGATCATCGATTTAGGCAGCGCCAATATCGGCAATGGCCGCTGGCTGCTTGATATTGATGGCGATGTTGACGTGTATGACGTGGCGCGTTTGCCCGGAAACCGTTTAAAAATCACCAGTCAGGCCACCACCTTCGACTGTAATGTCGACGATGTGAAAGCCTTAGGCCAAGTGTTCATCACCCTCGAACGTAACCTCTAAGACGGCTTCCAGCCAACCCGCCTCGCAGTGTTATCGCATTCAGGGTGGGGCATCTCACTCCGTCAGTGTCGCCTTCATGGCGACGATGGCGGGTGGCATCTCGGCCTCATTCCCTCTATTTTCTCCCGCGTTATTTTATTTTCAGAGCCGTGCCTCATGTCCTCCCATGCTTGTGCGAAATTTCTTCAATTTATGTGGCTTTCAGTCTGTTTGCTTATTGTGTGGAAATTAAAAAGGACATCAATGACCGCCATAACTGATAAATGGAAACTTATCTTTACGTAATGGTTGGTTGGTGGTTGTATTGGTAATTAAAAGTTTACATCGGTGGTTTGAAAGTTTTTCGCGCTGTGTTATCGTCACTGCATGCTGATATTCAGCAATCTACTTATCTGACCGTGGACAGCCATCATGCAAAAAGACGCACTTAACAACGTACATATCAGCGCAGAACAGATCCTTATTACTCCAGAAGAGCTGAAACTTCGTTTCCCTCTGGGCATTAACGATGAAACCAACATCGCCGAAGCGCGTAAGACCATTGCCGATATCGTGCATGGCCGTGATCCGCGCCTGCTGGTGGTCTGCGGGCCTTGCTCTATTCACGACGTGGATGCCGCGCTGGATTACGCGCGTCATCTGAAAACGTTGGCGGCTGAGCTGAGCGATCGTCTGTACATTGTTATGCGCGTCTACTTTGAGAAACCGCGTACCACCGTAGGTTGGAAAGGCTTGATCAACGATCCACACATGGACGGCACTTTTGATGTTGAAGCCGGTCTGCACATTGCCCGTGATTTGCTGCTGCAACTGGTCGGTATTGGCCTGCCGCTGGCTACCGAAGCATTGGATCCGAACAGCCCGCAGTACCTCGGCGACCTGTTCAGCTGGTCGGCCATCGGCGCGCGTACCACGGAATCTCAGACGCACCGCGAAATGGCGTCCGGCCTTTCCATGCCAGTTGGCTTTAAAAATGGTACTGACGGCAGCTTAGGCACCGCCATCAACGCTATGCGTGCGGCTGAAATGGCTCACCGCTTTGTCGGTATCAACCAGGCCGGTCAGGTTTGCTTGTTGCAGACTCAGGGCAACCCGGATGGTCACGTTATTCTGCGCGGCGGCAAAACACCGAACTACAGCAGCGAAGATGTAAAAGCCTGTGAAAAACAGATGCAGGACGCGGGACTCCGCCCTTCCTTGATGATAGATTGCAGCCACGGTAACTCGAATAAAGACTACCGCCGCCAGACGATTGTGGCGCAGTCGGTCATAGATCAAATCAAAGCGGGTAACCGTTCTATTACCGGTTTAATGCTGGAAAGTAATCTGCACGAAGGCAACCAGTCTTCCGAGCAGCCGCGTTCAGAGATGAAATACGGTGTGTCCGTGACTGACGCCTGCATTAACTGGGAAACCACTGAAACATTGCTGCGTACTATGCATCAGGAATTGGGCGAGTCGCTGGCGGCACGAATCGCAGGAGAATAATGGTTTTATGGTGGCTGAACTTAACGCATTGCGCGATCAGATTGATGAAGTCGACAAGGCTTTATTAGATTTACTGTCTCGTCGTCTCCATCTGGTGGCTGAAGTTGGTGAAGTGAAAAGCCGCTACGGTTTGCCGATTTATGTTCCCGAGCGTGAAGCGGCGATGCTCGCTTCGCGCCGTCAGGAGGCGCAGAATCTGGGCGTTCCCCCTGATTTGATTGAAGACGTGCTGCGTCGCGTGATGCGTGAATCCTATTCCAGCGAGAATGATAAAGGCTTTAAAACGCTGAATCCCGAGCTGCGCCCAATCGTGATTGTTGGCGGTAAAGGCCAGATGGGGCGCCTGTTCACTCGCATGCTCGAGCTGTCTGGCTACCAGGTGAAAGTGCTGGAGCAGGAAGATTGGCCGCGTGCCGAAAGCCTGTTGGCTGATGCCGGAATGGTGATTGTCAGCGTGCCAATTCATTCGACAGAAGAGGTGATTGGTCGCTTACCAAAACTGCCTGCGGACTGCATTCTGGTTGATTTGGCGTCCGTCAAAAATCGCCCGCTGCAAGCCATGCTGGCGGCGCACGAAGGCCCGGTGTTAGGTCTGCACCCAATGTTCGGCCCTGATGTTGGCAGCCTCGCCAAGCAGGTCGTGGTGTACTGCGACGGCCGTGAGCCGCAGGCTTACCAGTGGCTGCTTGAGCAGTTGCAGGTGTGGGGCGCGCGGTTGCATAAAATCAGCGCCGTCGAGCATGACCAGAACATGGCATTTATTCAGGCGCTGCGCCACTTCGCTACTTTCGCCTACGGCATGCATTTGTCGGAAGAGAATGTGCAGATTGAACAGTTACTGTCGCTCTCTTCGCCAATTTACCGTCTCGAACTGGCGATGGTTGGCCGACTGTTTGCTCAGGACCCGCAGCTGTACGCGGACATTATTATGTCTTCAGAAAGCAATTTGGCGCTGATCAAACGCTACTACCAGCGTTTTGGTGATGCGTTAGCTCTGCTGGAAAACGGCGACAAGCAGGCCTTCATCGACAAGTTTAAGCAGGTTGAAAACTGGTTTGGTGACTACGCGCCGCGCTTCCTCAAAGAGAGTGGGGCGCTACTGCGTCAGGCGAACGACATCCGTCGCTAAGCGCTGATTTCTGAGATAAGAAATTGAATTAAAAAGGCCATCCGTGGAAACGAGATGGCCTTTTTGTTTTCTATTGATAGAGACTTTTCTCGCAATAGAAAGTTAGTTTGGGTTTACCGCTACCACGTTTTCGCTTGGGTAGCAGCCCAGCACCTTCAATGAACGGGTGATCTTGCCCAGCCCGAGCAGGGCTGCCTGCATATCCGCCGAGCGCAGGTTGGCCTGCACGTCGATATAAAACATCTCTTCCCACGGATTACCGTAGATTGGGCGCGACTCAAGCTTGGTCATAATAATGCCGTGCTCGCGTAGTACCAGCAGGGCTTCAACCAGAGCACCGGCCTGCTGGCCTGTCGCCATAATAAAGGTGGTCTTGGCCGGAACCTGCTCCGTCACTTCAATGGCTTTACGCGCCAGCACGATGAAGCGAGTGATGTTTTGCTGCTGGTTGGCCAGATTATGCTCCAGCACTTGCAAGCCGTAGAGCGCACCACCGGCTTCACTGCCCAGAGCCGCCACGTGTGGAGAGTTGGCCGCCGCGACTTTCTCCATCGCCGCCGCGGTGCTCTCGCAATACTCAATCTTCCAGTGTGGGAAGCGATTGATGAACTGGCTGCACTGTTGGAACGGCTGCGGGTGGCTGTAGACGGTCTGAATCTGCGACAGGTCGGTATCCGCCGCCACTAACACGCAGTGGTCAATATTGTTGGTTAGCTCGCCAACAATCGACAGGCTGGTGTGCTGCAAAATGTCATACACGTCGTTGATCGACCCGGAACTGGTGTTTTCAATCGGCAGCACGGCGTAGTCGGCTTGGCCGGTTTCGACCTGAGTGAAGATGTCTTGAAACTTGAGGCAGCCGCACTCGATGAATTGCTCGAAGTGGCGGGCGGCATATTGACGGGCCGCGAGGTGCGAGTAAGAGCCTTTCGGGCCGAGGAAGGCGATGCGGGCGGAGTCAGAGGTGGTCTGATTCAGGTGCTGTTGCAGCAGAGCTTGCTGGGTTAGCACCGAGTCTTCAATAATTAGCTGATAAACGCGAGTGATGTAATGGCCATCCAGCCCCTGCTTTTTACCTTCCAGAATCAACGCGTTAATCAACTCTTTCTCGCGCTCTTTATCACGGATAGGGCGGTGAGAATGCATTTTGGACTGTGCGACTTCTACCGCGAGATGGCGTCTTTCTGCCAGTAAAGCCAGTAATTTTAGATCCAGCGCGCTGATGCGTTCACGTAGAGCCAGCAATGGATTCTCGGTCATTATTTCACCCTTTTTATGTGCTTTCTTTCTATCGAATTTGCCAAACTATGAGCATAAAAAAAGCCCCCTTTTCAGGAGGCTTCGTTGTTCGTCTTCGCATTCATTCTTTCACGACGAAACGCCTCCCAATCAGGGGAAGGTAAAAAAGAATGCGAAGAAAAACAGTTTGGTGTTCATGCGTAGCGTTTTCTCTTAATGAAGATGGCTCTAAAGTAACCGCTGGCTTTTCACTGTGTCAATACAATTTGTTTTGCAGAGTGATTTGTCTTGAAGAGGGGAAACTGGGTTGAGGCCATAAAAAACGCGCTCCGGGGAGCGCGCTGATTATGTTGCGGGAGCCTGAAGATCACTCTGGTTCTTCTTGCGGCTCGAGGTTTATCTCTTTCACGCAGCTTTCTGCGCGGCGGGCCTCGCCCTTGTGTTGTGCCTTGTTCAGCTGACGTTCAAGTTTGGAAATCAAATCGTTGACCGCAGCATACATATCATCGTGGGTGGCACTGGCTACCAGCGGGCCATTGGCCGTGGTAATGGTCGCGTCGGCGACGAATCCCTGAGGTTCTTTTGAAAGAACAATGTGTGGGTTAATTAATTGAGTTTGCCATTTTTCCAGTTTTTTTAGACGGTCTTCGACGTGCTCCCGAATTGCTGGGGTGATGTCCATTTGTTTACTGGTAATGTTCAGTGTCATATAACTTACCTCTCTGTCTTTCCGTCTAGGATAGGTTCAGCATACCTGCCTTTGCGACAAAATACGTGATAAAGATCACACTTTTTTGTCACTTTTTGTCAAGGCGGACAAAACTGTGAGCTGAGGTAATTAACTGCCGGATAGGGGTTGTGACTTTCGATGAGATGACGCATTATCGATAGGATCGATTGAAAAGAAATTCCGCGAATTCCTGCCTTTCTGCTTTAAAAAACATCAAGTTAGCGCGCATAAAAAACGGCAGCCGAAGCTACCGTTTTTTTGGACTGTGATGCCAGTTACGAAATTAAGATGCGCTGTTAGTCGCAATCACTTTCGCCACTTTGTCCGCTTGACCATTCAACTGCAACTGACGATAAGCATTTTCCATTTCTGGAAGTGCGTCGCGCGTTGCTTTGGTATCCGGATAATCCTTCAGCATTTGCTCAACACGATTAACAACGGCGACGTACGCACCGCGTTTAGTGTAGTATTGCACGACTGACAGCTCATATTTGGCTAGACGATCTTTCAGGAACACCAGACGCTTATTAGCATCTGTTGCGTACTGACTGTTCGGGTAGCTATGAATCAGCTGGCTGAAATCACGGAATGCGGCACGAGCATGTTGTGGATCGCGGTCTGAGCGATCAACACCAAAGAAGCCTTGTAACGCACTGTCATCAAGCGCCATATCCGTCAGACCACGCATATACATGACGTAATCAATATTTGGATGGGTCGGGTTCAGACGCATAAAGCGATCAATTGATGCCTGAGCCAATGGTAAATCAGCAGACTTGTAGTAAGCGTAAATCAGATCCAACTGCACTTGCTGCGAATAAGGACCAAATGGATAGCGGTTATCCAACGCTTCTAATTGAGCAATTGCGCCTTTAAAGTTACCGTCCTGCAGTTTTTCTTGGGCAGTAGCATAAAGTACGTTTGGTGGGTTATCGGGAACCGTTTCTTTGGAACCGGAGCAACCGACCAGCGCCAGGCTCAACGTGGCTGCTGCCACCAGATATTTCACACGCGTCATGACGTTTTGATTATCCTCAGGTGTTATTCTGGGAGACTGTCCGTTAAGCTCCCGACAAAGACCAGCTACAATAGCACATTATTTTAAACGGCATCGCCGTGAAAACCCAAGGTTACCCAAGAGCAGCATATGGCACAACAAGTACAACTCACGGCGACCGTGGCCGAATCGCAACTCGGTCAACGTTTAGATCAGGCTTTGGCCGAATTGTTCCCTGATTATTCACGATCTCGCATAAAAGATTGGATTTTGGAAGATCGCGTCCTGGTCAATGGCAAGAAAGTCTCCAAACCAAAAGAAAAAGTGTTGGGTGGCGAGGCTATCGCAATCGACGCGCAAATTGAAGAAGAAGCGCGCTGGTTGCCACAAGATATCGCACTCAACATCGTCTATGAAGATAACGATATTTTAGTTATCAATAAACCCCGAGATCTGGTTGTGCATCCCGGCGCGGGGAATCCAGACGGCACGGTATTGAATGCGTTACTGCATCACTATCCGGAAATCATGGACGTGCCGCGCTGTGGCATCGTGCACCGTCTGGACAAAGACACTACCGGCCTGATGGTGGTGGCGAAAACCGTTCCGGCACAAACTCACTTGGTTGACGCGCTGCAAAGACGTGAAATCACCCGTGAATATGAAGCCGTTGCCATCGGTACGATGACAGCTGGCGGCACGGTAGATGAGCCTATTTCACGCCACTCCACCAAGCGCACGCACATGGCCGTTCACCCTATGGGTAAACCTGCCACCACGCATTACCGCATCATGGAGCATTTCCGTGCTCATACGCGTCTGCGTCTGCGTCTGGAAACGGGCCGTACTCACCAGATCCGTGTGCACATGTCGCATATCAACCACCCGCTGGTGGGCGATCAGCTTTACGGCGGCCGTCCGCGTCCACCGAAAGGTGCGTCAGAAGAGTTTATCTCCATTCTGCGCGGTTTTGATCGTCAGGCTCTGCACGCCACCATGCTGCGCCTGTTCCACCCGGTGACCGGTATCCAGATGGAATGGCATGCGCCACTACCACAAGATATGGTCGATTTGATCAATGCACTCAAGGCTGATACCGAAGAGTTCAAGGATCAGATGAACTGGTAATGCGCGATTTGATTCTGCCCCAATGGCCGCAGCCTGCATCGGTGCGGTCTTGTGTCACAACGCGTCATGGAGGCGTTAGCCTGCCTCCTTACGACTCTTTAAATTTGGGCCTTCACGTCGGTGATGATCCCAAGTCAGTCCTTACTAACCGCCAGCGCCTGATCGAATTTGCCGAACTTCCCACCGCCCCGCACTGGATGGAGCAGGTACATGGCACGCAGGTTATTCGCCTCACCCAAAACACTTCCCAAGAAATCACTTTAGTTGCCGACGCGGTTTATACCCAAGAGCCGGGCGTCGTTTGCTGTGTAATGACGGCGGACTGCCTGCCGGTGCTGTTCACCACCAAGTCGGGTGATGAAGTGGCGGCGGCTCACGCCGGTTGGAGAGGACTGTGTGCGGGAATTCTCGAAAATACCCTGGCTGAGTTTGCTGCCGAGCCAACTGACATTATGGCTTGGCTCGGACCTGCAATTGGGCCGCAGCAGTTTGAAGTTGGGGGAGAAGTTCGCGACGCTTTCATGGCAATCGATCCTCTAGCCGCTCAGGCTTTTGTGCCTAAAGGGCAAAAATTCTTGGCTGATATCTACCAACTGGCCCGTTTGCGTTTACGCGCGAGCGGCGTGACTGACATCTATGGTGGAGAGTTCTGTACTGTAAGCGACAGCACAAAATTTTACTCTTACCGCAGAGAGGTTACGACTGGCCGGCTGGCAAGTTTAATTTGGCTGATATAACCTATTGAATCAAGACGATCCACGGACGCCTAACGTTGTACTCAATTTATACTGGCAAGATAACCTTGAAAACGTGAGGGTTGACCTCATCTAATCTCCAGTAGCAATTTTGTTCAGTATTGGAGGTGTTATGCGTCTGGATCGTCTTACTAGTAAATTCCAGCTTGCCCTCGCCGACGCCCAGTCTCTCGCACTTGGGCGCGACAACCAGTTTATCGAACCTGTTCACCTGATGAGCGCTCTGCTTACTCAGGAAGGCGGGACCGTTCGTCCGTTACTTACCGCTGCCGGGATTGATACCCCGAAATTGCGCACGGACGTCGAACAGGCTCTGGGGCGACTGCCGCAAGTTGAAGGTACCGGTGGTGATGTTCAACCATCCAGTGAACTGGTACGCGTTTTAAATCTTTGTGACAAGTTAGCGCAGCAACGCGCAGATAAATTCATTTCATCCGAACTCTTTGTACTGGCCGTTCTTAAAGATCGCGGTAGCTTGACCGATCTGTTGAAAGCCAGCGGGGCAACGGTTGAAAAAATCAGTACAGCAATAGATCAAATGAGAGGTGGTGACAAAGTGGATGATCAGGGTGCTGAAGACCAGCGTCAGGCTTTGAAAAAATACACTATTGATCTGACCGAGCGCGCGGAGCTTGGCAAACTCGACCCGGTTATTGGGCGTGATGAAGAGATTCGCCGCACCATTCAGGTATTGCAGCGTCGTACCAAAAACAACCCCGTTCTGATTGGTGAGCCGGGTGTAGGTAAGACCGCCATTGCCGAAGGCCTGGCCCAGCGCATCATTAATGGTGAAGTGCCGGAAGGCCTGAAAAACAAACGCGTGCTTTCTTTAGATATGGGCGCGCTGGTGGCCGGTGCGAAATATCGCGGTGAATTCGAAGAGCGTCTGAAAGGCGTGCTGAGCGATTTGGCCAAGCAGGAAGGTAATGTCATCTTATTCATTGATGAATTACACACCATGGTTGGCGCGGGTAAAGCTGACGGCGCGATGGATGCCGGTAATATGCTCAAACCTGCGTTGGCGCGCGGTGAACTTCACTGTGTTGGTGCCACTACGCTCAATGAGTATCGCCAGTTTATTGAGAAAGACGCCGCACTGGAACGTCGTTTCCAGAAAGTGTTTGTGGCCGAGCCATCTGTAGAAGACACCGTCGCCATCTTGCGTGGCTTAAAAGAGCGCTACGAGCTGCACCACCACGTGCAGATCACTGACCCGGCCATTGTGGCGGCCGCGACCCTGTCGCATCGCTACATTTCGGATCGTCAGTTGCCCGATAAAGCCATTGACCTGATTGACGAGGCGGCTTCCAGCATTCGTATGCAGATGGACTCCAAGCCAGAGGCCCTTGACCGTCTGGAGCGCCGTATCATCCAGCTGAAACTGGAACAGCAGGCGCTGAAGAAAGAGTCAGATGACGCCAGCGTTAAGCGTCTGGAGATGCTTAATACCGAGCTTGATCATAAAGAGCGCGAATTCTCCGAGCTTAATGAAGAGTGGAAAGCCGAGAAAGCTTCGCTGACCGGGACTCAGAACATCAAGTCCGAGCTTGAACAAGCCAAGATAACGCTCGAACAAGCGCGCCGCGTCGGCGACTTGGGCCGCATGTCTGAATTGCAGTACGGCAAAATTCCAGAATTGGAAAAACAGCTGGCTGCTGCCACTCAGGCCGAAGGCAAAACCATGAAGCTGCTGCGTAACCGCGTAACGGATGTTGAGATTGCCGATGTGTTGGCGCGCTGGACCGGGATTCCGGTGGCCAGAATGCTGGAAAGCGAGCGTGAAAAACTGCTGCGCATGGAAGATGAGTTGCACCAGCGCGTGATTGGCCAGAATGAAGCTGTAGAAGCTGTTTCCAACGCCATTCGCCGTAGCCGTGCAGGGCTTTCCGACCCGAATCGCCCAATTGGCTCATTCCTGTTCCTTGGGCCAACGGGTGTCGGTAAAACCGAGCTTTGCAAAGCCTTAGCGACTTTCCTGTTCAACAGTGACGACGCTATGGTGCGTATCGACATGTCCGAGTTTATGGAGAAACACTCCGTATCGCGGCTGGTGGGTGCACCTCCAGGCTATGTCGGTTATGAAGAAGGTGGCTATTTAACAGAAGCTGTTCGCCGCCGTCCTTACTCCGTCATTTTATTAGATGAAGTAGAAAAGGCGCATCCGGATGTCTTCAACATTCTGTTGCAGGTTCTGGATGATGGCCGCTTAACCGACGGGCAGGGTAGAACGGTCGATTTCCGTAATACCGTGGTGATCATGACGTCGAACCTAGGTTCGGACTTGATCCAGCAGCATTTCGGGCAGGCAACCTACGCGCAAATGAAAGAATCGGTAATGGAAGTGGTCACACACAACTTCCGCCCTGAATTCATTAACCGTATAGATGAAGTTGTCGTGTTCCATCCGCTGGGCCATGCGCATATCAAGCACATTGCGCAAATCCAGTTGGAGCGTCTTTATAAGCGCCTCGAGGAACATGGCTATACCGCCACCCTGACCGATGCGGCTCTGGAGCTGTTAGGCAACACTGGGTTTGACCCGGTTTACGGTGCTCGCCCACTGAAACGCGCGATTCAGCAGGAAATTGAAAACCCGCTGGCTCAGCAGATTCTGTCCGGCAAGCTGATTCCGGGTAAACCGATCACGATTGATGTGGAAAATGACCATATCGTCGCACGGCAATAATTCGTTTTTTAGCGGTTAGAAGCCTAATTAAGAGGCCCAAAGCTAATTTGGGCCTCTTTTTTGTTTGTTTTTCGCCCAAAATGGGCGGTTTTGTTGAAAAAAAGAACGGTCAGTAATTA
>NZ_JBQSVB010000024.1:0-17007 GCF_052376015.1 Ewingella sp. AOP8-B2-18
CATGACAAAGTCATCGGGCATTATCTGAACATAAAACACTATCAATAAGTTGGAGTCATTACCGGCTTTATTGAAGCCTACGCCGGTAGAGGAGGCCCGTACCAATCATTGAATCACGCCTTACTCTCGCGGCCAGTTGTTCTTCGTTCAGGTTCTCCGTACCAGCCGGGCGTTGCGGCAGTACGAAATAGCAAATTTCGGCATTACTGTCCCAAACGCGAATTTCTTTCTCCGGTGGAAGCTCAGTACCGAACTTCTTCAGCACGCCTCTTGGATCAATCACCACACGGGAGCGGTACTGTGCAGATTTAAACCAGATTGGCGGCAATCCCAGAACCGGCCACGGATAGCAGGAGCACAGCGTACAAACAACGATGTTATGTACCGCATCACTGTTTTCGAGGACGTGAATGACTGCGCCTTCGGCACCTGAAAAAACCATCTCGCTGATGGCAGCCGTGCCATCTTCAAGCAGCTTTTTTTAAATTCGGCATCAAGCCAGGCGCGCGCCACGACACTGGCACCGTTACGGGGACCGATCTTGTTTTCAAAATAGTCCACGATGGCGTCTGAAGTTTCTGGATCGAGCTGACCTTTCTCCGTCAGGAATGACTGAATCGCCCGCACTTTGATGGCATTTTCGGAAGGTAAGACATCATGATTTGATATGCTGACTCCACTGTAAGTGATTCATAACTGATTGCTCCAGCCTGTTGGCTGGAGCAAAGAAAATTAAAGGGCGGGATGAGTGCGATGCCAGTCAGTAACCTGCTGCCACGCCCAGCCAGACTGTATCAATGCGGTTTCGCCAAAATGTGGTGCAACAAGCTGGAAGGCGATTGGTGCGCCTGCAGCAGTACGCCCGCAGGGCAATGTCAGAGTTGGGTGGCAGGTCAAATCAAAAACGCTGGTGTAACGCAGCACACCACTGAACAGTGTTTCGTCCTGACCAAACATGCTCATGAGGACTTTTACATGATAAAGCAAATGCGCCAGCAGGGTGCGTATATTGTTGATATTGCCACTCAGGTTGGTTGCTCTGAGCGGACTGTCAGACGGTACCTGAAATACCCGGAACCTCCGGCCAGAAAAACACGCCACAAAATGGCCAAACTCAGGCCGTTCATGGACTATATCGACATGCGTCTGGCTGAGAATGTCTGGAACGGCGAGGTCATCCTCGCGGAAATCAAAGCGATGGGTTATACCGGCGGACGCTCCATGTTGCGTTACTACATCCAGCCAAAACGTAAGATGCGGCCATCGAAGAAAACGGTTCGCTTCGAAACTCAGCCCGGTTACCAGCTCCAGCATGACTGGGGAGAAGTTGAGGCTGAGGTTGCCGGGCAACGATGCAGGGTTAACTTCGCGGTTAACACGCTGGGGTTCTCACGTCGCTTCCATGTCTTCGCGGCACCAAAGCAGGATGCTGAACATACCTATGAGTCACTGGTCCGCGCCTTCCGCTACTTCGGCGGCAGCGTGAAAACCGTGCTGGTCGATAATCAGAAAGCCGCAGTGCTGAAAAATAACAACGGGAAGATGGTGTTCAACTCCGGGTTCCTGCTGCTGGCCGATCACTATGGCTTCCTGCCACGGGCATGCCGTCCACGAAGGGCCAGAACCAAAGGTAAGGTGGAGCGGATGGTGAAATACCTCAAGGAGAACTTCTTCGTCCGGTACCGCCGGTTCGACAGCTTCGCCCAGGTTAATCAGCTACTGGAGCAGTGGATGGCTGACGATGCCGACAGGCGAGAACTTCGCCAGTTCAGGCAGACACCGGAACAGCGCTTCACGCAGGAACAGGAGCATCTGCAGCCGTTGCCGGATACGGACTTCGATACCAGCTACTTCGATATCCGTCATGTCTCCTGGGATGGCTATATCGAGGTTGGCGGAAACCGTTACAGCGTGCCGGAAAGCCTGTGTGGCCAGCCGGTATCAATACGGATCTCGCTGGATGATGAACTGCGGATCTACAGTAATGAGCAGCAGATGGCATCGCACCGTCTCTGTTCGGCTGCATCCGGCTGGCAGACCGTGCCGGAGCATCACGCCCCGCTCTGGCAGCAGGTCAGTCAGGTGGAACCCGAAATCTGATTTATTCAACAAAGCCGCACCAAATCATCACTCGAAGATATTCAGGCATGGTACATCCGCGGCAAGCCCCTAATTTGTACTGAGGGGCAAAGTGAAAAAAGTTACTTTTTGTTGAAACGACAGTTAGCAATAACCCCCGCTTGCGGGGGCCATACCCACCAGGAGCAAACGCAGAAAGCCCGAGATACTTCTGCTGTACCGGGGGCTGGCGACATTTCAGGCAACACTCATAGTTGACATCCTCCCCGCCCTAAAGGGCGGGGAGGATGTCAATAATAGCAGACCACATCATGATGTCATTCTGACCGACAGATGCCAGAAGCAGAGGATCCATCCCATTTTATACCTACCTTATAACACTTAGAAAAACAACATGTTAAAAATGTTTATTGGAAACAATTTTATTTCCAATTGTAATGATAACCATTCTCATATTAATATGGCTACGTGATAATTAACTTTTGATGCACTCCGCATGTCTGACCGTGCCACTACCACAGCTTCCTTAACGTTCGAGTCGCTTTATGGCACCCATAACGGCTGGTTGAAAAGTTGGCTGACGCGCAAACTCCAGTCTGCTTTTGATGCAGATGACATTGCCCAGGACACTTTTTTGCGGGTAATGAGCAGCGAAACGCTCTCGACGATCCGCGATCCTCGCTCTTTCCTGTGCACTATCGCCAAACGCGTGATGGTGGACCTGTTTCGCCGAAACGCGCTGGAAAAAGCGTATCTGGAGATGCTGGCGCTTATGCCGGAGGGGGTAGCGCCTTCACCTGAGGAACGCGAAAGCCAGCTCGAGACCCTACAACTCGTCGACAGCATGCTGGACGGGCTAAACGGAAAAACACGTGAAGCGTTTCTGCTTTCGCAACTGGATGGCCTGACATACAGCGAGATTGCGCACAAACTCGGTGTTTCCGTCAGCTCCGTGAAAAAATACGTGGCGAAAGCCGTCGAGCACTGCCTGCTGTTTCGTCTGGAGCATGGGTTATGAATCCTTCGTTAACCGATTCCCGCCGTCAGGCGCTGCGTTCAGCTTCCCACTGGTATGCCGTGCTAAGCGGCGAGCGCGTCAGCCCACAACAGGAAGCGCGCTGGCAACAGTGGTATGAACAGGATCAGGATAACCAGTGGGCCTGGCAGCAGGTTGAAAACCTGCGCAACCAGCTTGGCGGTGTGCCTGGCGACGTTGCCAGCCGGGCGCTGCACGATACCCGCCTCACCCGCCGTCACGTGATGAAAGGATTACTGCTGTTGCTCGGCGCTGGCGGAGGCTGGCAACTCTGGCAGTCGGAAACCGGCGAAGGTCTGCGGGCAGATTACCGCACCGCCAAAGGCGCAGTCAGCCGTCAGCAACTGGAAGATGGCTCCCTGCTCACGCTGAATACCCAAAGCGCGGCGGATGTGCGTTATGATGCGCATCAGCGCACCGTCCGGCTCTGGTACGGTGAAATCGCCATTACTACCGCGAAAGATGCGCAGCAACGCCCCTTCCGCGTCCTGACCCGTCAGGGCCAACTCACCGCTTTAGGGACAGAATTTACCGTCCGCCAGCAGGATAATTTCACGCAGCTTGACGTGCAGCAGCACGCCGTGGAAGTGCTTCTCGCCAGTGCCCCCGCGCAAAAACGCATCGTGAACGCTGGTGAAAGCCTGCAGTTCAGCGCCTCTGAGTTTGGCGCAGTGAAACCGCTGGATGACGAGAGTACAAGCTGGACGAAGGGCATCCTGAGCTTCAGCGATAAACCGCTGGGTGAGGTGATAGCCACGCTAAGCCGTTACCGCAACGGCGTGCTGCGCTGCGATCCCGCCGTTGCCGGGCTGCGCCTGAGCGGGACGTTCCCGCTGAAAAATACCGATGCGATCCTGAACGTTATCGCTCAAACGCTTCCCGTTAAAATTCAGTCTATTACGCGGTACTGGATAAACATTTCACCGCTGTAAGAAAAATAATTCTCATTTCGATTGTCCTTTTTACCCTTCTCGTTCGACTCATAGCTGAACACAACAAAAATGATGATGGAGAAGGTATGACGCCGTTACGCGTTTTTCGTAAAACAACACCTTTGGTTAACGCCATTCGCCTGAGCCTGCTGCCGCTGGCCGGTCTCTCGTTTTCCGCTTTTGCTGCACAGGTTGATATCGCACCGGGATCGCTCGACAAAGCGCTCAATCAGTATGCCGCACACAGCGGAATTACCCTCTCGGTTGACGCCAGCCTGACGCGCGGCAAGCAGAGCAACGGCCTGCACGGAGATTACGACGTCGAGAGCGGCCTGCAACAGCTGCTGGACGGCAGCGGACTGCAGGTAAAACCGCTGGGAAATAACAGCTGGACGCTGGAGCCCGCGCCCGCGCCAAAAGAAGATGCCCTGACCGTGGTCGGCGACTGGCTGGGCGATGCGCGTGAAAACGACGTATTTGAACATGCTGGCGCGCGTGACGTGATCCGCCGTGAGGATTTCGCCAAAACCGGCGCAACCACCATGCGTGAGGTGCTTAACCGCATCCCTGGCGTCAGCGCGCCGGAAAACAACGGCACCGGCAGCCACGACCTGGCGATGAACTTTGGCATCCGGGGCCTGAACCCACGCCTCGCCAGCCGCTCGACCGTCCTGATGGACGGCATCCCCGTCCCCTTTGCCCCTTACGGTCAGCCGCAGCTTTCACTGGCTCCCGTTTCGCTCGGCAACATGGATGCCATTGACGTGGTGCGCGGTGGTGGTGCGGTGCGTTACGGACCGCAGAGCGTGGGCGGCGTGGTGAACTTTGTTACCCGCGCCATTCCGCAGGACTTTGGTATCGAGGCGGGGGTGGAAGGTCAGCTCAGCCCAACCTCTTCACAAAACAACCCGAAAGAGACGCACAACCTGATGGTGGGCGGCACAGCGGACAACGGTTTTGGCACCGCGCTGCTCTACTCCGGCACGCGCGGCAGTGACTGGCGCGAGCACAGCGCCACCCGCATCGACGACCTGATGCTGAAAAGCAAATATGCGCCGAATGAGGTGCACACCTTCAACAGCCTGCTGCAATATTACGATGGTGAAGCCGACATGCCCGGCGGCCTGTCCCGCGCGGATTACGACGCCGATCGCTGGCAATCCACCCGCCCGTATGACCGCTTCTGGGGCCGTCGCAAGCTGGCGAGCCTGGGCTACCAGTTCCAGCCGGACAGCCAGCATAAATTCAACATTCAGGGGTTCTACACCCAAACCCTGCGCAGCGGCTACCTGGAGCAAGGCAAACGCATCACCCTCTCGCCGCGTAACTACTGGGTGCGCGGTATTGAGCCACGCTACAGCCAGAGCTTTATGATCGGCCCTTCCGCGCACGAAGTGGGCGTGGGCTATCGCTATGTGAATGAATCAACGCATGAAATGCGTTACTACACCGCCACCAGCAGCGGGCAGTTGCCGTCTGGCTCAAGCCCTTACGACCGCGACACGCGTTCCGGCACCGAGGCGCACGCCTGGTATCTGGATGACAAAATCGACATCGGCAACTGGACCATCACGCCGGGTATGCGTTTCGAACATATCGAGTCATACCAGAACAACGCCATCAAAGGCACGCACGAAGAGGTGAGCTATAACGCACCGCTTCCGGCGTTGAACGTGCTCTATCACCTGACTGATAGCTGGAATCTTTATGCAAACACTGAAGGCTCGTTCGGCACCGTACAGTACAGCCAGATTGGCAAGGCTGTGCAAAGCGGCAATGTGGAACCGGAAAAAGCGCGAACCTGGGAACTCGGTACCCGCTACGACGACGGCGCGCTGACGGCGGAAATGGGGCTGTTCCTGATTAACTTTAACAATCAGTACGACTCCAACCAGACCAACGACACCGTCACTGCACGTGGCAAAACGCGCCATACCGGGCTGGAAACGCAGGCACGTTACGACCTGGGTACGCTAACGCCAACGCTTGATAACGTTTCCGTCTACGCCAGCTATGCGTATGTGAACGCGGAAATCCGCGAGAAAGGCGACACCTATGGCAATCAGGTGCCATTCTCCCCGAAACATAAAGGCACGCTGGGCGTGGACTACAAGCCGGGCAACTGGACGTTCAATCTGAACAGCGATTTCCAGTCCAGCCAGTTTGCGGATAACGCCAATACAGTGAAAGAGAGCGCCGACGGCAGTACCGGCCGTATTCCCGGCTTCATGCTCTGGGGCGCACGCGTGGCGTATGACTTTGGCCCGCAGATGGCAGATCTGAACCTGGCGTTCGGTGTGAAAAACATCTTCGACCAGGACTACTTCATCCGCTCTTATGACGACAACAACAAAGGCATCTACGCAGGCCAGCCGCGCACGCTGTATATGCAGGGGTCGTTGAAGTTCTGATGTGTTAACGCCCGGCTTGCCGGGCTTTTAGCTGGAATGTGACTATGTTGGCATTTATCCGTTTTCTTTTTGCAGGCCTGCTGCTGGTGATCGGCCACGCCTTTGCCGCCACGGTTCAGGACGAACACGGCACGTTTACACTCGATAAAACGCCACAACGGATTGTGGTGCTGGAACTCTCGTTCGCCGATGCGCTGGCCGCCGTGGACGTCAGCCCGATCGGTATTGCCGACGATAACGATGCAAAACGCATCCTGCCCAAAGTGCGTGCGCACCTGAAACCGTGGCAGTCCGTCGGAACGCGCGCGCAGCCGAGCCTGGAAGCCATTGCTGCCCTGAAACCAGACCTGATCATTGCCGACAGCAGTCGCCATGCGGGGATTTACACCGCCTTGCAGCAAATCGCGCCGGTACTGCTGCTTAAGTCCCGCAACGAAACCTACGCTGAAAATTTGCACTCAGCGGCTATCATCGGCGAAGTGGTAGGTAAAAAACGAGAGATGCAGGCGCGTCTGGAACAACATAAAGAGAAGATGGCGCAGTGGGCCAGCCAGCTTCCCACAGGGACACGCGTGGCCTTTGGCACATCACGCGAACAGCTATTCAACCTGCATACCCAGGAGACCTGGACCGGCAGCGTGCTGGCTTCTCTGGGGCTGAACGTTCCCGCTACGATGGCGGGCGCGTCCATGCCGTCCATCGGCCTGGAGCAACTGCTGGCGGTCAATCCTGCCTGGCTGCTGGTTGCCCACTATCGCGAAGAGAGCATTGTTAAACGCTGGCAACAAGATCCGCTCTGGCAGATATTAACCGCCGCGCAGAAGCAGCAGGTTGCTTCAGTCGACAGTAACGCCTGGGCGCGGATGCGCGGTATTTTTGCCGCAGAGCGTATTGCCGCTGACACGGTAAAAATCTTCCACCATCAGCCGCTTACCGATGTGAAATGACCGCGCTAAAACACCCGGTGCTGCTGTGGGGGCTTCCCGTTGCAGTACTTATTATTATTTTCTGGCTGAGTCTGTTTTGCTACTCGGCCATTCCTGTTTCCGGAGCAGACGCAATCCGCGCCCTGCTGCCTGGACACACGCCAACGCTACCAGAAGCGCTGGTGCAAAACCTTCGTTTGCCGCGAAGCCTGGTCGCCGTTCTGATCGGCGCAAGCCTGGCGCTCGCGGGCACGCTGCTGCAAACCCTGACCCACAACCCAATGGCCTCTCCTTCACTGCTCAGCATTAACAGCGGCGCGGCGCTGGCTATGGCGCTTACCAGCGCGCTGAGTCCGACGCCGGTTGCAGGCTATTCCCTGTCGTTCATCGCGGCATGCGGGGGCGGCGTGAGCTGGCTGCTGGTCATGACCGCAGGAGGCGGGTTTCGTCATACCCAGGACAGAAACAAACTGATCCTCGCGGGTATCGCGCTGTCGGCCTTTTGTATGGCCCTGACCCGCATCACCCTGCTGCTGGCCGAAGATCATGCTTACGGCATCTTTTACTGGCTGGCAGGCGGAGTGTCCCACGCCCACTGGCAGGATGTCTGGCAGCTCTTGCCGGTGGTGGTCACTGCAGTCCCTGTCGTGTTGCTGCTGGCGAATCAACTGAACCTGCTCAACGTCAGCGACAGTACCGCCCATACGCTGGGAGTGAACCTGCCGAGACTACGTTTGATCATCAATATGTTAGTGCTGCTTCTGGTTGGCGCGTGCGTCAGTGTGGCAGGTCCGGTGGCGTTTATCGGCCTGCTGGTGCCACATCTGGCGCGCTTCTGGGCAGGCTTCGATCAGCGCAACGTACTGCCGGTGAGCATGCTGCTGGGGGCCACGCTGATGCTGATGGCAGATGTACTCGCACGCGCGCTGGCCTTCCCCGGCGATCTGCCCGCAGGCGCAGTGCTGGCGCTGATTGGCAGTCCTTGCTTTGTCTGGCTGGTGAGGAGGCGAGGATGAAAATTGCGCTGGTCATTTTCATCACCCTTGCCCTGGCAGGCTGTGCGCTGTTATCACTCCATATGGGGGTGATCCCCGTGCCGTGGCGCGCGCTGCTGACCGACTGGCAGGACGGACGCGAGCATTATTATGTATTGATGGAGTACCGACTGCCGCGCTTGCTGCTGGCACTGTTTGTCGGTGCAGCCCTCGCCGTGGCGGGCGTGCTGGTACAGGGGATTGTGCGTAACCCGCTAGCATCACCGGATATTCTCGGCATTAACCATGCCGCCAGCCTTGCCTCTGTGGGAGCACTGCTTCTTATGCCATCACTATCCGTGATGGTGCTGCCGCTGCTGGCCTTTGCGGGCGGTATGGCGGGGTTGATCTTGCTGAAGATGCTGGCAAAGACCCACCAGCCGATGAAGCTGGCGCTCACCGGCGTGGCGCTTTCCGCCTGCTGGGCGAGCCTGACGGATTACCTGATGCTCCTGCACCCGCAGGATGTAAACAGTGCCCTGCTGTGGCTGACGGGTAGCTTATGGGGGCGCGACTGGCACTTTGTGAAGATTGCCGTGCCGTTGCTCATTCTGTTTTTGCCGCTGAGCCTGCGCTTTTGTCGCGATCTCGACCTGCTGGCGCTGGGCGATGCACGAGCAGCCACGCTCGGCGTGTCGGTTCAGCGCACCCGGTTCCAGGGGCTGATGCTGGCTGTCGCGATGACAGCAACCGGCGTGGCCGTCTGTGGCCCGATAAGTTTTATTGGTCTCGTCGTGCCGCACATGGTGCGCAGGATCGCCGGCGGGCGTCACCGCTGGCTGATGCCCGTTTCGGCCCTGACGGGCGCGTTGTTGCTGGTCATTGCCGATCTGCTGGCACGAATCATTCATCCGCCGATGGAGCTTCCGGCAGGCGTGCTGACCGCCATTATCGGCGCACCGTGGTTTGTCTGGCTGCTTGTGAGAATGCGATAAATGAGATTACGTACTGAAAATCTGACCGCCAGCTATGGCGCACAAACCGTGCTGGATGGACTTTCTCTCGCCCTGCCTGCCGGAAAAATCACGGCCCTGCTCGGCCCTAACGGTTGCGGGAAATCGACGCTGTTGAACTGTTTTTCTCGCCTGTTAACACCAGACTCTGGCGAGATATTGCTTGATGAAAAACCCATAGCCGGTTTTTCCGCCCGCCAGCTGGCTCGCCGCCTGGCTTTACTGCCGCAACACCATTTATCCCCCGAGGGGATCACTGTACGGGAGCTGGTTTCCTACGGCCGCAGCCCGTGGCTGTCGTTGTGGGGGCGACTCTCCGCGGAAGACAACGAGCGGGTCAACGTGGCAATGAGTCAGACCCGGACGCGCAATCTGGCTGACCGCAGGTTAACCCAGCTTTCCGGCGGCCAGCGCCAGCGTGCGTTTCTGGCGATGGTGCTGGCACAGGATACCCCACTCATTCTTCTTGATGAGCCTACGACCTACCTCGATATCAATCATCAGGTTGAACTGATGCGCCTGATGGTTGAACTCAAAAGGCAGGGGAAAACCGTAGTGACGGTACTCCACGATCTGAATCAGGCCAGCCGCTATTGCGATCATCTGGTGGTACTGGCAAGCGGTCGCGTGATGGCGCAAGGTGCTCCGGAAGCAGTGATGAAACCAGAGCTTCTAAAGACGGTGTTCAGCGTAGAAGCGGAAATCCATCCCGAACCGGTATCTGGCAGACCCATGTGTGTGGTGAAGTAGTCTGGCGAAGTCATAAGGATCATCACAGGACAGATAAAGGAAGTGATAACCACCTGCCAACAGGCACCAAAATCTGGCTGGTTGCCGGTATCACCGACATGCGCAACGGCTTCAATGGTCTCGCCGCAAAGGTGCAGACGATGCTGAAAGATGACCCGATGTCCGGCCATGTCTTCATCTTCCGGGGCCGCAGCGGCAGTAAGGTCAAACTGCTGTGGTCCACCGGCGACGGGCTGTGCCTGCTGACCAAACGGCTGGAACGCGGCCGCTTCGCCTGGCCCTCTGCCCGCATTATGGGCGTTGGCCTCAACACGATTTTCCGCCATTTAAAAAACTCAGGCCGCAGTCGGTAACCTCGCGCATACAGCCGGGCAGTGACGTCATCGTCTGCGCGGAAATGGACGAACAGTGGGGATACGTCGGGGCTAAATCGCGCCAGCGCTGGCTTTTTTACGCGTATGACAGGCTCCGGAAGACGGTTGTTGCGCACGTATTCGGTGAACGCACTATGGCGACGCTGGGGCGTCTTATGAGCCTGCTGTCACCCTTTGACGTGGTGATATGGATGACGGATGGCTGGCCGCTGTATGAATCCCGCCTGAAGGGAAAGCTGCACGTAATCAGCAAGCGATATACGCAGCGAATTGAGCGGCATAACCTGAATCTGAGGCAGCACCTGGCACGGCTGGGACGGAAGTCGCTGTCGCTCTCAAAATCGGTGGAGCTGCATGACAAAGTCATCGGGCATTATCTGAACATAAAACACTATCAATAAGTTGGAGTCATTACCCGATATTCTGGGTAATGCTGTCAACCTGTTGATGACTATTTTAATCTGTAGTCATTCAATCCTTGTAACATCAGGATGATCCTGGTGTCAGTGAAAATACGAAATCAACACGTTGGTATCATTACCCACCTGTGAACTGACGTCGGCATTTTGAATCTCACTTCGGCGTGCCCCCTCCGAATGGCGCAAAACATTTCGTGGTATGGCATGATAGCACCCGAAGAGAGTCAATTCAGGGTGGTAAATGTGAAACCAGTAACGCTATACGATGTCGCAGAGTATGCCGGTGTCTCTTATCAGACCGTTTCCCGCGTGATGAACCAGGCCAGCCACGTCTCTGCGAAAACGCGGGAAAAGGTGGAAGCGGCGATGGCGCAGCTGAACTACATTCCCAACCGCGTGGCACAACAACTGGCGGGCAAACAGTCGTTGCTGATTGGCGTTGCTACCTCCAGTCTGGCCCTGCACGCGCCGTCGCAAATTGTCGCGGCGATTAAATCTCGCGCCGATCAACTGGGTGCCAGCGTGGTGGTGTCGATGGTAGAACGAAGCGGCGTCGAAGCCTGTAAAGCGGCGGTGCACAATCTTCTCGCGCAACGCGTCAGTGGGCTGATCATTAACTATCCGCTGGATGACCAGGATGCCATTGCTGTGGAAGCTGCCTGCGCTAATGTTCCGGCGTTATTTCTTGATGTCTCTGACCAGACTCCCATCAACAGTATTATTTTCTCCCATGAAGACGGTACGCGACTGGGCGTGGAGCATCTGGTCGCATTGGGTCACCAGCAAATCGCGCTGTTAGCGGGCCCATTAAGTTCTGTCTCGGCGCGTCTGCGTCTGGCGGGCTGGCATAAATATCTCACTCGCAATCAAATTCAGCCGATAGCGGAACGGGAAGGCGACTGGAGTGCCATGTCCGGTTTTCAACAAACCATGCAAATGCTAAATGAGGGCATCGTTCCCACTGCGATGCTGGTTGCCAACGATCAGATGGCGCTGGGCGCAATGCGCGCCATTACCGAGTCCGGGTTGCGCGTTGGTGCGGATATCTCGGTAGTGGGATACGACGATACCGAAGACAGCTCGTGTTATATCCCGCCGTTAACCACCATCAAACAGGATTTTCGCCTGCTGGGGCAAACCAGCGTGGACCGCTTGCTGCAACTCTCTCAGGGCCAGGCGGTGAAGGGCAATCAGCTTTTGCCCGTCTCTCTGGTGAAAAGAAAAACCACCCTGGCGCCCAAGACGCAAACCGCCTCTCCCCGCGCGTTGGCCGATTCATTAATGCAGCTGGCACGACAAGTTTCCCGACTGGAAAGCGGGCAGTGAGCGCAACGCAATTAATGTGAGTCAGCTCACTCATTAGGCACCCCAGGCTTTACACTTTATGCGTCCGACTCGTATGTTGTGTGAAATTGTTAGCGGATAACAATTTCACACAGGATACAGCTATGACTATGATTACGGATTCACTGGCCGTCGTATTACAACGTCGTGACTGGGAAAACCCTGGCGTTACCCAACTTAATCGCCTTGCAGCACATCCCCCTTTCGCCAGCTGGCGTAATAGCGAAGAGGCCCGCACCAATCTCCCTTCCCAACAGTTGCGCAGCCTGAATGGTGAGTGGCAATTTGTCTGGTTTCCGGCACCAGAAGCGGTTCCGGAAAGCTGGCTGGAGTGCGATCTTCCTGTCGCCGATACTGTCGTCGTCCCCTCAAACTGGCAGATGCACGGTTACGACGCGCCCATCTACACCAACGTGACCTATCCCATTACGGTCAATCCGCCATTTGTTCCCACGGAGAATCCGACTGGTTGTTACTCGCTCACATTTAATGTTGATGAAAGCTGGCTACAGGAAGGCCAGACGCGAATTATTTTTGATGGCGTTAACTCGGCGTTTCATCTGTGGTGCAACGGGCGCTGGGTCGGTTACGGCCAGGACAGCCGTTTGCCGTCTGAATTTGACCTGAGCACATTTTTACGCGCCGGAGAAAACCGCCTCGCGGTGATGGTGCTGCGCTGGAGTGACGGCAGTTATCTGGAAGATCAGGATATGTGGCGGATGAGCGGCATTTTCCGTGACGTCTCGTTGCTGCATAAACCGAGCACGCAAATCAGCGATTTCCATGTAGCCACTCACTTTAATGATGATTTCAGCCGCGCTGTACTGGAGGCAGACGTTCAGATGTACGGCGAGCTGCGCGATGAGCTGCGGGTGACGGTTTCTTTGTGGCAGGGTGAAACGCAGGTCGCCAGCGGCACCGCGCCTTTCGGCGGTGAAATTATCGATGAGCGTGGTGGTTATGCCGATCACGTCACCCTACGTCTGAACGTCGAAAACCCGAAACTGTGGAGCGCCGAAATCCCGAATCTCTATCGTGCGGTGGTTGAACTGCACACCGCCGACGGCACGCTGATTGAAGCAGAAGCCTGCGATGTCGGTTTCCGCGAGGTGCGGATTGAAAATGGTCTGCTGCTGCTGAACGGCAAGCCGTTGCTGATTCGCGGCGTTAACCGTCACGAGCATCATCCTCTGCATGGTCAGGTCATGGATGAGCAGACGATGGTGCAGGATATCCTGCTGATGAAGCAGAACAACTTTAACGCCGTGCGCTGTTCGCATTATCCGAACCATCCGCTGTGGTACACGCTGTGCGACCACTACGGCCTGTATGTGGTGGATGAAGCCAACATTGAAACCCACGGCATGGTGCCAATGAATCGTCTGACCGATGATCCGCGCTGGCTACCCGCGATGAGCGAACGCGTAACGCGAATGGTGCAGCGCGATCGTAATCACCCGAGTGTGATCATCTGGTCGCTGGGGAATGAATCAGGCCACGGCGCTAATCACGACGCACTCTATCGCTGGATCAAATCTGTCGATCCTTCCCGCCCGGTACAGTATGAAGGCGGCGGAGCCGACACCTTCGCAACCGATATTATTTGCCCGATGTACGCGCGCGTGGATGAAGACCAGCCCTTCCCGGCTGTGCCGAAATGGTCCATCAAAAAATGGCTTTCGTTGCCTGGAGAGACGCGCCCACTGATCCTTTGCGAATACGCCCACGCGATGGGTAACAGTCTTGGCGGCTTCGCTAAATACTGGCAGGCGTTTCGTCAGTACCCCCGTTTACAGGGCGGCTTCGTCTGGGACTGGGTGGATCAGTCGCTGATTAAATATGATGAAAATGGCAATCCGTGGTCGGCTTACGGCGGTGATTTTGGCGATACGCCGAATGATCGCCAGTTCTGCATGAACGGTCTGGTCTTTGCCGACCGCACGCCGCATCCGGCGCTGACGGAAGCAAAACACCAGCAGCAGTTTTTCCAGTTCAGTTTATCCGGGCGAACCATCGAAGTGACCAGCGAATACCTGTTCCGTCATAGCGATAACGAGCTCCTGCACTGGATGGTGGCGCTGGATGGCAAGCCGCTGGCAAGCGGTGAAGTGCCTCTGGATGTCGCTCCACAAGGTAAACAGTTGATTGAACTGCCTGGACTACCGCAGCCGAAGAGCGCCGGACAACTCTGGCTAACGGTTCACGTAGTGCAACCGAACGCGACCACATGGTCAGCAGCCGGACACATCAGCGCCTGGCAGCAGTGGCGTCTGGCGGAAAACCTCAGCGTGACACTCCCCTCCGCGCCCCACGCCATCCCGCAACTGACCACCAGCGAAACGGATTTTTGCATCGAGCTGGATAATAAGCGTTGGCAATTTAACCGCCAGTCAGGCTTTCTTTCACAGATGTGGATTGGCGATAAAAAACAACTGCTGACGCCGCTGCGCGATCAGTTCACCCGCGCACCGCTGGATAACGACGGCGTAAGTGAAGCGACCCGCATTGACCCTAACGCCTGGGTCGAACGCTGGAAGGCGGCGGGCCATTACCAGGCCGAAGCAGCGTTGTTGCAGTGCACGGCAGATACGCTTGCCGACGCGGTGCTGATTACCACGGTCCACGCGTGGCAGCATCAGGGGAAAACCTTATTTATCAGCCGGAAAACCTACCGGATTGATGGAAGTGGTCAAATGGCGATTACCGTTGATGTTGAAGTGGCGAGCAATACGCCACATCCGGCGCGGATTGGCCTGACCTGCCAGCTGGCGCAGGTAGCAGAGCGGGTAAACTGGCTCGGATTAGGGCCGCAAGAAAACTATCCCGACCGCCTTACTGCGGCCTGTTTTGACCGCTGGGATCTGCCATTGTCAGACATGTATACCCCGTACGTCTTCCCGAGCGAAAACGGTCTGCGCTGCGGGACGCGCGAATTGAATTATGGCCCACACCAGTGGCGCGGCGACTTCCAGTTCAACATCAGCCGCTACAGTCAACAGCAACTGATGGAAACCAGCCATCGCCATCTGCTGCACGCGGAAGAAGGCACATGGCTGAATATCGACGGTTTCCATATGGGGATTGGTGGCGACGACTCCTGGAGCCCGTCAGTGTCGGCGGAATTCCAGCTTAGCGCCGGTAGCTACCATTACCAGTTGCTCTGGTGTCAAAAATAATAATAACCGGGCAGGCCATGTCTGCCCGTATTTCGCGTAAGGAAATCCATTATGTACTATTTAAAAAACACAAACTTTTGGATGTTCGGTTTATTCTTTTTCTTTTACTTTTTTATCATGGGAGCCTACTTCCCGTTTTTCCCGATTTGGCTACATGACATCAACCATATCAGCAAAAGTGATACGGGTATTATTTTTGCCGCTATTTCTCTGTTCTCGCTATTATTCCAACCGCTGTTTGGTCTGCTTTCTGACAAACTCGGGCTGCGCAAATACCTGCTGTGGATTATTACCGGCATGTTAGTGGTGTTTGCGCCGTTCTTTATTTTTATCTTCGGGCCACTGTTACAATACAACATTTTAGTAGGAGCGATTGTTGGTGGTATTTATCTTGGCTTTTGTTTTAACGCCGGTGCGCCAGCAGTAGAGGCATTTATCGAGAAAGTCAGCCGTCGTAGTAATTTCGAATTTGGTCGCGCGCGGATGTTTGGCTGTGTTGGCTGGGCGCTGTGTGCCTCGATTGTCGGCATCATGTTCACCATCAATAATCAGTTTGTTTTCTGGCTGGGTTCTGGCTGTGCACTCCTCCTCGCCGTTTTACTCTTTTTCGCCAAAACGGATGCGCCCTCTTCTGCCACGGTTGCCAATGCGGTAGGTGCCAACCATTCGGCATTTAGCCTTAAGCTGGCGCTGGAACTGTTCAGACAGCCAAAACTGTGGTTTTTGTCACTGTATGTTATTGGCGTTTCCTGCACCTACGATGTTTTTGACCAACAGTTTGCTAATTTCTTTACTTCGTTCTTTGCTACCGGTGAACAGGGTACGCGGGTATTTGGCTACGTAACGACAATGGGCGAATTACTTAACGCCTCGATTATGTTTTTTGCGCCACTGATCATTAATCGCATCGGTGGGAAAAACGCCCTGCTGCTGGCTGGCACTATTATGTCAGTACGTATTATTGGCTCATCGTTCGCTACCTCAGCACTGGAAGTGGTTACTCTGAAAACGCTGCATATGTTTGAAGTACCGTTCCTGCTGGTGGGCAGCTTTAAATATATTACCAGCCAGTTTGAAGTGCGTTTTTCAGCGACGATTTATCTGGTCTGTTTCTGCTTCTTTAAGCAACTGGCGATGATTTTTATGTCTATTCTGGCGGGCAATATGTATGAAAGCATCGGTTTCCAGGGCGCTTACCTGGTGCTGGGTCTGGTGGCGCTGGGCTTCACCTTAATTTCCGTGTTCACGCTTAGCGGCCCCGGCCCACTTTCCCTGCTGCGTCGCCAGGTGAATGAAGTCGCTTAAGAAATTAATGTCGGATACGGCGCGAGCGCCTTATCCGACCAACTTATCAGGACGGAATGTTAAAAATGAACATGTCGATGACAGAAAAAATAAAAGCAGGCAAGCTATTTACCGATATGTGCGAAGGCTTACCTGAAAAAAGACTTCGTGGGAAAACATTAATGTATGAGTTCAATCACTCGCATCCATCAGAAGTTGAAAAAAGGGTAATGACTCCAACTTATTGATAGTGTTTTATGTTCAGATAATGCCCGATGACTTTGTCATG
>NZ_JBQSVB010000025.1:0-14003 GCF_052376015.1 Ewingella sp. AOP8-B2-18
TAGCGCCAGCCCGCGCCACGCCTGGGGCTTTGCACGCAATCCCAAACTGAAAAGATTGAAAAGAATTTCATTGTTTTTCAGTTTGGACGATCTAGAGAGGATCGAAAGAAAATCATAAGCCGTTGTAAATAAAGAGAATAAATTGCTTTTTGTCATTCGAGACGATCAGCTTAACGATCAAATTGAAGTGAGCGCCAAACTTAGCAACGCCAGGCGGGGCAAGGGCTGCGGGGAAATTGGAGGGGATTTGTAAAACTGAAATCCCTGAAATTGATTTACTGGATGTATGTACAGTATTCTATTTTGAACGGTGCAATTGTGGCCAGACAAAAAGTAGAGGTGTTTATGCGTTCATTGCGGATTTGTGGCGTGATGATTTATTTCATGGCTAGAGGGGAACGGCTGACCAAGCAGCAGGTGTTTGGCAATCAGGGCAACCCTGTTTATGCAATCTGGCCAGTTGGCAAGAAATGGTGTGCTTCGGTTCACACCGGGAAGGAATGGAAATCCCTAACCTATGTCCCCACTAAAACCGAATGGGGCGCATATGACCGCGTTATGGAGCACTTCTATGACCATCTTTGAGGTTGTTGGTGGACGCTAAGTGGACAAGCCAAGAAAAAAGGGGTTACGTTTTCACGTAACCCCTTGTTCTAATTGGTGGAGCTGGGGGGATTTGAACCCCCGTCCGAAATTACTACATTTTTTAATTAGTATTGGTGGGCAAGGCCTTTAAATCTTACGTTATGATTTTAATGGTATTTCTTAGTATTTCTTAGTGTCCGTTAGTTGCTCTTTGTATCGGGTGCCGCCATTTTGTCGCCATCTTTACCCTTACTTTTCCATTGTAGATTAGCTAAAGGATTCTTTGTTGTTGCATCCTCTAGGTGCTCTAGTGCGAAGTGAGCGTAAACCATGGTCATTTTAATGTCAGCGTGTCCTAGAATATCTCTCAAAACGAGGATGTTTCCGCCGTTCATCATGAAGTGGCTAGCAAATGTATGGCGAAGAACGTGTGTGCATTGGCCATCTGGCAGAATGATGCCAGCCCTTTTAACAGCTCTCTCAAAGGCTTTTCTACATGGGGAAAATACGGGGCCACGTTTTTTGGGTATTTCTTCATAGAGTTCTTTTGTAATAGGCACCGTGCGATTTTTCTTTCCCTTTGTCTTAATGAAAGTGATCCGATACTTCGATACCTGCTGGCCTTCAAGTTTTTCAGCTTCACTCCATCTTGCACCAGTGGAAAGACAAATCTTTGCAACCTTAATTAGATCAGGGTTTAAAGATTCCTCACAAGCATCTAACAGGCGTTTTATTTCCAAGTCCTCAAGAAATGTAAGTTCACTCTCGTGAATCCTGAACAGCGGAAGTCCGGTTAATGGATTAGGCGCTACCCAATGACCAAGTTTGCGCAGGGTGCCAAATACGGCAGAGAGATTAAGCTGCTCAAGATTCACTGTGCGGGGCTTAACTTTTGGGAGTTCGCCCCCATCCTTCGTGGTTATTTCTCCCTTCAATCTTTTTTCGCGGTACCTGGAGAAATCGGCTGCTGTTAATTCAGTTGCGATAGGATCGCCGAGAGCATCACAAATAACCTTTAATTTAGCGTTCATCCTTTTTGGATCGGCTAGGGTTTGACCGTAGAGAGAGTCCCATAGCTTGATGAGGTCAGATAAAGTTCGCCTATCAGCTTTTTCGCCTAACCACGGTTTGTTGCTGGCTTCTTCCATTGTGAAGCTTTCAAAGGCGGCAGCTTCTCCTTTAGTAGCAAATAATTTCCTTACGCGTTTTCCTTTACGTCCATTCGGATAGCACTCGCAAAGCCATTGCCCATCTGGCTGCTTTCTGATCGTCATTACTATGCCTTAGTGAAGGTGCCAGCGACTTTGGCAATGATTTGGATATCTTCCAAATTGCAGTCAAAAGGAACTCCACCCCCCTGAACGCGTACTTTCTTTACAGGTATGAATGCAAGTTCTCGAATGCTGTATTTGCCCTCGATATTAACCAGCCATTCCCCATCAGAAAACTCGCCTTCTTTTTTGTCCACAACATAAGTTTTTGATTCAGAGCGAACAATGTGAGGCGCTGCAAGGTTGTTTGGAAGAAAAACCTTATCAAACATCATATAGCCAGATTGTTTGAGTTCGCCGCTTTCCAATACGTAGCTTTCGAGTCGAGCGATGTCTGATTGCGTGTGTTCATATTTAACACCCTCCCCAGTTGCCAGCCATTGCAAGGAAGCACCTGTCTCAAGAGCGCATCGAATAACTATGTGTGCAGGGAAGTAATCCCTTTTTAACCAGGTCGCTAAGGTGCTGGATGCAATTTCAACATGACGGCAAAGGTCATTTTTAAAGCGAAACCCATAGGCATCCATGATTCGTTCAATAGCTTCAACTCCGCCCGTTTCAAACATAAGTGCTCTCATATACGAATAAATTGATTGACCGTTCGTATTTGAGAGGATATAAATAAAGCGCTCTCAGATACGAGAAAAAGCGAATCTATGCCAAGAAACGCGAACAGATACGAACCGATACGAAGAAAACAAGGAATATTGCACTATGGCCATGATTAATTCAATCGACATTCCGAGCGCATGGGTTTACCCAAAAGAGTTCGCTGCTCTGGAAAACATGTCTATTCACACTGTTTATAAGTGGAAAGAGTTCGGGTTATTGAAAATTGTCCCTAAAAAAATTCGCAAAGGTAAGACCAGGGCCGGTGGCCCGATTCAAATCAAATACTACGAATACAAAGTTCAACAAATGAAAGCCTTAGGTTGCCCTGACGTTGCAATCAATGTTGTGGGTTGGGACAAGTTTGCCGCTAAAGCTGGGGCGTAACCATGTTTGATTATCAGACCTCCATACATCCGCACTTTGATACGGCTTGTCGCCGATTTTCATTAGCGCACAACCTTACTGAGGTTGCCGATGTTGTGGGCATTACCGCCCAGGTTTTACGGAACAAGCTGAATCCAATGCAGCCGCACCGCTTAACCATAGTGGAGCTGATCACCATCACGGATTATACCGATGATTCAACGCTGCTTGATGGCTTGCTGGCTCAACTTAAATGTTTGCCAGCCGTGCCGGTGAACGAAGCGAAGCCGGACAACCTACCCACCCATGCACTGAGTGCAACGGCCGCAATCGGCGTTATCGCCGGTGAAGCCCTATCAACTGCGCCTATGACGCAGACACGTAGAAACGCCATTTTAGACCGAGCCAACCAGGCGATCCGCGATCTGTCTTTGCTCGTTGTGTCAGTTGAATCGCGTTTCCACACCGCCCCAGCATTAACCAGCGCAATGGATGTATTAGGTGCGTTTGGTGTGATGCCTGGTCTGAACTGAGGTGATCCGATGCAAGTATTCACACGATTTTTAGTAAAGCAGTCGCCGTCTCTCCAGCTGCCAAGTTATGGCCATGGCTGGTTAGAGTTACCAAACGGTCAGCGCTGGCAGCCCGCCGCCAGCAAAGTGCAGTTTCTAAGTGGCCGCAATGAGCCAGCCGTTAAACCAAAGCGCCGCCCTTGGTGGTTTCGCCTGATGGGCTTAAGGGGGTGAGCGTGGATCAGCAAATGCCGAAATGGCTGAATGAGGCCAGGAAGATGATCACCCGCTGTGACAGTCGTTCTAAACATTTTTGGAACAATTTGGAGGGGTCAGACCGCAGATGTTTATGCTTCATTTCCAAGGTTGAAGGGAAGTGGGCCGAAGCTTCATGGGAGGAACTGCGGGAGGCCGATAGGGTTTCTTTGTGGCAGGGGATTTTAAGGATTCGACGGCTGCAAGGGGAGACAGCATTACTCACACCGGAAGATTTCAAAGGCGCAGGGGCTTGCAGAGTGGCACCGCGAGAAGTTGAACAAGACGTTAATAATTCAATGCACTGAGGACAGTATGAAAATGATTATGGTAGAGAAAGCAGGGCTTAAGGATGATTTTATAGCCTGGAATGTGGCACCTAATTACGCCTCTATGTTCCTTGATAAATGCCAGGAAGTTGACGGAATGGTCGCGCTGTCGCCTTACATGTTCAACGATTCCATGCACCTTGATAACCCGCACCAGTTGTTTGCGGTCAATTGTGCTTTTTGGTGTCGCGTTTATCGCGAGGCTGAAAGCAGTAAAGAACAGCATGAGGCTCTTGCGGCAATCCGTGCCACATATTACATGGCCAACTCACTTGGCCAAGGTTCCATCACCGTGCTGATCTCCCGTTGGTGGGACTGCGCCAAACCGCTGCATGGGCTGCATTCTCTGAATATGTCGCCTGTTGCTCGTCAGAAAACAGCCCTTACACACATTCACTAAGTAACCCACAACTAAGAATTCCCACGGCTTCCCCTCGGTGGCCGGGGTTTCTTGCTGCCTAAATTTGGAGTTTTGCCATGCAAATGAAACGTAGTGACCGCAACCAACTTCCGGCCCTGTGGAGTGGTTTTGATGCCGCCGCCCCAGGTTGTGACCAAGCCGTCACATTGATTAAGGGCGCACGCGCTGAGGCCATGGCCGATGCAGCTGTGAAATATTCCGGCCATCTTGATCGCCTGGCCACGCATGTTGCCAATGAGGGCTTAAGTGCTTCTGAGATTGTGGAGCTTATGCGCCAGGAGTCAGAGCAACTGGGCCGCGCTGGCCGTGGGGCTGCAATATGAGAACTGTTCTGAAGTGGGCCGGTTCAAAGGTTCGTATTATCGAAAAACTTAAGCTTCACCTGCCAGCTGGCCAGCGCCTTGTTGAGCCGTTCGCCGGTTCCTGTGCTGTGATGATGAACACCGATTATGACAAGTATCTCATTGCAGATATTAATCCCGATCTGATTTATCTCTACAAGGCCATAGCGCTGGACGTTGACCAGTTTATTGAGGATGCAAAGCGTTATTTTGAAGTGGGTAATAGCGCGGAGAAATACTACAACCTCCGCGCAGATTTTAACGTTTGTGCTGACTGGTATTGGCGCGGCGTGCTGTTCTTATATTTAAACCGACACTGCTATAACGGGCTGTGCCGTTACAACCAATCTGGCGGCTTTAACGTGCCTTTTGGTAAGTATAAAGCGCCATATTTTCCAGAAGCTGAAATCCGCGCTTTCGCCGAGAAAGCCAAGAAAGCAACGTTCGTTTGTTGTTCCTACGCCGAAGCGCTGGCCATGGTTCGTCCCGGCGATGTGGTGTATTGCGATCCGCCGTACCTACCAGCAAGTAAAAGCGCCGATTTCTCATCTTACCACTCCGGGCCGTTCGGGATGTCGGAGCATCTATATCTCAAGACCATTCTGCGTCGTCTGGCCGAAAGAAGTTATCCGGTTGTCGTTTCTAACAGCGACACCCCCAAATCCCGCGCCCTTTTCTGTGAGTTCAATCTAACCAGCATTACTGCCCCGCGCTCAATTGGCGCAGCGGCAGACAGCATTAAATCCGCGCCTGAAATCATCGCCAAGCTGGTGCCGGCCAACCCGGAGTATTTACCGCCAGCGCCTAGCGTTGATGGGCCTTTGGTTGAAGGGATGCCAGCCCGTGAAGAGGAAAAAGATTATGAATACTGAGGAAGTGAAAGCGTTAATTGAAGATGGCGAGGATAGTGCCTACATACTGCTTTGGGAAGCCTGCCCAACGGCGGAACGAAAATTTAAACGTCTAACTAAAGGGCTTGTTGAGTTACTAGAAGAAGTAAAAAAGAGTTATCCAGAGGCGTCATATTACACGGCGTCGGGTGGGTTTAATTTGTTATTGGGAGATACTCACCTGAGTGGGGGAGCGCCAAACCAAGAGTTGGTAGCATTAAGCGCGGTGGGCCTTCAAGTCGGCGATGGTGACTGGTAGTCATGGCTGAGTTTAACGGTCAACATCATGAGGTGCGTGCGAAACAGCAAGAATATTTCGGCCCCCGCGCACCGAGTGACATAAGCCTTACCGAGCGCCAGCTTTGGCACCTCAATAAGACTGACCACGCTTGGCGTGCTGAATACCTGGCAGGGATGCCGGACTATTTGGCGCGTTATTTTGGTGAGCGCTACACAAAATTAATGGAGGCTGGCCCAGCTGGCCGCCGCCGTGCCAATACGTTTTTACGCACTACGGTAGGTAAAAACGTATTGCCACGCCTGCGCAATGTTCGCGCGCAATACCCTACAGATTTTCAAGGTGCTGGCGGTGTGCATTTCCCTTTCGCTAAAGACTTGGACAAGTTGCCAACCTACGGCCGTGACGAAGTGCGTAACCTGTCGCACGGGATTGCGGATTTCATGGCCGAGTCATTTACCGATCTGATCCGTACAGCATTCCCCGAAGAAGCGAAGACGCCAGAAGATATGGAGTTTCGCACGCTGGCCATGTATCGCCATTTATCCGAGCTGTCTAAGCAAATCGGCATAACCCCGCCTTACTGGTATCTTTTCAAAGCTGATAAATCTTTCACGCCGCGCCATGCCGAATCTGGCTTGCTGCGCATGATGGCCCCTGAGTATTGGCGCGGGAAGCTGAAACGCAGCCGTGATCTCCAACGTGAGCACATGGCCATCGCCGTTGGCCAAGTGCAAAAAGCCGCGTCGGCCTATGTTAGCCGTTCCGCCCAGGGCGAATGGGTGGAGCAAAAAAAACGCACCCGCGAATTTTTCAAGGGACGTGATGCGCAGAACCTAGAAACCGGTGAGCGCCGGTCTATGACGGATTTGGTGGACGCCAGTAACGCCAATCCAGCAAAGCGTCGGTGTGAACTGATGGTGCGTATGCGCGGGTTTGAAGACCTGGCCGATGAAATGGGGATGGCGGGTGAGTTCTATACCATTACCGCCCCGTCTAAGTATCACGCCGTGCATAGCAAGGGTGGCTTTGTTTCGCAGTGGAACGCAGCTAGCCCACGGCAAACACAACATTATCTTTGCGGCGTTTGGGCTAAGGCTCGCGCTGCGTTTTCGCGTGCCGGGATCAGCGTTTTTGGTTTTCGTGTCGTAGAGCCGCACCACGACGGGACGCCGCACTGGCATATGCTGCTATTTATGCGGCCGTCAGACGTTGAGCAGGTGCGAGACATTCTTTGTTATTACTCACGCCTTGAAGACTCCGAGGAACTGCAATCTGCATACGCGCTTAAGGCGCGTTTTCACGTTGAGCCAATCGACCCGGAGAAGGGCAGCGCAACCGGTTATATAGCCAAATACATTTCAAAAAATATCGACGGCTTTGCACTGGATGGGGAAGCCGACGACGAAACCGGCGAAAACCTAAAGGACATGGCCAAGGCTGTTTCTGCGTGGGCCAGTCGTTGGCGTATCCGTCAGTTTCAGCAAATTGGCGGTGCGCCGGTGACGGTGTGGCGTGAGCTGCGCCGCCTGGGTGACAAGACATTAGAAAACAGCTTGATGGATGCCGTGCTGGCCAGCGCGGACGTGGGCGATTGGGCAGCATATACCCAGGCTCAGGGCGGCGCGTTGGTGAAGCGTCGCGATCTGGTGGTGCGCCTTATGTATGAAATCACCGAGTGCGGCAACGAGTACGCCGAAGACGTGCAGCGCGTACAGGGAATTTATTCCCCGCTCCTTGGCAGTGGTTCCGAGGTTGAAACACGTCTGGTTAAGTGGGCGATTGTTCCGAAGTTGGCAGCCAGCGAAGCGGCTGCTGCTGTTCCTGGCGGCCCCGCCGCCCCTTGGAGTTCTGTCAATAACTGTACTCAAAGTACGATCACCGAGCTTAAAAAGGGCATTGGTATCCAACACCAGGATGGCGATCAGATGGCCAAAGCGCTGCTGAGGGGCAACATCGTCCGCCTGGATGATGAAACCGAGATGATTTTGCGTGATGGGGAAGTGAGATTGCGGCCGCGGCGGCACTATTGCCGTTCCTGCGGGGACTTAATGACGCCTGATACATCTTCTTTTGATAATGAAGGGCTTTGCTCTACCTGTGATGAACAGGAAGTGCGTAAAACTCGCGCTTCCGAGTTTGAATTAAATAATGCTTTCAATGTGTTAGGAATTTAGAGGAATTATGAACTTGTAAATGCATCTTCATTTCACTTTCATAATTGCTAACAATCTAGTACTGTACATGCATACAGTTTTTTGAAGTAAAGGAGGTGTTCTATGCGGGATTTGTTTCACGAGGAACTTGCGTTAAAAAGAATAGAGTTGGTAACTAGATTGGTTTCTGTAAGTGATAGCGGTGCGGGGGACGAAAAGCTAGCAGTGAATTGGGTTGCTGAATTGTCGGCTGAATTGCTGAAAAGATTAGATGAACATGATGAAGATAGCCCCCAGGAAGGGGGCGGCGGGTCAGGAAGTCTGTTGCAATAGTGACAGTAATAATTGTTTGTCGTCACCTTTTAGGGAATCAACTAAACCTTTCAGTAAACTGCCCTGAGATTTTGCGCTGGGGCTAATGGTGTGACCAAATGTCATATTCATAACAAAAGTATGGCCGCACTCATAATTTGAACAGGCGCAATAGATGTCGGATATATCACGATGTTTACGCGCCGTTTTTTTTATTGTCGCATTGGAGCCGCATTCACGACACACCACTTTCATTACGCGCATATTGATTGCTCCGGGGGAATAATAACCCGGATAGTTTAGCTTTTTGCGCCTCATTTTTCACCACCGCTTTCATCTTCAAACGCGAAATTCAAATGTAAATGTTGTGGGATATCTGGATCACCATTTACGGCTTTCATAATCCAGCGCTGTAGCGGGATAACCTCATCTTTTCGGTACGTGGCGCGGGACTTCTCAGGGTCTGGAAGCCCGCCAGCGTTGACCGGGATAATCCCCGCCAGGCCAGCCGGGAAGCGATGCGCGTTAAGAACGTCCTGGGCGCTGATGTTCTTCACGTTGTTAAATTCATCATTCGCGCCAATATCCCCCACCGGAATAAACTGAATGGCCTTTTCCGTGCCGCCTGGAATATTCACGAAAATGGTAGAGAAATTACCGATCCCCTTCGAGCTTTCTAGCTGGTCGGAAATTTCTTCCTCCACCTCGTCGCTCATATTGGGGTCATTGGTGTAAATAATACCGCCAGTATGCGCGCCGTTGTGGTAGTAGCGGCGGCGAAAAATGGTTGCCTCGCTGTTTAATAAAGCGGAGTGAATGCCGCTGATATAATCCGGCAGGCCATAAACCTGCTGCTGCGGGTCATACTGCTTTAAGAAAATCACATCCTCTGGCTCATAAACCAGTGGCTCCCCATCCTGTAAAACAACGAATTGCCGACTTTTGCGAATGCGTAGATAAAGCGATGGCAGCGGCCAAAGTGCAACCACTTCACCCCAGCCGTTACGAATCTTCAAAATAGCCAGGTCACCGAAAGACAGCAGGTCAAAAACACCGCCTTTCAATTGCTCATGCGATAGCCCGCCTTCAATATAGTCGGCGGCAACCATATTATGGCGTGAATAAATCACGCCGCCGTGCTGGCTATTTAGGTTGCTAAGTTGCGCCAGAGCGAGCCGGTCAATAGGCTGCGTATAATGGTCAAATTCATTGTCATACCAAATGTCTTTGTAGTTGGTGCCGGTGGTTAAAATTGGCTCCGGTTTTCCCAGCGTGATGATGCTCATTTTCTTACTGTTGGCCTTGCTCCCTGGCTGTGTGGCGCGAACCTTTGCTGGGCGATGCTGCTTTTTGCGCTTGCTCATGCTGCCTGTTTCCTTACTTTCCAATTAGATTTACGTTTGTGCTCAAAGTTGATCGGCTCGTTGATAACGGCGTGCGCGATGGCCCAAAAGGCATCGGCGTGGCCCGTTTCCGCGCTGCGGTCTGCTTTAAATGTCATGGCGTTGCCGCTGGCCGTCGCTGTTCGCCGGATAGCCAGGAAAGACGCGGGGATTTCCTTGTTGTCTTTGTTCCATTGCAGGCGTTTGGCTCCAATCACATCAATCATTTTCAGTACCAGGCGCGTTTTGGTTTCCATGCCGTAGTGAATGGCCACCGCTTCACGTAGCGCAAAATGTTCAATCAGTTCAAACACGCCGCGCCCGATACCGGTAACGTCTACGCCGATGTAACTCATGTTGTATTGGCCAAACAGTTTTTTGATCTGCGCCGCTTGATAGCTGAAATTCATTCCTTTCCAATGCAGAACGCGCAGCACGCGGAATACTTCTACGGCGTAAATAGGCGGGGCAACAATGACGAAAGTTGACGTGTCCCCGGAGCGTGCCGGGTCGAAGCCGCCCCACACTTCACGGCTGCCGAACGGCCGTTCTGCCGTTTCGTCGTGGTCATCCCAATCAGCAACATCGACGCCGCAGCGCTCCAGCTCACTAAAACTAAAAACGCTGTCCTGGCTGTCCACGAACACGCACATGTAAAGCATGTTGAACGTGTCGCGGTTGTAGCGGTTGCGCAGCTTCTCGATGCTGGCCAGATTAAAGCCGCCCGCTACAGCGTCCTCTAACGTAATGACGTAACGCCATTGCCCGTCTGGACAGCTGCGGCCGCCGTCGCGCATTTCATCAAAGGTAGGGAACTGAACGGCCGTCCTGTTTTTGTCGCCGCGCTTCCATTCTTCCCCTGTCCAGAACGGGTAAGCCTGGTGAGTTTTGGCGCTTGGTGTTGAAAAGTACGTGGTGCGCCAGTGGTCGTGTGTGGCCATGGCGCTGGCCACTTCGTTTAATGCGGCGAAGTTAGGCACCCAAAAATATTCGTCACAGTACAAATGCCCGCTATAGGATTGCGCGGTGTTTTTATTGGTCGATAGAAAGCGCAGCTCCGCGCCGTTGCTCAAGCGGATAGGGTTGCCGGTCAGCGCCACGCCAAAATACTGCTCTGCGATATTCACGATATAAGAGCGGAAGACTTCGGCCTGGGCTTTGGATGCAGACAAGAAAATCTGAGGTTTGCCGGTTAACACGGCATCTTCAAAGGCTTCAAACGCAAAATACCAGGTAGCCCCAATCTGGCGGCTTTTGAGGATGTTGCGGATCTGCTTGGCAATGTTTAGGCGTAAATGCTTCTGGTAGCCGAATAAATGCTCTTCTGCAAAAGCGTCAAAATCATCTTTCGTGAGGCCAGAGATATCATTTTTCTTATTCTTGCGTTTCTTTTTAGGTTCGCCGTTGTCGTTTGGCTCCTGGTGCTCACCCTGATAATCAGGCTTTGAGGCGGCCAGCTTCTCTTTATGCTTGTTCGATTGCGCCCGCAGCTTTACCGCGTGAGAAATAAGGGTGTCCATTTCCTTTATTTCCAGCTCTGATTTAGCGTCACGACCAACTAATAATTGATAGCGGCGCTCAATGGCTTCTTCTGTTGATTCGTGGCTAAGTAAATCAGCCCAATTCCATTTAGTCGCCCAATAGTAAATGATGCGTGCATTAGGCAAGTTTAAATCTTTTGCGATCTCTTTCGGCGTGGCGCGTTTTAAATAAAGCGAACGCGCAACGCCGATTAATTCTTCTGAGTAATAAGCCACTTTTATTAGTCCCTTAATGTCTACTGGCGTCGCCTGGTGTCTACTGAGGTCAATTATGCGGTGGGTGATTCTTTATTTCGTTAACTTAATATCGGGTTTGATTCGTCTAATGGCTATATCCGAATTTATCTTGCTGCGGGCCTGAAAATAATTAGCGATACTGCAATCCACGGAAACAAGGAGATGAATTCCGTATGTCAGGTTCTCATTTAATGACGGAATGGCTTTGCATCGCAACCGAAGGGGAAACAGTTGATAAGCGTTATTTAACGCGGCAAATGTTAATCGACGCGGCGGAAACCTATGACCCGAAATTATATACAGCCCTGCTATGGCCTGAGCATGGACGCACTGAAAATGTGGGGGAAGTGCTCGATGTTATGGCTGACGAAGGGGGCGACGGTCTGGTCAGACTCTACGCTCGTTTGTGTCCATCGGTTGAGCTGATTTACGCCAACCATAATGGAAAGCTTATTTTTACCTCCGTTGAATTAACGCCAGATGGCGACTTTCGCGGAACAGGGCGTTACTACCTGGAAGGGTTAGGCGTCACGGATGAACCCGCAAGCGTTGGCACAACGCGGATGCGATTTAATAAGCGAAAGCATAATTATCTTATTGGTAAAAGTGTTCCGCTTAAATTTAATAAAGTTAAGGAAATTAAGATGGCAGGGAACGGTAAAGCTAAAAGCTCATGGCGCAAAATCTTTAGCATCGAAGACGAAACCCCAGGCGATGATACTCCGCAGGGTGACGACAAATTACAAACGCTAGCGGAAGCATTGGCGGCGTTGGAAACTCGCGTGTCAGCGCTTGAAACCAAAACGGATGAAACTGATTCAACCGTTGATGATATTCAAAGCGATGTTGAAACAGTGAAAGAAGTAGTTGATACGGAAGAATTCGCACGCCTTCGCGATCACTTGCCGAAAATCGTTAATAACTTTAGCAAGCTGGACAAGCGTATTACCGAATTGCCAAAAAATAACCCGAAAGGCGGGCGTAAACCTTTTAACCACTTATAAGTCTTTATAAGTGATTCACCAGGGAACCTATTAACCGCAATTGCGATTAAGGATGATTGAACAATGAATTTAAATGCAAAGGCGCGTGGCTTTTTAAAGCAATTCGCGGCGGGCCTGGCGTCGGCCTACGGTCTGGATGCTGGCGAGGAATCTAATTATTTCTCACTGACTGACCCGAAAGAAACCCAGCTGCGTGATGCGCTGCTGGAAAGCTCTGACTTTCTGAACTGGATCACCGTGGCAGACGTTGACCAGCTGTCTGGCCAGGTTGTCAGCGTCGGCGCTTCTGGTCTGCACACTGGCCGCAGTGAAGAAGGGCGTTTTCGTCGCAATGTCGGCGTGTCCGGCAACGAATACAAATTGGTAGAAACCGACTCTTGCGCCGCGCTGCGCTGGGACTTGCTGTCTATCTGGGCGAATGCTGGTTCTGAGGAAGAATTCTTCCAGCGCGTTACCGACTTCACCACGCAATCTTTTGCCCTGGATATGCTGCGAATCGGCTTTAACGGTAAGAGCATCGCGAAATCCACGGATTATAAAGAGAACCCGAACGGCGAAGACGTCAACATCGGTTGGCATGAAATCGTGCGTAATTGGGAAGGTGGTAAGCAAATCCTGACCGATGCGGTCACGCTGGATCAGCACGGTGACTACAAGTCATTGGATGCCATGGCGTCAGATTTGATTAACGCCAAGATTCCGCAGCAATTCCGCAATGACCCGCGCCTGGTGGTGTTGGTCGGTGCCGACCTGGTGGCGGCGGAACAGTATCGCCTTTACCAAGCTGCTGATCGCCCATCGGAAAAAATCGCGGCGCAGATGCTGCAAGATTCGATTGCGGGCCGCCGCGCCATTATCCCGCCATTTATGCCGGGTAAACGCATGGTGGTGACGACGCTGAGTAACTTACACATTTACACCCAGCGCAACACTCGCCAGCGCAAGGCGGAGTTTGTCGAAGACCGCAAGCAGTACGAAAACAAGTATTTGCGTAATGAAGGTTACGCGGTTGAGTACCTGGATTTGTACGCGGCGATCGATGAAAGCGCGGTGACGATTGGCACCGTGGCCGAACCAGCTGAAAAAGTAGGGGAATAACCATGATGTCACCCGCGCAACGCCATTCGGCACGGATTGCCGCAGAGGCCAAGCTTAAGCAGCATCGGGCGCTGGATAGCTCGGAAAGCATGCACGTTATGGCCGCCGCCTTACAAAAGGACGTTGAGGCGTTGCACGGGCTGACACTGGCCCAAAAGGTGGCCATCAAGCGCGATCAGTATTTGCCGCGCTGGATGCCCACGGTTGAAAAGTACCTGGCCAGCGGCGAGGTACAGCGCAACCCGGTTTTAGCCTGGTGCGTGATTTGGCTCTTTGACGTGGGCGACTTTGACGCCGCCCTGGATTTGGTGGATATCGCCATCGAACAGGGGCAGGAAACCCCGGACGACCTGAAAAGCAACTTTGTCACCTTCACGGCTGACACGGTGCTGGCCTGGGCGGAGGGGATGGCCAAGGAGGGCCAGCCGATTGAACCGTATTTCTCCCGCACGTTTA
>NZ_JBQSVB010000026.1:0-10140 GCF_052376015.1 Ewingella sp. AOP8-B2-18
GCGGCCTTTTTTAAAATATCTCGCTCTTCAGTCACCCGCTTAAGTTCTTGCCTGAGGCGCTTTACTTCGTGCTGAAGGGCATCGTCCTGCTTTCGCTGTGGTTCAGGTTTTTGGTAACGCTTAATCCACGCGTAAAGGCTGTTGGTAGAAACACCGAGTCGTGCCGCAACCTCAGAAACAGGGTATCCCTGCTCGTTAATCTGTTTTACGGCTTCAATTTTGAATTCTTCAGTGAAATTTTTGGCTGACATAAACACTCCTTCATTGAGCCTCCATTATGAGGCAAAAAAGTGTCTACGAAACCCGGGTCTATTCAAACTGACCCAGTCTTCCAGCGTCAGAACCTGCACCTGCTCTAACTCCCTGAATAGGGCAGCGGCAGAGAACAGGCGCTGTTACGTTAGCGGTAACAGAAATTCCCGCTTAGCAGGCCAGCTTCTTCCGGCGTCAACCACTGCGATGTCATCTCCGCAAAGCGTGCCGCATCGCCTATTTCACCAAAGCTGCCAAATTCGTCGCGTATTTGACGCAATACCGTATCCGGCAGTTTACAGGCAGCCCGCCAGGCGTAATTGTAGGGTGTATTCGCACCGACAGGGCTATCCACGAAAGCTCGACTCACGTAGGGCAGATATTTCTCCAGCATTTCCTCGGCGTAGCGGACGGCCATTCCCTCATCGAGGGCACAGGTTCTGAGCGTGCCAGTGGGCCAAACTTTGGGATTCAGGAGATGGACTGCTTCATGGGCAATCTGGTAAAAAAACTGCTCCCAGCTGTCATATCGCCAACCAATACAGACCCCATACTTGTAATCTTTTGCGAGAGGGTGCTCAGGATGAAATGAGATCACCTGGGAATTCGCCACCCCATGTTCTTCACGCAGGCGGTTGTAGAAGGGAATCATAAAGGTGGTATCCGAGGATTGCCTATCACCGTAACGGTTCTGAAGATCAATCATCATGAAAAAGAGAATAAACCTACGCAGATTATTGCAGTTTTCATTCCACTCACGGGGGGAGAGAACCAGAGTTTCTGGTGCCTGAGCCAGGATGTCCTTCGCCTGTTGCTGGATCTCTTCTGATAACTCTCCAGCATCTTGGCAGAGATGTTCAAGCATCATCAGAAAGCGGTAGTTAATGTTCGCTGCTCCGATAGACTCGCGGACCTGCCGGAGAAAGGCAGCAAAGGTACCGTCTTTGACGCTGTAAATGAGCCTCTCCTGCCAGCCCGGATTTTCTTCTGTCCATTTAATCACGTCTTGGCTATTGGCCGTTCTGCAGAGATTGTTGATGGCTTTGGCCGGAAGAGATTTCAGCACATAATCCAGGCTGCTTGGGTAGACCTCGGTATAAATGGCGACGGCAGGTGCCACTTCAGATGTCATGCCATTTTCTAGCAGGGTGGTCAGAAAGGTACTGAAAGCACCATGAGGAGTGATGTATTCCGGCGAGCCCTGCAGAAGTAAAACTTGCTCCAACGCTTCCCGGACCTGGGGAGAAAACGCATTCATTTCATCCGCACCGGACAAGTGTACTTTGACGAATCGGGTGAGTTGCTTTTGTAATAGCTCATCCAGTTCACGGGCATCTTCATCGGTTCGAAGAGACACACGCTTGTCGTTAATTCCGGCATTTCTTGATAATGCACGTTTACGTTTTGACCTTTCAACGGCCGACTTAATGTTCATTTGAAATTCCTCGATTATGTATAAAAAAACTAATGGTGCCACGGTTTTATAGCTTCTATAAGTAACCGTGTCACCAATTAAATGATATTTTTGATAATATATCTTATATGCCATTTATTTATTTATAACCATTAATTGATACCAAATAGTTATATAAGTGTATGTTCTGCAACAAAGATCAGATTTCAGAGATAGCCGGAGATTTTGCGGGGGCAACGGTTTTAAGCTTTAAAGGCGCACTGTTTTAGCACTCACCGAGATTTCCCCCTTAGTCAGATAATTTTGTTAATAAACATTGTCCGCAAAACGGTCGTTAAACGGAATACCATAAATCGTCCGTAAACAGGCTTGTTTTATGAGTAAACGGACAATATGATTTATGGACAAGTTAACGGACATTTTGAGCGAAAATTATGGCATTGATCGGATACGCCCGGGTTTCAACAGACAATCAGCATATCGATTTGCAAAATGACGCTCTGCGGTCGGCGGGTTGTGAAAGAATTTTTGATGATGTCATCAGTGGTTCGAAAAGCGAACGTCCTGGACTGGATGCTGCGTTGGCCTATCTACGCGAAGGAGACATTCTCGTCGTGTGGAAACTGGATCGGTTAGGTCGTTCTATGGCTCACCTGGTTAATACGGTGCAAGAACTGGCCGGTCGCGGTGTTGGCCTCAAAGTACTAACGGGACAAGGTGCGGCCATCGATACCACAACTGCTCCGGGTAAGCTGGTCTTTGGAATATTTGCAGCACTGGCAGAGTTTGAGCGTGATCTCATTCGCGAACGAACTAAGGCGGGTCTTTCTGCTGCAGCTGCCAGGGGACGAAAGGGTGGACGTAAGCCCGTCGTAACGACAGAAAGTTTGCAAAAGGCGCGGAGTTTGATGGCACAAGGATTGAGTGTCCGGGAGGCGGCTGGACGACTAAAAATTGGTAAAACAGCGCTTTATGATGCTTTGCGCGCAATCAATAACAAAGATGATGACATATCTCCAGTGTAAGTATCTCGCATAGATCCATACCGCCCCTTTATTCCCTTTATTCCCTTTATTATCGATGGATATGAATACAATACGGAGAAAGCATGGATGATACGGAAGACTAGGCTCGTATTTATCTCATTGCTGCTGATAGCCTGTGCGTCAAAGGGAAAAGTAGAACCGAATGGTCATGTTATACCCTCAGATCGCGTTTCTTCGGCTGATACGGTGGCCACAACTCACGAAAAGGATGAAAAACTTCTACCGAATTCTATGCGTATCAAATTTGATGTTGATGAAGATGGACGGGTACAGAATATGCAAATCCTTGAATCGACAGCTACTCAAGAAGTTGAGCGCAAAGTCATCAGTAAGATGAAGAATGAATGGCGTTATGAAAAAGGAAAACCGAGAATGGATCTCAGAATAATCGCCACGTTACGTCCCCTAAAACGGTAGCACCGCCATGATGGGGGCTGCGCCGAAGAACCTGATTGTAATGAAACGGCGGCGTTGCGGCGGTTCTTCCTTATTCTGCCACACAGCCATACCAGGTTGACTCTCTCTCTCTGGCCGAAAGACTACCATTGGATAACACGGATTCATTCCACTAATAGTTGGTTCTAGGCTGTGCCCCTTAATCACCTGAGATATAGTAAATATTTGTTTTTAAATCATATCAATCATAACTGGCTACAACCTTCCTGACGAAGCATGGACCATCTAGCCCTTGTTGGGGGTAGTTTGGATACTCGTTCCTTTGTCATTTTAAGAGCAGCGGCGGTGAACTTAAGATAAAATCGCCTAAATAACAGAAGCTAAGCGCCCAATAACAGGATAAATAATGACAAGTCTTCAGCAGCGCGCAGAGTTACACCGCCAAATATGGGCAATCGCCAACGATGTACGAGGTTCGGTCGATGGGTGGGATTTCAAACAGTACGTCCTTGGCGCGCTCTTCTATCGCTTTATCAGCGAAAACTTCTCCAGCTACATTGAAGCCGGTGAAGAAAGCATTATCTATTCATCACTTGATGACAGCGTCATTACGGATGACATTAAAGACGATGCCATCAAAACCAAGGGCTATTTCATTTACCCGAGCCATCTGTTCTGCAATGTCGCCGCGAAAGCCAACACCAACGACCGACTCAATGCCGATCTAAACAGTATCTTTGTGGCGATTGAAAGCTCGGCATACGGCTATCCGTCTGAGGTCGATATCAAAGGTCTGTTTGCTGACTTTGATACCACCAGTAATCGCCTGGGAAACACCGTTAAAGACAAGAACAGCCGCCTGGCTTCCGTCCTGAAAGGTGTGGAAGGCTTGAAATTGGGCGATTTCGATGCTCACCAGATTGACCTGTTTGGCGATGCCTATGAGTTTCTGATTTCCAATTATGCGGCGAATGCCGGCAAATCAGGTGGCGAGTTCTTTACCCCGCAGCACGTCTCTAAGCTGATTGCGCAACTGGCAATGCATGGGCAAAACCAGGTTAATAAAATCTACGACCCAGCGGCAGGCTCGGGTTCACTCTTGCTGCAGGCGAAGAAGCATTTCGATAACCATATCATCGAAGAAGGCTTTTTTGGTCAGGAGATTAATCATACGACCTTCAACCTGGCCCGTATGAATATGTTCCTGCACAACATTAACTACGATAAGTTTAATATTATGCTGGGTAACACCCTGACTGACCCACACTTCAAGGACGATAAGCCCTTTGATGCCATCGTCTCAAATCCACCGTATTCGGTGAAATGGATTGGCAGCGATGACCCGACGCTGATTAACGATGAGCGCTTTGCACCGGCCGGCGTGCTGGCCCCGAAATCGAAAGCCGACTTTGCGTTTGTGCTGCATGCCCTGAACTACCTGTCAGCCAAAGGCCGCGCGGCCATTGTCTGCTTCCCTGGCATTTTTTACCGGGGTGGTGCTGAGCAAAAAATTCGTCAGTATCTGGTTGATAATAACTATGTTGAAACCGTGATTTCCCTTGCGGCTAACCTGTTCTTTGGCACCACCATCGCGGTGAATATTCTGGTGCTGTCAAAACATAAAACCGACACCGATGTGCAGTTTATTGATGCCAGCGGGCTGTTCAAAAAAGAGACCAACAACAACATCCTGACTGATGCGCATATTGGGCAGATTATGCAGGTGTTCGACAGCAAGGCTGATATCGACCATCTGGCGAAATCCGCGCCACTTGAGGCCGTTGCCGCCAATAACTACAACCTGTCCGTCAGTAGCTATGTCCAAGCCAAAGATACGCGTGAAATTGTTGATATCATCGAGCTAAATGCCGAACTGAAAGCCACGGTCAGCAAAATCGACCAATTACGCAAAGACATCGATGCCATTGTGGCCGAAATTGAAGGCAATGAGGCGCAGGCATGAGCGAGTTGAGTTATCTGGAAAAACTGCTGGATGGTGCCAAGGTTGAATGGAAACCATTAGCTGAGGTTTGCAGATTTATAAATGGCCGTGCTTATAAACAGGAAGAATTGCTATCTAAAGGAAAATATCCTGTCTTAAGGGTTGGTAATTTCTTTACCAATCAGAATTGGTATTACTCGGATTTAGAGTTAGACCCAGATAAGTATTGTGATAATGGTGACCTTTTATACGCTTGGTCTGCATCCTTTGGTCCTAGAATTTGGGAAAATGGAAAATCTATTTATCATTATCATATCTGGAAAGTAGTTCCGGACTTCAATCTTGTTTGCAAGCAATTCCTGTATTATCTGTTGCAGTGGGATACTAAAGCACTAAAAGATGCACATAGTACAGGCTCCACGATGATGCACATAAGCAAAGCCGCAATTGAGAAAAGATTAGTCCCAATTCCTTGCCCTTCCAACCCAGAAAAGTCCCTTGCCATTCAGTCTGAAATCGTCCGGATTCTGGATACATTTACTGCCCTTACCGCTGAGCTTAACGCTGAGCTTAACGCACGTAAAAAACAGTACAACTACTATCGCGACCAGTTGCTGAGTTTTGAAGAAGGAGAGGTTCAGTGGAAGACCTTGGGGGAGGTTGCCAAGTATTCTAAAACTCGTATTGGTTTTGATAAACTTGATAAAACAAACTATGTGGGTGTTGATAATCTTCTACAAAACCGCGCAGGAAAAACACAGTCTAATTATGTGCCGACATCTGGTAATCTTACAGAGTTCCTTGATGAAGATATATTAATTGGGAATATTCGCCCATATTTGAAGAAAATTTGGCAGTCTGACTGTATTGGTGGCACAAATGGCGATGTACTGGTTATTCGTTGTTGTGATGGTTCGGTTTTTTCACGATATTTATATCAAGTTTTAGCTGATGATAGTTTTTTTGAATATAACATGCAGCATGCCAGGGGGGCCAAGATGCCTCGTGGAGATAAAGATGCAATATTAAAATACCGAATTCCTGTACCTGCATTTGATGAACAAAAAAGCATAGTGAGTATACTAGATAAATTCGATACCCTCACCAATTCCATCGAGGAAGGCCTGCCCCGCGAAATCGCACTACGTCAGCAGCAGTACGAGTACTATCGTGACCTGTTGTTCAGCTTCCCAAACCTGCAGGCGCCGCTAACTGACAAACCTGAAGCAACTGCCCGCTCAGCGTTCTGTTTCTGACCGGGATTATCGATAACCACTTTTCCGCGCCGGTAACGTTGTATGCTTTTCTGCCGGTTTTGCCCCACTGGCACATAGGATGCGCTATGACCCAACAGACATACACCGTCGCCGAGACCAATAACTTTATTGTCCTGGATAAATATACCAAAGCCTGGGAAGCCGCTGAGAGCTACCAGAGCGAATCGGACCTGGAGCGCGAACTGATTCAGGACCTGCGCAATCAGGGCTATGAGTTTGTCTCGCTGCCCTCGCAGCAGGTAATGTTGGACAACGTGCGGACGCAGCTTCAGGTCCTCAATGGTGTGGCGTTTAACGACGGGGAGTGGCGGCGCTTCTGTGAACAGTATCTGGACAGTCCGAGTGACAGCAGCCTCGACAAAACCCGTAAAATCCATATCGACTACATTTGTGATTTTACGTTTGATAACGGGCAACTGGAAAACATTTACCTGATTGATAAAAAGAATCTGGTGCGCAACAAGATGCAGGTTACCCAGCAGTTTGAGCAGGCTGGCACGCACGCCAATCGCTATGATGTGACGATACTGGTTAATGGACTGCCGCTGGTACAGGTCGAATTAAAAAAGCGCGGCGTGGCCATTCGTGAAGCCTTTAACCAGATACACCGCTACAGCAAAGAAAGCTTTAACAGTGACACCTCCCTGTTCAAATACCTGCAGCTGTTTGTCATTTCCAACGGCACCGACACCCGCTACTTTGCCAATACCACCAAGCGGGATAAAAACAGCTTCGACTTCACCATGAACTGGGCGAAGTCCGATAACACGCTGATAAAAGACCTCAAAGACTTTAGCGCGACCTTTTTCCAGAAACATGCCCTGCTTAATATCCTGTTTGACTACAGCGTGTTTGACAGCAGCCAGACGCTCCTGGTCATGCGGCCCTATCAGATTGCGGCGACGGAGCGCATTTTATGGAAAATCAACAGCGCTTTTGCCGCAAAAGGCTGGTCAAGGCCGGAGGCGGGCGGGTTTATCTGGCATACCACGGGTTCAGGCAAAACCCTGACCAGCTTCAAGGCCGCGCGGCTTGCCACCGAGTTGGACTTTATCGACAAGGTGTTCTTCGTGGTTGACCGTAAAGACCTCGATTACCAAACCATGAAGGAGTACCAGCGCTTCTCACCGGACAGCGTCAACGGCTCGGATAACACCGCCGGTCTGAAGCGCAACCTGGAGAAAAATGACAATAAAATCATCGTCACTACTATTCAGAAGCTTAACAACCTGATGAAAGGGGAAGCTAACCTGCCTGTGTACCGCCAGCAGGTGGTGTTTATCTTTGACGAGTGCCACCGCAGCCAGTTCGGCGAAGCGCAGAAAAACCTGAACAAAAAATTCAAACGCTTTTATCAGTTTGGTTTCACCGGCACGCCCATTTTCCCGCAAAACGCATTGGGTGCAGAAACCACGGCCAGCGTGTTCGGTCGCGAGCTGCATTCTTACGTGATCACCGACGCCATTCGGGATGAAAAGGTCCTGAAGTTCAAGGTGGACTACAACGATGTCCGGCCGCATTTCAAGGCACTGGAAACCGAAACCGACGAGAAGAAACTCTGCGGAGCTGAAAGCCAGCAGGCATTTTTACACCCGCGCCGTCTTGAGGAAATCACCCGCTATATCCTGACCCACTTTCGTCAAAAAACGCACCGCATCTTCCCCGGCGCAAAAGGCTTTAACGCCATGTTTGCGGTCAGCAGCGTGGATGCCGCTAAAGCCTATTATAACGCCTTTAAACAGCTACAGCACGACGCCTCCTTGGACAGCGACACTCCTAAGCCGCTGAGAGTGGCCACCATCTTCTCTTTTGCGGCCAATGAGGAACAGAGTGCAGTCGGAGACATTACCGATGAGAGCTTTGATGTCAGCGCCATGAACAGCAGCGCGAAGGAGTTTCTGGATGCGGCAATAGACGACTACAACGGCCACTTCAAAACGAACTTCAGCACCGACAGCAACGGTTTTCAGAACTACTACCGTGATTTGGCGCAGCGCGTGAAAAATCAGGACATTGATCTCCTTATCGTGGTGGGCATGTTCTTGACCGGCTTTGACGCCCCGACGCTGAATACCCTGTTTGTCGATAAAAACCTGCGCTATCACGGACTGATGCAGGCCTTCTCGCGCACTAACCGTATTTATGACGCCACCAAGACCTTTGGTAATATCGTCACGTTCCGCAATCTTGAACGCGCAACCATTGATGCCATCACGCTGTTCGGTGATAAGAACACCAAAAACGTCGTTCTCGAAAAAAGCTATACCGAATATATGGACGGCTTTAAGGATGTGATAACCGGCGAGGCCAGACGCGGCTTTATGGATATCGTTACCGCACTGGAGCAACAGTTCCCAGACCCGGCTGACATTGACAGCGAGAAAGAGAAAAAAGCTTTTGTGAAACTGTTTGGCGAATACCTGCGTGCCGAAAACATCCTGCAAAACTACGATGAGTTTGCCAGCCTGAAAGCCCTGCAGCAGGTCGATACCAATGACGCTGCAGCGGTAGAGGCCTTCAAGGCCGCGCATTATCTGGATGATGAAAAACTCGCTGAACTTCAGACCATTCGCCTGCCGGCAGAGCGCAAAGTGCAGGACTATCGCTCGGTGTACAACGATATCCGCGACTGGCAGCGCCGCGAGAAAGCCGCCGGGGACAAGGACAAGTCCATGACCGACTGGGAGGACGTGGTGTTTGAGATTGATTTGCTGAAGTCACAGGAAATTAATCTGGACTATATCCTTGGCCTGATATTCGAGCATAACAAGCAGAACAAGGGCAAAGCGGCCCTGACTGAAGAGGTGCGACGGCTTATCCGCTCCAGCCTGGGTAACCGCGCCAAGGAGGAGTTGGTCGTTGATTTTATCCAGCAGACCAACCTCGATGACATGCCGGATAAGGCCGGTATCATTGATGCGTTCTTTACCTTCGCTCAGCGGGAACAGCAACGTGAAGCGGATGAGCTGATAAAAGAGGAGAACCTTAATGAAGAGGCCGCCAGGCGTTACATCCGTACCTCGCTGAAGCGCGAGTATGCGACGGAAAACGGAACTGAGCTTAACGCGACGCTCCCCAAACTCAGCCCGCTAAATCCGCAGTACAAAACCAAGAAACAGACCGTATTTCAGAAAATCGGAGCATTCATTGAAAAATTCAAAGGCGTCGGTGGCGGGATTTAATTCACGTTTATGGTCGTGCACGGATACCCTGGGACAGCAGTCGGTCTCTGTTGCTCAGTTAGCGGTTTCCGAGCGCTGTAATGAAAGCGTTCGGATAGGCATAAAATCGTTTTTTACTCGAACTGGTGGAAAAGGCTGGATGCGTGGGGGGAATTGTCCAAGATTCGAGCGGTAATAGCATAAAAAAAAGGCCGAGCGTCGGCCTAAATAAGGTGGTAATTCTATTTATTACTAATGGTTTACATGGATGTAACTGCCATATTTATATGGCATTTTTCGTGTAAATGAAAGTGCTTTTACGGCCAACGCTACTTACTGGTGAGAGCTACTCTTAATTTTACTTTTGTCGTTTTTTTTGAAAATAAGATCTGAACCGCCCCGGTAATCCTGGAGACTAAACTCCTTGAGAGAGGTAAACAGGATGACTAAAAATACGCGTTTTTCCCTCGATGTCCGTCAGCGGGCCGTTCATATGGTTCTGGATAGTCGGGACGAATACGACTCACAATAGGCTGCTCTCAGCTCCATCGCACCGAAGATAGGCTGTACCCCGGAGACTTTGTGTATCTAGCTGCGTCATTATGAGCACGATGCCAGCACTGGTGATGGTAGACTCACCACATCTGAACGT
>NZ_JBQSVB010000027.1:0-7448 GCF_052376015.1 Ewingella sp. AOP8-B2-18
TTGCCCGATTTCGACATAGACGTGATCGACGATGAAACGGCGGTGTTGGCCATTTCTGTGCCGATGGTTGAAGCGCTGACGATGGTCAAAGACGAAAAAGGCAATATCCCCATGGATGGGGAAATGTGGCGACTGGCAGACCCACAAATCTGGCTGGCCAGCGAGGCGACAGTCTACGGCGTGGATAGTCACGGCGCACACATCGGGGACGGTGAGAAGTGATAAGGGGGCAGTTAGACCCCGCCCAGGTAAAGGCGTTACGCAAACAGCTAAACGCCCTGGAGCTGACGCCGCAGAAACGCCAGCGGCTGTTATGGCGATTGGCCAAATACGGCTTAATGCCAGCGGCCAAGCGCAACGTGCGGAACCAGGAAGGGCCGGACGGGCAGAAATGGCAGGGACGCCAAACCAAGCGCAAGGGCAAGATGCTGCGCAATATGCCAAAGCTGCTTCACATCCGGGATATGCCCCAAATCGACGGGGTGCGGGTGTACCTAAGCGGCGGCGGTTATCGCAACGGCAAGAAATCCGTGGCAGCGGGAACGGTGGGTTACGGCCAACAAAACGGCATGAGCGTGACCGTGAACCGTCGCCAGGTCGAAAAAAAGAGCCGAGTGGAAAGTCTACCGGCCAGCGTTCGCCAGGCCAAGCGGCTGCGCACGCTGGGGTACAAGGTTAGAAAGGGCAAGCGGTGGCGTAAACCAGCGCTAAAGGAAATTCAGGAAAGCATGACGATGGCCAAGGCGGGCCTGTTAATTAGGGTTCTTTCTGGCAAGGCTGCGAAAGCCTCCTGGTCAGTTGATGTGCCAGCGCGTCCCTTCCTGGGTATCTCGCAAGAGGATTTCAACAAAGCGTTAGCGCGTCAATTGCAGGGCATTGGCTACGGCGCAGGATAAGAGGGAACGGCATGACATGGCCAACGGTTCAAGTTAACCAGGTTAACCAGCTACAGGGTGAAACCAAAGAGATTGAGCGTGCAGTCTTGTACGTGGGGACAGGGAAAATCAATGCGGGTAAAACGCTGCCGGTGAATACCCAAACGGATTTTGACACCTTGCTGGGCGCGGCTGACAGCGTGCTGAAAAGCGATCTGAACGCAGCCATGCTGAACGCGGGCCAAAACTGGAGCGGCTTTGTGCACGTCTTGGCAGAGGGCGCAGAGCCAGCGGATTGGGTTGACGCCGTGCTGGAAGCGCAGCGCGTGGCGTCGGTTGAGGGCGTGGTGATATCGCTAACCGTCAGTGATAAGAAATCCATCAACGACGCGGCAAGCCTGCGCGCCAAGCTGCTGGCGACGTTTGGCCGATGGTGCTGGTTCATTCTGGCAGTAGAAGGCCCGCAGGATAAAGAAGCCTGGGCGGATTACCTGGTGCGCATGGCAACGCTACAGGCACAAATTGCCGCGCCGTCCGTGCAGCTGGTGCCGCGCCTGTTTGGCAATGAGCCGGGCGTGTTGGCGGGCCGCTTGTGCAGCCGCGCCGTTACCGTGGCCGATAGTCCGGCGCGTGTGCAGACTGGCGCACTTCTGGCGATGGGTAGCGATGAATTGCCGGTTGATGGCAATGGCGCGGTGCTGGAGTTGGCCACGCTGCAAGCCTTGCAGGAAAAGCGTTTTAGCGTGCCGATGTGGTACCCGGACTATGACGGGTTTTATTGGTCAGATGGCCGCACGCTGGACGCCGAGGGCGGGGATTACCAGGCTATCGAGGCGCTGCGCGTAGTCGATAAAGTGGCGCGGCGTGTTCGCCTCCAGGCGATTGCCAAGATTGCAGACCGTTCGCTAAACAGCACGCCAAGCAGCATCGCCGCGCACCAGGGCTATTTTGCCAAGGCACTGCGCCAAATGGCTAAGGCGTCGGAAATCAACGGGATCACCTTCCCTGGCGAAGTGATGCCGCCACAGGATGGCGACGTGACGATCACCTGGAAGTCACCCACTCAGGTGGAGATTTATATTGTGGTGCGCACTTACGAATGCCCGAAAGGCATCACCGTAAGCCTGTTACTGGACGCTGGCGCAGCAGGGAGCAAATAACCCATGAAACGTATTTCAGGACAATCCACCGATGTGCGTATCGATGGCGACTTGATCCACATCGAAAAGGTGAATTTAGACATCACCGACAACACGGCGGCCGCGCAGACTCAGGGGGTGCCTGATGGCTACGTGTCCGGGGACGTAGCGGCCGAGGGTGAAATTGAAATCACCACCAAAGTGCTGCAACAGCTGACCGGCATTGCTCGCCGTGCGGGTTCGTGGCGCGGTATCGAGCCGGTAGATTTGCTGTTTTACGCCAAGGCCGGTGGCGAAGAAATGAAGTTTGAGGCATTCGGCTGCAAGCTGGTACTGAGCAACCTACTTGATAACGATCCGAAGGGTGGCAGCGTGCTAACGCACAAAATTAAGTATTTCGTCACCAGCCCGGACTTTGTACACATCAACGGCGTGCCGTATCTGGAATCAGAAGATACCCGCAACTTGATTGGATAAGGGATTGCAGGGATGCAAGAGCATGAAAAGGGGCTGTTGAGCCTGATGATTATCGGGGCGCTCATTGCCCTGGGTAAAGCACTGAGCAGCGGTGAGCATATTACGCCCTCGCTGTTTATCGGCCGCATTATTTTAGGTTCGGCGGTGTCAGTGGCGGCGGCGGCCATCCTGATTTGGATACCCGACATTAACCCGCTTGCGCTGAGTGGCGCGGGGGCCGCGCTGGGAATTGCGGGCTATCAGGTTGTTGAGGTGTGGATCAGGCGCAAGGGAAATGGCGTGTTATCAGGAAAAGGAAGCCCAAAATGACATTGAGCGAAAAACAGCAGTTGTTTACGCAGCTGATTGCCCAGCTGATTGACTGGGCCGGGCAGCGCGGTTATCGCCTTACCTTTGGCGAAGCCTACCGCACGCCGGAACAGGCTGCATTGAATGCCAAAAGTGGCGCGGGTATCAGCAACAGCTTACACACGCAGCGCCTGGCAGTTGATTTTAATCTGTTTCTCAACGGCCAATACCAGACGAAAACCGAGGCTTATTTACCTTTAGGTGAATATTGGGAGTCTCTGGGCGGCACCTGGGGCGGGCGTTTTAAAACCCGCCCGGACGGGAACCATTTTAGCCTGGAACATAACGGGGTGAAGTGATGGCCAAGCAGCTGGCCATGATTGGTCTGGCTATTCTGGCCGTGTTTGGGGCCGGGTGGAAAGTGGGCGATTGGTATCGCGACAGTCTGGATTTGGTCATTGACCGTGCCGCTACGGCGGCCGGTGATAAGGCCCGAAGCGAGAGCCAAAAGATTGCCAGCCAATCTGGCAGGGCGTTAGAAGAGAAGTTGGAGGCGTTGAAAAATGCGCAGCCTGTGGAAATCAGGACGGAACTGCTTAAGCCGGTATTTACCAACGTTTGTGTTTCTGACGATTTTGTCAGGATGTACAACACCGCCGCCGAAAATGCCGAGCGAACCTTATCAAGAAAACCTGTTAACAAAATGCCCGGAAACAATACCGCGCCTTAGTGGCGTATTAGGTAAAGACGTTGCCGACGTGCTGTTAAAAATAACGCCGCAATATGCGGAGTGCGCCGCAAGGCATAATCAATTAATTGACGAAATAAACCAGCGAAGGAAATTAAACCCATGAGCAAAGTAAATACTATTGAATTAACCGTAAACGGCCAGGCGTTAATTTTTGAGCCAAACACAACCGCCTACAATAAATTCATTAACGAAATGTCGATGGATAATAAGCTGGCTCCGGCTAATAACTACCTGCGCCGCATTGTGGCTACCGACAGTAAAGCCGCGTTGGATGAAATTCTGGAAATTCCCGGCTCCGCTTTGCAGCTGGCGGCCGCAGTTAATGATAAATACGCGCCTAAGCTGGAAATTGAACTAAAAAACTAACGGCGCGGGTTAGCGCCATCGAAAATAATGGCCTGGAGCAATACCTTATTTTGCGCCGCCATTATCTCCCCCACGAAAATGACGATATGGAAAACCTAGCGCGTGCCGTTTGGCTAGACAATCGTCATTGGGAATATCAACGCATTGCCATTGCAAATGGCATTGCCCTGGCTTTTAAAGGCGACTAATGGCGGATTTAGATTTTACGCTGAGTTTAATTGACCGGATCACCGGCCCCTTAAAACAGGCCAAAACGTCGGTTAATGACTTTGCGCAGGACAGCCAGGCCGCCTTTGGAAAGTTGGCCATTGGCGTGGGGGCGCTGTGGGGCGTAGGGGCATCGGTCAAGGCGGCATTAGATCCGGCTATCCAGATGTTTGACGCCATGCAAGAGGCCAGTGCGCGGGGCGTAGGTGATAACCCGCTTGCCAAGATTTCAGACGACGCCTTTAAATTTAGCGTGCGCTATGGGGAGTCGGCGGTTGAGTTTGTGCAATCGTCGGCGGATATCAATGCGGCGGTGGCCGGGCTGACCGAGGGCGAATTACCCCGCGTCACCGTTGTTGCCAACACCGTGGCCAAGGCGCTGAAAGGAACGGCCGCAGACGCCGCCGAATTCATGGGCCAAATGTTTACCCAGTTCGACGGGTACGCGGAAGAGGTGGGCAAAGTTCAGTTTGCTGAGGAACTGGCCGGAAAAATGGCCTATGTCAAAAAGCAATTTGGCACCGACATGGCCACCATTAAAGACCTGATGGAAGGTGCGCGGGGCGTCGGGACAAACTACGGCGTCGGGCTGGATGAACAGCTGGCCGTGTTGGGCGAGCTGCAACGCTCGCTAGGCACCGAGGCCAGCGGCTCTTATGAGGGCTTCTTAAGCGGGGCGCAGGAAGGGGCCAAAAAGCTGGGCTTAAGCTTCCAGGATGCCCAAGGAAAAATGCTGTCCATGCCCGCCATACTGGAGAAACTCCAGGGCAAATACGGCAAGAGCATCGATGGCAACCTGAAAGCCCAGGCGGAGCTTAACGCGGCCTTTGGTGACAGCGCGGCTGTGATTAAACAGCTGTATGGCAACGTTGATTCACTCCAGCGCAACATCACCGAGCTGGGCAGCAATGACGGCATGAAGCGGGCCACGGAAATGGCCGAGAAAATGACGCGGCCGTGGGACAGGCTAACGTCTATCTGGTTTGCCATGCGTGCCGCCATCGGCTCTACGCTGCTGCCGGTGCTCTATCCGTTAGTGAATAAGATTGCAGACGGCGGGGAGAAGTTAACGCGCTGGATGCGCCTATTCCCCAACATCGCCCGCGTGATCGGCTATGCCGCGCTGGCCATGCTGAGTTTTGCGGCCGTGGGGGCGCTGGCCAATATCGTCATGGGCGTGCATGGCTTCATCATGCTGGGCATTACCCGCTTACTGGGGCCAATGGCCAAGTTGTTTGGCCTTAACCGCCTGGCTATGGCAGCCGGCAACGGCGTGGCGAAGATGTTTAGCAGTACCCTGAAATTTTTACGCGGGGCATTGCTGGCCGCCAGCATGGCCGCCCGCGCCGGTTCGGTGTCATTCCTGATGATGATCGCCCCGATTGCCCTGGTTGTGGGCGCGATTGCGGCGGTAGTCATTGCGGTGATTAAGTTTTGGGAGCCAATCAAAGCCTTTGTGAAAGGCTTCATTAGTGGGTTCGGCGAGGCGTCCGGGGCGCTCACGCCGTTTAAGCCGATGTTTGGCGCAATCGCCAACGCCATTGGCTGGGTGTGGGGCGGTATCAAAACGCTGATCGGCTGGTTTGGTGATTTGCTCTCGCCGGTGAAAATGACCGAAGACCAGTTAACCAGCGTCACCGGAGCCGGTGAAACCTTTGGGCGGGTTGTGGCTAACGCCATTGATTTTATTCTTATCCCGCTGGGCCTGGTCAAACGCGCCATTGAATCGCTGGTTGATATGTTCGCTATCGTGGGTCGCGGCTGGGTTGATGTGATTAAGGTGTTTGATATTAATTCACCGGTTGAGTCCTTTAAGAAAATTGCCGGAATTATTGGCAACGTATTTTCAAAATTATGGGACACGCTCAAGGAATCATTTACCGGGACGTATAACTGGATTGTCGAAAAGCTTAATAAATTGCCTGGTGTAAATATTGAGCTTAAGCATGTGCCGAGTGAATTACCCAAAGGTAGTGAGGCCGATGCGGTTAATAGCGTTCCTGATACCAAAGTGCAAAAGGTTATGCCGCCTGGTTATTCCGACGCAGCAAACAAAATGCCTGATGCAAATGTGCAAAAAGTATTACCGCCAAGCTATGCCGATTTGGAAAGAAAAATTCCAGAAGCGCAAATGCGCAAAGCGGCACCGCCGCCACCGGTGGCGTTAGAAAATAATATGTCTACAGGTGGCGTGGTGAAAGGCGTGGATCGTGGTGGATTAAGTAAACAGATTAATACGTCTGCGAAAACTACCGTTGATAACAGTAAAACAATCGGCACCGTGAATATTCACCCGGCCAAAGGAATGACACCGGCCGAGCTAATGGAATGGCAGGAATTAGGCGCATGACAGAACCGCTCTACATTGACTTATTGATCACCGGGCGCAATTTCACGCTAAACGCAGGAAATGAGCCGGTACTTTGTAATAACAGAATCAGCATCGGCCAGGATATTGTCCACGCCATTATTGAAAGCGGGTTAACCACGGAATTGGTGGCAGAGCGAAGCCCCACGCTTCGCGCTGACGTGATTTTGCAGTTAACGCTACTCATTGAAAGCGATGAACGGATTGTTCCGGGAACGGTGAATATCACCGAAGAGTCGTTGAAAAGGCTTTGGGTAGAGGCGCAAACCTATGATTTCGGCAAGGTGGAGGCGGGCGTAGATTATGAATAACAAGCCAACGATTGATTTTGAAAAGGTGCTGAGTGATAGCGGGATGCCGACCACCAAAGAGGCGATCCGCGACCAGTTCAACGCCATCGTAGACGCCGAAGGGATGATAACCAATACGTCGAAAATGTCCCCGTTCTGGAAGCTGGTGACGGCGATTGTTACCACGCCGGTGCTTTGGATAAAAGACGTTTTAGCCAACACGGTGCTGGCCAACATGTTCCTGGCCACGGCCAGCGGGCCAATGCTGCGCATGCTTGCCTGGGGCGTCAATCTGGTGGCCAAGCCTGCCAGCTATACCAAAGGCGTGATCCGCTTTATCAAAGAGGATGCCAAACAGTCCGTGACGGTACCAGCCGGAACCATTATCCAGACCGAGCGTATTAACGGCGTGGTTTATGCGCTGGAGGTGGACGCAGACACCACGCTGGCGGCGGGGCTGGCCAGTGGCCTGGTGCCGGTGACGGCTACCGAGGCAGGTGGCGCGTTTAACCTGGCACCGGGTTATTACCGTATTTTGCCCGTTGCCGTTGCGGGCATTAGCCAGGCCGTAAACCAAGATGATTGGCTGCTGACGCCTGGCGCAGACGAGGAATCTGATGATGACCTGCGCGAGCGCTGCCGCAATCAGTTCAACCTGGTTGGCAACTATCACACCGACGCGGTTTA
>NZ_JBQSVB010000028.1:0-7192 GCF_052376015.1 Ewingella sp. AOP8-B2-18
TTTCCTTATTCAATCCTGGGTAGACGGCGAGCTTGTTTCAGGGCAGAACAAAGCAGAAAAAGCGCCATTTCTCGCTACACCGCCATTATTCCGTCTGGATGCTGAACGGCAGAATGTTTTGCGCGTGGTACGCGCCGGAGGAAATCTGCCGGAGGATAGGGAATCTATATTCTGGATGAATATCAAATCAATTCCTTATGCGGAAAAAAGAGAGAATACACTGCAAATTGCCGTCAAGACGCGGATTAAGTTGATATATAGACCTGCGGGTATCGAAACTACACCTGAAGATGCCATAAAAAATCTGACATGGAAACGTACGGGAAATTCTGTGCAGATCACCAACTCTTCAGCCCACTATTTTACTTTCTTTAACGTCAAGCTTAACGGCGCAGAAATTAAAGATGTCCCAATGGTGGCGCCATTTTCAAACGTCAGTTTTACTTTGCCGAGTAATATCTCTGGTAACTCCTTTAGCTGGCAATATATCAACGATTATGGCGGCACAAGCCAATCATTTGTTCAGACATTATGATCGCTAATAGCCACTAAGTAGGCGTAAATAACGTCAGGGCGCTATGGATGCGCACTACCTATCACGCCGATTATTTGGCGGTGATAAGAATGGAATCAAAATAATGAAAAAACCGAAGAGTTACCGCTCAGTCGGCTTCAAACATTCCTATCTCGCTTGGTTCATCTCCTGCCAGCTTGCTGCAATGCTTGGCGGAGCCGGGATCGCGAACGCTGAGGAATATTTTAGTCCGGCTTTACTTGAAATAGATAACCCAATGCAGGGAAATGCTGATCTTTCAATTTTTGAAAAAAGTGGAAATCAGCCACCAGGGACTTATCGCGTTGATATTTATCTCAACGGGACAATGATCACCACACAAGATGTCAACTTTAACTTATTCACTGATGCAGCAGGAACCCAAAGCCTTCAACCCTGCCTAAATAGTGAGATGCTAAAAGAGTTGGGCGTCAAACTCGCGCTGTATCCAAAAATCAATGCAACGGATGAGTGCGTGAACCTCAGCCAGGATATTCCGCAGGCATCTGCACGTTTTGATTTTGAACAGCAGCGTTTAGACCTTAGCCTTCCTCAAGCAGCACTAAATCAACAGGCTCGTGGCTACGTATCTCCGGAAAAATGGGATAACGGTATTTCAGCCTTGCTGATGAACTACAACTTCACCGGCGCCAACCAAGAAGCCAAAAATAGTATATCTCAGGATAGTGACAGCTATTATTTAAACCTCAGAACTGGCATTAACCTAGCCGATTGGCGGTTGCGTAACTACTCCACGTGGAGCCGAGACGATGATGGTAAGGATCGCTGGAAATCGATTAATACCTATATGCAGCGTGATATTAAGGCATTAAAGAGCCAGTTAACTCTGGGTGATAGTGCTTCGCCAAGTGAAGTATTTGATGCTGTTTCGTTTCGCGGTGCGCAACTGGCCTCTGACGATGACATGCTCCCTGACAGCATGAAAGGCTACTCGCCGGTAGTGCGTGGGATTGCGCGCAGTAATGCGCAGGTCACTATCAGGCAGAATGGTTATATTATTTATCAAAGCTATGTTGCACCGGGTCCATTTAATATTTCGGATCTCTATCCAACATCTGGCTCTGGTGACTTACAGGTCACTATCAAAGAGGCCGACGGAAGCGAACAGAATTTGGTTGTGCCTTTCGCCGCTGTCCCGGTACTTCAGCGCGAAGGCCGACTCAAATATAGCCTGACCAGTGGTCAATACCGCTCAAGCAACAGTGATGTTGAGAAAGCAGTCTTTTCACAGGGCACTGCTATTTATGGCATGCGCTATGGGGCCACTGTTTACGGTGGGGTACAGGCTGCCACTAAATATCAGGCTTTAGTCGCTGGTTTGGGGCAAAATTTAGGGCGAATTGGTGCGTTGTCTGCTGATGTCACGCAAGCTTGGACCACTCAGCAAGATACCCCTAAAACCAGTGGTCAATCATATAGGTTGCGCTACGGGAAAAGCTTCGTAGAAACAGGGACTAACTTCAGTCTTGCTAGCTACCGTTATTCAACGGCGGGTTTCTATACCCTGCAAGAAGCATTAGACAGCTACAACAGCGGCAATAGCTATACTTCGGACCAAAAAAAGAACCGTTTTGAGCTGACCATGAGCCAAAATCTGTGGCAGAAGGGCGGTGCGATTTCAGTCAGCATGGTTAAAGAAAAGTATTGGAATAATAATCGCAGTACTGAATCTGTCGGAGTGGGATATAACAATACATGGTCTGGTATTTCGTATGGCCTGAATTACACCTACAACAAAAATGGTACGGACGGCTACGGTTCCCGTACTTTATATACTGACCAAATTTTTGCCCTTAACGTCAGCATACCATTGAATAAATGGTTACCGGGCGGATACGCCACCTATGGTATGAGCACCAGTAAAAAAGGCAATACCACTAATAACCTAGGCATAAGTGGTACAGCTTTGGCTGATGATAATTTAAGTTATAACCTGAGCCAGGGCTATGGCAGTCAAGGTCAGGGATCCAGTGGAAGCGCCGCCGCCGATTATAAAGGGGGCCAAGGCGAATTCAATGTTGGCTATAGCTATGACAAAAACCAACGCCGTCTGAGTTATGGTTTAGAAGGTGGAGCGATAGTCCATGAAAATGGTTTAACCCTCTCTCAACCTTTAAGTGAAACCATGGTCTTGGTGAAAGCACCAGGGGCTGGAAATGTAAGAGTAACTGGCAACTCAGGCGTTATCACTGATGGGCGCGGATACGCGGTCGTACCTTATGCAACGCCATATCGTAATAACCAAATTGTGCTTGATACTCAATCCCTGCCTGACGATGTAGATATCACCATGAGTTCAACATCGGTCATTCCTGCTCGAGGAGCTGTAGTACGTGCCGATTTCAACCCTCGCGTTGGCCAGCGTGTATTAATGACTCTTATCCGTAGTAATGGTGAGCCAGTGCCCTTTGGTGCCATGGTTACTGATCTTAGTAACAAGAGTTATAACGGAAATATCGTCGGTGACGGTGGTCAGGTTTATCTTACCGGGATGAGTGACTCAGGACGCTTAAGTGTGAAATGGGGTAATGCTGCATCGCAAACCTGCGAAGTGGATTATCGCCTGCAAAAATCGATTGACGCTGCCAATATCGAGTTGTTGAAAGGGGAATGTCGATGAAATGGAATTCGAATATGAATAATATAAATAGCACTGTTTTCTCGCAGTTAATGAACTCTGCCAAGAACAAAGTTGGATATGCCAGAGCGTTTACGCTGTTAGGGACGAGTATTGCATTATTCGCGTTTAGTGGGACAGCAAATTCTGCTACCTGCGGGCCTGATACCAGTACTAAAGTATATAATTTTAATATGAATTATACCTTAACCACGCCATCAGAAAATACCGCGGGAATGTTGAAGCCCAACGCGTTTAGCTGGAATACCGCGGGTGATTACATCATTCGATGCAATTGCCGTGGGGTTTTTTGGGCACCATACATTACCGCAAAAGTACCTGAAAGTGGTGGGGTGGTTTATAACGATGGTACTAATAAATACTATGGGATAAGCCCTTACTTGGGGGTGGCTAGTAGTATTTTTGTCGCGGGTGGTTTAAGGAAAATTATCCCTGCACCCTTCCATATGAGCAATCAAAATCCTACGGGTACATCCTGTGAAAGAAGTGGTTCTTGGGAAACCGGTAATAAAGGTTCAGTTTCACTCTATTTTAGAAGAGCCTTCGTCGGCGTACAGACTATTCCAATGACAAAAGTTGTTGATATTTTTGTTGCTACTGATGGTGACAGTAAATCAACAGTGCCCGTTTCTTCTGTTTATATGAGTGGAACAGTAACTGTACCCCAATCCTGCACTATCAACGGCGGCGGAGTGATCACTATTCCTTTCGGCGATATTATCGCCACGAATATTAATACTAAAGGTGAGATGGCCAAAGGTTTTGTGCCTAAAAACCAGCAACTTAATGTCGCCTGTAACAATATTTCAGAGGGTGTCAAGGTGAGCCTTTCGTTTCAGGGGACGCCAGACCCAAGTGAACCCAGCGTCCTGGCAACCACTAACGAAAATGTCGGCGTAAAAATTGAAAATGCTTCAGGCGCAGTTATCCCACCAATAAGCGGAGACCTGCCTTTAAATATGAATTACGCGTCGCAATCTGCATCTACCCAGATAAAGCTCTACCCCATTAATACCACTGGGCGAACACCGGGCACCGGTAATTTTACTGCGACTGCAACGATTCAGGCTGAGCTTGAGTAAGCTGACAAGCAACATCCCATAGCATTCACCTTAAAAGTGAATGCTACTTAAAGGTTAGAAGGATGTAGATATGACGATTTTTACAGCGACGAAATTCAAGGTGATTTCGTCAATAATGCTGATTTTAAGTGCCACCTCGTTTTCCTCAAAGTCAGCCACGACTTTGCAAATCACCGGCAATATAAAAGCCGCGGCTTGCCGGGTTAATTTCCCGACCTCTGGCGTTGAGGTAAACCTGGGTGATGGTATACATCAATATGTTCTATCATCAGCTGGTTCAGCAGCACCCTGGGTGAATTTTAGTCTGCAATTGAGCGCATGCCCTGAAACCACCAAAAGTGTCACAATGACAGTGAATGGGACCCCAGCCTCCGCAGGCTCAGATACTTTTATCAACACAGGTTCGGCAACTAACCTACAGATCCAAGTACAAAATATCAGTGACAGTCGGATGTTAGGTAACGGCGCCAATGTTACGCAGGCAATAGAGAGCGCAAGTTCTACGGCAAAGTTTAATTTACAAGCGCGTGCATATACTGTTTCCGGTAATGTCACCCCAGGATCAATAGTAGGCAGTATGCAGGTTAGCTTCACATATCAATAAGTAGTATTTTGATGCTGAGAAGCGATGATACTTTGTTCTTCTGAGTTTGTAATAAATAAAAGGACTTCACTATTGTTGCTAACTATTAGAAATGAAAGCGTTAAGCCAGTTTAATAACACTCTCTATTTTCCGAACATAAAGATGAGAAGATGAATAATTTTCCAATGTCGCAGTTACACCGTTGTGCATCGTCATCATCCATGAAACCTCAAGCCGTTAAAAATAACGGGGTGATCATTATGGAAAGCTGCCCCGTAACAGCTTTAGGGATGCGTCGCCTTTTACTGGAGAGTTGCGATGTAGGTAAGGATATTATTCATACCAATTCGCTAGCGGACATCATGCCATTAATTAAGGCCCATCGCCCAAAACTTTTATTGATGGATTTATGCGGGGAAAAAGAATCTGTTTTGGATGGATTAAGGCTTTTGCCTTCATTACATTCTCGCTGGCCGGAGGTAAAAGTTATTGTCTGCACTGCTTTTAGCGAATACAGAATACTTCAATTGGTCGTTTCATCGGGAGCTCACGGCATTTTATTGAAAAGTGAACCGACGATAGCCTTTGTCCAATGTATTTCGCAGATTGTATCAGGGGGGAACTTTTACAGCCCTAAACTGCGACAGTTGTTGAGCTTATCAGACTCGGGAAAAGAGATAACTGCGCTGACACGACGCGAGTTGGATGTGTTGACCTATCTTTTTTCCGGTATGAATGTCTCTTCAGTGGCAGCGAAAATGCATCGTGATATCCGTACTGTTAGCACTCATAAACGTAACGCCATGGCGAAGTTGGGATTTAAGAACGACAGTGAGCTTTTTGCACAAGGAATATGGATGATGAAAGCTTGGCCCGGCGTTGTCTTCTGACGTAATAACGGTTGACCAATAAAACGGCATACATCTAATAAAACAGGGAGTTATATTTTGCGTGTCATGCCAACTACACCACTCAAAATAGCGTTAATGGATAGCAGCCCGCTAGCACTTGCCGGTCTATGCTATTTTCTTGATTCACTAGGTATCGTGAAAGATGTCATTTTGCAAGAAAACAGTCTTAAAAAGGTGAGCGAAGCCTTTATGTATCAGTCAGTTGATGTTCTCGTCACTGATTTGTACAGCCAGAGTGAGTCCTTCATCGAAGGGCGAGATATTATTCTAAATCTATGTTCGCAGTATCCTAATCTGATTATGATTGTCTACACATCTTGTCAATCAGGAGAGCAAATGCGCCCCTTGCTTTGCGAGCCTAATATCAGTCTTATTGCACGTAGTGAGCCTTTAGCCAAAATTGTTGATTCTTTTAGGCAGGCTTTACAAGGGAGACGTTTTCTAAGCCAGAAGATCTGTGGCTATCTTGCCTTGCAAAATAGTTCAGCCGATCTCTCTGCTCGTCAACTTACCTGCAGTGAAAAGGAAGTGCTTAAGCATCTGTTTAATGGAATGAGTCTGGGAGAAATTGCTACTCTGAGAAGTCTTAGTATTAAGACGATCAGCGCCCATAAGTGTAATGCTATGCGTAAATTATCCGTTAAAAATGATGCTGAATTATTTTTGATGAAAGATAAACTTTATCTCTAAACATAGTGTGTATCTAAATTAGGGCGCAGATAAGTAGGCTCGCCCTTCAACTTTATAGTGAAGGGCGAGAGTCAAACATCAGATTCGGCAACTGAGATTAAATCTCTACCGCCACAAAATGTGGCGTATTGCTGGTAGTATAAATAGCGGTGTTTTGAATATTACGATGCCCTAAATAATTTTGAATCAATCTTGTATCAAAGCCTTTATCGGCTAAAGCATAGCCGCAGGCATGCCTAAGCATATGGGGATGAACCTGAGTATCCAGCCCGGCCATTTCGCCATATTTACGCACGAGTCGATAGAATTGCTGTCTGGAAAGCTGTCCGCCATGTTTTGATAGGAACAACCAAGGGGTATCTGCATCTAAAAAGCCTGAACGTATCTGTAACCAATTTTCTATAGCTACAATTTCGCGGGGCTGCAAAGGGTGCTGGACAGTAAAACCGTTTTTTAAACGGGAAATGGAAATCCTTTTTGTTTGTAATTCGATATCACTGAACCGCAAATTAATTAACTCTGTCACGCGCAATCCATGTATAAAACACATTAACAACATGCATTCATCACGCGCACGGTTTTTCCCCATTGCCGTTGCCGCAATCATTTTCTCTATTTCTTGCTGATTTAAAAAGTTCTGCATTATTTTGATTACCTATCCATGGTTTTTTGATGGTGTATATATAACGATTTGTAAGAGTTAGTGCCGCTTA
>NZ_JBQSVB010000029.1:0-6791 GCF_052376015.1 Ewingella sp. AOP8-B2-18
GTAGGTGATGTCGGTGACCCACACCTGATTGGGCTTTACCACAGTAAATTCACGCTGTACGCGGTTAGGCGCTATCAGTGACGGTCGTCCCCGGGTCCCGCGTGGCACTTTATAACCATGTATGGCCTGTATCCTGTTTTTCCTCATGATTTTGGCGACCCGGTTTCTGCTGCACACTTCACCAATTTCACGAAGATCGCCGTGAATTCGGCGATAACCATAAACCCCACCACTCAGCGTATAGGAGTCGCGGATGAGCGCCAGCAGTCGCTGGTTATCCTTTTCTCCGGCAGATACAGGGTTATGGAGCCAGACATAAAATCCGGCACGGGCAACCTTGAGAACCCGACACATTGTAACGATCGACCAGATTTCACGGTGATCGTTGATAAAGCGGTACTTCAGTCGGGCTCCCTTGCAAAGTACCGCGCTGCCTTTTTCAGAATATCCCGTTCTTCCTCAGTGCGTTTAAGCTGCGCTTTCAGCCTGAGAATTTCTGTTCTGGCATCCAGTAAGTCCTGTGCCTGTTGCCCATTGTTGTCAGGCTTAACAGCGCGGAGCCATTTATAAAGACTGTGCGCCGAAACGCCGAGTCGTTCAGATACTTCAGCGATGGAATAGCCCCGCTCGGTAATTTGGCGGACAGCTTCTTCCTTAAATTCAGGGGTAAAACGTGGTGTGCCCATAGACTCCTCCTATGCTCAAACTATAGGGCAGATTTGTCTACGGGCTCGGGGGCACTCCATAAATGACTCTGAGGTGTCTGTTAAACCCGTGGCGATTCACTAGCGCTGTTGGTGTTGCCGTAGTCGCCCTAGCCTCTGCGGGCGCTTATGCCATTGTGAACAAAGTGTCTGAGTCGGTAATTCAGTTGATTGAAGAGTGATTATTTAGTTCGATATCTTTACAAGCTTAAGCCAAAAGCTCGCCATGCGAGCTTTTTCATGCTCTTCGTATTATGCGACGTTATGGTAAATAGTCTGAACTAATGTCAGCGAAGAGCGGACGTTGGTAGATTACAATTAACAGCTGTCGGGTCACGAGATGTTTTTTTTGATTGTTACTCAAATACAATTCTCTCCGAAGACTGAGGATACATCGACCATTTATCATAATTGCTGTGGCAGAAAGGAATGTTTTTCTGCCACATACGGGGTCAGTTTACTTTTGGAAAGTCCACCACGGTGTCATTCACACGGTTGACCATATTCGTAAACAGAATCGCACTGACTGCACTGATGACTTCTACTACCTGTCGATCGCTAAAGCCTGCTGCCAGAAAACGACTGACGGTTTCTTCTGGTAAGGTGTTGCGGGTCGTCACCAGAGTTTTTACAAATTTGACCAATGCATCAATATGCGGATCTTCCGGGAACTCTCCCCGGCGTAATGCCTTAATTTGCTCAACGCTGTAACCTGCCATTTTCCCGGTTAACGTATGCGCCGCCAGACAGTAATCACATCCTGACACTTCACTGACCACAAGGTTAACGGCTTCAATTTCCTGTTTATTCAGCTGGCTTTTCGCCAGCGTGGCGTTGTGTGACAATGCCTGACCCAGAATGTCGGGGGCGATCCCGATGGTCTGGTAGGCATTCGGGACTTTACCCATCGCTCGTTTAATGGCGCTGAAGAGATCTGCAGTCTTGCCAGTAGCATTTTCAGGTTGTACGGAAGTTAAACGGCTCATCATTTTTTCCTTTCAGTTTAGGGTTTCGCCGTATCGGCCATGAGCACATAATAGGGCTTACCAGGCAGGCAGGTAGGCCGTATCGTCTCGATTATTTGTCTTATCGTCTCAGGAGCCAGAGTGGACAACCTCAGTCGTTTGCTTTCCTTATTTACTCCAGCATGTAGCGTTAATCTTCACTGCCGTTTTGCCGGGCGCTGGGATGTCGACCACCCGCAACAAGCCGCCGGTATTGTGCCCTGGCATGTCATTCTTCGTGGCGAAACGCGGCTCATTGTTGAAGGAAAGACGTTCGATGTGCGCGCCGGTGATATCATTCTGTTCCCGCACGGATCCCCGCATTTATTGCAAAGCCTGGTGGACTGGGGGCAGGTTGTTCCTGCTCAGGTCAACAATAATGGCATTGTCACTGATGTGTGGACGGAAGGACCGGGGCCTGCGGTCGAGGTATTGTGTGGAGAGTTTCATTTCGGGCCGGGTTATCGCTGGATGTTCGCCGATGAAACGGTACTGATCCATCTCCGTGCCGATGAGCAACACGATTGCCCTGAGCTGGAAACGCTGCTGGTAATGCTGGTACGCGAAAGTCTGGGTGGTTTACCGGGCGGTGCGAGTATCGTTAAGGGGCTGGCAGATACGTTGCTCGCGCTAATCCTGCGTATTTTGCTGTCGCTGCACGAGCCTCCTGCGGGTGTTTTACGGCTACTGAGCGACAAACGTCTTGCTCCTGCCGTTCTGGCCGTTATCGCTGATCCTGCATTGCCATGGACGATGGAGTCGATGGCGCAACGCTGTTTTCTCTCACGCGCCACCTTCGCCCGCCACTTTTCACACAGCTATCATCAGACGCCCCAAGTCTGGCTCAACCAGTTACGTATGGTGTTAGCGGCAAGACTGCTTTCAGAAGAGAAAAATCTGACAGCAGAGAGAGTGGCTGAACAGTGTGGTTTTTTGTCTCTGTCGTCTTTTTCTAAAGCGTTCAAAAAAACCTATGGCATAACGCCTGCTCTGCACCGTAAACGTGGGTAGAGTGAACCATGCCGTAAATTAACGCCCTGCGCGAAGCGACTGAGGTGGAATGCCATACCCGCGAATAAACACCTCCCGCATATGTCGTCTGTCGCGAAAACCGGACTCGCGGGCAATGGCATCCAGTGATAGGCGGCTTTGTTCAATCATTAATCTGGCAGCCTCAAGTCGGAGTCCTTCAATGGCTTTTGCCGGAGATTTACCCGTCTCCTGACGAAAAAGGCGGCTAAGTTGGCGGGCACTGATATGTACCGCATCTGCCAGCAGTTCCACCGTCAGTGTTTTGTGCAGATTATTACGGGCATATTCCAGCGCAGTTTGCAGACGGTCTGAGCGGGGTGCCAGGGCAAGAATTTCTGAATGCTGCGTCTGACCGCCGGAACGGCGCTGGTTCATTACCAGACGATGTGCCACAGTACGGGCAATGTCTGCGCCGAGATCTTTCTCCACCATGCCGAGTGCCATATCCAGCCCGGCTGTCATGCCAGCCGATGTCCAGATAGTGTCATCAATAATAAAAATACGATCATCTTCAAGCTGAATAGTGGGATGTCGCGAAGCCAGGCTGTGTGAGTGTGCCCAGTGCGTAGTGGCGCGTTTTTGCTCCAGCAGCCCGGCCTGTGCCAGTACAAATGCCCCGGTGCAGATCCCGGCAATCCGGCGCGTCTGGCGGGCGGTGGCTTGCAGAAAGTGAATGACACCCGGGCTAGCCGGTTCATCCACTGGCGATAATACGCCCGCCACCAGCCAGGTATCCACCTGCGTTTCCTCGCTCAATTTTGCCGAGTCTACACCAATACCCGAAGAAGAACGTACAGTCCCACCGTGTTCGGAGTAGACCTCGGGTTGATAAAACGGACTTTCAGTCACCAGATTGGCAAACTCAAATACCGTCAGCGTAGACAGCGCCAGCATCTGGAAATGGTCGGCAATGATGAGTCCTAAACGGTGCATCTCAACTCCTTTATGACAGGTGAACCGCCTGATATTTCGCAGAACGTGCTCGTAACCATTCAGACGTCCACAGACTGGCCAGTGCCAGCAGCAGGAACAGGACTGAGCTTATCATTACTCCGTAAAACCCCGACAGCGGATAAAGCCATGATGCCACCGCCGACCCAAAACCAATACCGCAGAACATAAAGGCGCTGGTTAACGCCAGCGAAATTCCACGCGTTTCCGCGGTCGAGATCTCCACAATACGTCGCTGTTGAGTGGGCCATAACAGGTCAGTGGAGAAGGCCCAGACCACCAGCAGGATATACAACAATGACAACTGAGCAGGTAGCAGAATAATAATCAGCATATCCGCAACCAGTAAGGTCAGACCGGCAACCAGTAATTGCTCTGCACTGTAGTGGCGTGCGGCGCGAGTAACAAAAAGATTCCCCACAATACCCGCAATGCCGATAACAGCCAGCGCTATCGATACGGAAGATATATCCCCCTGCCAGCGATCTCGGATAATCGGAGAGATAAAGGCATACATATCGTATACACCGGAGGTGATAAAAAAGACCACCAGAAAGGCTGTCAGCGTTTTCCCCTCTGTAAGTACCCGGGCGACCTGCCGCAAATGAATATCGGCACCTTTGACCTCGTTCGGAACCAGAATCCACACTCCCGGCGCCGTCACCAGGCTGACCAGTGTGACAAGCATGAACAGCAAGCGAGCCCCCCAGGCGCTGGCTACCCATGTCGCAAGCGGAATACCGACCATGCTGGCCATCGACACCCCGAGCAGAATAGTGGCAATGGCACTGCCACGCTCTTTCGGCGCGACCAGCTCAGCGCCGAGCGCGACCAGAACTGGGCCTATCAACGATGCCCCCAGCCCCATCACAATCCGCGAAGCCACCAGCAGCTTGTAGTCTGGAGCAATGGCAAATATAAAGGCCCCGAGCCCAAATACCAGCATGCCTGCCAGCACCTGTGTTCTGCGCATCAGCTTGCCGAACAGTACCTGCGCCAGCGGTGCGCCCAGCGCAAATGTCAGACCAAAAATAGAGAGCAGGCGGGCACTTTGTGCATCGCTTATCCCCCACTCCTGAGAAATCGAACCCAGGCTGCCCGCCACGGAAAGTGAACCCGTCGCCTGAATAAAATACGCCAGACTTAGCGCCCATAACGCGCGCCTTTGAGATGTTGTCAGATGATTTTGCATCATAAACTCCAGGGATGGGGCAGTTACCTGCCCCTGAGTCGGTCAGGCAACCGGAATGGGGTTATCTACCATTGACTGATTAAACGCGTTCACCATCTCGTGTTCGTTCACACCCGGATTCGCACGTGCAGGGAGCACACTATCTACAATCACTTCAATGGAATCTGTCGCCAGTTTGTCAAAAGTTTGCTGGATAAAATCAGCTACCGGCATCGCACGGGAATCACCGCTTTTGTAGATCAAATCGGTATCGACCCAAGGCGGTGAAATCTCGATCACATTCACACCGGCATCGCGCAGTAAAAAACGCTGCGACAGGGTATAAGAATGAATCGCTGCTTTGGTTGCTGAGTAGAGTGCATTCGTCACCAAGGGTAAAAAAGCCAGAATCGAACTGTTGTTGATCAATACCGCATCCGGTTGTTGTTTCAGGTGCTCAACAAAGGCTGAACTGACCCGAACAGTGCCCAACAGGTTCGTGTCCAGTAAGGTGGTGGCCATATCGTCATCCAGTTCGGCAGCTGGATTATCGAAGGGCATAATGCCAGCGTTATTGATCACCACATTCAGGGCCGGATAGCGGGAGAGCACCTCTTTCGCCGCCGATTTAATGCTGGATACATCGGTGACATCCAGTACCACGGAATCCATTCCCGGATTGGCGGACGTAACCGTGTCAAGAAGAGCTTTACGACGGCCTGAAATGATCACCTGATTACCCATTTGATGAAATTTTTCTGCCATCTCGCGGCCAATACCCGACGTGCCGCCAGTGATAAAAATAGTGTTGCTTGTCAGTTTCATACGGTTATTCCTGTTGGCTAAATACAAGGCTAGTGAGTAAGTCCGGCACGATAACGGCCGGCGGGTACATTGCTGGAGAGGTGCGGGATCATAGCCTGGCGACTACTTTCCATCGCCTGCCAGTAAGCTTCGTTATGCAGTGACGGGATGGTGACAAATTCCCCGTTAAGAAAACCCGTAAGCGCCGCGTCCACCAGATCGTAAGCGCTCATTACTATTGACTTATCGAGTTGGTCAAGGGGTAAACCACCGTTATCCCAGAACGGCGTTGCTGTCGCGCCCGGCAGCACGGCCTGAAAATGGATGCCCTTTTCAGAGAGTTCATGATGCAGTGACTGAGTGAATGCCAGAACAAAGGCTTTTGTGCCGCCGTACACGCCGTTAAGCAGTTCCGGCGCAAGGCTGACAATCGATGAGATATTGATGATGGCACCCACACCTCGCGCGACAAATCCGGGAACCACGCTGTAAGTCAGACGGGTCAGAGCAACGACATTGAGATTAATCATCGCCTGCATTTGATCGACATCGCTCGACAACAACGGCGTATGAGTTCCGACACCGGCATTGTTCACCAGGAGAGTAATGCTGGCATCGGCACGCAGTTTTTTCTCCAGAGCAGCAAGCTGTTGGGCATCACCCAGATCGGTTGCCAGCACTTCCACATTGCGGGCGGTGTCAGCAGTGATGTGACTCGCCATCTGATTTAGGCGGTTATGATTACGGGCGATAATGGTAAGGTCGTATCCCATGCGCGCCAGTCGACTGGCGTAAACGGCACCGATGCCGGTGGATGCACCAGTGATTACGGCAGTGCCTTTACCCGGTTGTGTTGCGACACTCATTGCAGACTCCTTTCGATCACCATTGATTCGATGAGAGAATCATAAGTGAGAAAGAAATGTCGTAAATGACAATTATGGTAGTTATTTAGGACATTGCGTATTTCTGTTCAAGTAACGGGCAGGAGAGAAAGTAACTATCGGGCTGCGGTTTCATTTCAGACACATAAGACTACTTACGGTGTGTAGTAATGTCCGCTCCTGGCACGGAGCGGACCAGCTAACTGAGCTGAAGGTCCGCTGTGAGCGAGAAGCGGAAGTT
>NZ_JBQSVB010000030.1:0-5480 GCF_052376015.1 Ewingella sp. AOP8-B2-18
TGTTCATCTCGTCCAGCCGTGAAGCGATGAGCGCTCCCTGAAACCACAGGATCCCCGACAACATACCGATCAACAGCACACCACAGACCAGTATCCATATCAGCGCGATCGTGACCGAGCGCCGCAGCAGGGTTGTCTGCCGGGTGTTCTGCTCGTGGATAGCGTCGCTGATGCTCTTCCCGCTTGATTGTAAGGCCTCGCTGATGGATTGCTCGAGCTTCACAAACTCGCTCTTCACGCTCTCCCCGGTACGCTGTGCCTGCTGCTTCGAGGTCTCCTCGAAGGCTTTCGCTAAATCTAAAATCCCGCTCATATAACGCTCCTTTTAACCGGATATTTCGTCCACCGTCCGGGTCGGCAATGCTGAGACTGCTTTTCGTTTCCCGTACCACCGTCAGCCCGCCATTTTCCAGCGCCCTGACCACATCCTCACGGTTACGGATCATCCCCTGTGCCATCATCGTTTCCAGCGTGTCCGTAATGGCCTGCGCCGCCTTCTGACGGTCGCCGGGAAGGTCATTGCCCGGTGTCAGGGTTCGCCGTCGGGCGGGATCATGAGGGTCATCGAGGTTCAGGCGGTCATTGGTCAGAGTCTGCCAGGCGTTGACCCTGGGACGGTCAGCCCGGTCATAGTAGGGTTGCAGGCGTTTTCCGCTCTGCAATTCGATGTTCGGGATCACAAAATTCAGCTCCAGCCTGTCCTTGTCCCGGTGCTCCACCCACAGACAGGCATACTGGTCACCGTCCAGACCGGGAAGCAGTGTCTGCTCAAACTCCTCCATCAGACGCACTTTCTCATCGTCAGGGAGGTTTTCTTCCCGGAACGACAACACCCCGGAGGTGTAGGCGCGGGCAAACTCGCATCCGTCAATCAGTTGTCTGACACGCTCAGGCTCACCCCGCAGTACCACCGCTTTTTCCCGGTCTCGCGCCTTTCCCAGCAGGTAATCCACCGGGCCACTGCCTGAACCCGCACCCCGGCTATGAATCTTGACGATCACGCTGTGTCTCCAGAAGCTCAGATAACTGGCGATCAAGACTGGTCAGTACCGCCAGAAGAGAAACCTGCTGATGGGCCGAAAGCGAATCCAGACCATGCAGCTTACGGGCTATCTGATTGAGGTTATTGCCGATGCCGGTCACCTGACGAAGCAGTGCCGGATCAACGTCAGGCACACGCCGGCGACGCAATACATGTACACCCAGACCGAGCGAACGTAACCATTCAGCGAGATGAGCACGATCACAACGTGCCAGCAGTCGCTCATGTTCACTCTCAGTCAGGCGGATTTTTATCTCTTTCGTTCGCTTGTCCATGACACTCCGCTGAGAAAACTTTCGCACCCAGAGTGCGAATTTTCGCAGTGGATGCCAGGGGTTTCGGGGGGCGGCGAGCCCCCTGAACCAGTCACAGAAGGAACCCTCGTAGAGGGGACGCTGTGTGTACTGGCTTAAAGTATAGGGGAGTATGTCAGATCAATAACGTGGGAAAAAGCAAAAAGCCCTAAAAGAAGGCTGTTATCTGATATAGGCTTGTTTAGTCTCACGGCGTAGAATGGAGAAAAAAACAAGGAGTAAGTAATGGTTGATGAATACGATCTGGATTTTTTGGCAGTTGGTGATAAGACAAGTGGTGATGCTATATTCATAAGAACGAAGCGAGCTAATCAAAAACAAATAATAAACCTTGTCGACGGTGGCTACTCGGGAACAGCAGAAAACATCACTCAATTTATGCGTAAGTGGTATGAAACTGATGTAATTGACAACATGATCCTTACTCACGGGGATAAAGACCACATATCTGGTTTAATAAAGATTCTAGAATCAGGTGAGATTACCGTTAAAAGATTGTGGGCGTTTCTCCCTTGGGATTATGCAGAAGATCTAATTAATGGTGAATATTTCCAAAATAGGAATGGGGTTAAATGGCTTCAGGATGAACTCAAGAGACAATACTCATCGCTGAAATATTTAGAAGAATTAGCAGTAAAAAATGGAATAGCTATAAGCACACCACTTGCTGGATGCTCAATTGGTGAATTTAAAGTACTATCACCAACAAAATCTTTTTATTTGGATAACCTAGCTTCATCAGCAAAAACAGCTCAAGAAAATCCAAATAGAATTTACGGTAGAGAGTTATTTGAATCAACCTTCTCTGCGGTTAGAGATATCGCCACATCATTAAAAGAGTGGGGGTTCGAGAATTTTAAATCAGAGAATACATCTCCAGAAAACAACAATAGCGTAATTCAATTCTCAACTTTAAAAAACCAACGGGTACTCTTAACTGGAGATGCAGGAGTAGAGGCTTTAGGAATGGCAATTGGAAGTTTAGACCAAAGCAATAAGCCTATGGCTGACATATTACAAGTACCACATCATGGCTCTAGAAGAAATGTTTCCTCAGAACTATTAGATGTCATTGTTGGTGATAAATTTAACACGAAACGAGAAGCTGAAGCGGCAAAAAGACTAATTACTGTAATTAGTGCAGGGAAGAATGATTCTAACCACCCTAGAAAAGCAGTAGTTAGAGCTCTTTACCATCGAGGGGCTAAAATATTTGATACAAAAAAGGGTGGTTTTCACAAAGGTACTTCTACAAGAGACAATTGGAAGGATGCCACGTTACTAACTTATCCTTTAGATACTGAGGACTAAGCAGTCTGATTATTAATCCTTTTTACTATATATGATGTTTGTTTTCTGTAAGCAAACATCATTATCAAAAATAAAAAAAATGATGCACTAGAACCTGCGATACTAAAGCCTTCAATTAAAAACCACTTGATATCAAAGTGCTGAACTAAAAAAGACAACAAAAAAACAACCAGCAAACACAAAAAAACTGCGGAGAATGTTCTAAGCATGTTATTAACTTCTAAAAACATTTTTAGATCAGGGTCGTTTCTACTTGCCATCAAATAATCACCATAAGGTGCGTATTTAACAAACTTTATTTTTATCGCAAGCATTTCTATGAGTAGAGATCCGATTCTAGATACAAATACCCCCCAAAAATAAAAAAGACATAGGTTATATGCAGTTCCATCACCACCAAGATTAACCGAAAAAAATAAATTAAAAAAATAACAAAACACAGCACCGGGTATAATGTTGTTAAAAATATTATACGCAGATATCTTTTCAAACAATGACTCCATTACGCCCCCTTGTTTTTTTTCATTCTGAAATAGCTTGCTCTACTAACTCCAATATCTAACCATGGATTGCCTAAAGATTTTCTTCCACCTCCCTTACTTTTCATCCCACCTTTACGACCTCTAACTGCCTGTATTTCACTTGAATGAGTGTCCAACACATACTTTTCAAAAGAAACTTCATCGAAGTTCTTAATAGTCCATCTAGCAATACTTTTAGCAATACCATTAACCTCATTTTCATCCAGAGGTGCTGCAAATTGCAGATTGTAGGCACTGACACGTTCATAGCAGGCTTGCAACCACTGGTCATACTCAGGCCAGCCCTGACGGATAGCGCGGTATGCCCACTTACGGGTTTTATCGAACAGGGTGCAGTTACGGCCTAAACCATAATCGGGTAGGATTTCTTTATCGTTCGCCGCACTCAGGTCGAGTGAGTCAGCTAACCAGTCCAGCGTGTAGAGTTCCGGCTGCCACACGGCAAGCTGCCAGTGATCATGGTTCGGATTCTTGCAGATGAGCCCAGAATAGCCTGTGTCAGCGTCCAGTTTTTTACACAGCGCACGCTCAACCGCCGCCGCATACTTCAGCGGCTTCATTTTGCCGTCAGGTGCGGTGCGTACCGCTGTTTTCAGCGCGTACAGCAAATGGGCGTGACCATTTTCGGGATTCATGATGGTCAGGGTTGGGGCTGGGGCGTTCCGGTCACTCCAGTCTATCGCCGCACCAGGGCGGTCAACGTCAAAACCGAGCCAGAACATCGCGTGTGGCTGGTTGAACTGGATATATTTCGCAAGAATGGCGCGCTCTTTCCCGGCAATGCGTACGCCGAACTGGAGTTCGTCGGTAAAATAGGGTTTGCGGGGAAGCCGCTCGTTAAAAAGGTCGAGTGCCTGGTTACTCAATCTCGCCTGCGCTTATGGCGGGCTGTTGTTTCGCACGGTGCATGTGCTAGTATCCTTGTTAGGTTTTGTGCCTACGCCCTCGTTAATCATGTCTCTTCCGCCAAGTTGAAATCATGATTACGGGGGCGTTGTCTTTTCTGCCGCTTAACGTTACACACCCCACCGAACTTTGTCACCTGTCACCATCAGTTATTGCCAGAGGCAACAGACCATTACCTTCCTGGTGAAAAACGCGTACACTGAAAACACGTGTCAGATACACGTGTAAAAATCAGGAGATTATCATGCCCGTATCAGCCATGCGCCATAAAAAAACCGTCAGTGTGACGCTCGAGCCTGCGCTTTTGCGTCAGGCCCGCGAAGCCGGGATTAATCTGTCTGCCACGCTCGCCACCGCCCTGAAACATCAGATCCGTGAGTCAGAAGCGGAGCGCTGGAAACGCGCTAACCGTAAGGCAATCCAGGAACTGAACCGTATTACGGACGAACACGGCTTACTCTCTGACGATCACAGGACGTTCTGATGCAGTTCATGGTGTACCGCAATAACGGCAACAGCCGGGCTTATCCCTATCTGCTCGATGTACAGAGCGATATTATCGGCGAACTGAATACCCGCCTGGTGATCCCGCTGTTTCTGCTCGATGAAGTGAGCGGACGGCCCGCCCGCCGCCTGAACCCGGTGCTGAATGTGGACGGTGAGGATTTTCTGGTCATGACGCATGAAATGGCCAGCGTTCGCCAGTCACAGCTTGGGGAAGAGGTGGTGAGCGTACGGGAGCAGCGGCAGGCCATCAAGAATGCGCTGGATTTTCTGCTCGACGGTTTCTGAGTTTACCTTTCCATCCCGTGATCGTGTCCCCGGCTGCGTCCGGGGGCAAATGAGCGCGTTTTCTGTCGTTCCTGTTTCTGCGCCAGTTCACTGTCCAGTCTGGCTACCTGCGCGTCAAGCGGCTGACGGCTTCGGTTAAGCTCATGACCTGCTGCCGCAAGCTGTCCACCTGCCCGCTCAAGTGCTGACACGCCTGGTCGCTGCGCATCAGCGCGGCGGAAGTAGTGGTGAACATGCTCTGCAAGTTGTCGTAACTGGCCTGCCATGCCTGCTGTCGTGTCTCGTAATCGTTCTGTAAGCGCTCTAACGCGCTCAGCAACAGTTTTTCGGTCTCGGTCATGGATTTGATTGTCCTTATCGCTTAAAACGCCGTATGGCGCTTCTGTGGCAACTGACGGGGCTATTTCGCAGTGTAGGTCACTACCTGTTTGTCGTTTTTCGAGGTATATAGCTCGACGCCCTTCGCGCTCTTCGGCAGCACCACGTAATACTTGTTTTTCCGGGTGTCGTCCGTGAGAATTTCCACCCCCGCCCCCGATTTCGCTTTCAGGTCGGTAAGCTGCTGGCTGTAGC
>NZ_JBQSVB010000031.1:0-4678 GCF_052376015.1 Ewingella sp. AOP8-B2-18
GTGGTTTTCTGGGGTATTTCCTCTCCGTTTCATCCTGTAGACACCGGAAACGCCGCGAGTCGTTTTTAGCGGTGCGCGGAAGAGATGTTATGGTAAATTAACCGTCCATTGATAAATGTTCCGAGAATACCCATGTAGGTGATGTTGTTTGATTTTTTATCTACACACTGCTTGATGGAGCTATTCATGAATGCTGATGAAGTAACAAAAATTCTTGCGCAATCGAGTCAAGATGATTGGATTGTGGATGATGAGACAGGATCGTTTACTTATAAAAATGATTTAGAACTGCACATTAAGAGAGCTGATTACGACGACTACAACTCGTTTAATGAGCCTTGGGCTGTTCGTCATCCTGATAGTAATGCGTGTTCAGTCGAGTACACCGTTAACTATGGTTCTTCGTTTGTTGATAGAAAAACCTTGGTTTCCGTCGATGGTCATCGTGCAACCTTGCCTATGCCTGCATCCGCAACTGATCTAAACGTGTCATCGGCAGATGTGAATTTTGCCAAAATTGTAAACATTGGCGATCGCGTTGATGAATACATTCAACGTTCTGGTCTTACGATTCAGCCCTAATTTAACGATAAGCCCGGCATCCAAATGCGGGCTGTTCCTGCATGTAACCAACATAACTAATCGGCTTTTTTCCTTACTGTATATATTGGCTTTTTGTGTCGCGGCTTTCTTACTTGCTCGGACACAGAAGGACCAATTATGTCTAAATAATCTACAAGCTTTGTAAGGTCGTATATGTTGCGGCCACCATATCGGTTGTCGCTTTTTGATGTCGGTTTTTTATCTAAGAGATTAGCTTTTTCTAGGTCATTAATAGCCCTTTGCACTGTCCTTACTGAAACCCCCATCCGTATAGCTAGGCTCTCCATTGATGGATGCGGCCACTCCTGTAAATTCCACCAGTGTACTATGAGATTCAGCAAGGTATTGAATGCTACAGGGCTCAATTTCTTCTCATTTTGTATAAAAAACAACACAGTAGGCACCGCCGTCCACCCTAATGACAGACCTCCAGCCTTCCATTTTTTCTCTATCGTGTAACTCATTGATTGTCCTGTAAATGTTTTTTTTGAGAGATATATAATACGGATATTCATATGAATAGGGTGACACCAGCGCCATTATTACACAATTATAAAAGGCTAATCTGAGAATAGAAAAACATTTCTATCTGCATTAAATACGGAGTTAGTGATATGAAAACCAAACAAAATCATGATCTTGTAAAAGATACTGAAATATTTGGTGTATCCTTGTCTCTGTTGATTTCCAGAGCGAATGAGAGATCTGTTACAATGCCATCTGGTCTAAGTAGGGAGCAGAGAAGGGCATGGGCAGCGGATCAAGCACGCAAAATCTACAATTGAATGTTGTCTCTTTCTCTGAGACATTCAATCTTTATTACACATCCCGCTTTTCTCAAAAAACACTCGATAAAATCGATGATTTCATCGAACACTTCGAGAAGTACAATCTTTTTGGCGATGCCTTAAAAGGCCATCCGGCTTGGATTGGCAAGGTATCGCCATCTTGGAAAGTGCCTGACAGTTACGAAAACAAAGAAGCTATTGAAGAACATGCCAGGGCTAATAAATTGTGGCATGCCCATATAGGCGATCCCGTTTTCATCGATACATTTCACGGGAAGTACAAAGTCTCTGATTGGGTCATCCACTTTCAACGTCTAGCGCCGAACCATATAAAACTGTTAGAGCTTGGGTATCATGACCCTATGCAACTCCCCCAAAATTTCGAATGATCTCTTGTTCGGATGAATGATCCCTTGAGATTCGTTTACCCTCGTCGTAATCTCTTGCTGTGAAAACGAAAAAACCACCCGGCAAGGTGGCTTTTTCGAAGGTTCGCAAGAGTTGACGCTCTTTTGAACCGCGGTAACTGGCTTGGAGGAGCACAGTCACCAAAACTGTCCTTTCAGTGTAGCCTTATCGCACCCGAAACTTCAAGACTCTCCTCCTCTAAACCTGTTACCAATGGCTGCTGCCAGTGGCGCTTTGTCGTGTCTTTCCGGATTGGACTCAAGTTGATAGTTACCGGATAAGGCGCAGCGGTCGGACTGAACGGGGGGTTCGTGCATACAGTCCAGCTTGGAGCGAACTGCCTACCCGGAACTGAGTGTCAGGCGTGGAATGAGACAAACGCGGCCATAACAGCGGAATGACACCGGTAAACCGAAAGGCAGGAACAGGAGAGCGCACGAGGGAGCTACCAGGGGGAAACGCCTGGGATCTTTATAGTCCTGTCGGGTTTCGCCGCCACTGATTTGAGCGTCAGATTTCGTGATGCTTGTCAGGGGGGCGGAGCCTATGGAAAAACGGCAACGCCGCATCCTTTTCCCTGCCTCTCCTGATTGTTCCGTTATCCATTTACCTCGTTATATGTGCGCCGGTAACGCCCGCCGCAGTCTCACGGCAGGAGCGTAGCGACCGAGTGAGCGAGGAGGCGTAATTTCATCGGTTCCTGCATTTTGCACTTACGCCCCGCAGCTGCATTTTAACCCTGTCACATGAAGCACTTCCCCTAATTACCACCTCGATTTACCATATTAAGCCAGTATACACTCCGCTAGCGCTACGTGACTGGTTCAGGGCTGCGCCCCGAAACCCGCTAAAACCACTGACGCGCCTGCGGCTTGTCCAACACCGCGCCGCCCGGGAAAGCATTTCCCGCCCGTCCCGGCGTTATCAGGAGGCTGGATTGGCAGATAAACGCAGCAAGATGCTCACGATGTGGGTAACGGAAGATGAGCACCGGCGTCTGCTGGAGCGCTGCGAGGGTAAACAGCTCGCAGCCTGGATGCGCCAGACGTGCCTGGACGAGAAGCCAGCGCGTGTCGGCAAACTTCCGTCGATCTCGCCGGCGCTGCTTCGTCAGCTTGCCGGCATGGGGAACAACCTCAACCAGATTGCCCGGCAGGTTAACGGGAGTGGCGGTACCGGACATGACCGGGTGCAGGTTATCGCCGCGCTGATGGCCATCGATGCCGGACTCGAGCGGCTGCGGCACGCGGTGCTGGAAAAGGGGGCAGACGATGATCGTTAAGTTTCACCCGCGAGGGCGCGGGGGCGGAGCGGGTCCGGTGGATTATCTGCTGGGGAAAGATCGGCAGCGCGAAGGCGCCAGCGTTCTGCAGGGGAAGCCGGAAGAAGTCCGGGAGCTTATCGACGCCTCGCCCTATGCCAAAAAATACACCTCCGGGGTGCTGTCGTTTGCCGAGCAGGACTTACCACCGGGTCAGCGTGAAAAACTGATGGCGAGCTTCGAGCGGGTTCTGATGCCCGGACTCGATAAAGACCAGTACAGCGTGCTGTGGGTTGAGCACCAGGACAAAGGGCGGCTGGAGCTGAATTTCCTGATCCCGAACACGGAGCTGCTGACCGGCAAACGGCTCCAGCCGTATTACGACCGGGCCGACCGTCCGCGCATCGATGCCTGGCAGACGATCGTGAACGGCAGGCTGGGGCTGCACGATCCGAACGCGCCGGAAAACCGGCGTGCGCTGGTGACGCCGTCCGCGCTGCCGGAAGCGAAGCAGGAAGCCGCTCAGGCGATTACGCGGGGTTTACTGGCGTTAGCCTCGACCGGGGAGCTGAAAACGCGTCAGGACGTGACTGAGGCGCTGGAACTTGCTGGTTTTGAGGTGGTGCGCACGACGAAAAGCAGCATCAGCATTGCCGACCCGGACGGGGGGCGAAACATCCGACTGAAGGGAGCCATCTATGAACAGTCTTTTAACGCTGGCGAAGGACTTAGAGCAGAAATCGAAAGCGCAGCAGCAGAGTACCGGCGAGATGCTGAAAGCCGCATTCAGCGAGCACGAACAGTGTGTAAAAGCGGAATTGAAAGCCAGCGCGAAGCGAATCAGCAACGCTATCAGCGCTCACGAACAGGGGATGAACGCCGCCATGCAGTCGAACCGGCTGAGCGTGCTGCGTATGGTAGGGCGGACGTGGCTCACGATTACCCTGGTCTCGGTGCTGCTGATAGGGACGAGCGGGAGCGTGCTGTGGTGGCAGGGGCAGCAGATAGTCGACAACTACGAGACCCTCCGGGAGCAGAAGGCCACGCAGGCCATGCTGTCGGAGAAGAACAGCGGTGTGCAACTGTCGACATGCGGGGACGCGGGGCGACGCTGCGTGAAGGTGAACACGGAGGCGGGACGATACGGCGAGGATTCGAGCTGGATGATACTGGCGGGGAAATAGCACATGACGGAGCTGGAAAAACAGTTGCTGAGCGCATTAGAGCAGCTACAGCAGGACTACTCGAAAAGGCTGGGCGAGTGGGAGAACGCCTTCGCGGAATGGCGGACGATGTCTGGTCTTATGCAACGGGAGAACGCGGCGCTGAGCGAGCGCGTATCGAGTTTGAGCAGGCAGGTGCAGAGTTTGAGCGAGCAGCTGCGCCGGTTGTCGAAAGGCTGAGCGCGATTGAGGCACACCGGCAGCAGGAGCGCGCGGTGCAGCACCAGAAAACGCTGGAGCTGGAACGCTCAAGGCAGAAACAGCGGCAAGGGCCGACGATGGAGCTGTGAAGTGACGAAAACAGGGCTTTGATACCCTGTTTTCTGCGTAACCGGTGCGCATTCACCTGGCTGCATAGGTATGCATCAGGCTAAACTTTATCAGGCGCGTTTCCG
>NZ_JBQSVB010000032.1:0-4446 GCF_052376015.1 Ewingella sp. AOP8-B2-18
AGCGGAGCGAGTGCATTTCACCCTTGACGACACGCCGGATAAAACACGCTTGGCAGGTGTGGAGGGTTCACGCAGTGAGGCCTTCCACCTGTCAGACGCCGTTGCCCTGGGCGAGGAAGCAAAGCGACCGCTGCAAGGGAGGGGTCAAGGGGAGGCGAAGCCGCCCATTGCAAGGCCCGATGTGCGAAATTGAGCGTAGCGAAATGTAGCAACATCGGGTAGCCTTGTTTCATCATAAATTTCGGGTGAGTTTAGCATGGAAAAACGCGAAAATATGCTACGTGTCAGGTTCTCTGATGCGGAGTTTGAGGTGCTCAGGCAGTTAGCTGACTCTGCTGGCTGCTCAATGTCTGCAATGGTGCGGGATCATCTGGGGAAAGTGCGTGTCCGGAACAAAGAGGCAGATCGCGAGCGCACGGCCATGCTGAACCGGCTGAACGCCAACCTGAATATGATTGCCCGCTGGGTGAATACGCATAAATCCTCTGCCTCTGCGGTTGAGGTGGTCTCTCACCTGATGGTGATCGAGCGTCATATCAGGGAGATGAACCGGTGATTATTGGGTTCAGCCGACACGGAGCGGGGGGCGGTCGTGCACCCGTTGACTATCTGACCAGTGAGATGCGGCAGGGCAGAGAAAATGCGGCGCCCGTTGTGCTGCGGGGTGCACCTGAGGATACGGCCGCGCTGATAGATTCACTGGAATTTAAGCACCGGTACACGTCGGGCGTCCTGTCTTTTGCGCCGGAGGACAATGTCACACCGGCGCAGGAGCAGGCCATTATGGACCGGTTCGAACAGGTCGCTTTTGCGGGACTGGAGGCTGACCGGTACAACATCCTCTGGGTGCGTCATTCGCACGCCGGACACCATGAGCTGCATTTCGTCACGCCCCGCGTCGAGCTGGAGACGGGAAAGAGCCTCAATATCCGCCCCCCCGGGGAGGCCACAAAAGCGGTGTTTGATGACCTCCGAAGTGAAATCAATGCGCGGTACGGGTATGCGGATCCGGACGATCCGGACAGGGTCAGGGATGTCGCTGTGCCCGATCACGCGCTTAAAATCGCCGCAGAGGCCCTCAGGCGGGGCGAAAAGCCCGAAGGTGATGTGAGGGTGCTGATTGATGCCGTATTGTCTCAGCGTGCCGCTCAGGGCGTTATACGCAACCGCAGCGATTTGGTTGACCATGTATCAGATTTGGGCCTTGCCGTTACGCGGGAAGGGAAAGATTACATCACGGTATCAGAGCCGGAGAGCGGGCAACGCTGGCGGCTGAAAGGAACCCTGTATGAACGAGAATTTACCGCTGGCAGAGCGGTTGAAGCGGCAGAGAGCCGAAGAGAACGCCAGTTTGGTATCCCTGACGCGGGAGCATCTGAGCGATTTGCGCAGCGGGTTGAACGACATATTGCGGGACGAGCTGAATACAATACGGCGCGATATGAAAACGCAGACCGAAGCCTTAGCAGCGGAGTATGCAGAGAGCCGGAAAAAGCTGCTCTGGCGACTGGTGACAGGCCGGATGCTCATTCCGTGGCTGAGTGCGCTGATGCTCTTGGGGACTATCTTTTTGTGCGGCTGGGGCGTGACGCAATACTACGCCCGGCAGATACCGGAGCTGCGGCGTCAGGCGTCAGAGATGGATATTCAGGTCCGCACGCTGGAGCAGCAGGGTGGCCGGATGAAAACGAGTATGTGCGGCGGGCGGCTGTGCGTCCAGATAGACCCGGACTCGGGGGCATACGGGAGTCCGGGCGAGAATTACCGGATAGTGAAGGGGTACTGAATGACGGAGTTGGAAACGCATTTGTTGACCGCATTGAAAAATTTGCAGGGCGAGCTAAACGGGCAGTTGAAAGCCTCAGGACAGGCGCAGCGCGATTTACAGAGCATGTTCGAGCGTACTGCTCAGGACAACGCGCGATTAAGTCAGCAGGTGATGAGCTTGCAGGAGCAGGTGAACAGCTTAACGCAGCAGCTCCGGCGCTTTGGGAGCCTGTACGAGCAGAACAGGCGATAGCGCGTCACCGGCAGGAGGAACAGCAGCGGCTGATTGAAGCGCAAAGGCAGCGTCAGGAACAGGAACGCCGGTTACGCCAGCGGCAATATCATGGGCCGAGTATGTGACTCAGCCCGTTTCGTTCGGGAATAGGGCACTGAGGTGAGTCAGACTTCGGTCTGATCGCTGTTGTAATCCCCGCCCTAAAGGGCGAGGAGGAGGTCAATGCCCAAGCAACAGGTAGAATGTTGGGTTATCTGCGCATTGTCCGCCACCGCATTCAAGCACGGTTGAAATCAGATTAGCTACTATCATTAAGGAAAACAACACCATGGATATTTTCCCCAATAGCGGAAGGGAGATAGTTTCTTCTGTTGTCGGTCGTTCTTTACTCAGCATCATCATGACGGCGATCGCCACTACGGCGATAATGGATGACAACAGAGCCCAAGTATAGAAATGCAGACCTAGGAAGGGCGAGCCGTAACCAGGATCACCCGGCAGAATATGCAAAAACATCTGGCGTGCTGAGATCGATCCGGTCACTACACAACCAATCAACGCTATACCGTAATGCGCACTTTTAATACCAAAGCGCACATTAAATAAGAAACCACAGCCAATCAATATCAGTCCGACGCGCTGTAACAAACAGAGTGGACAGGGTAAATCAAACAGTGCCAGTTGATAATAAAAAGCCACTAACAGCGCTGCGCTAATGACAAACAGGCTGATTGTATTTAACTCTCTTGCCAGTTCGTTATCTTTAGTAACATTTATTGAAGTCGCCATAATGCAATTCCATTCAGAAAGAAAGATTTAGCGGATCTGTCGCATGGTGCTTGAACCAGAATAAGCTGATGACCAACAGGATAAGCCACAAGATGTAAGATAATTTCTTTTTGCCGACTATCGTACTGAGCACTGTGCCCAAAGCGATAAGAAAGGGAAGGAACATATACATGATAAATCTCCGTTATTGCCAAATGTTGACATCCTCCCCGCCCTTTAGGGCGAGGAGGATGTCAATCAGGATAAAACTCGGTATCCATGATTTGCTCGAATGTCCACGGACAGGTGTCCGGGAATACGTTTTCACTGATGCCTGTTTCTTTGGCCGCCGATATTTTTGCATAGCTGTAGACCTTCACCAGACAGTCATCAAGACGGCTTTTCAGGCTGGGGTTTTCATCCAGACAGTCGGCAAATTTGCGCCTCTGCTCTTTGATGGTCAGCAGCCAGCTTTTCCCGCGGCGACTGTCCTGATAACGCCATTTAAGCATGTGCGCGAGGAGTTTTTCGAGTCTTGATTCCAGTTCCCTGCGCTCACTGCGGCCCATAGACTCTATTTCCTCCAGAAGATTGTCAGCATCGAGTTGTTCAAAATTACCAGCGCGGATTAAATCGGCTTGCTCTTGGGTCCAGCCGTAAAAATCGCTGTCATAACGGGTAGTCATATTTCCCTCCGTTCGTTCAATTTAAATCGAGGTCGGTTTGGTCAGGCGGTGGCAACACTTCTTCGCCTAAAACAGGTCTTTCGTCGTCGTAAATAATCGGAATCGCTTTGAGTTTCTTTACCTGATCCCAGCCTTCATCCTGTTCACATTCATGCGCAACAACTGTTGCTGAAAATACGGCTTTCCTCTGCCCTTTAGAACCAGCGAAGGCAACTTGTTCATTCACCACATAGGTGTTGGTATTACCTACTTTCACGATTTGAACATACGCATGTTCGGCTAAATGCTTGGTCGCTCTGGCAACTGTTCTCGCTGATTTTCCTAATATTTTGGCTAACACAGGGTTTGATATGGTGACTGCATTTGTTCCCATTTGCATATTTTCACGTATGACACTGAAAACTAATGCAGCCGTGGGGTTTTCCTTCTGCAAAGCTCGGAGGTTTTTTTCTGCGGCACGGCTCATCATGTAGTAACCGCCAGTCACTCGGTTTTTTGTCAGTAAATTGAGACGACGCTCTTCTTCAAGTTGCGCAGCAGTATTTTGCAATAATTCATTAAGTCTCTTATTTCTTTCAACTAGCTGGCCTGTGTACTCATCATCTGCCATCTGTTCATCCTGTCCGTATATGTCACCTAATCATGCCAATTATGGCAGCAAGTATGACAAATCATCGTGGCGTCAAGCAAGACAAAAATGCCAATTTTGTGACACACCCTGCCATGAGCTATGTCATGGTTACCTGTCATGAGCTATGTCATGTAGAAAAAACATACAAACCTTATGTAATCATATAGATATATGCACTTATTCCAATATCCCCTTCTTATTCTTATATATAGGGGGGAGTGATCAGCGTTCCTCTGTAGTACCTGTTCTATTCCGCTTCCTCGACCGGACAGACTCGCGGCGTTGCCGCTCCCTAATCCGGTCTTGCGGCGAGCGGTGCGGGCTGAACCACATCGTCCTTGCTGATTTCGTCAGGGGCG
>NZ_JBQSVB010000033.1:0-4339 GCF_052376015.1 Ewingella sp. AOP8-B2-18
TGGTTTGTAGAAAAATGAAACTGAAAAAAATAACTGACACAAAAAGCGCAGGCGGGTGCGGTGTAGTGCAATTTTCGTCACGTCTTGCTTTGTTTCGTCACCGCACCCCCGCCCCTGTCGCATCAGGTCGGCTTGATCGTTTTTGGGCGGTAGGGATTGCGTTTTGAAAGGCGCGGCGCGTGGTGGCCGTTCTAGGTGGGTAAATGACGGGCGTAAAAAAGCCCGCACGCGGCGGGCCTGGTTTGATGGGGTGAATGCTATCCGATAACGGGTTTATATTTTGTGGTCAGCCCGGTGGCCGTGGTGCCGGTTCCTTTGATGGCCGCCGCGTTTAACGGTGCGCCGGTGTTCTGGTGCGTATGGGCGGCGGTCAGCTCTGCCAGCTGCTTCACTACGTCCAGCGTTTCAATCATCAGCTGGCATACGTTGATGCTTTGGCTACCTACCCACACCACCGGCGCTATGATTTCCTGGCGAACGGCCGCCACGCTGCTGCGCAATCTGCCAACCTTCTCAACCAGCTGGCCCGCCACGTTAACGGTGCTATTCCCGATCACGTCCGTGGTGGCGTTGCCCTTGATGCTGGCCACAAAGTTGGCCTGGGTGGCCAGGCTGTAATCTCCCTCTGCGATGTGTTGCACTGCACCGGCCATCAGCCTATGCGTACCTAACACCGTTGTTTTGTCCGTGGCCTGAATCGTGGTTTCCCTGGCTACCAGCGTGCGGCTTTCATCGTCTGCCTGGATCACTCGGCGCATGGATGATTCGCTAATTGTCTGGTCTGTCTGGCGCTCCCAGTCGCCCGCAACCGTCACGCGCTGGGATACCCCATCCCGCTGCTGCTGCAACTGCTCGCCCGGTTTGACCGCTGGCAGGCTGTTACCCTGGGCCATGGTTTGCCGCACAAAAGGCTTATCCGGGCGCCCATCCGTAAAGCCCACCTCCACCAATGTGCCAACCGGTGGAAACTGGAACATGCCGGACTCACCGCCCGCCATCGGCAAGGGCAGCGGCACGGCCGGGTAAATCGGCGTTCCCTGCACCGGTTTGCCGTCTGCGTCTAACAGCTGCAAATCGACGGCATAGCGCGGGCGATACGGATCGGCAATATTGCCATTGCTCACCGGCTCGCTGTGGGCCTCGACGCGAGCCATTTTCGGCAAATGCAGACCGCTGGCCAGCTCAGGAAAAGCCCCCTCAATTTGGCGCTGAATCGGCGTTTTCTGTAGCGCCTGGCCGGTGGCCTTATTGCGCGGCGTCCAAGTCAGCGCCATATCATCGTTATGCAATCTCACCGTGGTGACGCGCTGCCCGTTAACCTCAACGCCTGGGCGCAGGGACTGAATAACCGGCACTGTCATGGTGTTGCCCGCCGCCCCGCCCTGGCTAAATTCGTTGGGGATCTCCACCGGCTTACCTGCAAAAAGAGCATCCGCCGCGCTACCGACAAACACGCCGCCATCGGGCAGCTGGTACCACACGTAATCGGTGATGGAAAACGCCCGGCCCAGCGCGGCAAGAAGTTGATAGCCGGTGCCGCTGTGGGTGAAATGGGGGATCGGCTTATCGGCATAACTGGCCGCGGGAACGGTAAATTCCAGCCCGCTTTCTTCGGTCAGCCACTTGGCCACGTCGCGCAGCGTAGGATGCTGGAACGAACACGGCCAATTGCGCTCGAAGACGCCGACCAGCTCGCGCACAAAAAGGCGCTGATAGCCGTTATCCGCAGGTTGCGAGCGCTCCACGTAACCGGTGAACCAGCGCAGCACCAATTCAGGATAACCCACGTCCAGGCGCACCAATTTACCCGTAAAATCCTGATCGGTTTGCGCCGTGATAAATCCCCGGCCGCACGCGCTTAATTCCAGCGCAAGATTGACGTCAACCAGGTGCGCGGCGGTGTTGGATAAGTAGAGTCTTTTTACCGGTTTCATTCTGGCCCCAATGCGCTATTGATTGGCTTCAGCACTTTGCTTTCAAACCAACTTAGCTTTTCGTCACCCTCGGCCGCCGCCGTTCCGCCGCTGCCCCCTTTTCCGCCCTGCTTGGTTGTCGCCGCTTTGCCACCGGCGCGGGCTTCGCGCTTCTCGGCTACGCTTCCCTTTTCGCGCAGGGTAAACGTCACCAGCCAGGCCATTTTTCCATCCTGCGGCGGTGCGTCCACCGCGCCGGAAAATGTACCCTCCCGGAAGTTAACCGCCTGGGCCGCCAGGTTGGCCACGCGGTAGGTTTGTAACTTCCCGCTGGCGTCTTTGGCTTCGGCAAGCTCAAAAATGCGCTTCAAAATATTGGCTTTACGAAAAGGAATGATGCCGGAAATGCGCAGCTCCTTGGCTTTGATGCCCTGCTCGGCGTTGTTCGTGCTCGAGGACTGGCCGGACTGGTCTTTTTCCTGAAATTGCAGCGTTGGCGTCACTTTCATGGCCAGCAGCGCGATGGCCTCACCGTTCAGCGCGAGCGTGGTGATCGTCATTTATCATGCCCTCCAATGGCGATAAATCCGGGCCAGTAAAAAGCGTGGCCAGGGTAAAAATAGCGTCCTGCTGTGGAATATTTTTTTGCATCTCGCTGGCGATAAATGCCGGGGTTCCCTTGGCGCTAAACACCCACGCCGGGGCCGCCTTGCCCTGCAAGTCAGCTAAAGCTTGGCCGATGCCGCTCAACGCCGCGCTCCGGGCTTTGGCAAAATCTGATAGCGCGGAGATCAGGCCGCCAACGCTCGCGCCGGTGGCCGCCTCGGCCTTAGCCTCAGCGATACGTTGCGCATTCATGGCCAAACGGTTAGTGGCGGTGGATAACGGCACCGCTAGCGGCAAACCGCCCGCCAACTTGCCGGGGATCTGCATTTTTGTAATGGCGAGCGTTGCCACTTCCTGCGCCCGGCGTGCCACTTGGGAAAACACCGGCAAGGGCAGCACGGAAGAAAATGCCGCCAGGTTATTCATGAATTCAGCTTGGGACGTAGCGCAGACCATAAACACCACTGCGCCAATCTCGCCCTCGTCGCCGGTCAGCTTGCTGGCCAGGTAACTGGTGGCGTTTTTCGGGCTTAGATAGCTACCCTCGCCCGCTTCCTGCCCAGCGCCATAAACCCACGGATGCACCGGCAAAACAGAGCACGACAGTGCAGCCATGTTCTGGCCAATGCTCAACGTCGCTTTACGCCACATTACTGCGGCACCTCGGGCCATGTAATACCGCGTGCTTGTGTCGTTTCCACGCGACTGAGCAAAACCCGATACTTACGCCACTCGTTAAATAGGCGCTTTTCTTCGTCAGTCGCGATATCCAAATCAATAGCATCGCTTAATGTGCTTATTGCCTGGTTTGCCGTCGCTAAAAGAGTACTTTTATTCTGCGCGGCCAGGGCGACATAATCCGGTGCGACGGCGTAGATTTTACCGCCAGACCAGCGCCACGCGCCGCTGATATCACAGCCATCGGGCAGCGCATCAATATCGACCACTGTTAGGCCGACAGGGTAAAGGCGTGAAGCATCGTCGCTGATACTGCGAATAACCCCGGTATCGTTCTCAATTGCCAGGCTAAATTTACGCGTGAATTTAGGTAAGGATTTAAACCAATCTTTACCGCTTTCATCTTTAAAGTATTGAATGCCAGCGCCGTTAAATAGTTCATCAGGTGTATAACGCTGTAAGTTAATTAATTTCATATTTTTATCCGTCAATTGTTACCCAGCTACCGTTACGATACATCTGCAAAGGCCGATACAATGCATATCCAATTTGTGAGCCTTCGTTACCATTGCCTCCGGTGAGCACGCAGCCAGCCGGTGCTTCTACAAGCAATCCATCCATCACCATAGACGCCTGCGCGCCACGCGAAATGCCCGAAACAAAGCTACTTGCAACCCAATTCATCGTCGCATAACCGCTCAGGTCTTGTGCGGGCTGAGGATTGTTAGGGCTGTAAACACGTTGGCCACGCTCATAAATACCCGCATCCGAACTGATATTCCCGGCAATGTAGAGATCGTGCGGAAGGGGCTGAGGATTGTTTGAACTGTAAACACGCTGACCCTGTTCATAAATCCCGCCCCCGTTCGAACTGATATTTCCTGCGATGGATAAATCCTGCGGAAGGGGTTGTGGGTTGTTAGGGCTGTATACGCGAGCCAAACCATTTGCACCGCGTTCGTACAGTGCCGCACCAGACCCCGAAATGATATTCCCCACCGAGGTAATATTCCCTTCAGCATGAACACCGCCACGCGAGGCAATATAAGAGCCGCTAATATCACCATCCGAATTAATATTCCCGCCTGCCATCACGGGGCCGGGACTATAAAACGACTTGTCCACAGGATTGAAAGACCATG
>NZ_JBQSVB010000034.1:0-4221 GCF_052376015.1 Ewingella sp. AOP8-B2-18
CGGTAAATAAAACTTCATACATTCCTCCTTAATTCTCTTAAGATCCTCCCTATCTTAAAAACACAATCAAACTCTATAAGCCGTAAACCGCTGGATCAGTTAAACTGGGCATAATTGAGTAACGAATGAGTAATGTGGTTATGCCGATCCAAGGTACATCTTTAAAGGCTTTCAATACCTTTGCTATCAACGCTAATGCTAACGCCGTAATAACGGCTTCGACGCCCGCGGAATTATCAGCAGCCTGGCTTGAGGCCAAAAAATCGAACAAGCCATTCTTATTATTGGGCGAAGGCAGTAACGTTCTGTTTTTAAATGATTTCTCTGGTGACATTGTTCTGAACCGCATTCTTGGAATTGATATTAAAGAGAATGATCATGAGTGGTTATTGCATGTAGGCGCAGGTGAGAATTGGCATCAGTTAGTCGTTTCAACGCTAGAGAAGAATATCCCTGGACTCGAAAACTTAGCCTTGATCCCTGGCTGTGTGGGATCTGCGCCTATTCAGAACATTGGCGCTTACGGCATTGAGCTGCAAAATGTCTGTGATTATGTCGACTTACTTAACTTAGCAACCGGCGAGATTAGCCGTATTGATGCCAGCGAATGCCAGTTCGGCTACCGTGAAAGCATCTTCAAACATGGGTATCGCGATGGTTTTGCTATCGTGGCGGTGGGGCTGCGGCTGAGTAAGGATTGGCATCCAAAGCTGACTTACGGTGATTTAACCCGTCTGGATGATGTCAGCGTAACCCCGCAACAAATATTCGATTCAGTGTGTCATATGCGTCGCAGTAAGCTTCCAGACCCTAAAGTGACAGGGAATGCAGGGAGCTTCTTTAAGAATCCGATTGTCGATGCCCTTATCGCTGATGCTCTGAAGAACCAGTATCCGGCCATGCCTTATTACCCACAGGCCGACGGCACGGTTAAGCTTGCCGCAGGTTGGTTAGTCGAAATGGCTGGTCTGAAGGGAACAAGCTTGGGTGGCGCGGGTGTTCATCAACAGCAGGCGCTGGTGCTGGTGAATAGAGACGGTGCAACCGGAGCGGACATTAAATCTTTGGCAAAACTGGTGCGAGAAACCGTCGCAGAGCGTTTTAGTGTGTATTTAGAGCCAGAGGTTCGCTTTATATCATCAGTGGGTGAAGTAAACGCAGTTGAGGCGCTTTCATGAAAGATATCACCGTACCTCTCCACCTTATCTCCATCCTTTCCGACGGCGAGTTCCACTCTGGCGAGCAGTTAGGCACAGAGTTAGGCATGAGCCGTGCCGCCATCAACAAGCACATACAGACAGTCAGGGACTGGGGAGTTGATATCTTTACCGTTCCTGGTAAGGGCTACAGTCTGCCTGCACCCATTCAATTGCTCGACGAGCAGCAGATCCTCTCCTTCCTGCCGGAAGGACGAGTCAGCGTGCTGCCTGTTATCGACTCAACTAACCAGTATCTGTTAGATCGTATCACCACGCTGGGGTCTGGTGATGCTTGCGTGGCGGAGTATCAGCAAGCAGGCCGTGGAAGAAGAGGGCGAAAATGGTTCTCTCCTTTCGGCTCCAATCTTTACCTCTCTATGTATTGGAAGCTGGAACAAGGTCCGGCTGCGGCAATGGGCCTGAGTTTGGTGATCGGCATCATTATGGCCGAAGTGCTGCAAAAGTTGGGGGCGGAGGACGTTCGCGTTAAATGGCCAAACGATCTCTACCTTAAAGATCGCAAACTTGCCGGTATTCTAGTGGAGTTAACAGGGAAAACCGGCGATGCGGCGCATCTGGTTATTGGCGCCGGCATCAACTTGAAAATGCGTGAACCCTCTGCCGATAGCATCGATCAAGGTTGGATAAATCTGCAAGAAGCTGGCGTGCATATCGATCGCAACCAGCTCACGGCGACATTACTCTCTGAGCTGCGTCTGGCACTGCGCCAGTTTGAGATTGATGGGTTAGCCCCGTTCATAAGCCGCTGGCGCAGCCTGGATAATTTTATCGATCGCCCAGTTAAGCTATTGATTGGCGAGCAGGAAATTCATGGCATTGAGCGAGGTATCGATCAGCAAGGTGCATTACTGCTCGAACAAGACGGGGTAATTAAGCCATACATTGGTGGCGAGATATCTCTGCGCGGTAGGTAACAAGTCGAAGTTAGATTGCATTAAAAAGGAGGGCTTTTGCCCTCCTTTGTCATTTCCTTAATCGAACACTCTCCACCGCGTGGTTTGCGCTCTTGGTCATTATCAGACTAGCACGCTCGCGAGTTGGGAGGATATTCTCTTTTAAATTCAACCCGTTGATCTCATTCCACAGTTGCGTAGCGATCTTCACTGCCTCTTCCTCTGGCAGCTTCGCATAGTGGTGGAAATAAGAATCTGGGTCGGCAAACGCGCCCTGACGGAATTTGAGGAAACGATTGATATACCAGCTTTGTAATAGGTCTGCAGGTGCATCGACGTAAATAGAGAAATCGACGAAGTCAGACACAAAGACATGGTGGGGATCGTGTGGGTAATCCATCCCGCTTTGTAAGACATTCAGACCTTCTAAAATAAGAATGTCTGGCTGCTCAATGACTTTGTTGCCATCTGGGATCACATCATAAATCAGGTGCGAATAGACCGGAGCGGTAACGCTCTTGGCGCCGGACTTAACCTCTGACACAAAGTTAACTAACTGATGCATATCATAAGATTGCGGGAAGCCTTTCTTCTTCATGATCCCACGTTCTTGCAGCGTCTTATTCGGGTACAGGAATCCGTCGGTGGTAATTAACTCGACCGTCCTATGCTCGGGCCAGCGGCTCAGAAGGGCTTGTAGAACGCGAGCCGTCGTACTCTTACCTACCGCGACACTGCCCGCAATCCCAATGACATAAGGGATTTTCTGACCATCCGTGCCTAAGAACTGCTCTAAGACTGCCTGGCGGCGAAGGTTCGAACTGATGTAAAAATTAAGAAGGCGTGAAAGCGGCAAATAGATTTGCGCAACCTCCTCCAAGGATAGATCCTCATTGATGCCTTTTAATTTCGCGATCTCAGTTTCCTTTAGTGTTAACGGAACCGAGTCACGTAAGGCTGCCCATTGAGCTCTGTCGAACTGTAGATAAGGGGTTGCCAAGGATAAGTCTCTTTTATTCATAAGTTAAAATCTGCCTGTTAGCGCAGGTCAGGAAAGGCGCCGCACGCCAAGTCCAGACAGTAAACCAGCTGCCCATTATAGACAGCTAAATTTTCGTCGTAGACATTTTTCTTATACCTTATCGAATTCTTTGATTGGGTTAAAAATTTTTAACTAAAGTCATAAATCCGCATTTTTATACCTTGGCATCCTGATTGGCAGGCTGCTTTGCGTTATCTCAAGGAAATATCTGTGTTGAATACAGATTAAAGAGAGATAACAGCTAATTAGCGCCGCTCGGGTTTCCAGAGCCAAGCAGATTCGGGCCTGTGGATGCCAAGGGCCAGCAAAAGGCGGTAAAATTTAAAAAATTCATTTTGCATAATATTTGGGCGAGAAAGGGGCTGAATACGCTGTTTTCCTCACTTTTTGCATAAAACATGACCGATAGAGCAAAACTCGCAATTTTTTTGTTGCATCCCCCGCCGAGTCTCCCTAGAATGCGCAGCACTTGATGCCGGCATAGCTCAGTTGGTAGAGCAACTGACTTGTAATCAGTAGGTCCCGAGTTCGACTCTTGGTGCCGGCACCAATCAAGTACTTAAAATCTGGTGGGGTTCCCGAGCGGCCAAAGGGAGCAGACTGTAAATCTGCCGTCATCGACTTCGAAGGTTCGAATCCTTCCCCCACCACCAAACAAGCCTTATCACTAAGGCAACTTATGAGGCCAAGCGCTTTGTAAGTGAAGATGAGGTGTTAAGTGTCTCATTTCCTTACCCCCGTCTTCTCGTTCTTCAGAACAATCAGGTAGCCGAGTTCCAGGATGCGGGCATCGTATAATGGCTATTACCTCAGCCTTCCAAGCTGATGACGTGGGTTCGATTCCCACTGCCCGCTCCAAGTATGTGCTGATATAGCTCAGTTGGTAGAGCGCACCCTTGGTAAGGGTGAGGTCGGCAGTTCGAATCTGCCTATCAGCACCACTTCCCAATTCTCTCCCTCCTGATTTTCTTTCTGTAAAATAATTCATCAAGCAAATGCTTGGTTGATGTGGTGATACCACCGATTTAACCGTGTCTTAGAGGGACAATCGATGTCTAAAGAAAAG
>NZ_JBQSVB010000035.1:0-4047 GCF_052376015.1 Ewingella sp. AOP8-B2-18
GTGGCATTATTGCGGAAGCCTAAAAAAATAGCGATGGCGACCCCCAACAGGCTAAAGGGAGCAACGGTCAGATGAACTCCTAGTTGTTCATACCACTGAAACAGCACAATAGCGATAACCGACATCGCTATATTGAGGCAAAGCCGAAAAATTATTCTAGAGAGGACAGAACCATGCCATGCAAAGAGGCGAACAAACCAGTGTTGCGGGGGGCGCACAATCATTAAAATGGGTCCTTAAATGACCATTATTATATAATAGGCCCATAAAATCGGACCTATTATCATTTACAGGTAATCAGCTTGCTTTATTCTCCAGTTTTTTTTGATCGTTGTCATTCCCTTTTTCCTGTGTAATTGTCTCCTTGCTTAACATGACGCTGTCGGTACCGGTGTTATAGCTTATGGTTACCGTATCACCCGATTTGAGATTGTCACTGAGGATCTCTTTTGCTAGCTTGGTTTCCACTTCCTGACGGATTTTACGTTTCAGTTCTCTCGCACCAAAATCTGGTTGATATCCAACGTCAACCAGATGTTCAACAAGAGAATCATCAAGCTTGACTGTGATGTCCTGTGCAGATGCCGTACGCTTCAAACGATCGAGCTGGATTTGAACAATCAGACGAATGTTCTCCTGCGACAACGCATTGAACACAATCACTTCATCAATACGGTTCAGGAATTCAGGACGGAAGTGACCTTTTAGCAACTGCATTAGTTCTTCATGGAGTTCCTTAGGCGATTTCTGCTCATCGGAAGGTAATCCGGAGTTAGCCATGATGACAGCAGAACCGAGGTTGCTGGTCGCGATGATAGTGGTATTGCTGAAATCAATTAACCGACCTTTGCCGTCGGTCAGCCGACCGTCATCGAAGACTTGTAGCAGAACGTTATAGACATCAGGGTGTGCCTTCTCGATTTCGTCCAGTAGTATCACGCTGTACGGGCGACGACGCACTTTCTCCGTCAGTTGACCTCCTTCATCGTAGCCAACGTAGCCTGGAGGCGCACCGATCAGGCGGGCGACCGTATGTTTCTCCATATATTCTGACATATCGATACGAATAATGGACTGCTCGTCACCAAACACGGCTTCGGCAATCGCTTTCGCCAGCTCGGTTTTCCCGACACCCGTCGGCCCCAGGAAAAGGAAGGTAGCGATAGGACGATGCGCCTGCCCCAGCCCGGCCCGCGATAGCCTGACCGCGTCACTAACAGCAGTGACCGCTTCATCCTGCCCAACCACGCGCTGACGCAGCGTTTCTTCCATGTTAAGAAGTTTTTTGCGCTCTTCCTGCGTCAGATCCGAAACTGGGATCCCGGTGAGACGCGAAACAACCTCCGCCACTGCGGCAACCGTCACTTCAAGTGTCTCGGAGCCGGTTTTGTTCTTCCAGGCTTCCGTCTGTTTATCCAATGATCCCTGTTTTTCTGAAATTTCGCCTTCAAAACGTTTAACCTCATCAAACAGTTTACGCGACGTGGCGTAATCTCTTTCACGCTTCAGATGCGCAATTTCAGCCTCCAGTTCCTGAATTGGCGCAGGCCGTGAACTGGCACCAATGCGCACTCGCGCCGCCGCTTGGTCGATAAGATCGATGGCTTTATCCGGTAGGAAACGGGAGGTGATATACCTGTCAGAGAGCTCCGCGGCTGCGACAAATGCTTCGTTCTGGAAGGTAACCTGGTGGTGCGCTTCCAGCGTGTCTCGTAGCCCGCGGAGGATAACAATCGTTTGATCCACAGTGGGTTCTTCGACCAGTACAGGCTGAAAACGGCGCTCAAGGGCGGCGTCTTTTTCAATATGTTTTTGGTATTCGTTTAACGTAGTGGCGCCGATCAGACTGAGTTCACCTCGCGCCAGTGCCGGTTTGAGGACATTCGCAATATCAAGACCGCCTTCGCCGCCTCCCTGCCCGGCACCAACAATCGTATGCAGCTCATCAATAAAGAGGATCAGTTCCCCTTTCTTAGCAGTAACCTCATCAATCAACTGTTTGGCACGTTCTTCAAATTCACCACGATATTTTGCGCCCGCCACCAGGGAGTTCATGTTTATTTCTACGAGGCGTTTATCACGTAGAACCTCAGGCACATCACCTTTGACAATCCGCTGCGCCAGCCCTTCAACGATGGCCGTTTTACCAACGCCAGGTTCACCAATCAGAACCGGGTTATTTTTCTTGCGGCGGGCCAGCACTTCTATAGTATTTTCAATCTCCTGAGCGCGCCCAAGCACGGGATCCAGCTTACCTGCCCGTGCCATTTCGGTCAGATCGCGTCCCACTTTATCCAGGTTAGGCGTACCGGTCGGCGTGTCAACCCGCCCATCCTCTGCTCCTTTACCCACGATTTTCACCACTTTCTGGCGAATAGCCTCCGGGGTAATACCATATTTCTTCAACAACGCACCGGCGACGCTATCCGGGACTTCACTCAACCCGATAAGTAAGTGCTCAGGTCCTACATAAGAGTGCCCCAGCTCACGGGAGGCCTGGAAAGCGTACATGAAGGCTTTTTTCAAACGGGGTGAAATGGAGAGGTCGCCTGGCCCCCCCCCGGTTTCCGTCGCGCCGCTGTAAGCATTCTGATCGATGTAACTTTTAATATCCTCTGGGGAGATTTTGAGATCTTTAAACAACGCTGCACACACGTCGGCATCTGCCAGAACGTACAGAAGATGTTCGGTGTCCAGCTCCGTACGATTGAGCTGGTGAGCCTTTTCGGCTGCCTTTTGTAGCAGCTCCAGAGACTGCTTACTGAAGGTTTCCGTCGTATCAATCGACTCCCGTGGCACCGCACCGAAGATATCGTCTTCACTCCCATCGCGGATATTATTACCGAAGCCGTTGAAGAAACCGGAAAGTCCCCCACGCCCCAGTAAGGAATCAAAAGGGTTCAGAATATTCTGGTGCCGCATCAACTGACGGTGATCATAATCACAAATAGCAATCGTTTTTCGTTGACCATTCTGGACGAGCGTAACTTGGCTGGTAGCCGGTCTTACCTGACAAATATCACATAATGTTGGCATTATTCGCCTCCTGATGTAGAAAATGGGTAACACCCAGTGAGACCCATATTTAAGCGTAGCAGAAGGCACCAAAGACATTATACGAAGTTATGAAACATCATGGACCTTCAGATTAAACAATGAAATAACACTAATCAGGTGAGAGATTATCTCCGTCTGCAGCGTTTCATAGGCCGTCCATTCTGTAAGACGTGTAAAAGCATAAATTTCGACGGGCAATCCATAAGCCGTCGGCTGCAGCTGCCTGACCATTAAGGTCATCTCGGTGCAGATGGATCCATGTTGACGCAAATACGCTTTGGCGTATTCCTGGAACAGCTCAATATTCGTCTCAAGCGGAGTCTTCACGTTGGTGAAAAGCGCTAACGTGACGTTTTTGATGATGGCCTGTTTTTCGTCAGGCGTAATAATATGGACGGTCTTGATGTCGATATTGATATTTCTCTGGAGCCGTCTGGCACTGTGTTCAATCATATATCGCCAGTTTTTAAACGAGCCAGAAACCAGGGTGTAGGTTGGAAGGGTGGTGATACTGTTATCAAAATTAAGCACCTTCACTGTGGTCAGACCGATATCTTGTACGACGCCGTTGGCTCCCAACTGCTCCATTTCAATCCAGTCTCCCGGCTGGAGCATATCATTCGCGGAAAGCTGTATACCGGCAACCAGACCAAGCAGCGGATCTTTAAACACAAGCAGCAGCACCGCTGCAATTGCGCTTATACCACTGAGCAGAATAAGTGGCGATTTATCCAGCATCATGGACAGCAGAAAAAGGCAATAGATCAGGGCCCCGACCAGTTTGAGACTCTGTTCAATGCCGCGATAAGGTAGCCCCCTCAGCTGGCTATTGGTTTTTAATAAATCGCCGGCGACATCAATAAATGAATAGAAAGCCAGCAACGCGAACGTCAGAGTCCAGATTCGAGCCCCTGCTAGGATGACATCCAGCACCCTGTTTTCCGTGCTCACGATAAAAGAAAGCTGGCCCGCCAGCACCGCTCCTTGCAG
>NZ_JBQSVB010000036.1:0-3950 GCF_052376015.1 Ewingella sp. AOP8-B2-18
CAAGGGTCCAGCAACCATCGGCATGAGCGATAGCTGAGCTGAGTTACTTTTCGTGTGTATGTGTGCGGCTCCCTTAGAAGCCGTCTTCCCAAGCAGGTGCTAGAGCGCCTACAAGCCATTCATGGTCCGACGGTCATGGCGCCGCTGGCTTCGGAGCAACCCGTACTGCTGGCGTGTCGGCCTCAGGCTAGCGATAGTTAGTGAACTTCGACGTGTGGCCGATACCGGGGTTGAAGCAGTTGCAGGGGTCCAGCCCTTGATAGTGATTGCGCAGGGCGGGCTTGGCGTAATACAGATGTCCGACATTGTGTTCAGCTGGGTATTCGGCACCGCGCTGATCCAGCAACTTCCACATCTTGTGCTCGATCGCCATGCAGTCGTTGCCCTTCTTCACGATGTAGTCCTGGTGGAACACGTGACAGAGGAAGTGGCCGTAATAGAGCTTGAGGATGATTGGCGTCTCGATCTCCCGCGGCAGCTTCTCGAACCAGTCCCGTTTGTTGCGTGGCAATGCGATATCCAGGGCGAGAATGTTCTCCACGGTCCGGGCGTGTACCGCACGGTAGCGGTTGGCTGCGCCGGCTGCCGCGAAACGATGCAGGAAAGCTTTGTCGCCTTCTTCGGGCGTACATTCGAAGAAGCTACCGGTCGCCGTGGAGAAGTAGTCCTTGAGAAAGCTTCGGGCCTCGTCCGTGCCCTCCGCCGAGACTTTGAGTAGCAAGTGATGTTCGAACTTCTCGTGGAAGTCTTTCATGCGCGCCGGCAGATGATTCGGGAACAGGTGACTTGCTGCCTGCATGAAGCGATCGGTCAGGTGCGCTGGCAGAAAGGGGATTCGGTCAAAAATAGTATCGAATCGGGCCTTCAGCGCAAACAGCTTTGGCAATCTCGCCGTGCCGAGGTAATGGATCATAAGAAAGGTATCTTTCCCATACTTCTCAGCAATTTCGAACGCATCGCGATGCATGTATTCGCCAGAGATCGGCATATGCTTGAATTTGCCGAGTACTTGCCGCCTGATATCGGTCAGCTCGTCGGTCTTGTTTGTACCGATATAGAATACCTGGGGGTTCTTCTCGATCGGGAATGTGTCCAGGCGCACTGCAAACACCATGACTTTGCCGGCGGATCCGGAGGACTCGTACAGCCGTCCAGGGTCCGCATTGAAGCGGGCCGGCGTGTCCTCGTCGATCTCGCGGACATGCTGGACATAGTTGTGATCTGACCCTGCTCCAGCGTCGTGAACGACGTCAGAGTCGGAGAAATCACCGCTGTCGAGGTGTCCCAGGATGTCCTCCTCCGACCCAGTCAGACGGATTCCGAGATGATTGACCAGGTGTAAATGTCCCTCGTCATCGACGCGTGCGAATACCGACATCTGCGTATACGCCGGGCCGCGCTGAACCAGCGCGCCCCCCGAGTTGTTGCATACCCCGCCAAATACTGAGGCGCCGATGCAACTGGAGCCGATGACAGAATGCGGTTCCCGCCCAATGGGCAATAACTTTTGCTCAAGCTGATCGAGCGTCGCACCCGGTAGGCAGACAACCTGCGTACCACCCTCGATCAGATAGACCTTTTTCATGCGAATGGTGCTGACGATGACGATGTCGCGGTCATAGTCGTTACCGTCGGGCGTTGAACCACCCGTTAGTCCCGTGTTGGACGCTTGCGAGATAACGATCACGTTGGCATTGATGCAGGCCTTCAGTACATGCCATTGTTCGACAAGTGACCCGGGCCTGACGACTGCCAGAGCCTTGCCGGTGCCAAATCTGAATCCCGTTCGATAGCGTTTCGTCGCGGCTTCATCGGTCAAAACGTTTTTTCGGCCGACGATGGCCGTCAAGTTGGAGACGAGAAGGCTGCGGTCACCAGCCGGTTGGACCGAAGCGGCCGTGGGCCATTCAAGCATTGAGGACACGAGAGACTCCTTATTTGTTTAAGGGCGTCAAACGAAGGGCACAGAGATCAAGGATCTGCTCTGGTTGGCCTACGAGAAAAACCGCCCTTTGTTGATGATGTTGTCAGCTTAGGAGCATGTCGCGATTCGATCCAATACTTCATAGACACGTTTTCAAGACGAGAAACATATCGAAAACAAGTTGGTCGAGGTATGCTGGTCGTATCCGTGCGCTCTCCCTCCATTTGGGTGCAGGCGTGCCCAAGATGACGGCGTGCGCCGCTCGGCCTCGTTTCCGTACACGCGCATACGGTGCAGGCACTGAAGCCGCCATGCTCAGATGGCTGATCTGGAGTCTTGGGCTTTCGCCCGCACGCACCTTGAACCGGAGGACATACCATGGAGTTTCGCCAGTTGCGGTATTTTTTGGCCGTGGCCGAGCATCTGCATTTCACCATCGCAGCAGAGCGACTCGGCATCGCCCAGCCTCCCCTAAGCCAACAGATCATCAAGCTTGAGCGGGAAATCGGCACAAAGCTCTTTTTCCGTTATCCGAGACGAGTAGAGCTGACTGAGGCTGGCACCATCTTCAGGGAGAGCGCTAGACGCATACTTGAAGATGCCGACCGTGCACTAGTACAGGTGAAGAAGGCTGCCAGAGGCGAAAGTGGCAGTTTGTCCATCGGCTTTGCCGGATCGACGGTCTTTCATCCCTTGGTGGCTACGGTCATGCGTCAATTTCGCCAGGGTTATCCGGGCGTTTCGATCAAGTCCGAAGAGAGCAATAGCACAACGCTTCTCGAAACAGTCATGGATGGCAAGGTCGATTGCGCTTTGGTTAGGCTCCCATTGAATTGTCGGGACCTCGACACCGTTTCTCTGGTTGAGGAGGAAATGGTCGCGGTCCTGCCATCGGGTCATCGCCTGGGCCGTTTGAGAAGCATTGAACTGGCGCAACTGTCGCGCGATCCGCTTATTCTCTTTCCTCGCCACATAGGCCCTGACCTGTATGACTCGATTATCAGTGCTTGCCGCATTGCGGGTTTCTCACCGCAGATCGAGATGGAATCTCCGCAGATTTCCTCGACCGTGAACATGGTTGCGGCCGGCTTCGGTGTGACACTGATCCCCGAGTCCATTCGACAAATACATGCGACCGGTGTGACCTATCAGAAAATCAAGCACAAGGTGCTTAGGACGACCATTGCACTGGTGCACCGACCACGTGAGAAGTCAGCTACCGTCCAAAACTTGGTAGGCATCCTTCGAACCATCGCCAAACAGCGCTCTAGAAGCGACGCCAAACCTTAGCGATCAGTGGCAACCGCCGCCACCCGACTGAAAAACCAGTATCTATTCTGCAACCGCTGATTGAGGGGGGCAGTTTGGAGATCGGAAATTATTATACGTTTAGCGCATTATTTAACCACGCCAACCCATAAGGGATTGATTTAGTGCCAGTGGCTATAGCTTTTAAATTATCGCGTATTCCGTATCGTATTTAGGTTATCCGATTAGACAAAATCCACGGGAAACGGCGTATAGCGCGGGAGTACACCCTATTGCTAGAGGTAAACCTGTCCAAAAAAACAGGCTTACCGTACAATAATTCACTATATCCAAACTGACCCCAAACAGCGCGATACTGTCGAGAATACGCGTGAGCAGGTCAAACTGACAGAACGTGATGTCGACGTCCTAACGTTGTTAACTTTATTTAAAAATCTTCAGTTGTGAAAGTAATGTCTGAAAGCAGCAATCACTTCTGAAAAGTGATTGATTGAGAGAAAATGTTTTACTAACACAGCAACTAGTATTGTTATGAATAAACTCGCAAACGTACCAAGCATGATGTATTCAGAACGTTGACTGTCGTTATCATCCTTTAAGTCATTAAATCTAAAGGCTGTTTTGATAGCCATGACCGCCGCGATTGCCGTGAATTGTCCAAGAAGATACAAAGTAAAAATCATTATTCTTTCAATGTAACCTATCCATTTTCCGCCATTGTTTGTTATGAACACATTTTCAACATCTACACTCAATT
>NZ_JBQSVB010000037.1:0-3889 GCF_052376015.1 Ewingella sp. AOP8-B2-18
AGGGATAAACTAACGGTCTCACTTTTCAGATGCGTTTGCCCTTACAGGCACAAAAAAGCCCGCATAATGCGGGCCTATCAGATGCCGGTGTAATGAAAACGACAGGCAATGATAACAATTTCGCCGTCTTTAACGTAGTAGACAAGCCGGTGTTCCCGGTCGATACGTCGTGACCATAATGGCCTTTTGTGCTTTAGCGGCTCGGGCTTACCTATCCCGACGAACGCGTCAGCATGCAGGGCTTTAATAAGTTGGCGCACGCGTTCGAACTTCTTCGGGTCGTTATCCTGCCAGTATCGATAGTCCTCAGCGGCGCGCGCCGTGAATACGGTTTTCATACATCAATTTCAACCGTTTCACCGCGATCTAACTGGTTCAATGATCCCTCTAAATGCGCAGCGTTTGCCGGGTTACTGAACAGGTAAAGCGTCTCAACCATGCTGCTGTATTCGTCTGCATCAATCATCACTACGTCACGGCTGCCACGACGGGTGATAACGACGGTATCTGCGTCCTCACTGACCTGATTCAGTACGTTCGCGAAATTGGTACGGGCCTCTGTAAAAGTGATGTGTCGCATTGAACAGTCTCCTTAAAGCAATTTGCAGACATAATAACAATGTACTTATTTAAGTACAAGTTTATCATCTCGCATTCTCCCTAGCTTCTCATAAGGCTGAAACACAGCGCATCATGTACTCGTTATATTCACGAGCCAACACAGTGCGTTGGTGTTATCTTCCGGTGTTTATAACTTCCTTATTCTCGCGGGAAAGGTCATGAACTTAATAACGCTTGCAAACAAGCTGCCTGCGTGCATTGAGAGTCCTCATGGGGGCATAAGCCTGGATATAAGTCTTAGGTATTCAGGTGCCTTTTTTCAGGCTTCTAAAGGCCTTATGGAGGGATCAACCTTAGGATCAGAATGGGATCTTAAACTGAAGCACTTATATTCGCGTCGGTTGGTTTTCTTTTTGACCTGCCAGAAATCTCAACTTTCATGCGTTTCACCGACGCATCATCGCCAATAATCTCATACCAGTGCAGCCACTTTTTTAAGTCTGCTAAAGGTAATTTCTCTTTATCATCATACTCTTCCAACCGTGCTCTAAAATCCTGCATCACGGCAATACATTTCCTCGCCCAGACGCCTTCTTTGTCGGACCCTTCGAGAACATGAGGCCTTCTCGGCAGACGTGGGCGTAAAGGTTTGGCAGATGTGGTTCCTGTTTCTGTGATATAAAAAAACTTGATCGCTTTAACGGATCTTCCCATTTTCACCGGTTCCCAAGTAACCGAAATATCCGTATTAGCGTTTATACGCTCAACAGCCGGGACCAGCACGTCACGTTTGAAAAACCGATATTCCTCGTATTTCCCCACCAGCCCTGTGCGTTCTTTCATCCAGTCAATTTCTAAGGCATCGGTCTCAATGATGCCGTTAGTGCGGGCATTTTTTGTGAGTTTTCTGAACTTAACCAGCCAGCTATAAAGCCGGAATGCGAAAGGAGTATCCAGTTTTGACACATGCTGAAAGTCAACCTGGGTAAATTCGCGTTTGAGGTCGTAAAGATAGGGCACCACATCAGGAGAAAAACGGATCGTCACATCGGCGCTGTTGTCTGATGCGTCATAGCGGATCGAAGAAAACCAAAACCTTTTTACTTTATCTAGGCGCTGCTTTTTATCGTTCCATTCAAACGTGACGATCGGCTTGCTGCCGAGTGAATCCGCGGCTTTCTTGAGCTGCTGGTGAGTATGAGATGGATTAACCCCGAACATTTTTTCAAAGTCCGCAGGAAACAAAGTATAAATACCATCGGGTTGAGGCTTTTTACTGTCGATTTGCACCAAGGCAAGATACAGAAGGCGCATTTCATCAAGGGTCGCGCTGTATGCACCTTCAAGAAGTTTATTATCCTGAGTCACGTACAGTTTTTTGACGCTTTGTTTATCCATGTATCTGTCTCAACCCAAAGGTGATATTTTTTTTGAATATATCACGTTAAAAACAGACTTATCAACAGATGATCGGATCACGTCTTGCCACAGATCCGATCACGTAACACCGCTAAAGTTATCACCTTTAACCGCAAAAGCGATCACGTATTACCACAAAGTATATCACGTAACTTGTTTTAACCTCTTGTAATATAGTAGTTAAATCAACACTAGAAACAAGAAAAGAGAAATAAGAAACAAGAAATAAAACAAGCTAACGCAGCTTCGCGTTGTTTTATTTTTTGATCGTCAGATGAAGAATGATCTTCGTATCAATATTGAGCACCATCAGTAAAACATTCTCTCATTAATGTGGTTTATAAATGTATCAACCTGAATGTATTGATTAAATCTTACATGAGAACCGCAAAACATATCACCTTAACAGATTCCGCATTCAGAACCTGACATCAGGCTTTGTGTGACAGTATCCCAGAAGAGTGTAATGACCGCGGAAAACAGGAATATGATCGTAAATTGTTACTCCGTGACCGCAAAACCTATCACGTATGACAGCTAACCGCCGGGATACAGATCCTGATGAAAAGCGCCGCAAATCATATCACGTTAGATAGGTTAAGCATTCCAGGCGAGAACGTAGCCAATCTTACCGCAAAAGTTATCACGTTAGAATGACACAGGCTACAATTAAGCCTATGAAATATAACAAATTATATCGCTGCTTATTGTTACCGCAATTAGTATCACGTTTAACTCTTGTACCTGTCTCATTCCCCAGTCGGTAAATATCAGCAGGATGCGCGTCTGTTATTAATTCGAGCAAAGCGCCAACGACACATTTGTTGTACCGCATTCGAGTAACGGCTAAAGTAGTACTACTTTGACATCAATATCACACTGGAAGGGTGCCATGATTATACTTATAGGGAGCCAAAAGGGAGGCTGTGGTAAGTCCACAACCGCCGCTAATATCGGCGCTGAACTTGCACGACAGGGAAAGGATGTGATGCTTGTTGATGCTGACCGGCAGGGTACGGCATCCAACTGGATCAGCGATCGTAATCAGAATATGAATCTGCCAAAAATCCACAGCATTCAGAAGTTCGACAACATCCATGAAACGCTGTCTGACCTGGCCAAACGCTATGAGTATGTCGTTGTGGATTCCGCAGGCCGCGACAGCCGGGAACTGCGCACCGGTATGAGCGCCGCCGACGTGCTGATCGTTCCTTTCAGACCCTCGCAGCCAGACCTCGATACGCTGCCCGCACTGCAGGACATCATCACGATGGCGTTAGATCTAAATCCCAAACTTCGGGTGAAAGCGCTGCTGACCATGGCGCCGACCAACCCGATCGTGAATGAGACTCAGGATGCAAAAATTTACCTGGCAGATTATCCGGTGCTCCAGCTGATGAATACCATCATTCGGGACCGTAAAATCTACCGTGACTGCATGTCGGAAGGTAAGGGCGTGGTGGAGATGGACAACGGCAAAGCCCGCGGTGAGATCCAATGCCTGGTACAGGAGATTGTGAAATGGTAAAACGCAGAGAACGGCCGGCACAAACAGCCGATGCCGATAAAATTGAGGCTTTTGCCGCGCTCGCCGAAAACACGCCGGCGCAGAAACTCAGCCTGCCCAAAGATGCCAAGCGGGACTATAAAGCCATCCGGGTACCCTTTAATGAGTTTGAGTTTACCCAGCTGGAGTCACTGTGCGAGAAAACCCAGCGCTCCAAGCTCAATATGATCCGCCATGCGCTATCTTTCTATGCCGAAAATGGGCTGGGTGAATAACGCTAAAAAGATACCATTTTGGTACCAATAAGGAGCTTTTATAGTATTAAAAGGCTCCTTAATTTTCATTCTTCACTGGATCAGAACAAACCCGGCCAGGCTCATCTCTCCTTTTATATCCCTCCCC
>NZ_JBQSVB010000038.1:0-3871 GCF_052376015.1 Ewingella sp. AOP8-B2-18
CATGACAAAGTCATCGGGCATTATCTGAACATAAAACACTATCAATAAGTTGGAGTCATTACCCACTTGTCATTAGATCTTCCACTGTTCAGCCAAGTGACGGAAGTGACACACGTCGATAAATACTAACAGTAGTTCAGCATACAGTTATCTCGGCATTACAATTATGCGTCTCGTGAACACAGTAGCACCTGTAAGGCATACTCCAGTTGTTTAGCATTATCTTCTACAATGAGCCATTCTGGTGGTAATATATCGCACTTATAGATTGTGCTCTGTGGCTGCTTGCCCATATAAGCTTGGGGGGCACTTTCCTTTAGCACAAAAACGGTTGATTGCCGGGCTAATTCCATGCAGTTATCTGATAGCCATTGGCAATACGTCATAACTGCGGCGGGTGGCGGAGTATGCGTGTGCGACATGGCTCGGCTTATGCTTTCCGCTAATAAAAGGGAAGTTGCGTATACCCGTATTGCATGGCGGTCGTAACGTTGCGTGACGATGTTAATCCGCTCTGCATGTAGCCGACCCCGTAGCGACCAGCGTTTACTGACCTGTGCTTCAGCTACAGCGGCACGAAGAGCTGCCAGAGCTGACTGAGCATCTGAAAGCTGACTCAAAGCGGCTTCTGCCCCCTTACTGCTTTGCACCTCGCAGGCTCTGAGCATTCGATCCATCCCATTACCGAGTTGTCGAAGGAAATCAGAAGTTGAACGCCCAATATCACTAAATGGATTAGACGTAAAAAGCACCTGGCTGAATAATAATCCTACAGAGGCTCCCAGCAAAACATCCACCAAACGGGTTCCACCCGCGCTTTCTGGCCCCATGGCAAGAACCAAAGCAACCGATACTCCAGCCTGGATTGGTACCACCGGGGCCGGGCCAATGGCGGCACCAAACAAAATAGCGAAGAACATACCGACGCACATCCGAATCAGTGGGTGAGTATCGGGTAACTGCCACATCAACTCCCCCATCACAATACCGAACGTACAACCAATCACTAGATTTCTTGCTTGTTTCAGGTGACTGGGTACGCCCGGAGCAAGACATACCACGGCACTGACGATGGCAAAAGTAGGATGTTCATGTCCCAGCAGCCATACGGCCAGTATCCATGACAGCAGGCAGGCGAGTGCAGTAGCAAGTGCATCACGCGCTGCCAGCCTCGCACGTGAAGGAAATCCAGTGACGACCTGGCGCCAGGTCAGGCGTAGACGAACTAACCAATGCAAAAGGGGAATCCTCGGTGATGATGGGCATAATGATTCATGGTTCTATATGATCAACTGGAATCAACGAAAATCAGCAATACGATTCTAATTTATTGCATTATTGGATGAATTCCATTTTTTCAAAATTTTAGCCCATATTTCTTTATCTTATCGGACAACGTACTTTTGGCTACCTGTAGTGACTCTGCTGTACGAGAAAGGCTACCTGCATGGCGTGCGAGCTCAGTGGCAATCAAACCTCTCTCAAAATATTCAACGGTTTGCATCAGTGAGAACGAGGAGATATCCGAAGAAATATCTCCCATTGTGATTGTACTCTTAATGCCCAGAACAAATCTCTCGGCTTCATTTCGCAACTCCCTTACGTTCCCGGGCCAACGCCAGGCCATCAACTGATGAAGTTTTGTCTCTTTAATCACTGGGGCTGTGCGATTGAAACTGATCGATGACTGGTTTACAAACAGGTTAAACAACAGGGGAATATCCTCCAGCCAGCAACCCTGCCGTCATCGGCCCGCCATAATGCAGACCTTTACCAATAAGAATCGCGGTCCCCAGTCCTGACAGGCAGACGATCACCGTGAAAACTACCTGCGGCATGCCATCGCTACGAATCGCGCGGATGAACTGCGGTCCCACAGAATAGCCAACGGCGAACAAAAACATGTAAAACCAAAGGTACGACGTTCTTGTTGGGAGAAAGCCGTGCCTTTATTCAGACCTGGATTTTTTAATAATTCGACCCCTTTCGGAAGGGATTTCTGCAACACAGTCATATTTAACTCTCCAAATTGAATCATTGTCTGTTGATGAATGAAACGTTCATCGCATCTCTGTCATTGCACTGAGCGTGCCACTTTTTATAAAAAATAAGTAATTGATAAATGGAGGTTAATTGTGAGCTGTGATTTTAGGTATTCCGGTTATCCGGAAAAATACGGATGCTATGTTCGGTTTTCCGAACGGAACGGGGGAAGTTAGGCAGATTATCCTGATGGACTACTTTTAATCAGTAGTGATTATGTGGGGAAGGCGAACGGCATCCGCGTAAACCTCTTTGCCGATCTGGGGCACAAGACTACAGTCTGTAAAGAGGTTTACGACACCATGCTTCATGGCTAAAACCGTTCAGCCGCGTTTCCGGCAGTGTTTGGTAGCCAGTCGCAATTTCCTGCCGACGGCCACCGGAAACGCGGTTCAGTCGGTTAAATCGCTTTCTGTGCTGGTACAACCAGGTTGTCGTCCCGGAGCCTGAATACTGATACAGACTGTTGCAGCAACCCGGCCTGCTCTTCAAGTGCCGCCGCCGCTGCAACGGACTCTTCAACAAGGGATGCGTTCTGCTGCGTCACACTGTCCATTTCGTGAACCGCAATACCAACCTGCTCAATTCCGCGGCTCTGTTCATCGGATGCAGCAGCAATTTCTGCCATAATATCTGTCACTCGGGTCACTGCATTGACGATATCAGACATCGAGTCGCCAGCACGTTTAACCAAGCCTGAGCCATTTTCAATACGACTGACTGAGGCCTCAATGAGTATCTTGATATCTTTAGCCGCAAGCGCACTGCGCTGGGCAAGGTTGCGAACCTCGCCAGCCACCACGGCAAATCCGCGCCCCTGCTCCCCAGCTCTTGCTGCTTCAACGGCCGCGTTAAGGGCGAGAATGTTAGTCTGAAACGCAATACCATCGATAACATTAATGATGGCACCAATTTCCTTAGAGCTATCGGCGATATCATCCATTGTACTTACAACCAAGCTGACAGCATCTCCCCCTTTTAATGCTTTATCGGAAGCGGCAACTGCAAGCTGTGAAGCCTGGCGGGCATTGTCAGCATTCAACCTAACCGTTGCCGTCAGTTGTTCCATACTTGCTGCAGTTTCTTCCAGTGATGCAGCTTGCTGCTCGGTCCGGGATGACAAATCATGACTACCTGAGGCTATCTCACCTGCCCCGGTGTATATAGAGTCAGAACCGAGTCTGACATCACTGACTGTTCTGATCAGAGACTGTTGCATATGGAGAATACTTTCTGCCAGTTTTGCCATCTCATTATTTCCTTCGACCCTCACCGAATGCGTGAGATCTCCCTGCGAAATAGTGCTCAAATGCTGCATATTATCTTTTAAAGGTGCAATGAGCATTCTCCGTAATCCGACCCAACTGAGTAATATAATGATGATCACCAAGAGAATAACTGTTCCCATAGTCCACAGCATTTCTGTAAAGGTTTTCTGATTTTCACTGATCCCCCGTCGACTTACGTCTTCATAAGTGACGCGCCAGCGATTATAGCTATCCTGCATGGATACCTGATAATCCTGAATACGTAGCCGTAGGATGTCATCCAGTTTTCCCTGCTCCGTAAGCGTTAACGCTTTATCAAGGACATCAGCGTAGGCCAAATAATCGCGTTTAAGCGCATCGAGGCTGCTCAGGTTGGTTCCCGGGCTGACGGTCTGAGAGTTAAAAAGCAGAAAATCATTTCTGCCTCGAGCGAGTTGTTGCCGTCCATCCTTCACGATATCGTTTAAAGAATCGGTATTCGACAGGGTATTATCGTTCATCGGCTTTGTTGAATAAATCGAACTTTTGCTGAGTTGAAGGATCAGATCACGCATCTTCCC
>NZ_JBQSVB010000039.1:0-3810 GCF_052376015.1 Ewingella sp. AOP8-B2-18
CCGCGTACTTTGCAAGAACGTCAGGCTGAAGTACGCCTTCATTAAACAAATGTCCTCCTTTTATGCTGTACGCCGGTTGTGTCTGGTTCTTGGCCTCCATTACAGCGGTTATTACCAGTGGCTAAAGCGACCTCAATCTTTGCGTGCCAGGCAAGATGAGCGCCAAACAGGTCTTATTAAGCAGCTGTGGCTTGAAAGTGGTACGGTTTATGGTTATCGAAAAATCTGGCAAGATATTAAAGAGTTAGGTGAACACGCTGGGCGTAACAGGATCGCGCGCCTAATGAGGCTTGCAGAGTTGGCTTCTCAAACCGGATACCGGAAACGACGCTATTACGGCGGCGGAAAGCCTTCAGTTGCCAGCCCTAATTACCTTGAGCGCCAGTTCATTGTTCCTACCCCAAATACTCATTGGGTGAGTGACATGACCTATATAAGAACGCATGAGGGTTGGTTGTATCTGGCCGTTGTTCTCGATCTATTCTCGCGCCGGGTTATCGGCTGGAGTATGGGTGGACGAATGACAGCAGAGTTGGTGATGGACGCCTTGTTGATGGCGGTGTGGCGACGCAAACCAGCGGCAGAAGTACTAATCCATTCGGATCAGGGTTCTCAATATACGAGCGAAAGATGTCAGCACTTTATGACAGCTCACAATTTAAAAAGCAGCATGAGTCGTCGTGGTAATTGCCATGATAACGCGGTGGCAGAAAGTTTTTTCCAGTTGCTGAAACGAGAACGCATAAAGAAACGGATCTATAAAAATAGAGAAGAAGCAAAGGCTGATATCTTCGATTATGTAGAGATGTTTTATAATGCTAAACGTCGGCATAGTGCCTGTGAAGATCAACCCCCTGCAGTTTATGAAAGTGCCTGGTTCATGAGGCACGCAACCGTCTAGGAAACTGGGGTCTATTCAGTTAGCTGCGAACGGAGCGCTGGCGTAATGAAGGTCCGCTTTGTGCAAGGCCCTTAGAAAAGAGCGATGAAGGAGACTGTATGGGATTATTAAGCATGACTACGGGTATGAAAAGCATGTTCACGGGAACGATAAAACGAACAGCGCATGTGATGACCAGTACGTCTGAAGTTATATTTTTTGGTGTCCTCTTCAGCGAAGATGATGGGTGGCTTCGGGTCGCTACAGACGATATCCGGCTGGCTGAAATTATTGCTTTCCTACAGCCGGGGGACTGCGTTCGGATCGCGGTGCAGGGGAATATCGTGCAGGTAAAAAGCTGCTATCATCGGCTTATCGGGGTGGATATTACCTGAAGTCGTTTTCAGAGCTTATCTGCCGTGCTTAAGGACACAACATGGTGCTACGGAAGATATATAAACTGAGAATGATGAAAAGACGGCGTCACTTTAGGCTTTGGCCGCCTTGGTTCTGTTTATGGCAGTATCGGTAAGCACATCACTATGAGTAGAAGGTCACTCAACGATTCTTTTCTTTAGAGATGTGACAAACTGCCCTCATTTTAGGGTATGAGTTAGTCAAAGTCGGCTAGGATATTTTGAACAGTAAAATGTGACAATCTGCCCTCAAAATTCATTCCCATAGCCCCAAGTGTGACAAACTGCCCTCAGATACTATGGTTTGAAGAGCAATTTGATGTTGGAGCCACTTATGATTGGCAAATTGGCGAGGTGATACTGAGATATAAGAAATCAAGGGTGATTTGTCACAGTTCCATAAAATTGAAAATGATGTGAGAAGTGACTCTACCTGATTTTTTCTCTGTGTAATCAACTCTCATTGGGGTGCAAGAGTTAATTTCTGCAACCATTGGAATGAGAAATCTTCTGCGGAAATCTGGAAGACGTTGGTAACTTTGTGGCAATTGATAGCGCTCGATCATCCAGTCAATACTCAGGATAGCGACCCCTGTACTTCTGTATTGGCATAATGATTCATATAAGCGCATGGCATAAGGACTGGTAATTTCTTTAGTTTCACCAAGTCGGAATTGCGTAAAACGGTTCTGTAGACCAATAAAAAACGGAATGAGGTATGGATTTAGATGGATGATGTAAAGTCCACGGGAGGGTCTGTGGGCTCGTTTGATGACCCAAGGATAGGCATCATAAGCCTTTTCATCACCTTGGTCTTCGTCAGGTCTAAAGAAAATAACCTCTTTACCAACAAAATTTTTCGATGCATTTCGTATGTCTTTACTTGCTTCAGCTGAAGTCAAATTAAAAGTCTTTGCATATTCAGCCACTGTAATCTCACAAATGCCGTTGTGCGAAGGTTCAGTCCCCTCACCTGATGAAATATCAGCTTTACGTATCTGATCTACAAAAAGATACAGCATCCGTTTTTGGTCACGAGATAAACTATAGGCAGCTTCTGTTAGTTCATTGGATTGAACAATCCGTTGTCCTATTTTGCGCGATTTAACCAATGCAATATCCAATTCAAGCATAGCTTTTCCCATAAGTAACTGTGACAAGTTTTTATGTTGTCACGGGATATGATACGAGTCAATAAACCTGTGAATTAAGCAATTTTTGAGGGCAATTTGTCACAATTTAAGGGCAAGTTGTCACGGTTACACCCCTACAGGCCACGCCAGTCCTAGATTTCGTGCTGCTAAAAAGGTTTATAAATAAAACCTAAAACGTATTTTAAAAATATCTGATGTATATGTGGATAACTTTTCAGCTCAAGTGATTCTCATTTGAGAAATGCAATTTCTGTATGACACATATCTCAGAACACTGAAAAGTTGAAAAAACCCGTAACAAAGACTATAGTAATGCTTACGGGTATGGGGATGAGAAGATTTTCATGGGAATTTATTTAACACCTGAATTTGAAAATGATCGGAAAAAAGCACGCATCAGCGACAGTATTTTGTGTAAAGCAGCAAAGGCTATTTTTAACGGTTTACCTGGTGATCAACTAGGTAAATTCACCTTTAAAAAGCGGCTTAGTTTGCCCAGTGTAGGAGCCAGCGATGGGGCTAGATCGATCATTTTCTTCAATAATGGCAATAACGTTTTTTTCTTCGATATGTACCTGAAAAGTGAGCTTTCAAAAAAGAAGGGAAAAGAAATTGAAGATGACGAAATCGAGGCTTACTGCAAAATTGGCAAAGATTTTATAGCAATGACTCCGGAGCGCATAGAAGATTTGCTGGATGAAAAAGAACTAATCGAGGTAATTTGTAATGACACAACGACTTAAACGCATTCAGAGCATGGCTGAACGTTACAACAAATTGGGAGTTGTAAAAGATGACACAGTGACTGCTATCAATGCAGCAGTCGCGGCCCGTAATATTCCTGCAATTCGAGTAATGACAGGCAGCCAGATTAGAGAGGTCCGCACTCGCTACAACCTGTCTCAGGCAGCACTGGCAATCACTCTCGGAATGTCTGTAGAAAGCGTCTCAAAGTGGGAAAGAAACGAAAGCAAACCTAACAATGCTGCTTTGAGGATTATCAATATCCTCGATGCTAAAGGGCCAGAAGTGTTTATGGTATAAGCTCACTTAGCCATACCAAACCAATGAAAGTCGCGTAAGCGGCTTTTTTAATGCCTCCAGTAAACCTCATTCTGGTTTACAGCCTCTTTGCTTGCATCAGCGGCTGTTACTGTGACCTGCCCCCAGGATTAGATACAACCGTCAGTTAGTAATGTCGGTTTGTTTACCTTCACATTTTCCATTTCGCCACCGTGCTGCAAACTCTGATGGCGTCAGATAATTCAGTGCCGAATGTGGACGACACTCGTTATAATCCTGCCTCCAGTCGTTAATGGTTTTCCTGGCGTGAACGATATCGCTGAACCAGTGTTCGTTC
>NZ_JBQSVB010000040.1:0-3721 GCF_052376015.1 Ewingella sp. AOP8-B2-18
CGCACCTGGCAGGGCTGGCTGTATCTGGCAGTGGTCATCGATCTCTTCGCCCGTAATGTGGTGGGCTGGTCGATGAAACCAACACTGTCGAGCGAGCTGGCACTGGATGCGTTGATGATGGCGGTCTGGCGGCGTAAGCCTTCAGAAAACGTCATTGTGCACAGCGATAGTAATAATGCCGATGTCAGTCTTTACCACCACTTAGTTTGCCGTTTAACCAGATTGGTGTGATTACTGATGCAGTGAAGACCTTCCCGCATCCTGACTCACACAGCGATCGACCTTTTGTGTCCTGCCCTGGACCCGTCGGTTGCCGGAAGCGCCTTCATGCGAGGCATCTCCTCACCGATGCGCGTGACTCAAGAAGGGCCTGACGGCTTGTCTCGTTACTGTCCTGTCCGGGTTATCTGTCTGGAGATTCAACTCTGTTTCCTCACAGGAGCTCTGTCATGGTTGATAAAGTTACCGAAGCTGCCGTTGTGGGTGGCGTGGATACACATAAAGATTTGCACGTTGCCGCTGTCGTAGATCAGAACAATAAAGTCCTTGGGACTCAGTATTTCTCCACAACACGACAAGGTTACCGGCAGATGCTGGCATGGATGACCTCGTTTGGGACATTAAAGCGAATTGGTGTTGAGTGCACAGGTACCTATGGTTCCGGTTTGCTTCGTTATTTTCAGAACGCCGGGTTAGAAGTTCTTGAGGTGACTGCTCCAGACCGGATGGAGCGACGCAAACGGGGTAAAAGTGACACAATTGATGCTGAATGTGCCGCTCATGCAGCATTCTCAGGCATCAGGACAGTTACTCCCAAAACGCGTGATGGCATGATTGAGTCCCTGCGGGTATTAAAAACTTGCCGAAAAACAGCAATATCAGCCCGCAGAGTCGCTCTCCAGATTATCCATTCAAATATTATCTCTGCCCCGGATGAATTACGTGAACAGCTCAGAAATATGACGCGCATGCAGCTCATCAGGACCCTGGGTTCCTGGAGACCTGATGCCAGTGAATACCGCAATGTAACCAACGTTTATCGCATTTCATTAAAGTCCCTTGCCCGACGCTATCTCGAGTTACATGACGAAATCGCTGATCTGGATGTCATGATTGCGGCAATTGTCGACGAGTTGGCACCTGAGCTGATTAAACGTAATGCTATCGGATACGAAAGCGCTTCACAGTTGCTGATCACTGCCGGAGACAATCCTCAACGGTTAAGATCAGAATCAGGATTTGCGGCACTGTGTGGTGTCAGCCCGGTCCCCGTTTCTTCTGGAAAAACGAACCGTTACCGACTTAATCGTGGTGGAGATCGTGCTGCAAATAGTGCACTTCACATCATCGCCATCGGACGCTTACGAACTGACGCAAAAACAAAGGAATATGTCGCCAGGCGTGTAGCCGAAGGACATACAAAAATGGAAGCGATACGCTGTCTAAAGCGATATATCTCCCGCGAAGTTTACACGTTACTGCGCAATCAAAACAGGCGGATCAACAGTATCCCGATAACAGCTTGACTCTTAGAAGGGCGTCCAGGGTAGTCAGTATGGCAGTGATGACTGGCAGCGGTTCTGCCGGGCCAACAATCTGGCGCCAAGCATGAGCCGTCGCGGCAACTGCTGGGATAATGCAGTGGCAGAATCGTTCTTCAGTTCACTCAAAAAAGAGCGCATCAGGAAGCGGATATATAAAACCCGGGACATGGCCCGGGCGGATATTTTCGATTACATTGAAGTGTTCTACAACCGCAACCGACGCCACAGCCACCTCGGTGGCGTCAGCCCGGAGGCCTTCGAAAAGGCCTCGCCGTGAGGACAGAAACTGTCTACCGGAGCGTGGTCACTCCATTAAGATGGCTTAAAGAGAGGTGCCCATGAGCGGTAAGCGTTATCCCGAAGAGTTTAAAACTGAAGCAGTCAAACAGGTTGTTGATCGCGGTTATTCTGTTGCCAGCGTTGCAACACGTCTCGATATCACCACCCACAGCCTTTACGCCTGGATAAAGAAGTACGGTCCGGATTCTTCCGCTAATAAAGAACAGTCAGATGCTCAGGCCGAGATCCGCCGTCTCCAGAAAGAGCTGAAGCGGGTTACCGACGAACGGGACATATTAAAAAACTGTCCATGGGTGAAACCCCGTCCTGAGTCTCAGAAACTCCCCGGAAAAGTTGGCAGGCTAATTTAGCGAAGGAAGCAGCCGTCGGCCTTTTGGTGGTATGACCCCGTAAAAAAACATGGTTCAGGGACTGTGGCGGATCCGGCAGTGGTGACTTTGATCCCGTTCAGGAAGGTGATTTCTCCGTCGTCCCCTCCTTCGTTCATCGAAAAATGAGCAAGGAGATTTCCATGAAAAAATCCTCCCGAATGTCTGTTATCCATCCTCATGCTGCGGGCGTTGATATTGGCGCTGAATTCCACGTAGTCGCCGTTCCACCGGATGCTGACGCCGAGCCGGTCAGAACTTTTCAAAGTTTCACTGGCGACCTTCATCGGATGTCCGACTGGCTCAAAACCTGTCACATTACGACCATTGCCATGGAGTCCACTGGCGTTTACTGGTTGCCTGCTTTTGAGATCCTTGAGGCTGCGGGTTTCAATGTGATCCTTGTTAATGCCAGAGACGCAAAAAATGTTCCCGGTCGCAAGACTGATGTCAATGACGCACAGTGGCTGCAGAAGCTGCATTCATTTGGCCTTCTTCGGGCCAGTTTCAGACCTGAACACGACATTTCCGTACTCAGGTCTTATTTGAGACAACGGGAACGCCTGACTGAATACCGGGCTGCTCATATCCAACATATGCAGAAGGCGTTGATGCAGATGAATGTTCAATTGCATCATGCCGTATCGGATATTACTGGCGTTACCGGTCTTTCAATCGTCAGAGCTATTGTCAGTGGTGAGCGCGATCCTTCAGTATTGATCCAGTATCGTGATGTCAGATGTAAAAAGACGCCAGAGGTTCTTCAACAGGCACTGACAGGGAACTGGCAGCCTGAACATCTTTTTGCACTTGAACAGTCGGTGGCATTTTTCGATTTTTACCAGGAAAAAATCCGTGAGTGTGATGATCAAATCGAAACTTCATTATTGCAGCTCAGCACCGGAACTGAAGAGCCTGAAGGAGTATTGCCCTCCGCCAGACATCGTACAAAACAGCCCAATCAGCTTTCCTTTGATGTCAGGCCATTACTCTGGAAAATTACCGGAGCAGACCTGACACAGATACATGGGTTCGGACCTTATCTGGCACTAAAATTCGTTGCCGAATGCGGTACTGACATGAATCGCTGGCCGGATGCGAGCCATTTTACCTCGTGGCTGTGTTTGTCCCCGGGGAATAAGATCTCCGGTGGAAAAGTACTGTCCTCGAAAACACGGCGTTCATCCAGTCGAATTGCTGCTGCACTAAGACTGGCAGCCACAACAATTGGCCGGAGCGATACAGCGCTGGGTGCTTTTTATCGTCGATTATCATCCCGTATCGGGAAAGCAAAAGCAGTCACTGCAACGGCAAGAAAACTGGCAATACTGTTCTACAATGCCCTTAAATACGGTCAGAAATATGTCGATCCTGGCGCGGATTATTATGAAGAGCGCTACCGTAATCGCGTACTCGACGGGCTTAAACGAAGGGCAAAATCACTGGGTTACTCTCTCCAGCAAGATCCCGAGTTATGCGTGTGAACCGGGAGTTTCTCAGGAAAGCCGC
>NZ_JBQSVB010000041.1:0-3674 GCF_052376015.1 Ewingella sp. AOP8-B2-18
CGTTCCAGCGCCTTATTCATCTACTGTAGCGGCGGTTTGAATAAGCTCTGGAATATACGTCAGCGCATACAAGATGTATCACATCCTCTTGCTTGTGCCTGATACACGATAATACAGGGTGGTTTGCCCAGATTGTTAAAGGCTGCCAAATGAAGAAAGAAATCTTCTTCGCAGTGATCCTCATTGTAAGCATAGCCAGTTCAATGTTTGCCATGGGGCAAGGTGGTTGGAACCTGCACATTACAGAACTTAGTCTTAGTGTTGGTTCCAGCAGCAAGTGACAAAAAAGCCCGCCTCGCGGGTAAAGCCGGTCACTTAAGGTGACCGGCATTACCCGGAGGGCCCAAATATCAGAGGTGATGCCTTACAACAATCGGGTTTCCAATTTCCAGTTCGTCTGCCAGGGCACTGATGACCCCTACTAGCATTAAACGAGCTGGTAGATCAGGGGCATCTTTCTGTGAGTGATAACGGTTGGTACAATTTAGCTTAGCCATTTAGCGGGCTGACTGCGGCCTTCATGGTCATAAGTTGGCATACTTAGAGAGCACCAAGTAGCAATACCTGTCGCCTTCATGCGCTTTGCGCATAAAAAAATAAAGCCGAACCTGATATGGTCGATAATGATTTATTAGCAATACTATAACCGACGAAATAAGAGTGAGGCCTTAAATGGAATTGTATCATTACACTAGTGTTCCTGGTTTACATGCGATCAATGTGTCAAATGGAATAAATGAAGGTTATCTTCAACTCTCTGATAACACTATCTTACGAAAGCACAGTTGGTATACAACATCCCCCTCACCTTTAGGGCATGGCCTTACAAACGGTTCTGAAATTTTAAACAAATATGAAGAATTGTTCTGGAGGCAGATGAATGGTTTCACAAATGCCCAGATTTTACCCCCAGTACAGAATAAACGAGCTGTTAGAATTACTATTGATGCCAAATGGATTCAATCTCAGCCAGGATTTCTTAAATACACAGATTTAATAACCATTCTGAAGCAACCGAAAGATTATGCCTTGCGATTGGGGATAACTGCTCTTGCAGGTAATAAGATTTTAACCCCCCAAGAGCGTGAATATTGGAGTACCCATCCCAATCTTATGCATGATACCTGGTATGTGCACACTGGGGTTCTACCGCACTGTCATATGAAGGTGGTTGAGTTTATGGAAGAAGATGGAAATTATTATGCATATGATTTCGAAAAGCACGGAAGAACTGAAATGGCGCGTTATGGTTCATATTCAATATCTCAAGACTTACTTAGAAAAATTAACTCACTTAGTGATTTGAAATACAATGAAGGAGATATATTTTGTTATTACAGAAAAGGGTTGAGTCCTCAGGTATGTTTTACTCATAAGTTACAGACCTTAAGCGTTTATCTCGACGATCCCAATTTCGTGGCTGTTGAGATTAACAGAGAATTTTACAACAGGTATGGAAGTATTTTTATACCCTGGGTCACGAATCACGCCGAAGAATTGCATCGGCTTTGGCAGCAGGCGGAGAGTTTCTACAATAAAATGCATTCTTGATTAGCGGTGCCGTTAATTTCAATGAGAACTAGCTTATTGCAGTGGACTTGAGCGACTGAGTTACTTGCGGTGTTAGGGGCCTTTTTGACATTCGGCCCCCTCTATAAACGTTTTCTATTAATCAAAAAACCGAAATTCAAATGTTGGATAACATTTGTTTAATGTACTTAATATTTTATCGACTAGTACACATGCATCATACAACGTATCAGGTAATTTTGATTTATGAGGGTATCGATGAAGACGGTGCAATGGATTTCCACAAGTGGTAAAACATGCCTCCCTTACGGCTCCCCATGTAGCATGAGTATATGTAGACGTCCAAGAATAGTATTTATCGTAATCGTCTTTAACACCTGCTAACTCACTGATTTTTCTCAAATCTAACCCACTCCAACTACCAAGCTCTATATTAATAAATTCTTCCCATACGTCTTCACATGCTATTGATTCTAAAGTATCATTATTAATGAATTCAGGTGATTCTACAAATTCATCAAATTTTAAAGCATTTAATTTGGCTTGACCTGCGCCATAAGTTCTCCACTTTTTCCATAACTCTTTATCATCCTTCAAAACCATATAATTCAAGCTGATGTAACTTTCTAAAACCGTTCTTAATCCTAATCTAGCTAATATTCCAGACCTAACTTCACTCTGCAACAACTCTTCTAATATGGTTAAAGAATAAAATGCTATTCCAAAAACACAATCGTGTTTTGCATCAATCGCCGTGGTTAAATGAGTATTCTCCCAATGCTGTTCTAACTGATAGCGTAACGCTTCTACTTTTTCTCTTGTACAGTAAGGTTCAAGTGGGAGGGTTGAGGCTGATTTCACTAATTCTAAGCATGGTGAGATTTCCCAAGCTTCATTCCAAAAGTTTTTCGACCACACTAAGTTTTGCTCATTTTCGGATTTAAGTGCCATTTCTAGAGTTCGAATTGTGGGACGTATTATTCTTAAGTCACCCTCATCCGGATAATTAAATAATGGTTCTATAAATTCACGTGGCCCACGTAATTTTCCTGTAACTACACTGACCATCGCTACAAGCCATCGACAATCTGTTGCTTCTTGAGATTGGTGAGGTATACACATACCTATTGCCATCATTATAATATTAATGTCTGGCTCTGTATTTGGAAGATATTTAGCCCATGTAGTCTTGGCAGGGAGATATTCAAAAATCAATAGTACTGTTAAAGCTGACGCTGTAATAGGATTTGATAATAAGAAAGATAAAAACTCATCGCGAAGCGGTACATTTAATTTTGAAATACCAGTAAGAGATAAATCTGATAACTCTTCTTTTTTATCATGATTTCTGACAAAATCAATCACACGCCTAAATTCAGAAATCGCATAGTTCTGATCTTGAATAACCCTTATAACAGCAGCCCATAGAATTTCTGGAAGACGTTCATCTGACCAATGAGAGAATATTACTTCACCTTCAAACTGGGAAAATGCAGGTCTTAACTCAGAACCAACTTTTTTATGTTCTAAAAGTGATGTTCTATTTTTCCCACTCTTTGAAGGTTTTCTTTTACGGCTTTTTTGACTTGCTGGCATAATCCTTCATCCCCTAAATTAGATAGCAGGTGGTTGCACGCAGGAACCCTTCAAGTTGTCCGGCCTAACGCCAATTGTCGGGTTGATTATTGGTGCCACAAAATTTCGATGGTGTCTAACTTACAATCCTTTGGTTTTGAAAGCGCGTAAAGCATCATAAAGAGCCGTCTTACCAATTTTCAGTCTTCCGGCTGCCTCCCGGACACTCAATCCTTGAGCCATTAAACTCTGCGCCTTCTGCAAACCTTCATCAGTGACTACTGGTTTACGTCCGCCCTTTCGTCCCCTAGCCGCTGCAGCAGAAAGCCCCGCCTTGGTTCGTTCACGAATAAGGTCTCGCTCAAATTCAGCCAGTGCTGCAAATATCCCAAAAACCAGCTTGCCCGGAGCTGTCGTGGTATCGATGGCCGCCCCCTGCCCTGTTAGCACTTTTAGGCCAACGCCACGACCAGACAGTTCTTGCACCGTATTGACCAGGTGTGCCATAGAACGGCCTAAACGGTCCAGTTTCCACACGACAAGAATGTCTCCTTCCCGTAAATAGGGGT
>NZ_JBQSVB010000042.1:0-3127 GCF_052376015.1 Ewingella sp. AOP8-B2-18
CGCCATGCGAACCAATCTCGGAACTTCGCTGAAAATCTCGTCTCGTCTCTCAGACCAAAACACCTTCGGTGTTGTAAGGTTAAGCCTCTCGGGTCATTAGTACTGGTTAGCTCAATGCATCGCTGCACTTACACACCCAGCCTATCAACGTCTTAGTCTTAAACGTCCCTTCAGGTGGCTTAAAGCCACAGGGAAGACTCATCTCGAGGCAAGTTTCGCGCTTAGATGCTTTCAGCGCTTATCTTTTCCGCATTTAGCTACCGGGCAATGCCATTGGCATGACAACCCGAACACCAGTGATGCGTCCACTCCGGTCCTCTCGTACTAGGAGCAGCCCCTCTCAATCTTCCAACGCCCACGGCAGATAGGGACCGAACTGTCTCACGACGTTCTAAACCCAGCTCGCGTACCACTTTAAATGGCGAACAGCCATACCCTTGGGACCTACTTCAGCCCCAGGATGTGATGAGCCGACATCGAGGTGCCAAACACCGCCGTCGATATGAACTCTTGGGCGGTATCAGCCTGTTATCCCCGGAGTACCTTTTATCCGTTGAGCGATGGCCCTTCCATTCAGAACCACCGGATCACTATGACCTACTTTCGTACCTGCTCGAGCCGTCACTCTCGCAGTCAAGCTAGCTTATGCCATTGCACTAACCTCACGATGTCCGACCGTGATTAGCTAACCTTCGTGCTCCTCCGTTACTCTTTAGGAGGAGACCGCCCCAGTCAAACTACCCACCAGACACTGTCCTCACCCCGGATCACGGGGCCGAGTTAGAACATCAAACATTAAAGGGTGGTATTTCAAGGTTGGCTCCACGCAGACTGGCGTCCACGCTTCAAAGCCTCCCACCTATCCTACACATCAAGGCTCAATGTTCAGTGTCAAGCTATAGTAAAGGTTCACGGGGTCTTTCCGTCTTGCCGCGGGTACACTGCATCTTCACAGCGAGTTCAATTTCACTGAGTCTCGGGTGGAGACAGCCTGGCCATCATTACGCCATTCGTGCAGGTCGGAACTTACCCGACAAGGAATTTCGCTACCTTAGGACCGTTATAGTTACGGCCGCCGTTTACCGGGGCTTCGATCAAGAGCTTCTCCTTGCGGATAACCCCATCAATTAACCTTCCGGCACCGGGCAGGCGTCACACCGTATACGTCCACTTTCGTGTTTGCACAGTGCTGTGTTTTTATTAAACAGTTGCAGCCAGCTGGTATCTGCGACTGGCTTCGGCTCCGAGAGCAAGTCTCTTCACCTACGCGCCAGCGTGCCTTCTCCCGAAGTTACGGCACCATTTTGCCTAGTTCCTTCACCCGAGTTCTCTCAAGCGCCTGAGTATTCTCTACCTGACCACCTGTGTCGGTTTGGGGTACGATTTCGTGTTACCTGGAGCTTAGAGGCTTTTCCTGGAAGCAGGGCATCAGCTACTTCACCACCGTAGTGGCTCGTTATCACGCCTCAGGGTTAAAGCGGTCCGGATTTACCAGGACCACACCCCTACACGCTTGAACCGGGACAACCGTCGCCCGGCCAGCCTAGCCTTCTCCGTCCCCCCTTCGCAGTAACACCAAGTACAGGAATATTAACCTGTTTCCCATCGACTACGCTTTTCAGCCTCGCCTTAGGGGTCGACTCACCCTGCCCCGATTAACGTTGGACAGGAACCCTTGGTCTTCCGGCGTGCGGGTTTTTCACCCGCATTATCGTTACTTATGTCAGCATTCGCACTTCTGATACCTCCAGCAGCCCTCACAGGCCACCTTCAACGGCTTACAGAACGCTCCCCTACCCAACAACGCCTAAGCGTCGCTGCCGCAGCTTCGGTGCATGGTTTAGCCCCGTTACATCTTCCGCGCAGGCCGACTCGACCAGTGAGCTATTACGCTTTCTTTAAATGATGGCTGCTTCTAAGCCAACATCCTGGCTGTCTATGCCTTCCCACATCGTTTCCCACTTAACCATGACTTTGGGACCTTAGCTGGCGGTCTGGGTTGTTTCCCTCTTCACGACGGACGTTAGCACCCGCCGTGTGTCTCCCGTGATAACATTCTTCGGTATTCGTAGTTTGCATCGAGTTGGTAAGCCGGGATGGCCCCCTAGTCGAAACAGTGCTCTACCCCCGAAGATGAGTTCACGAGGCGCTACCTAAATAGCTTTCGGGGAGAACCAGCTATCTCCCGGTTTGATTGGCCTTTCACCCCCAGCCACAAGTCATCCGCTAATTTTTCAACATTAGTCGGTTCGGTCCTCCAGTTAGTGTTACCCAACCTTCAACCTGCCCATGGCTAGATCACCGGGTTTCGGGTCTATACCTTGCAACTTGACGCCCAGTTAAGACTCGGTTTCCCTACGGCTCCCCTATTCGGTTAACCTTGCTACAAAATATAAGTCGCTGACCCATTATACAAAAGGTACGCAGTCACCCAACAAAGTAGGCTCCCACTGCTTGTACGTACACGGTTTCAGGTTCTATTTCACTCCCCTCGCCGGGGTTCTTTTCGCCTTTCCCTCACGGTACTGGTTCACTATCGGTCAGTCAGGAGTATTTAGCCTTGGAGGATGGTCCCCCCATATTCAGACAGGATGTCACGTGTCCCGCCCTACTCATCGAACTCACAACAAGTGCATTTTTGTGTACGGGACTATCACCCTATACTGTGCGACCTTCCAGACGCTTCCACTAATGCACAAACTGATTCAGGTTCTGGGCTCTTCCCCGTTCGCTCGCCGCTACTGGGGGAATCTCGGTTGATTTCTTTTCCTCGGGGTACTTAGATGTTTCAGTTCCCCCGGTTCGCCTTGCATGGCTATGTATTCACCATGCAATAGTGTGACGTATCACACTGGGTTTCCCCATTCGGGTATCGTCGGGTATAACGGTTCATATCACCTTACCGACGCTTTTCGCAGATTAGCACGCCCTTCATCGCCTCTGACTGCCTAGGCATCCACCGTGTACGCTTAGTCGCTTAACCTCACAACCCGAAGGTGTTTCACCTCGGTTTGCGAGTCTTGAGAGACTCAACACAGGGTACTCCTTATCTCAGTACTTCTACGGAGAGATAAGTTTCAGCTGTGTCGTTTCAATTTTCAGCTTGTTCCAGATTGTTAAAGAGCAA
>NZ_JBQSVB010000043.1:0-2939 GCF_052376015.1 Ewingella sp. AOP8-B2-18
TGGGCAGGAAATCGCTGGTGCTATCTGGCGATCGTTATGGATCTTTTTGCCCGCAGGGTTATCGGCTGGAGTCTGTCAGCGAATGCCGATACCGCACTGATAAGCAACGCTCTGCGGATGGCTTATGAGTCATAAAACTGACATGTTTTTAATTGTTCGTCATTGTCTCTGTTTGTATTTTTAATTGTCTATAATCAATCAGTTATGAAGTTATTTTTGTTTCTGATTGGTTCTCTCATTTCCCCATTGTACTATCCTTACCTGACCCATTACCTGACCCAAAATGGGCATTGGGTCAGGTAACGCTTATCCTCAGAAAGGTAACCTCATGGCCGCTAATCTTACCGAGACTGCTATACGTGGATTGAAGACAAAAAGTACGTCGTACTACGTGTGGAGCAACAGTGCTCAACGTGGTACTGGCAGGCTTGCCGTTAAGGTTCAGCCTTCAGGCAGCAAAGTTTTTTATTTCCGTTATTACGTTGAGAAAGGGAAAAAAGAGAAGTTCATCCAGTTGGGCATCTGGCCTGAGATGAAACTCGTAACAGCCAATGAGCTGGCGAAAAAGTATGGTGCCTGGCTTGTTGAAGGAAAAGAACCCCAGCAAGAGCTTGAGCAACAGCGCCTGGCCGAACAGCACATTATACAGATCCATCGTTCTCAGGGCTCATTTGAAGAGCTGGTGCATGGCTACGTTAACAAGATGAAGCTCGACAATAAGCGGACCTGGGCTGATGTTCTGAAGCGCCTTGAAAAAGAGTGCTACACGGTTATCCCTCGCGAAACTAAAGCGAAAGATGTAACACCTCTTCAGGTCAAAACCATCCTCTCAGGCATTATCCAGCGTGATGCGGTAGTCCATGCAAACCGCATTCGTTCCTACCTGATGGCGGCATTTAACTACGGCCTGAAAGCCGATAACGATCCGATGAATACCAGCGTGGGTATTACGTTTGGTCTTGAAGTAAATCCGGTATCGGCCATACCGAAGCAGTCCTCGGCGGAGAAAGTGGGTGATACATGGTTAACGCTGGAAGAACTGCGTTTTGTCATGGAGCAGTTCGCACAGGCCACTAATGTTGGGCCGCTGATGCAGCATCTTATCCGCTTCTGTGTCTATGCTGGTGGACAGCGCCCGTTTGAAATGATTGCCAGCCAGTGGAGTGCTATTGATTGGCAACAGAAGACGTTGCTGGTCATAGCCGATGTATCGAAAAACAAGCGTGAGCACCTGATCCCGCTGACTGAATCGGCACTACAGGAATTAGCCTCAGTTAAAGAGCTGACTAAGGAAAGTAACAGTCCCTATATTTTTCCGTTATCAACGAACGGTGAGCGCCCAGTGCGCACGGATAGTCTGGCGCGTTCCATCATGTATTTTCGGGCCTTTAATCCTGAGTTTAAATTTTTCACGGCGCGAGATTTACGCCGTACCTGTAAAACGCTGATGGGGGAGGCGGGGATCAGCAAAGAGATCCGTGACCGTATTCAAAATCACGCTTTGAACGACGTTAGCTCGAAACACTATGATCGTTATGATTACCTGCCTGAAAAGCGTAGGGCGCTTGAGATCTGGGAAGACCGGGTTAATAACTATCAGCGGCAGCATGAAAACAACGTTGTGAACCTGTTTGGGCGGAGGTAAGGGCTTGTCAAAATATGAGCTTAATTCAGCAGAAGAGCGATATTAGCCGGGCTCTGGAGATTTGGTGCTGGCTAATAACCTAGGGATCATTGATGAACAGAAAATGGATGAGCTGGAATCTGGCTTGCTGCTTTGCTGCTGCCGACAGGATTCGGCTTCTCCTTGGTAGTTTCGATAAGCAGTTTTTATCCAGGTCTGGTGAGCTGAAATCCCTGGTTCGCCCGGAGCTGGTTGGTTATCTGGCTGAATGCCACGTGGAGTTTATTTTGACCCACCCATTCGGAGAATGTTAACGGGCGTCTGTCGTGACTGCTTTGCGATGTGCTCTCGGTTCTGGCGGTAAGGGGCTTACTGGATTACAGCCTGTGGGATGAGCACAAGGCGTTTTACTTTACGGCAATACAGGCAGGCGAATCAGGGAACTACAGTCCTATGATGCAACTGGTAAGCGATATCTTGCCAGATTAACTGGCGAGGCCAACGGCTTTCGCCTGTGCCTGATTTTTTTTGAGTTGCCGCTCAATTTTTTGTACAGAAACGCCCGTTTCGATAGCTGTTGAGCTGGCAACGGTGCGGAGGATTTTTGCTTTGGTCACTAGAGATGATGTATGTTTGCCCATGAAAAATTTCCTTATAGCTGCTTCTAAGATTGTAGGTGTGAGGGGGTAGGTCAGTCCAGTTAATTTCTCATTGTTGTTTGGAAAGAGGATTTAAGATCAAATTTACAATTGAGCAGGCGTTTTATGGGATGCAGTTGTAATCTAAGGAAGGTGCGAACAAGTTCCTGATATGAGATCATCATATTCATCCGGAGCGCATCCCAGAGGGACATCATGAGCCATCAACTCACCTTCGCCGATAGTGAATTCAGCACTAAGCGCCGTCAGACCCGAAAAGAGATTTTCCTCTCCCGCATGGAGCAGATTCTGCCATGGCAGAATATGACCGCTGTCATCGAGCCGTTTTATCCCAAGGCGGGCAATGGCCGACGGCCCTATCCGCTGGAGACCATGCTGCGTATTCACTGCATGCAGCATTGGTACAACCTGAGCGACGGTGCCATGGAAGATGCCCTGTACGAAATCGCCTCCATGCGCCTGTTTGCCCGATTATCCCTGGATAGCGCCCTGCCGGATCGCACCACCATCATGAATTTCCGCCACCTGCTCGAGCAGCATCAACTGGACCGTCAATTGTTCAAGACCATCAATCGCTGGCTGGCCGAAGCAGGCGTCATGATGACCCAAGGCACTTTGGTGGATGCCACCATCATTGAGGCACCCAGCTCTACCAG
>NZ_JBQSVB010000044.1:0-2571 GCF_052376015.1 Ewingella sp. AOP8-B2-18
GTTGACATGCCTTATATCACAGGAATTGATGATGGTAACAATGAATATTTATCTGCTGATGATGAAAATGAAGAAATAGATGAGTCATTAAACTTAATAAATATTCCAAGTATCCGTAGGCAAACACCTAGTTTCGCACTTTTATATGAACGTTTGCTGTATGATGAAATAGAAATTCAACCAGATTATCAGCGGAAAGATCGTATTTGGAGTGATGACAAAAAATCCAAATTAATTGAATCTATCCTAATGGGTTTGCCACTGCCAATTTTTTATTTTGGCGAGCGTAAAAACGATAATTGGGTTGTTATCGATGGACTTCAAAGATTAACGACAGTCCAAGATTTCATGCAAAATAAATTCCCTTTAAAGCTCGATGCTAGTTCTTCTGTATTGGATGCAAATAATCAGTACTTTAAAGATTTCAATAGGAATAATATTCGCGCAGTACGCGAATTCGAAATCACTGCATATGTAATAGATATTGAAGATCCTAAATCTAGTAAATTTATAACTGAACTGTTCCACAGAATAAACACTTATGGTGTCAAACTTAGTGATCAAGAAATACGTTCAGCCATTTATTTTGGACCAAGTGTTTTCTATTTAAAATTCCTTGCAACTAGAAAAATATTTATATTAGCGACGTCAAGTACTGTTAACCCTAAACGGCAAAAAGACCTTGAGTTATGTTTAGGCGCTTTATCGTTCATCCTTAATGGATATAAGGATTTTCGAAATAATAGGTTTGATGATTTCTTGACATCTACAATGGAGTGGGTGAATAATCAAGGTAACAAAAAAGTTACTAAAGATAATGTAATTTCATTCATTTCAGAATCAACTATTCTTGCAACTCTTACAAAAAAATTTGAACAAAGCTTGAAATTTTGTCACGAAATATTTGGGAGAGATGCATTTAAAAAAGTAAGAAAGTCTAGCAAAAAAGATCCAATAAGTAAGCCTCTGTTTGAAGTTCTTATTTCAATTTTTGCTAACGCCTCAGAAGAGCAGAAAATAAAAATAATAGAAAATAAAGAAGCTTTTATAACTCTTTTTTATAATGCAATTAAAGATGACTCAAATAATTACTCAACCTGGATCAGTCAATCTTACATCGATACTAACCGAGGTTTACAATATGCAATATCGAGCTCAACAGGTAAACGAGTAACTATTCTTTACCGATTTGAATCAATCCTTAATATTATAAAGCAAACAACAGGTTGTGAAATTAATATCGACCCTTTGAAGGAGCAGAATAATGATCACGCAAATAACCCTTAAAAACTTTAAATGTTATCAAGACCAATTATTTAATTTTGGAAAGCTTACTGTATTTTGTGGAAATAACTCAGTTGGTAAAAGCACGGCAATTCAAGCGATTGCAATACCATTTCAAAGCAAATTCTCTGAAAATGCAACCATCAACGGCGATTTAGTAACATTAGGTTCTTCAACAGACATTTTTTCTCGAAATGCAACTGATGGTGATGAAAGTCTTAATATAGAATTAGTTATACAAAACAGAAAAAAATATAATTTATCTTGGGGTTTCGATGACTTTAATGAACAAATAGAATTAAAAAATCATCTTATTTTTAAAAATAAAAATGTGAAAAATCTTCAATCCATATTTAAGCATTACTTTAAAAATAATGGATTCCAATTTATTGAAGCTGAGCGTTTCGGCCCTCGCGAATATCTTAATATTAATAGAACTGAATCCAGTATTAACTGGTTAGGTTCAAAGGGACAATACTCATACGAGGTCTACTCAAAGCTTGATGAAACAGGAATTAGACTTTCTGAAGATGATTTACGCACACATAGCGAAGCAGACAAGAACTCATCAATAAGAAGAAATATAAATTATTGGATGTCAGAAATTTCTCCTGGGTTCATTATAGAATCAGAAATAGTAAAAGAGGCAGGAGTTAGCTATGCTCAATTCCAAGCCTTTGGTTCAAGTAAAACTATTCCTCTCAATATGGGATTTGGACTGAGCTATGCCTTAAGCGTAGTAATAGCATTATTGGTTACAAAACCCGGAGGATTAGTTATCATTGAAAATCCTGAGGCCCACCTTCACCCTAGAGGACAAAGTTTTTTAGGACGCCTAATTGCCCTAACTGCACTTTCAGGTATTCAGGTCATAATTGAAACTCACAGCGATCATTTATTAAATGGCCTTAGAGTAATAGCTAGATTAAATAACAAATATAATGAGGGTGATTTTAAAGTTTATTATGTGTCCTCGACTGAGGATAATAAAAATAACGTAGAAACTATTGAAATAGGAAGTAAGGGTGAATTATCTAAATGGCCAGAAGGATTCTTTGACCAACAAGCATACGATATTAAAACGATCATAAAGGGAGAAGAGGTAAATAATATCGGAGTAAGAAAATGAAAAAATTCACTGCTTCAAACGTCTATATTACTCGGTATACTTGTAGCTCTCTATCAGTCGAAAGTAAATATGATGATATTATTACTTTAACCAAGAAGTGGCTTTGTTGAATAAATCGAACTTTTGCTGAGTTGAAGGATCAGATCACGCATCTTCCC
>NZ_JBQSVB010000045.1:0-2273 GCF_052376015.1 Ewingella sp. AOP8-B2-18
AGTGTGCCCGGAGTTCAGGGCGGGCATGGATGCTTAAATGAACCGCGAGTCTGTCTGGAATATTGAACCGGTAACTCACGATGAGAAACCCAACAATCCCACCGGGTGTGACGGTGGAGAACCTGAGCGGCAGTGACCTGCGGCATGCCCGCAGGGTGATGTAACCCGCTGACAACGGGGATTGAGGCGAGATCACTAAGCCGAGATGATCCTCAAGGTTAAGTACTGAAAGGCTGAAGAACATGAACCCGTTAATCCGCCTCTGTGGGTTGAAAACGTCACCACGGCCTACGTGATCTGACAGGCCGTGCAGGAGGAACTGGCAGTGATACGTAAGCACTGCCGGTCGAAGGTGTTTTGACATGTATGCGAAACACCGGGGCAGCAGCGTCTATCACGCTTGCGTTGCTGACTTCTGCCAACTTGCGGCAAGCAAGGATAAAGAGTGCGACGGGCAGCCTCCTCAGTATGCCTGAGTCCAGGCAGGTAAACCGGGGAAGGTCAGCGACGGATGTTAAGGGGGCATGGCTCCGATGACGCGCTGGCTGGCGGAGCTTCCGTAGTAGTCCGCGATGGGGAAAGCCCATTACATGGCGAAGGGAAGCAGTTTGAATGTGTTTGCGACGTGAATTAACTGACCTAACGAGGTGAAGACCTTTGATAATCAGCGAAATGCAACGCAAGCTTGCCACATGGGCAGCCACCGATCCGTCCCTACGGATTCAACGGCTGCTGCGTCTGATAACACAACCAGAATGGCTGGCTGAAGCGGCGCGGATCACGCTTTCATCAAAGGGGGCCCATACCCCCGGCGTTGATGGCGTGAACAAAACAATGCTACAGGCCAGACTGGCTGTTGAGCTGCAAATCCTCAGGGATGAATTACTCTCAGGCCACTACCAGCCCTTGCCCGCCAGACGGGTTTACATCCCTAAAAGCAACGGCAAACTGCGACCACTGGGTATCCCCGCGTTGCGGGATCGTATTGTTCAGCGGGCCATGCTGATGGCGATGGAGCCGATATGGGAGAGTGATTTTCATACGCTCTCATATGGCTTCCGGCCTGAGCGCAGTGTCCACCACGCGATCCGCACGGTGAAATTACAGCTCACAGACTGTGGTGAAACCCGGGGACGCTGGGTGATTGAAGGCGACCTGTCCAGTTACTTCGACACCGTACATCATCGACTGCTGATGAAGGCTGTACGCCGCAGGATCAGTGACGCACGTTTCATGACTCTGCTGTGGAAAACCATCAAGGCGGGACATATCGATGTCGGTCTCTTTCGGGCGGCCAGTGAAGGTGTACCACAGGGCGGTGTTATATCGCCGCTATTATCGAACATCATGCTGAATGAGTTCGATCAATACCTGCATGAGCGCTACCTGAGCGGGAAAGCCAGAAAAGATCGGTGGTACTGGAATAACAGTATCCAACGGGGCCGAAGTACGGCGGTCAGAGAAAACTGGCAGTGGAAACCCGCGGTGGCGTACTGCCGCTATGCCGATGATTTTGTCCTCATCGTCAAAGGCACCAAAGCACAGGCGGAAGCCATCAGGGAGGAGTGTCGGGGTGTGCTCGAAGGCAGTCTGAAACTCAGGCTGAACATGGATAAGACTAAAATCACCCATGTTAATGACGGCTTTATCTTTCTGGGGCACAGGATCATTCGCAAACGCAGTCGTTATGGCGAGATGCGAGTGGTCTCAACGATCCCGCAGGAGAAAGCCAGAAACTTCGCCGCATCGCTGACAGCACTGTTATCAGGCAACTACAGTGAAAGCAAAGTCGATATGGCTGAACAACTCAACCGAAAACTGAAAGGCTGGGCCATGTTCTATCAGTTCGTTGATTTTAAGGCCAAAGTCTTCAGTTATATCGACCGTGTCGTGTTCTGGAAGCTGGCTCACTGGCTGGCCCGCAAATACCGTACAGGTATCGCTTCCCTGATGAGGTGGTGGTGTAAATCACCGAAACCGGGTCAGAGCAAAACGTGGGTTTTATTTGGTAAAACCAATCACGGCAAGCTCAGCGGCGAAATACTGTACCGGTTGGTGGGGCAAGGCAAGAAGCTGTTCCGCTGGCGGCTACCCGAAGGTAATCCCTATCTGAGGACGGAGACCAGAAACACGTATACATCGCGCTTTACAGAAGTGGCAATGGCGTTCGCCAGCATTTAAATGGAGAGCCGGATGCGCTGAAAGGTGCACGTCCGGTTCGGGGAGGAGAGGCAGGGAAATAGTCCGACTACGCCCTGCCTCTTACTCTACTC
>NZ_JBQSVB010000046.1:0-1839 GCF_052376015.1 Ewingella sp. AOP8-B2-18
CTTGGGGGGCTGGTTTGTTTGTTCCTTTTTGGCGATTGACCACATCGCACAATCCGGGCTGAGTACCTTCAAAGTTATCTACTTTCCGCGCAGTTATTTATCAAATATTGCTGTCAGAGAATGAACACATTTTCAGCAGAAATACTTCATCAGAAAAATCACCAGCGTTTAAAAAACAGGTTATTCCCTTTCTGCATGACCGGGATTCTAAAATTTCATTTCCCCCCTCATTTCATTGGACCTATAGTCTATCTACCTACAGAACATAAATTTAGTTAAGATCTATAAGGAAAGAAAAATGATCGTTTCAGCTCCCGCCGATTATCGTGAGGCCGCCCGTCATCGCCTTCCTCGATTTCTGTTTGATTATATTGATGGCGGCGCAGTAGCAGAAAATACCATGCACGCGAACTCAACTGAACTCGCCTCAATTGCGCTGCGTCAGCGGGTGCTTTGTGGTGTTGGCGACCCGACGCTGACGACTAATATCCTTGGAACGTCATGGGCAATGCCGGTCGCGCTGGGTCCTGTAGGAGCCACTGGCATGTACGCACGGCGCGGCGAAGTCAAAGCGGCGCGAGCCGCAACCGACGCCGGCATCCCTTATACCCTTTCCACGGTATCGGTATGCCCGATAGAAGAAGTTGCGCAGCATGCCTCCGGAGAGCTCTGGTCACAGCTGTACGTGCTTAAAGATCGCGGTTACATGCGCAATGCTCTCGAACGCTCGTGGGCCGCAGGGATGAAAACGCTGGTTTTCACCGTCGATATGCCCATCCCCGGCTCGCGCTATCGCGATAATCGCTCGGGTATGTCCGGACCGTGCGCCACTCTGAGACAATATCTGCAGGCCTGTACCCACCCCCGTTGGGCCATAGACGTTGGGCTGGCTGGCAGACCCCTGTCGTTTGGCAACATTGAAACCTACACCGGACACAAGATGACGATGGACGACTATATGGGGTTTATAAGCAATAACTTCGACCCCTCCATTGCATGGCACGATTTGGAGTGGATACGCGACAGCTGGAAAGGGAAGCTGATTATCAAGGGTATCCTTGACCCTGAAGATGCAAAGAATGCCGTCCGTCTGGGCGCTGATGGCATTGTGGTTTCTAATCACGGGGGCAGGCAGCTTGATGGCGCAATTCCAACGGCCAGGGCGCTACCTCGGGTGGTAGATGCCATCGGCGATGATCTCACGGTTCTGGTCGATTCAGGAGTGCGTTCCGGGGTGGACGTTATCCGGATGCTTGCCCTTGGCGCAAAAGGGGTACTGCTGGGACGTTCATATATTTATGCGCTGGCGACGGCAGGAGAAGCTGGTGTCGCACACCTGCTGCGCCTGTATGCTGAAGATATGAAGGTAACGATGACTCTGACGGGCGCAGCATCACCGGCGGATATTCACGCTGACTGCCTCGACCGTTTAGAGAAAGATATGGCGCAGCTAGCCAGGACGCATTCTGGACAATAGAACCATGAGACCAGACCCACGCTATGCTTACACGGGTCTGGTCGCCCACTAAAAAGTTTACTGGAGTTCAGCGAGAATTTTTATCGGGAAAAACGCAGCCGATGAAAGAGTGCACTGAGCTATCCAATACCACCATGACAGGCGTCACCGTCACTCCCAGTCGCTAGTGTAGAGCGGATTTTTTAATCACCAGATTTTTACATTTTTCTGAGCTATCTTTGCCTGCCAAAAAACCAGCCATTGCGTTCTGCAGGCTTTTCTGACGATCGTTGGCGCACCACACCCGCTCCGAATCCTTGATGGATGGCGGCCCCACCGTCAGAAATGACATTGTCAGGCCGGCACCAGTATATGTTTGACGT
>NZ_JBQSVB010000048.1:0-1587 GCF_052376015.1 Ewingella sp. AOP8-B2-18
ATGGTTAGGAAACTCAATCGACCCTTATTGGGTTTCCTAACCATGAACTGTGGCAAGGAAGAACCCCAGATGGTGCGGGCTGTCGCAGAGTAATGCGGGTAAATGCCAGTTTTGCTGTGTTTTTAAGCTAAAACCCATTTTTCAGGCGCACTTATCCAGATCCGGCGCTTGAAGCCATCGTTTTTTAGCCATCCGATGCAGCCTGTCGGACAGCATTTTGGTGGCGTGTTCACCCGCCATGGCGCCGGCAAAACGCAGCCGGCCTTTGCAGAGGATGCACTGGTACGGATCGGTGCCCAGGAAGCCCTTCATAAGTACTGCGAACCCGGGCCGCTTCGGTTTTTCCCGTACCGTCATTTCCAGCGCATTGTAGACCTTCGGCAGCAGCGAGCCTCGCTTGCGGTTGGCCAGAAAACCGTAGTACCGCACCATTTTAAAATGCCGCGCCGGGATATGGCTGACGTAACGCTGCAGCATCTCCTCCTGGCTGATTTTCTGGCGTTTGTGCTGCTGCGTTCGGTGGTCGTAATACTGATGCACCACGGCACCGCCGCGGTAGTGGCGCAGCTGAGAAGCGGCCACCGGCGGGCGCTTCAGATAACGGCCCAGGTATTTCACGCTGCGCCAGGCGCCGCGGGTCTTTTTGGCGAAGTGCACTTTCCAGGCACGGCGATACTGGGCATGCAGGTAACGGTGCCACCGGTCTTCATTACGGATATGACCGAGGCCCGGCAGGCCGCCGGGGTTGATTTGCGCATAGTTGTCGCGCAGCAGGTAAACCACGGCGTTGCGCCAGATTTGCTCTACCTCTTTCTTTTTAAAGAACAGCTGCCGCCAGGTGCTGTGTTTGATGTCGAGGCCGCCGCGGGTGACGGAGACGTGGATATGCGGATGCTGATTCAGCTGTCGGCCGTAGGTGTGTAGCGCGCAAAAGATGCCGACTTCGATCCCCTGTTGGCGCGCCCAGCGGAGCATGGCGCGAGTGGCACAGCGAAACAGGTCATTGAGCAGGGGCCAGTTGTTGTTGAAGAACGGCCACAGCAGGTGAGGCATGGTAAACGTGATGTGCTGCCAGTCGCAGTCGGGCAGGATGTGCTGCTGTTCGGCGATCCACTGCTCAGTGGCCTTGAGGCCACAGCTGCTGCAGGCTTTGGACTTGCAGCTCTGGCAGAAAAAGCGGGAATGGGTGCAGTCCGGTGAGGCGCAGCAGTAACGGCGCACGCCCATGGCGCAGGTGCCGCAGGCGAGCATGCGCTCGACGGCGAGTTTAGTCCAGTCGCTGAGGGCGTCGCCGTGTTTGTCGAGATAGCGGCTCCAGCCGTCATCATGCTGGAACAGCAGCTTTGCCGGTCGGGGAATATACATGGTGCAGAGTCTACAGGGCGGCAGGGAACAGGAAAAGGGCACCGGCGCCAGCGGGCTCACGTCGCAGGCGTGCTCATTTTATGCGGGTGTTGCGGCAGGGGGCATGCGCCCCCGTGCGAGCTATAGGTCAGTCAGACGGCGTCGGCGTCGGCGTTGAGGTGAGGCTGTATCTTAAAGACGGTTGAGGCAGCAGCGCTGCCGTGCTCGCCCCGCAGGGGCGCT
>NZ_JBQSVB010000049.1:0-1545 GCF_052376015.1 Ewingella sp. AOP8-B2-18
ACGTTCATCCGTGCACTTCTTTGAAAAGCCTGTGTGACCAACATAAAAATTATTTATGCTAAAACGGTACCAATAGGGAGCCATATTTGTGCATTAAAGGTGTTATTTTTGCGTCAAAAAGGCACCTGAAATATGCGTTTCTTTCAGCAGGCTTACGGCCTGGGACTCCGGCATGCTGAAGGTGATCTGCTGGCTGGCCGCAATGTCTAACGCAAACACCCGCGTATACACTTCGGTACTTTCCGCTTTTTCATGGCCGAGTAATGCCTGCAGCACCTTCAGCGGCGTATGCTGATAGCAGTGGTGCATGGCGTAGCTGTGCCGAAATACGTGCGGCGTGACCGGCACTGAAAACGTGACGCCGTCACGCCTTGCCTCATCGACCGCCCGGGTTAACCAGTTTCTAACCGTTCTGTCGGTCGCCGTCCAGATGGGAAGCGGACGGCGCTCACCGGTTTGCGCATCGGTCTCAATCCTTTCGCGCGTGCTGGCGAACAGCCGGCGCAGCTCGTCCACAAACCCCGGATCGGATAAAGGCACCACGCGGTTTGCCGATTTCCCTTTAGCCGGACGGCCGGTGCCGGCGCGGCGTTGCTTGGCGGTGCGTATCACCACGTGCGGGTAATCGCCGTTAAGCCGGAAGTCGCGCCTTTTCAACGCCAGCACTTCATTGATCCGCCCGCCGGTGTTCCACAACGTGGAGACCAGGGCGTGCTGTGACCAGTCGGGCAAGTAGTGGAGCAGGGCGCTGACCTCCGGCAATAAAAGGTACCTTGGCAGGTCGGCATAGGCCATGGCCATCTGGCGAAGAGCCAGCGCGCGCCGGTGATCTTCGGGACGCACCATTAACATCGGTCGACGCTCCGGTCCCGGCAGCGTGGTCAACTCAGTCATCGGTTATCATCTCCTTCAAACAGAACCGCAAATGTCATCACGTGTGGCCAAAAACGGCTGAGATCGCGCTACGTAAAAAATAGCGCACTGACCCCCCGATCGGTTTTCAGAATTCACACAGCGCAATCTGCGCAAAATTATCCGCCGGCGGCGGCTAAGGTGACCATTTTCGCCCAGCGGCGGGGCGGATACCACGGCAAAAACTCGTGGACGTGATCGGTCATCTTTTCCGACTTATGGAATTATGCCATAAATCGGAATCAAATAATTTAGCGAGTTGCAAAGAGAGGATCCAAAAAGGATCCTTCACGTGCTGTATTTAGTGGCTAAAGAGGGTTGTGAACACCAGATGGTGGGGTTTAGGCCAAAAACCCGCCCGGGGGGCGCGGTTGCCGGTAATAGCAGAAAACGGAATGGGGTTGGTCCGGGGTGGCAAGTGGCTAGATTTCACAGAAGAGGGGGCTATTTCGGGAAGTGGGATTTTCTCATCATTTCATAGTCGGAATGCAGCTACGTGAATTCTGAAAACTTTCGGGGGGTATAAAGGCTGAATTTTTTAATCACCGCAATCTGCGTCACGATCTACCAGAATAAATACCGAAATGGCGTTCGGTCGTTTTATAGGGGGGCGCCTATACGGGAAAAACCTAA
>NZ_JBQSVB010000050.1:0-1483 GCF_052376015.1 Ewingella sp. AOP8-B2-18
AAGCCACTGGAGCACCTCAAAAACACCATCATACACTAAATCAGTAAGTTGGCAGCATCACCTCTGAGACGCCAGAATATTTGTTCTGGCGTCTGATTTTGAGTTTATTTGACTAATGAAAATAGATCATTGAGTGATTCGCTCATCGACGGATGAGTAAATATCTGATCGCGTAATATGCTATAAGGCAGCCCGGCATCCATCACCATTTTCACTATATTGATCATCTCGTGGGAGTCAACACACAGCAGTGATGCCCCTAATATACGTTGGGTTTTATTATCAACAATCGCTTTTAATACCCCACGGGTATCGTTCATCACTCTGGCGCGCGGAATTGCAGCTACAGGCAATGTCACCACCTGAATATCAGCACCACTCTCTCTGGCTTGTTCTTCTGTCATACCAACCCTGGACAGGGGCGGTGTCATAAATACGGAATAAGGCACATTTTTCCGATCATCAGTACTACGTTTGCCTTCACCCAGTAACTCATCACGTACAATGCGGTAATCATCCAGTGATATGTAAGTAAATTGCAGCCCGCCGGTAACATCTCCCATCGCCCAAATATTGTCTGCGGTAGTATGTAATCGCTTGTCAACGACAATTGCCCCGCGCTCGTTTACTGCGATACCGGCATTTTCTGGATGTAACGAAGCGGTAGCCGGTTGACGACCGGAAGCTATTAACAGTGCATCCACCGCCAGTTGGGCGTGCTCGCTATGCACTTGCACTTGATTTTCATGGTGACTGATTCGCTCCACATGGGCATTGAGGATAATATCGACGCCCTGATCGCGTAAAATCGTCGCGATATTATCAGCAATATCCCGATCTTCCCGAGGCAAAAACAGCGAAGCTGCCTCTAAAATGGTTACTTTGCTGCCAAAATTAGCGAACATAGAGGCGAACTCAACGCCAATATATCCGCCGCCCAAAATACCTAAATGCCCAGGCAATTCTTTTAGATTAAGTAATCCGGTGCTGTCATATACACCAGGCGTGGTGGTAATTCCAGGAATTGGCGGAACCACGGCTTGTGCACCGGTATTAATAAAAATTTTCTCGCCATGAATCTCCAGATTTCCCTCAGGCCGATGAACACGCAGGCTATGATTATTGATAAACTCCGCCTGGCCGTCGATCACGTCGATATTGGGCATATCCGCAAGATTATGAAAATTCTTATTACGTAAAAAATTAACCACTTCATTTTTACGCTGTATGGCACGGACAAAATCTGTGTGCTGCTGTGCGTCATGAACCAATGTTTTGGTTGGGATACAGCCGATATTAATACAGGTCCCGCCATACATTGCATTTGATTGTTCGATGAGAGCCACACGCCAACCTGCTTTTGCCAGCGTGACGGCTAATGTTTTTCCAGCCTTGCCAAAACCAATAATAACTGCCTGATATTTATTCATGATGATTTCCTGTCGAAACGCGTTCATTTGATATCATGACTATAGACGCAAAA
>NZ_JBQSVB010000051.1:0-1351 GCF_052376015.1 Ewingella sp. AOP8-B2-18
GGATAATTAATGAGATGGTCACTCCCTCCTTCCCAGTACTATGCTGAGGACAGGCTTTCATTCGGAGAACCATCATGGAAAACATTGCGCTTATTGGTATCGATCTGGGTAAGAACTCTTTCCATATTCATTGTCAGGATCATCGTGGGAAGGCCGTTTACCGTAAAAAATTCACCCGACCAAAGCTAATCGAATTTCTGGCGACATGCCCAGCAACAACCATCGCGATGGAAGCCTGTGGCGGTTCTCACTTTATGGCACGCAAGCTGGCAGAGTTAGGGCATTTTCCAAAGCTGATATCACCGCAATTTGTCCGCCCATTCGTTAAAAGCAACAAAAATGACTTCGTTGATGCTGAAGCTATCTGTGAAGCAGCATCACGTCCATCTATGCGTTTCGTGCAGCCCAGAACCGAATCTCAGCAGGCAATGCGAGCTCTGCATCGTGTCCGTGAATCCCTGGTTCAGGATAAGGTGAAAACAACTAATCAGATGCATGCTTTTCTGCTGGAATTTGGTATCAGCGTTCCGCGAGGTGCTGCCGTTATTAGTCGACTGAGTACCCTTCTTGAGGACAGTAGTTTGCCTCTTTATCTCAGCCAGTTACTGCTGAAATTACAACAGCATTATCACTATCTTGTTGAGCAGATTAAAGATCTGGAATCTCAGTTGAAACGAAAGTTGGACGAAGATGAGGTTGGACAGCGCTTGCTGAGTATTCCCTGCGTTGGAACGCTGACTGCCAGTACTATTTCAACTGAGATTGGCGACGGGAAGCAGTACGCCAGCAGCCGTGACTTTGCGGCGGCAACAGGGCTGGTACCCCGACAGTACAGCACGGGAGGTCGGACGACATTGTTAGGGATTAGCAAGCGGGGCAACAAAAAGATCCGAACTTTGTTGGTTCAGTGTGCCAGGGTATTCATACAAAAACTGGAACACCAGTCTGGCAAGTTGGCCGACTGGGTCAGGGAGTTGTTGTGTCGGAAAAGCAACTTTGTCGTCACCTGTGCTCTGGCAAACAAGCTGGCCAGAATAGCCTGGGCACTGACGGCGCGACAGCAAACTTACGAAGCATAAAGGCAGAAATACACCAGTTTAAACAATCATTCATCTGGTTTTGCGAATACTGATATTGATGATACAAACGGCCCACCGGCCTGTTGAGGAACCTGTAAAACGGAAAGGCTCGCTGAAGCCGTATATTTTCTGGAGGTTCATCAGGCGCGGAACTCATCGAGGCGCGGGAATAAAATCCCATTCAGACGCCGGATAGATTCAAGCAAGCCAACTTATCGTCAAAATCGGTGTTGCAAAAACGGGAGTGACCATAGATTCCGTTTTCCAAGCGG
>NZ_JBQSVB010000052.1:0-1222 GCF_052376015.1 Ewingella sp. AOP8-B2-18
TGTAGATTCAATTGGTCAACGCAACAGTCATGTGAAAACATGTAGTTGCGGAGGATTGTTGAATGAGACGAACATTTACAGCAAAGGAAAAAACATCTGTTTTTGAACTGTGGAAGAACGGAAAAGGCTTCAGTGAGATAGCTAATATCCTGGGTTCGAAACCAGGGACCATCTTCACGATGTTAAGAGATACTGGCGGCATAAAACCCAATGAGCGCAAGCGAGCTGTTGCTCACCTGACGCTGTCTGAGCGCGAGGAAATACGAGCCGGTCTGTCAGCTAAAATGAGCATTCGAGCCATCGCTACAATGCTGAATCGTAGCCCTTCAACAATCTCACGTGAAGTTCAGCGTAATCGTGGTAGGCGCTATTACAAAGCCGTTGATGCGAATAACCGGGCCAACAGGATGGCTAAAAGACCAAAACCGTGCTTACTGGATCAGAATATGCCGTTGCGAGAGCTTGTTCTGGAAAAGCTTGAGATGAAGTGGTCCCCAGAGCAAATATCAGGATGGTTAAGGCGAACGAAGCCGCGTCAAAAAACACTACGAATATCACCTGAGACAATTTATAAGACGCTTTACTTTCGTAGTCGTGAAGCGCTACACCACCTGAACGTACAGCACCTGCGCCGATCGCACAGCCTCCGTCATGGCAGGCGCCATACTCGCAAAGGTGAAAGAGGCACTATCAACATAGTGAACGGAACGCCAATCCACGAACGTTCCCGGCATATCGATAACAGACGCTCTCTGGGACACTGGGAAGGCGATTTAGTCTCGGGTACAAAAAACTCCCATATAGCCACACTTGTAGACCGAAAATCACGTTATACGATCATCCTGAGACTCAGGGGCAAAGACGCTTTATCAGTGAATCAGGCTCTTACAGATAAATTCCTGAGCTTACCACCTGAACTCCGGCGATCACTGACATGGGACAGAGGAATGGAGCTGGCCAGACATCTGGAATTTACTGGCAGCACAGGAGTTAAAGTTTACTTCTGCGATCCTCAGAGCCCCTGGCAGCGGGGAACAAACGAAAACACTAATGGGCTAATCCGACAGTACTTTCCCAAAAAGACATGCCTTGCCCAATATACTCAATATGAGCTGGATCAGGTTGCAGCTCAGCTAAACAACAGACCGAGAAAGACACTGAAGTTCAAAACACCTAAAGAGATAATTGAAAGGGGTGTTGCGTTGACAGATTGAATCTACAG
>NZ_JBQSVB010000053.1:0-1222 GCF_052376015.1 Ewingella sp. AOP8-B2-18
AATATATATTAGTATATATTAGGTTAAATCATAGTTATGAGAAAGGTCAGGTAGGACAGGCGGCAGCAGGGCAGATCTGGATCAGGCCGGATGTTATGGGGTAGGATAGATGGAAAGTAGAAGCGGGGAAAGGTAGGTTTTAGTATTCCTACATATGGCGAGAACCTACATACCTACTCTATCGAGGATAGCGAAAAGGGGAGGCGTAGCCTCAACTTGAAGTATTCCGGCACATGGAAGATAAAAAAACAGCATCAGGAATACAAAAGCAACGTAACACACTGTTATATATAGGTATTTTGTTATATTCCTGTTTTTCCAAACATTCCAGCCAGAAATCACACCACATATACAAATCGCACTGTTTCAAAGTATTCCAAGCCGTGGAATGTTATTTTTGCTGTTTTGGAATATAAAAACGACGCAAACCCTTGATATATAAGGCTTTTTTGTTTTATTCCACACATTCCAAATATTCCAAAAATATAACACACATACATATATATAAAATAGATCGATCCCTGTCTTTTGCATGTGTAGATGTAGAGGTAGGGTGACACAAGGTAGGGTAGGAGCAATAGACCCTTATTTTCTACAAGTAGGAGTAGGCTAGCCTACTCCTACTTGTAGAAAATAAGGGTCTATTGCTCCTACCCTACCTTGTGTCACCCTACCTCTACATCTACACATGCAAAAGACAGGGATCGATCTATTTTATATATATGTATGTGTGTTATATTTTTGGAATATTTGGAATGTGTGGAATAAAACAAAAAAGCCTTATATATCAAGGGTTTGCGTCGTTTTTATATTCCAAAACAGCAAAAATAACATTCCACGGCTTGGAATACTTTGAAACAGTGCGATTTGTATATGTGGTGTGATTTCTGGCTGGAATGTTTGGAAAAACAGGAATATAACAAAATACCTATATATAACAGTGTGTTACGTTGCTTTTGTATTCCTGATGCTGTTTTTTTATCTTCCATGTGCCGGAATACTTCAAGTTGAGGCTACGCCTCCCCTTTTCGCTATCCTCGATAGAGTAGGTATGTAGGTTCTCGCCATATGTAGGAATACTAAAACCTACCTTTCCCCGCTTCTACTTTCCATCTATCCTACCCCATAACATCCGGCCTGATCCAGATCTGCCCTGCTGCCGCCTGTCCTACCTGACCTTTCTCATAACTATGATTTAACCTAATATATACTAATATATATT
>NZ_JBQSVB010000054.1:0-1067 GCF_052376015.1 Ewingella sp. AOP8-B2-18
TTTGAACGTACAAAACCGCACGTTAACGTTGGTACTATCGGCCACGTTGACCACGGTAAAACTACCCTGACTGCTGCAATCACTACCGTTCTGGCTAAAACCTACGGCGGTGCTGCTCGTGCCTTCGACCAGATCGATAACGCGCCAGAAGAAAAAGCTCGTGGTATCACCATCAACACTTCTCACGTTGAATATGACACCCCAAGCCGTCACTACGCGCACGTAGACTGCCCAGGACACGCCGACTATGTGAAAAACATGATCACCGGTGCTGCTCAGATGGACGGCGCGATCCTGGTTGTGGCTGCAACTGATGGCCCTATGCCACAGACTCGTGAGCACATCCTGCTGGGTCGCCAGGTTGGCGTTCCATTCATGATCGTATTCATGAACAAATGCGACATGGTTGATGACGAAGAGCTGCTGGAACTGGTAGAAATGGAAGTTCGTGAACTTCTGTCTGCTTACGATTTCCCAGGCGACGACATCCCAGTTGTTCGTGGTTCAGCGCTGAAAGCACTGGAAGGCGAAGCAGAGTGGGAAGCTAAGATCATCGAACTGGCTGGCTTCCTGGATAGCTACATCCCAGAACCAGAGCGTGCGATTGACAAGCCATTCCTGCTGCCAATCGAAGACGTATTCTCCATCTCCGGTCGTGGTACCGTTGTTACCGGTCGTGTAGAGCGCGGTATCATCAAAGTTGGCGAAGAAGTTGAAATCGTTGGTATCAAAGACACCGTTAAGTCTACCTGTACCGGCGTTGAAATGTTCCGCAAACTGCTGGACGAAGGCCGTGCTGGTGAGAACGTTGGTGTTCTGCTGCGTGGTATCAAGCGTGAAGACATCGAACGTGGTCAGGTACTGGCTAAACCAGGTTCAATCAAACCACACACCAAATTTGACTCAGAAGTGTATATCCTGAGCAAAGATGAAGGCGGCCGTCATACTCCGTTCTTCAAAGGCTACCGTCCACAGTTCTACTTCCGTACAACTGACGTGACCGGTACCATCGAACTGCCAGAAGGCGTAGAGATGGTAATGCCAGGTGACAACATCAACATGGTAGT
>NZ_JBQSVB010000055.1:0-1067 GCF_052376015.1 Ewingella sp. AOP8-B2-18
TCGCAGCATGATAGCGGCCGTGGTAGGTCTGAGCGTAGAGCGCATTTTCTTTAAGCATGACGCGCCACGCGGGCCGGGAACGGCCAATGCTTACCTGCTGCTTGATAGCGGGGTGACTTCCCAGCCGTTCATTGATGCGGTGAATGATTACATCAACACCAAGGGCCACCACGGCCACGGCGATGACATGCAGTGCATGTCGATGCCTGAAACCCGGCATAACCTGGCAGTAACGCTGTTTGTGACCAACCGCGACAACATGACGGCTGAGCAGCAAGCGGCGCTGGCCAGCAATGCGGGAAACATGATCCGCTGTGCGTTTCGTGAAAATACCGAGTTTGATGTGAAAAAGACTTGGCCCTATTCGCGCTTCTCTTTTTCTAACCTGGGCCGGGAACTGCACAAGGCGTTTGATGATGTGGATTCGATCACCTTCTCGCTGACCGATATTGTCAGTGAGCTGACGGTGCCGCGCCTGGATTCCTTGGCGGTGGAGATTAAAGATGCCTAATTTTGCCGCCAAATTAAAAAGCCTGGCGTTGCCGTCATGGATGAACGCGGGCGAGCCAGCCGCGCTACTGCGTGCAAGCCGCACGTTCTGGCTGCGGGTGTATGACTGGGTTAATTGGCCGCTGCGCCAGTTCGACCCGCTGACCTGCGCCGAGTCGCTGCTAAAGCTATTAGCCTATGACCGGGACATAACGCGGTTTAACGGTGAGCCGCTGGCGCTATTTCGCAAGCGCGTGGCCTACGCCTTTATCAACGCTAGCGAGGCGGGTTCCGTTGCGGGATTTATCGCGATTTTTTCCCGGTTAGGGATTGGCTACGTTGAGTTGTTGGAGCGCCAGCCGGGCATTGATTGGGATGTGATCATTGTTCGCGTCACCGATAGCCAGATCGCCGGAAACAGCGATTTGTTGCTGGAAATTATCAAGAAATACGGGCGCACCTGCCGCCGCTATCAGTTTGAAGTCATGACCGCACTGGGCGTGCAGCTTCATGCCGGATGGTATCAGGGCGAATATATTTGCTACGCCGCCACGTTAGGCGACGCCGCCAAGGACAGT
>NZ_JBQSVB010000056.1:0-1067 GCF_052376015.1 Ewingella sp. AOP8-B2-18
GCTGTCCGTGGCGGCGTCGCCTAACGTGGCGGCGTAGCAAATATATTCGCCCTGATACCATCCGGCATGAAGCTGCACGCCCAGTGCGGTCATGACTTCAAACTGATAGCGGCGACAGGTGCGGCCGTATTTCTTGATAATTTCCAGCAACAAATCGCTGTTTCCGGCGATTTGGCTATCGGTGACGCGAACAATGATCACATCCCAATCAATGCCCGGCTGGCGCTCCAACAGCTCAACGTAGCCAATCCCTAACCGGGCAAAAATCGCGATAAACCCCGCAACGGAACCCGCCTCGCTGGCGTTAATAAATGCATAGGCCACGCGCTTGCGAAATAGCGCCAGCGGCTCACCGTTAAACCGCGTTATGTCCCGGTCATAGGCTAATAGCTTTAGCAGCGACTCGGCGCAGGTCAGCGGGTCGAACTGACGCAGCGGCCAATTAACCCAGTCATACACCCGCTGCCAAAACGTGCGGCTTGCACGCAGCAGCGCGGCGGGTTCGCCCGCGTTCATCCATGACGGCAACACCAGGCTTTTTAATTTGGCGGCAAAACTAGGCATCCTTAATCTCCACCGCCAGGGAAGCCAGGCGCGGCACCGTCAGCTCACTGACAATATCGGTCAGCGAGAAGGTGATCGAATCCACATCATCAAACGCCTTATGCAGCTCCCGGCCCAGGTTAGAAAAAGAGAAGCGGGAATAGGGCCAGGTCTTTTTCACATCAAACTCGGTATTTTCACGAAACGCACAGCGGATCATGTTTCCCGCGTTGCTGGCCAGCGCCGCTTGCTGCTCGGCCGTCATGTTGTCGCGGTTGGTCACAAACAGCGTTACCGCCAGGTTATGCCGGGTTTCTGGCATCGACATGCACTGCATGTCATCGCCGTGGCCGTGGTGGCCCTTGGTGTTGATGTAATCATTCACCGCATCAATGAACGGCTGGGAAGTCACCCCGCTATCAAGCAGCAGATAAGCATTGGCCGTTCCCGGCCCGCGTGGCGCGTCATGCTTAAAGAAAATGCGCTCTACGCTCAGACCTACCACGGCCGCTATCATGCTGCGG
>NZ_JBQSVB010000057.1:0-1007 GCF_052376015.1 Ewingella sp. AOP8-B2-18
ACGCCACGGTGCCACCATCCGTGGTTAGAGTAATGATAGCGCTAGGAAACGTGGCATTACCCGAAGTTAGCGCACCAAAACTGAACGCCGCCGCGTAACCATAATCTTTCGTTTGTAACACGCCCTTTATCAGCGGGTGGTACTGACTCACTTCTCTAGGGGCAATATATCCCGGTGTGACAAACGGCGCGTAGGGGGCTGTATATTGACCTTGAAACGCACCGGCCCCTTCCCACATACCAGACCGAGATCCAAAGTGTGATGCATTGTTGAGGTAGCCCACGTCGCCGCCTGCGGTGGACAGTGCACCAACATTTGAAGCGGTAATGCTGATGTCCTGGGTGCCGTCAAAATTCACACCGGCAATCTTGCGCGCCGTCTCTAATTTGCTGGCCGCCTTCGCCGTTGCGTCAACCGGTAGTGCACCGACATCACTCGGTTTAAGGCTGATGTCCTGCGTTCCGTCAAAGCTCACACCGGCGATTTTGCGCGCCGTGGCCAACTTACTGGCCGCCACCGCCGTGCCGCCAGAAGGTAACGCCCCTACGTCGCCCGGCGTTAGGTTAATGTCCCCACTTAACGCCTTGTTGTTTACTTTTCGCACTTTAGGCACCCCGCCCAGCGTGTCTAAAGCAGCCTGCGGATCGGCAATATCCGTCAGTTTTTTATCTTTACGCAAAAACGCGCTGTTTCCGGCCTGTTCGCTCAACGAGCCTTTAGGGCGCAGGTCTGTGATGTTGCCTGCGGCGTCGATGCTGGCCAGGGCAAACACGTAGTGGGCAATGCCATTGCTGACGTAATTTTGCAGCGTGTCGGTCAGGGTAAATTTAATGACCGCCTGGTAAGCGCTGGTCAGCGTTCCCTGATAGCACACGTCCACCCATACCTTGACCGGCTTCACGCCTACCGTGATATTTTCATTACTGGCCAGCGCCGCACGCAATCCGCCGACGTAGCCCACGCCCTGCGTAACGTAGAATTGCTGGCCCGCCTTAGCCACTAAAAAA
>NZ_JBQSVB010000058.1:0-1007 GCF_052376015.1 Ewingella sp. AOP8-B2-18
CCGCCACGGTGCCACCATCCGTGGTTAGAGTAATGATAGCGCTAGGAAACGTGGCATTACCCGAAGTTAGCGCACCAAAACTGAACGCCGCCGCGTAACCATAATCCTTCGTTTGCAACACGCCTTTTATCAGCGGGTGATACTGACTCACCTCTCTAGGGGCAATATATCCCGGTGTGACAAACGGCGCGGCGGGAGAGATATATTGACCTTGAAACGCACCGGCCCCCTCCCACATACCAGACCTAGTGCCAAAGTGTGAGGCGTTGTTGATGTATCCCACGTCGCCGCCTGCGGCGGGCAGTGCACCAACATTAGAAGCGGTAAGGCTGATGTCCTGAGTGCCGTCAAAATTCACACCGGCAATCTTGCGCGCCGTCTCTAATTTGCTGGCCGCCTTCGCCGTAGCGTCAACCGGTAGCGCACCGACATCACTCGGTTTAAGGCTGATGTCCTGCGTTCCGTCAAAGCTCACACCGGCGATTTTGCGCGCCGTGGCCAACTTACTGGCCGCCACCGCCGTGCCGCCAGAAGATAACGCCCCTACGTCGCCCGGCGTTAGGTTAATGTCCCCACTTAACGCCTTATTGTTTACTTTTCGCACTTTAGGCACCCCACCCAGCGTGTCTAAAGCAGCTTGCGGATCGGCAATATCCGTCAGTTTTTTATCTTTACGCAAAAACGCGCTGTTTCCTGCCTGTTCGCTCAACGAGCCTTTAGGGCGCAGGTCTGTGATGTTGCCTGCGGCGTCGATGCTGGCCAGGGCAAACACGTAGTGGGCAATACCATTGCTGACGTAATTTTGCAGCGCGTCGGCCAGGGTAAATTTAATGACCGTCTGGTAAGCGCTGGTCAGCGTTCCCTGATAACACACGTCCACCCATACCTTGACCGGCTTCACGCCTACAGTGATATTTTCATTACTGGCCAACGCCGCACGCAACCCGCCGACGTAGCCCACGCCCTGGTTAACGTAGAATTGCTGGCCCGCCTTAGCCACCAAAAAG
>NZ_JBQSVB010000059.1:0-992 GCF_052376015.1 Ewingella sp. AOP8-B2-18
CGTCGGCGTGCCGCTCCCTTGGCCGACGGCGAATCCTCCGGCCGGGTGGTTGAAATGTAATGGAGCGGCGTTTGATAAAGCTAAGTATCCGCAGCTCGCCACGGCTTATCCAAGTGGCGTGCTTCCCGATTTGCGTGGGGAATTTATTCGAGGGTGGGATGATGGGCGAGGCGTTGATGTAGGGAGAAATATTCTTGTTTCACAAGGGCATGGACTTGCCAGTCATATGCATGAATGGGGTATGTGGACAGTACGATTGAATGATGCGTCTTTGGAGGATTTCGCGGGCACGACTATTTTAAAACAGATAACTCCAGAGAATCCCTCAATCGACTTTGATAATTATCCATTGCCTAATTCTGTCGTTACAACCGGTGGTATCGTTAATGCAACCACCAAAGCTACAGGTATTACCGAAACCCGCCCACGCAATTTAGCATTCAACTACATTGTGAGGGCTGCTTAACTTAGCAAAGTACTAAATCTTGTTATATAAAACATATCCATGTAAAAAGTGGAACCCCAATTGGGGTTCCACTTTTTAAAATATAACTTATGCCGCTCTGACTATGTAATTGAATGCTAAGTTACGTGGACGTGCTACAACATAAGCCCACCACTCATACCGCTGGGAAGCAGTTTCGGGAGAATACGTGATCCATTTCTTGCCTTTTATCTTATCCCATTGAGCTGATGAGAGCGGATCGCCGTAACCATCTTCAGTCAAACCAAGAGAACTAATATCACCAGTATCATTGTCATCGAATCCAGAAACAATTGTCCCCTCCTGAAATGATAAAAGTTCACGTCCCGCATCCACTCCTCTAGCATCATCCCAACCTCGAATAAATTCCCCACGCAAATCGGGAAGAACGCCGCTTGGATAAGCCGTGGCGAGCTGCGGATACTTAGCTTTATCAAATGCCGCCCCATTACATTTCAGCCACCCAATCGGTGGCGTCGCCGTCGGCCAAGGGAGCGGCACGCCGACC
>NZ_JBQSVB010000060.1:0-986 GCF_052376015.1 Ewingella sp. AOP8-B2-18
GGCTTTGTTGAATAAATCAGATTTCGGGTAAGTCTCCCCCGTAGCGGGTTGTGTTTTCAGGCAATACGCACGCTTTCAGGCATACCTGCTTTCGTCATTTTGTTCAGCGCTCGTACCAGGGCCATAGCCTCCGCAACCTGACCATCGTAGTCACGCAGCGTCAGTGAACCCCCGAACAGCTGTTTTACCCGGTACATCGCCGTTTCCGCTATCGAGCGACGATTGTAATCTGTTGTCCATTTCCACCGCGCATTACTCCCGGTCATTCGCTGATTAGCCACTGCACGGTTACGGTCTGCATATTCACCGGGCCAGTAACCCGCACCTTTTCGGGGAGGGATAAGCGCGCTGATTTTCTTACGCCGCAGTTCATCGTGACATAGCCGGGTATCGTAAGCGCCATCGGCGGCGGCTGACCTGATTTTCCGGTGGGTTTGCCGGATTAACCCGGGGAAGGCCTCTGAGTCCGTAACGTTGTTCAGCGACAGGTCAGCGCAGATGATTTCATGTGTTTTACTGTCAACGGCGAGATGCAGCTTACGCCAGATACGGCGGCGTTCCTGGCCATGCTTTTTGACTTTCCACTCGCCTTCACCGAAGACCTTCAGCCCGGTGGAATCAATTACCAGGTGTGCGATTTCACCCCGGGTGGGCGTTTTGAAACTGACATTAACCGACTTTGCCCGCCTGCTGACACAGCTGTAATCCGGGCAGCGTAGCGGAACGTTCATCAGAGAAAAAATGGAATCAATAAAGCCCTGCGCAGCGCGCAGGGTCAGCCTGAATACGCGTTTAATGACCAGCACAGTCGTGATGGCAAGGTCAGAATAGCGCTGAGGTCTGCCTCGTGAAGAAGGTGTTGCTGACTCATACCAGGCCTGAATAGCTTCATCATCCAGCCAGAAAGTTATGGAGCCACGGTTGATGAGGGCTTTATTGTAGGTGGGCCAGTTGGTGATTTTGAACTTTTGCTTTGCCACGGAACG
>NZ_JBQSVB010000061.1:0-961 GCF_052376015.1 Ewingella sp. AOP8-B2-18
TCCTGCCCTGGGTGAGTCTCCCGGCGTCCGATGCTGGCAAACTCCCCCAATAAATCCGCCTTGGCGCGCGCATAAACCGCACGCTTATAGCGGGCGCATAACAGATTCCCGTCCATCATGCTTATGCCTGGTGCTTCACTTGCCTGGCCAATCCCCTTGGCCTGGTAGTCATCCCTGATTGATGCCAGCAAATCGTTAACTTCACCGGCGGCGGTCAGCAGCGCCGTGGCCACCGTTCCGCTATCAATATCAGCCGGAATACTCCGCTGCTCCTGAAACTCTTGCAGGTTCAAATCCGGCCAAAAACCATCGTTTTTCAGCGGCTCATCGTCGTATTCAATCGGTGTTCCACTGAACATAAAATTTCCCCGAAAAGAGAAGCGGGCTGACCGAGATCCAAAGTACATAGCCCATAGGCATTACCTCCCTCGCGCCCGCCCCGGCTTGCGGTAGTCTTTACAACGTCCGGGCATACACACCCGGCACGAAATAACTGTGGGCCCCAGCCCTTGCAGCCCAGTGATGCGGTGCGGCTTGAATCTCGCTTTCATCAAACCAGTTATCTACGGCGCGGCCATCGGCGGCTTTGTAATGCACCAAATACGCATTGGCATTGGTGACGTACTCGGCACGCGCTTTGACGTGGCCAGCTTCACCGCTGATCAGAATCTCAACCGGCGTGGATAATTCGAACTTAAATTTTTTCACTGTTTTGCCTCTGTTTTCTTTTCAAGCGCCCGAATACGGGCGGCAATTTGATTTCTCATGGTGCCAACCCCGCACGCGCTATGCAGCTTGTGCGCCTGGGCCAGCAGTCCATCAACCTGTTTCAGCAGCGCCACATCTTCCGTTACCGTGGGGCGTGGGATTCCTTCGCTGTCAAACAGCTGGCGCATACCGGCGAACTTGAACCACTTGGCGCGAATGACCTCGTACAGCTCCCACTTTTCGGCCACGTTGG
>NZ_JBQSVB010000062.1:0-954 GCF_052376015.1 Ewingella sp. AOP8-B2-18
GGCTGTTTTGTAAAACAGAAATTTATATATTATTGTTTGGCAGGAAGCTTGATGAATTCATGAAAATCATAGTTCCTAATAGGGTTTATTACAAAAATCTCAAATAAAATAAAATCAAAAAAACAACACAACATATTGAAAAGTGATTTTTATAGTAGCCCGACTAATTTAATTAACTAAAAATTCGATAAAAAATTAAACGACAGGTTTAATAATGAGATCTAGCTCACGATAAGAAATATATTATTATTTAAATATGCAGTTTCCAAAAACAAGGAGCCGTTTATGAAAGTTATTGACAATTCATTAGTGGAATACATATCTGGTGGCCGTGGCGGTAATACCGGTGATTATCGCTCAGATCGAAATAAAAATAGTCGCGGAGCACCTGACACCTGCGCCAATCAAGCAGGCGTAAATGGTATTCTTGGAGCAATGGCAGGTATTCCAGGAGGCCCTCCTGGAATGGCGGCAGCCGCTGCATTAGCTAGTTTATCGACTGCCGTTTCTTGCTCTAGAAATGGCTCAAGTGGGGGCCGCAATCAAGGTGCATTTGGCGGCAATAATAATAGCAATAGTGTGAATGGGCAATGCCGTCGATAGCCATATTATTAACTCCAGCCTGAAAAGTCGCGTCTAAGGGCGCGGTTTTTCGTTAACACTTAGAATGGAATCTAATGATGACCCGCAGTAAGTGGATACACGCCGCAGCGAATATCTTCGCCTTAACACTGAGTATTATTTTAGCCTACGCATCAAACTTAAATATTGCATCCAATGGAAATAGCATTGCAGATGTGGTGTTAAGCATATCCTCCTTTATAGGAATAAGGTGGATAGTATTCAAAACATTAACCTATTTCTTTGTAAAACCAGAATAGACAAATAAATGGGTGATGCTGCCAACTTACTGATTTAGTGTATGATGGTGTTTTTGAGGTGCTCCAGTGGCTT
>NZ_JBQSVB010000063.1:0-768 GCF_052376015.1 Ewingella sp. AOP8-B2-18
GGTAATGACTCCAACTTACTGATAGTGTTTTATGTTCAGATAATGCCCGATGACTTTGTCATGCAGCTCCACCGATTTTGAGAACGACAGTGACTTCCTGCCCAGCCTTGCCAGATGTTGCCTCAGATTCAGGTTATGCCGCTCAATGCGCTGCGTATATCGCTTGCTGATTACGTGCAGCTCTCCCTTCAGGCGTGATTCATAAAGCGGCCAGCCATCCGTCATCCATACCACGACCTCAAAGGCCGACAGCAGGCCCAGAAGACGCTCCAGCGTGGCCAGAGTGCGTTCACCGAATACGTGCGCCACAACCGTCCTCCGTATCCTGTCATACGCGTAAAACAGCCAGCGCTGACGTGATTTAGCACCGACGTAGCCCCACTGTTCGTCCATTTCAGCGCAGACGATGACATCACTGCCCGGTTGTATGCGCGAGGTTACCGACTGCGGCCTGAGTTTTTTAAGTGACGTAAAACCGTGTTGAGGCCAACGCCCATAATGCGTGCACTGGCGCGACATCCGACGCCATTCATGGCCATATCAATGATTTTCTGATGCGTACCGGGTTGAGAAGCGGTGTAAGTGAACTGTAGCTGCCATGTTTTACGGCAGTGAGAGCAGAGATAGCGCTGATGTCCGGCAGTACTTTTACCGTTACGCACCACGCCTTCAGTAGCTGAACAGGAGGGACAGCTGATAGAAACAGAAGCCACTGGAGCACCTCAAAAACACCATCATACACTAAATCAGTAAGTTGGCACCATTACC
>NZ_JBQSVB010000064.1:0-737 GCF_052376015.1 Ewingella sp. AOP8-B2-18
TCATGGAGAGGAGCAATTTGTCTCAGCCGATGCCGGCTACCAAGGAGCGCCACAGCGCGAGGAGCTGGCCGAGGTGGATGTGGACTGGCTGATCGCCGAGCGTCCCGGCAAGGTAAAAACCTTGAAGCAGCATCCGCGCAAGAACAAAACGGCCATCAACATCGAATACATGAAAGCCAGCATCCGTGCCAAGGTGGAGCACCCGTTTCGCATCATCAAGCGGCAGTTCGGCTTCGTGAAAGCCAGATACAAGGGGCTGCTGAAAAACGATAACCAACTGGCGATGTTATTCACCCTGGCCAACCTGTTTCGGGTGGACCAAATGATACGTCAGTGGGAGAGATCTCAGTAAAAACCGGAAATAACGCCAGAAATGGTGGAAAAAATAGCCTAAATAGGCTGATTCGATGTGTTTGCGGGAAAAAAATCGGCCCAGATCCGCGAAATTTTAATCAGCGAGTCAGCTTGGGAAGAAATGACCTGCTTATTCGCACCTTCCCCAACTGTAATTCAAACTGCTCTTGAATTAACATCCACTTCGACCAACTTCCACCGACTACATGCGATAACCGGAGTGCCATAGCTTTCGTCAGTGAAACTGAACCGTTCAACAATTCAACTATCTCTTGCTCGCGACATCCCATGTAAACCGAAAATTTATTCAGTCCTATATTTGATACCGCTAGTATTTCGGCCAGTTTAATGCCGGGATGATCAGGAAGTAAGGTCATGCCGTA
>NZ_JBQSVB010000065.1:0-573 GCF_052376015.1 Ewingella sp. AOP8-B2-18
CCGGCATCGAAAAAGGCCGCGGCGCCGTAAATATCCTTATTGGCTAGGCGCTCCGCCTCATCCATGCCCGCCAGGCGGGCGGTAAAATCAATCTGCCAGGTTTCTGCGGGGGTGGTGATATTGGTGGCCGCCAGCGCCCCGCTATATTCCATCAGCATTGAGCGCACCAGGACGTTACCCTGTTGGCCATTATCATTTTTGATTTTCTGCTGCGTTGGGGCGTGAATAATCATGGCCAGCACGCCGGTGGCTTTACTGGCCAGCCCAATCCAGTTAAAACTAAAATCACCCACGTCCGCGCCCATCGTCACGGAATAGACCACCGAACCGGCGTTAACCGCACCCGCCTTGCTCACTGCCTGACGATGCACAATGTGATCGGCGCTCGGCAATCCTTCGGTGTTGTCGATAGGCTTGTTAACATCCAGCCCAGGAACGTTGGCAAAAATGAACTCATCCAACACAATCGGCTGATTATCGATAGCCTGGCGGGCTTTCCATTCAACAAAGGCTTTCGTGATAACTGCTTGAGACATGTCTATTTCCTTATAAACGTGCGCTAAACGTTGCGCT
>NZ_JBQSVB010000066.1:0-529 GCF_052376015.1 Ewingella sp. AOP8-B2-18
TTGGTCGAGCTGGGTGCCTCAATGATGGTGGCATCGACCAAGGTGCCTTGAGTCATCATGACGCCTGCTTCGGCCAGCCAGCGATTGATGGTCTTGAACAATTGGCGGGCCAGTTGATGCTGCTCCAGCAGGTGGCGGAAATTCATGATGGTGGTGCGGTCCGGCAAGGCGCTATCCAGGGATAACCGGGCAAACAGACGCATGGAGGCGATTTCGTACAGAGCATCTTCCATCGCGCCATCGCTCAGGTTGTACCAATGCTGCATGCAGTGAATGCGTAGCATGGTTTCCAGCGGATAAGGTCGCCGGCCATTACCAGCCTTGGGGTAAAACGGCTCGATGACTTCCACCATGTTTTGCCATGGCAGAATCTGCTCCATGCGGGACAAGAAAATCTCTTTTCTGGTCTGACGGCGCTTACTGCTGAATTCACTGTCGGCGAAGGTAAGTTGATGACTCATGATGAACCCTGTTCCATGGCTCCAGATGACAAACATGATCTCATATCAGGGACTTGTTCGCACCTTCC
>NZ_JBQSVB010000067.1:0-500 GCF_052376015.1 Ewingella sp. AOP8-B2-18
GCATGGAGAGGAGCAATTTGTCTCAGCCGATGCCGGCTACCAAGGGGCGCCACAGCGCGAGGAGCTGGCCGAGGTGGATGTGGACTGGCTGATCGCCGAGCGCCCCGGCAAGGTAAGAACCTTGAAACAGCATCCACGCAAGAACAAAACGGCCATCAACATCGAATACATGAAAGCCAGCATCCGGGCCAAGGTGGAGCACCCATTTCGCATCATCAAGCGACAGTTCGGCTTCGTGAAAGCCAGATACAAGGGGTTGCTGAAAAACGATAACCAACTGGCGATGTTATTCACGCTGGCCAACCTGTTTCGGGCGGACCAAATGATACGTCAGTGGGAGAGATCTCACTAAAAACTGGGGATAACACCTTAAATGGCGAAGAAACGGTCTAAATAGGCTGATTCAAGGCATTTACGGGAGAAAAAATCGGCTCAAACATGAAGAAATGAAATGACTGAGTCAGCCGAGAAGAATTTCCCCGCTTATTCGCACCTTCCCT
>NZ_JBQSVB010000068.1:0-428 GCF_052376015.1 Ewingella sp. AOP8-B2-18
ATACGTAATATCTCCGCACCATACCCGATCTGGCTCGGGCACAGCGAACTGGCGCTCAAGCAGATTCGGCAGGCAGGTATGCTCCTGACGGGCATTTTTGTACTGATGTTTTCCGGGCTGGCAACTGCTCAGGTTCAGATATTTCATCAGACGCCCCGCACGGTAACGGCTCATCGGGACGCCGTTTTGGGTCAGCATGTTAGCCAGAGTGCGCGCCCCTGCTGAGCCCCGACTCTGATTCCACGCCCGGCGTATTTCGCTGCACAGCCTGACTCGCGCCGGATTAACCGTATCGCGTCGTTTTCGCCAGTGTCGGTAACTGCTGCGGTGTATTTCCAGAGCAGAACACAGACTGACGACCGTGTGGCTGTCACTCAGTCTGGCAACTATCGTGAACCGTTCAGTGAGTCGGACATCAAGAGCGCGGT
>NZ_JBQSVB010000069.1:0-407 GCF_052376015.1 Ewingella sp. AOP8-B2-18
CATTTTTGTGCATTACGTCGCATGTATATTCCTCGTTAAAATACAGTCGGGGCTGAATAAAGGTGAGGCTCGCAATGCCCTTGCGCGAGCGGTCTTTATGCATCGGCTGGGTGAAATCAGAGATCGGGGGCTGGAGAATCAGAGCTATCGAGCCAGCGGTCTGACGTTGCTGACTGCGGCGATCTCACTGTGGAATACGGTATATATAGAAAGAGCGATAGATTCTTTGAGACGAAAAGGGATCCCGATTAATGAGCAACTGATTACCCATCTGTCACCACTGGGATGGGAACATATCAACCTGAGCGGGGATTACGTCTGGAGAACGAACCTCAAACTGGGACAGGGTAAATACCGCGCATTACGCTCAGTGAATAGTAATATGTACAAAAAACAGGCTTAGCGTA
>NZ_JBQSVB010000070.1:0-378 GCF_052376015.1 Ewingella sp. AOP8-B2-18
GAGCGAGGAAACCCGCAATAGCCTGCTGGCCGAGGGTTCAATTGCTATTCGAGCCATCAAGGGAAAACGCCGCGTGGGGGTGCGCAAAATATGAGCCAGTTGGATGAGCTGACCGCTTTCATCACTGCGAGCATGCCAAAGCGCACTTTCGCCGGTGCCGGGTTCGCCAGTTTCATGGATGAAATGAAATTTATCCCGGCGCAAAGGGATTTGGGGCTAGACCAGTACCGCCTGGCCATCATCCGTTATGACGCGGCGCTGACGTGGGACAGATTCCCCTACCGGGCATATGACCCGCGCAATCTGGCCGCGCTGCTGATGGTTTGGCTTAACCAGTCTGATCGGGCGCTTTATGACGAGGTGGGCATTGATGTGGAT
>NZ_JBQSVB010000071.1:0-378 GCF_052376015.1 Ewingella sp. AOP8-B2-18
AAGCGAGGAAACCCGCAATAGCCTGCTGGCCGAAGGTTCGATCGCTATCCGAGCCATCAAGGGAAAACGCCGCGTGGGGGTGCGCAAAATATGAGCCAGTTGGATGAGCTGACCGCTTTCATCACTGCGAGCATGCCAAAGCGCACTTTCGCCGGTACCGGGTTCGCCAGTTTCATGGATGAAATGAAATTTATCCCGGCGCAAAGGGATTTGGGGCTAGACCAGTACCGCCTAGCCATCATCCGTTATGACGCGGCGCTGACGTGGGACAGATTTCCTTATCGGATTTATGACCCGCGCAACCTCGCCGCGCTGCTGATGGTTTGGCTTAACCAGTCTGATCGGGAACTTTATGACGAGGTGGGCATTGATATGGAA
>NZ_JBQSVB010000072.1:0-374 GCF_052376015.1 Ewingella sp. AOP8-B2-18
AGAAAGTAACGAGCAGAAATACCTTTATAGGCTTGTAGCTCAGGTGGTTAGAGCGCACCCCTGATAAGGGTGAGGTCGGTGGTTCAAGTCCACTCAGGCCTACCAAATTCTTCCTCATACTGCGTTGTCGCCACGAACTCGTTTGCGTAAGCAAACTTCGCATGGCTCCGCCTTGTCTGAGAAAGAATTAACTCTTTTACGAGTGGTAAATCAAAGGTATCTGTAAGTGACTGTATGGGGCTATAGCTCAGCTGGGAGAGCGCCTGCCTTGCACGCAGGAGGTCAGCGGTTCGATCCCGCTTAGCTCCACCATATCCATACAGCCTTTAAATAATACTTCAGAGTATATTGGAAACAGTATGCTGCGAAGTATT
>NZ_JBQSVB010000073.1:0-262 GCF_052376015.1 Ewingella sp. AOP8-B2-18
GAAATTAATGAGCAAGAGCACCTGTTGATGCAGTAAGGGCAACCTTACGCTGATGCGAAAAGTGCCAGGGCACGAAAGTGGGCTGGTACGGAATTTTCGTGTCCCCATCGTCTAGAGGCCTAGGACACTGCCCTTTCACGGCTGTAACAGGGGTTCGAATCCCCTTGGGGACGCCATTCCGATAATGTGTGAAAGACATTATCACCGGTCTTAACGGACCAGAATACCTTAAAGATGACTCTCACGAGTCGTGTTTAAGATA
>NZ_JBQSVB010000074.1:0-253 GCF_052376015.1 Ewingella sp. AOP8-B2-18
ATTTGAAATTAGGGGTTGCGGCCTTCTGAGAACTCCCTATAATGCGCCTCCACTGACCGGGAACAACGACTGAGAAGTCGCTCGGTGAGGAAGATAAAGAAGACGATTCGAATGAATAATCTCTTGACTCTTCAGCGGGAAAGCGTATTATCTGCCTCCCGCGTTACCGAGAGTTTTCCGGTAACCAACGCTCTTTAACAATTTATCAGACAATCTGTGTGGGCACTCACAAGACGATATCAGCCACCTCGGT
>NZ_JBQSVB010000075.1:0-214 GCF_052376015.1 Ewingella sp. AOP8-B2-18
TTCGGTAATGGTGCCAACTTACTGATTTAGTGTATGATGGTGTTTTTGAGGTGCTCCCGTGGCTTCCATCTCCATCAGTTGTCCCTCCTGCTCAGCTACTGAAGGCGTGGTGCGTAACGGTAAAAGTACTGCCGGACATCAGCGCTATCTCTGCTCTCACTGCCGTAAAACATGGCATCTGCAGTTCACTTACACCGCTTCTCAACCCGGTACA